>NZ_JBQFQS010000001.1:0-850120 GCF_056537005.1 Ruegeria sp. CH6 | reverse complement strand
CGATGGATCGCGCGATGTTTGAGCTTTATGTCGAAGGCATCCTCGCACCTGCATTGCGGCCAGGAGACGTCGTGATCCTCGACAACCTACCTGCCCACAAGAGCAAAGCCGCGCGTGATATCCTGAAAGAGAACGGTGCCTGGTTCCTCTTTCTTCCCAAGTACAGCCCGGATCTGAACCCCATTGAAATGGCATTCTCCAAGTTGAAGGCCCTGATCCGAAAGGCTGCCGCAAGAACGTATGAAGAGTTGTGGAAAGCAGCCGGCGCAGTCTGCGACATGTTCACCCCAGACGAGTGCTACAACTTCTTCCAGGCCGCAGGATATGAAACCAATTGAGCCAGACGCGCTCTAGGTCAGTTCGGTGAAGGCTCGCTGCAACAAATCCCATTTGGATGGGACATCGTGCTGTGCGTGATGTTCTCGATCGTTATCTTTACGCTGGCAGTTCGATCCGCGTTGTCTGCCCGTAAGTTCCAGAGATATATCGCAGAAGAAGAAGTACTGGATCCGACCAAACCTGTCATAGGGTTCTGATCACAACAAAAAAAGGCGGGGTCTATCCCCGCCTTTTCTGATTTGGCTTTCGCTATTAGTGCGCAGTCGCAGAGGGTCCGGCGCTTTCAGTGGCTTTGGCTGCAGCCGCAGCCGCTTCCTCTGCCGCTTCGTCCCATTCAACCGGCTCTGGCTTGCGGATCAACGCACGCTCCAGAACTTCTGAAACGTGTTTGACGGGAATAATCTCAAGCCCTTCCTTCACGTTGTCCGGAATATCCGCGAGGTCTTTCTCGTTCTCTTCCGGGATCAGAACAGTCTTGATGCCACCACGCAGAGCCGCCAGCAGCTTCTCTTTCAAGCCACCGATCGGCATTGCATTACCACGCAGCGAAACCTCGCCGGTCATGGCGATATCCTTGCGCACCGGAATACCAGTCAGGACCGAAACGATCGAAGTCACCATCGCCAGGCCAGCCGAAGGCCCGTCCTTGGGCGTCGCCCCATCCGGCACGTGGACGTGGATATCCAGCGAGTCGAATTTCGGCGGCTTCACCCCGATTTGAGGCGAGATCGACCGCACATAAGACGAGGCCGCGTCGATGGATTCCTTCATCACATCGCCCAGCTTACCGGTGGTCTTCATCCGACCCTTACCCGGCAGTTTCAGCGCCTCGATGTGCAGCAGGTCACCACCAACGGAGGTCCACGCCAGACCGGTAACAACACCAACCTGATCGTCCTGCTCGGCAAGACCATAACGGAACTTCGGCACGCCAAGGAAATCACCCAGATTGTCGGGCGTCACAGTGACCTCTTCCGCCTCTTTCTTGATGATCTTGGTCAACGATTTCCGCGCCACTTTGGCGATTTCACGTTCGAGGTTCCGCACGCCCGCCTCGCGGGTGTAAGTGCGGATGATCTTCTGCAGCGCTTCATCGGTCAGTTCAAATTCCTTGGCCTTCAGACCATGGTTTTTGACCTGCTTGTCGATCAGGTGCTGTTTGGCGATCTCGCTCTTTTCCTCTTCGGTGTAACCAGCCAGCGGGATGATCTCCATCCGGTCCAGCAGAGGCCCAGGCATGTTGTAGCTGTTCGACGTGGTCAGGAACATCACGTTGGACAGGTCATATTCGACCTCAAGATAGTGATCCATGAACGTGCTGTTCTGTTCCGGGTCCAACACCTCAAGCATTGCCGAGGCCGGATCACCACGGAAGTCCTGCCCCATCTTGTCGATCTCGTCGAGCAGGATGAGCGGGTTCGTGGTTTTCGCCTTTTTCAGCGCCTGAATGATCTTACCTGGCATCGAACCAATATAGGTCCGACGGTGACCGCGGATCTCGGATTCATCGCGTACACCACCCAGCGAGATGCGAATGAACTCGCGTCCCGTGGCCTTGGCAACGGATTTACCCAGCGAGGTCTTACCTACGCCCGGAGGGCCGACAAGGCACAGGATCGGGCCTTTCAGCTTTTTCGAACGCTGCTGTACCGCGAGGTACTCAACGATCCGCTCTTTGACCTTTTCAAGGCCATAGTGATCGGCGTCCAGAATGTCCTGCGCGCGACCCAGATCCTTTTTGACGCGGGATTTGGTGCCCCACGGCAGTGACAGTATCCAGTCCAGATAGTTGCGCACAACGGTCGCTTCGGCCGACATGGGTGACATGTTCTTGAGCTTCTTCAGCTCGCCTTCCGCTTTTTCGCGCGCTTCTTTCGACAGCTTGGTCTCGGCGATCTTGGCTTCAAGCTCGGCAACTTCATTGCTGCCATCCTCGCCATCGCCAAGTTCCTTCTGAATGGCCTTCATTTGCTCATTCAGATAGTACTCGCGCTGCGTCTTCTCCATCTGGGATTTGACGCGGGTCTTGATCTTTTTTTCGACTTGCAGAACCGACATTTCGCCCTGCATCAGGCCATAGACTTTCTCAAGCCGCTCACTGACGCTGAGGGTCTCCAACAGTTCCTGCTTTTGCTCGACCTCGATGCCCAAGTGACCCGACACCAAATCAGCCAGCTTGGCAGGCTCGGTGGTTTCACCAACAGCGGTCAGCGCTTCTTCGGGGATGTTCTTGCGCACTTTGGCATAGCGCTCGAACTCATCCGCGACAGTGCGCAACAACGCCTGCGTCGTGGTCACGTCGCCGGGGATTTCTGTCAGGTACTCAGCGCGCGCTTCAAAGAAGTCGTCATTTTCGAGAAACTCGGTGATCTGCACACGTGCTTGCCCTTCGACCAGCACCTTTACGGTGCCATCGGGCAATTTCAGCAGTTGCAGTACATTGGCCAGTACGCCCGAACGATAGATGCCGTCGATTTCAGGGTCATCAACACCGGGGTCAATCTGACTGGACAACAGAATCTGCTTGTCATCCTGCATGACCTCTTCCAGCGCGCGGACCGATTTATCGCGACCGACGAAAAGCGGCACGATCATATGCGGGAAAACCACGATATCGCGCAGCGGCAGTACTGGGTAAGAGGAATTCAGAGGCTCTTGCATGCTCAATCCTTATCATTGGCAAGACGGCACCGGTCCCTGATTCAGGCAACCTTTGGCCATCTCCTGTCTTGGACGATAAAGGTGGGGCACTTAGTGGCCCATTTCAACCTCACCGCCGTGTGTCGTGATTCAGAATGACCCGAGGTCTCAGGGACTGCAAGGCATGCAATGGATATATCCACCGAAATTAATGAAGCACCCGCCATATGCGCCTTAAATCGGCTCGATATCGCCCTGTTCTCTCTGCGCGTGGAAATCTGCCTGCCAGCTGTCAAATGTGCCCGCCGCAATCGCATCGCGCATTCCCTGCATTATCTCTTGGAAATAGTGCAGGTTGTGCCACGTCAGCAGCATGCCCGAAATCATCTCATTCGCCCGAAAGACGTGATGCAGATAGGCGCGCGAGTAATTTGAGCAGGCCGGGCAAGAACAAGCCTCATCCAAAGGACGCGGGTCATCGGCGTGACGGGCATTCTTGATATTGACCACACCGCGGCGGGTAAAGACCTGTCCGGTACGGCCAGATCGGGACGGCAGCACACAATCCATCATATCGATACCGCGCGCAACAGCGCCCACGATATCGTCGGGTTTACCGACCCCCATCAGATATCGTGGCTTATCTTCCGGCAGGAAACCGGGTGCATAATCGAGACACGAGAACATGGCTTCCTGCCCTTCGCCCACAGCCAAGCCGCCAACCGCGTATCCTTCAAAACCGATGCTTTTCAGGGCTTCAGCGCTTTCTTCGCGTAAATCGCTTTCAAGACCGCCCTGCATGATTCCAAACAGTGCATGACCCGGTCGATCACCAAATGCTTCGCGCGACCGCTCAGCCCATCGCATCGACAGACGCATGGATTCAGCGATGCGTTCGCGATCTGCAGGCAGCGCCGGACATTCGTCAAAACACATTACAATGTCCGAGCCCAAAAGCCGCTGAATTTCCATTGAGCGTTCGGGCGTCAATTCATGCTTTGACCCATCGACATGAGATTTGAAGGTCACGCCCTTTTCGGTGAGTTTTCGCAAACCAGCCAGCGACATGACCTGAAACCCGCCCGAGTCCGTCAGGATGGGACGTTCCCAATTCATGAACTTGTGCAGCCCGCCAAGACGGTCGATCCGTTCGGCCGTTGGGCGCAACATCAGATGATAGGTGTTGCCCAGCAGGATGTCTGCCCCTGTGGCTCGCACGCTTTCAGGCATCATCGCCTTAACAGTGGCGGCAGTACCCACTGGCATAAAGGCCGGAGTGCGCACTTCACCTCTTGGCGTTTGAATCACGCCGGTACGGGCCTTTCCGTCTGTGGCCTTCAGTTCGAATGAAAACTGCTGTGTCATATGCACGCCTCGGGTCGCTGAACCGGGCAGGCTTTGCCCGATCTATACAGCCATTGCAACCCGTCAGGGCAGCGAGGCCACTCTCTCGGTGAAAAGACGAACGACGCCTGCCCCATCCACGTCTTTACAGACTCGTACAGACGGACGCGATGGATGAGGTTGCGTCGCTCCAAACTCTTCCCCATCAAGGACGACCTTCAGGCCTGTTTCCACTGTATCGAACATGGGCTCGTGTGAGCAGGCGATGACAGCCGTTGAATCATGCAGGCCACAACCTTCGAGACCGCCGATATCCCTATAAAACTGAAGATAAAAACGCGATATATCTCGCAGAAAACTACCCATATCGGGCGAAGATTGAGCAAGCGCTTCAAAATCTGCGGTCTCGTAGAGAGTTTTGAGCGTTACATCCAAGCCTACCAGAACCGTTTCGGGTGGGTTGGAAAAGACCTCATCAGCCGCTTTCGCATCATGATAGATGTTCGCTTCGGCATGCGCCGTGATATTACCAGGACAATAAACAGCTCCACCCATGATGACCAGTCGACGGATGTTTCCGGCAAACCCCGGATCCAGCTGCATCGCATCAGCGATATTGGTCAGGGGGCCAACGGCGCAAACAACCAACTCGTCTTTGTGCCGCTGCGCCATCTCAACAAGGAATTCGGCGGCATTCAGGTGGTGGTTCTCACCTACTTGCGGAATATCGGTCAGATCGCCAAAGCCCTCGGGTCCGTGAACATGCTCGGACGGGCTATGACTTTCAGCATGACGACCGGCGGACGCCCCTTCGGCCACGGGAATACTCAGCCCCAGTTTATCCGCCAGGAAACGGGCGTTTCTGCTGGATTGATGGACATGAGTGTTGCCGAACACAGTGGTTAGACCAATCAGGTCAATTTCTGGTGCTGCAGCAGCATATGCGATGGCCATCGCATCGTCGATGCCGGGATCAGTGTCGATAATCAGTTTCATCCCGCCCCGATAGCGCAACCAGATCGGGATGCAAAGCGGTCACAGACAACAAATTCCCCACTACTTTACCGATTTCACGCATATGATTCCGGTCGCATTCCATCCATACCAGAGTTGAAAATTCACGACTCAATCCCCAGATGTATACCGTCGTACACAATAAACGAGGACAGATATGACAGAAGACCAGATTATCGGACTGCTCACATCAAACATAATTTACCTTCTGGCGGCAGTGCTGATCATCATTGTCGTCCTGAAAGGCATCAAAATCGTTCCGCAATCCGAAAAATATGTGGTCGAACGGTTCGGGCGGCTGCATTCGGTGCTTGGCCCGGGCATTAACTTTATTGTTCCTTTTCTGGATGTTGCGCGTCACAAGATATCCATTCTGGAGCGACAGTTGCCGAATGCTACACAGGACGCAATCACCAAGGACAACGTTCTGGTACAGATCGATACATCGGTCTTCTACCGCATTCTTGAGCCGGAAAAGACAGTTTACCGTATTCGTGACGTAGACGGCGCTATCGCGACCACCGTGGCAGGTATTGTACGTGCCGAAATTGGTAAGATGGACCTTGATGAAGTTCAGTCGAACCGTGCGCAGCTGATTACCCGCATTCAGGAAAGCGTCGAAACCGCCGTCGATGACTGGGGAATCGAAGTCACCCGTGCCGAGATTCTGGACGTGAACCTGGATCAGGCAACTCGTGACGCAATGCTACAGCAGCTGAATGCAGAACGTGCCCGTCGTGCGCAGGTTACCGAAGCCGAAGGTCAGAAACGCGCAGTCGAGCTTCATGCCGATGCCGAGCTTTATGCGGCCGAACAAACCGCCAAGGCACGCCGTATTCAGGCCGAAGCCGAAGCTTATGCAACCGGTGTTGTAGCCAAGGCCATTCAGGATAATGGCATCGAGGCTGCGCAATATCAGGTAGCATTGAAGCAGGTTGAATCGCTGAACGCATTGGGTAACGGCACCGGCAAACAAACCATTGTTGTTCCTGCGAACGCACTTGAAGCGTTTGGTGACGCCTTCAAAATGCTGAAAGGAGGCAAATGATGGCTGATCCCTTCTGGCTGACCTGGTGGCTCTGGCTGGCTGGAGCTCTCGCAGTCGGTATTCTTGAGGTCATTCTGCCCGGGTTCATCTTTTTGGGCTTTGCAATCGGGGCGGCCATCACAGGGATACTGCTGATCATCCCCGGGGTTACACCATCGCTCCCGATTTTGCTGTTGATCTTCGCAGTGCTGTCGCTGGTCGCGTGGTTGGTGTTGCGCCGCATGTTCGCCTTACCGCATGGACAGGTGAAGACCTTCAACCACGACATAAACGACTAAATTGCTTTGGCGCCCGGTTTCGGGCGCCATTGCCCCTCTGGACGCTGCCTAAGGCTTTCCCTATATAAATTCTCAGGTAACAGACCCGAGGCTTCAATGACCCACCCAAGTGAACATCTTGAAGGTACGCCGCTGATCGCGCCTTCAACCGTGGAACACCCGCTGTATGATCCAGTGGTCGAGGCTTGTAGAACTGTGTTTGACCCGGAAATTCCGGTAAACATCTATGATCTGGGTTTGATCTATACGATCGATATTGCCAAAGATAATGCCGTCAAAGTCATCATGACGCTAACCGCTCCGGGTTGCCCGGTTGCGGGCGACATGCCCGGATGGATCGTTGAGGCGATCGAGCCAGTGGCAGGTGTAAAGGAAGTCGACGTTGAGCTGACCTGGGAACCACCCTGGGGAATGGAAATGATGTCGGACGAAGCCCGCCTCGAGCTTGGCTTCATGTAGGATACGTATTTATCCACAGAAAACAGGCCCTTGTCATAAAACGGTAATCTATACGTTACCGTTTCTTGGGATTTCTGTCACATAGAAATCGGACAACTTAACTGCACCGCCTGAGTAAGTATCTCGTCCGCGACGGGCCATCAGCCCTGACGCAGATGTCGTTGATACGTAAGCAGAGTTTATGTGGTGCGTGGGCTCAGTGACCGCTTGCTATCCCCCTGGAAGGCGAGCCCGGAATTCAGGACCGCTCTTGCCCGAGAGCGGTCCTTTTTTGACCCTCACCAGCAGTCGCGCGATATCATTTTATCCCGCAAGTCTCCTTGATTTCAGCGGAACGTTCGTCGAGCTTTTTGACGTAATCCCCTGATAACATTTCCAGTCTCTTGTTTTCAGTACCGGAAACCAGTCCCAGCAACGCCCCGGCTGGCGTAATCGCAAAAACGCTTTCAGCCTGCTGATCCTCAGCATGTTTCTTTTCCGCTGCGATCGCACGCAGGTCACCCTCTGCTGTGGCGCAGTTGACAGGATGGGTCTTCTCGGCACCTGCTGCCGATGCGGTGCTGGCCATTCCAATCAATGCCAGGCACGACAGTCCTGCCAATGCACGCGCCACCTGTGTCATTACTTTTTGTTCCATCTCTAAAACCGCCTCTTCTTCGACAAACTGCCTTCAAAATATCGCCTCTAGGAAAGAGGCTTGAAGCAACGCTAATGTGATACATGACGTTGATGCAAGAAAAGGAATTCGATCACATACTAAGAAAGTTAAGCCAACTTGTATGCTCTCTCTTGAGCCCGACCGGTGTCAGACTTAAATTGGATACAACGCGCGACAACGGAGACCACTATGTTCGGCATTCCCGGCAAACAAGCCGTGACCATAACGCCAAAGGCTGCAGAGCAGATCGTTCGCCTGATGACATCAGGTGGGCATGCCGGGTTGCGCATTGGCGTCAAGAAGGGCGGATGCGCAGGCATGGAATACACCATGGACTACGTAGATGAGGCCGATCCGAACGACGAAGTGGTCGAACAGGATGGCGCAAAGGTCATGATTGCCCCGATGGCGCAAATGTTCCTGTTCGGAACCGAAATCGACTACGAGGTTTCCTTGCTGGAATCCGGGTTCAAGTTCAAGAATCCGAATGTCGTCGACGCATGTGGCTGCGGTGAATCCATCAAATTCGACGAAAACCTGGCTGCTCAGCGCTAAGCGTTATCCTGCAGATGGACATAGGTTTCATTGAACCGGCGGGTCAGATGCTCTCCGGCACCGATTAGCTGATCGGATCCCGGTGGGGCGACGTTGGTTTCATATGACGGGTTAAAGAACAGCGGCACAGATATGCGTTCTTCCTGCCCGCCCCTGACCCGATGTAACGTTGCCTTGACCTGCCCGGCCGTCCAGAACTCAAGCATCTCACCAAAGTTGATCACAAAAGTTCCCGGCGCGGCATTCACGCCTTCCCATGTGCCATTTGGCATTTGAACTTCGAGGCCAGAGTTTCCGTCGGTCGCCAATAATGTCAGGCAGCCGTAGTCTGTATGTGCAGCAATCCCAAAGTCTTTTTCTCCTGCCCAATCAGGGCGTTCCGGATAAAAGTTGCCACGCAACAGAGCCATCGGAGTGTCAAAAGCGGTATCGAAGCTTGCCGCGTCACGCCCCAGAGAAACAGCGATCGCCCGGAGAACTCGCATCGCAACACCACATGCATCGGCATAATAGCTTTGAACAGTCTCCCGAAACTCCGACAGACCATCTGGCCAGAGATTAGGTGCATAGACGCTCAAACCACTGCCGGTATAGCGATTGCCTGGGGGTAACTCGTACCCACAATCGAACACCTCTTTGTAGTCGGGGTTTGCATTTGGATCGACCTGTTCGGATTGTGGCGCACCCCACCCTCGGTTCGCCCCGGTGCGTGCCATATCCACGCTGCGTTTGAACGTTTCTGGCATGCGGAAAAAATTTCGATAGGCATCAATTAGCTGACCGATCCTTTCGGCATCCAGCCCGGTATTTTTAATGGTCAGAAAACCAACTTCGCTTACTGCAGTTGCCAATCGGTTCAGTTCTACCGGATCGCGCAAATCCAGTTTTTTGAGGTCAAGATTATCGATCATACTGCTCTTACCTTTTGCGCGGGCAAACTGCCGTTTAGACATTCCTTTCGCAAGCGGAATTGTCAGCACCCGCGCACGATGTTAACTGGCTTAAAGACATTAAAAAGATCAGGGAGATACCGACATGCGGCGCAAACTGGCGGCAGGCAACTGGAAGATGAACGGCACCGGACCTGCGCTGGCCGAGTTGGAATCACTGGCTCATACTTTTCCGGATCCGTCGGTAGACATCCTGATCTGCCCTCCAGCCACTTTGCTGCACCGGGCCTCTCAAACGGTTCACCATACCGGAATCGCTGTCGGCGGACAGGATTGTCACGCAGCCACCTCTGGCGCGCATACAGGCGATCTAAGTGCTGAAATGTTGAAAGATGCAGGTGCCAACTCGGTCATTCTGGGTCATTCGGAACGTCGTGAAGATCACGGTGAGCAAAACGAAGATGTTCGGGCCAAAGCACGCACGGCAATGGATGCAGGTCTGACCACAATCATCTGCGTTGGGGAAAGTCTGGAACAGCGTGAGGCGGCGAACACGCTGGATATCATCGGCGGTCAGATGTCCGGTTCAATTCCGGACCAGTCGACTGGCGAAAACCTCGTGGTGGCCTACGAACCGATCTGGGCAATCGGCACCGGCAAAGTTCCTACGCTGGAAGAAATCGGTGAGGTTCACGATTTTATGCGTGCGCGATTGGAACGCCGCTTTGGCGAGGGCGTGGGTCGTTCAGTCCGGCTTCTCTATGGTGGCTCAGTCAAACCCTCCAACGCGGCCGAGATCTTTGGTGTGTCGAATGTTGATGGCGCACTGGTCGGTGGCGCGAGCCTGAAGGCAGAGGATTTCTCGGGCATCATTCGCGCACTCGAAGGCGCTTAACCGCTTCACGGGCCGAGCGGCCTTATTCAGCGATATCTTCTGCCCATAACTTGGGCTTCTCTTCGATGAAGCGCCGCATCAAGGCAATGCAATCAGGGTCTTCCGCCAGGATGACCTCGACCCCGCGCTGACGCAGAAACTCTTCATTGCCCCCGAAATTCACAGTGTCACCGATGACTACTCGCGGAATACCAAACTGAACGATGGTACCTGCGCACATCATGCAAGGTGACAGCGAAGTATAAAGCACGGTGTCGCGATAGCTTTTTTGCCGCCCGGCCTTGCGCAGGGCATCCATCTCACCATGAGCGATAGGATCGCCCTTCTGCACACGTTGATTGCGGCCCTGCGCAACCACCTGCCCTGCACGCGCAAGAACAGAACCGATCGGGCAACCACCTTCGTCAAAACCAGCTTTGGCTTCTTCGTAGGCAATTCGCAGCATTTGTGCGTCAGTTTCGTTCAGCATGAGTGGTACGGCTCCAATGGCTTTCAGTGCAGCCTGCCGAATACCCGCTCAGCGGTCAACGGCAGGTTGCATCAGACATCAGGCCAGCTTCATCGTGATCAACCCCACTACGATCAAGACAGCCGCCAAAATGCGCATTGGCGTCAACGCTTCACCCAAAAGCATCACACCTACGAGGAATGCACCAACCGCGCCGATCCCGGTCCAGATCACATAGGCCGTCCCAAGCGGCAGCGTGCGCATCGACAGAGCCAATAAGCCAAAAGACCCCACCATTGAAACACCCATGATAGCGGTGGGCCACAAACGTGTGAAACCCGCCGATTGCTTCATGGCTACAGCCCAAACGATTTCGAGCAAACCTGCAAAAAGAAGATAAATCCAAGGCATAAAGAGACCTCAATATCCGTTCGGGTCGTCCCGAATGATATCCCGTGATGGTGAGGTCGTCCTCTGCTCTTCAGTTATAAACAGAAACTGAAATTGCAAGGTCAACGAGCGACAAAGCTTTGTGAGAACCGAGGCTATGACGTCCTGATACCAAAGGCCATTGGAGCTCCAAAGAAGTCGTCATCAATCAATCTTGGACGAACACAATATTTTGATGCTAGACACCCAAAAGTTTGAGTCTGAACTCCGCAAGGCGCGGAAAACAGGCCGTTTTGAAGAATGAGATCATAAGAGGCTCAGAGCATGTCGCGTCAGAAGTTCTGCGTTGTCTGCATGAAGTGGGGTACGATGTATGGCAACGAATATGTCAACATGCTCCATCGTGCGGTCAGCGATCATCTGCAGGTCGATCACGACTTCATTTGTATAACGGACAATTTCGAAGGTCTGGATTCGGGGATCAAATGCCGCCCCCTCGACTTCCCTCAGATGGCCCAGTCCAATTGGGAATATGGCAAGTTTCCAAAGGTCCTCATGTTCGACAGACGTATCGTCGAAGGATATGATGCAGCGCTGTTTCTGGATCTCGACATCATGGTGACAGGCGATCTGACACCATTGCTGAAAATAGTTCGGGATAAGGGCGGTCTGTACCTGATGCCCAAGTTCCGCGGTTTGCTCTGGCGCATGATCCCGGCTGCATTCTGGGATCTGGTTCCGGGGTTCATGAATCAGGTTACACGCGGGAATTCCTCGGTCGTTGGTTTCGTTCCAGCCGAGCAATTCCATTTGTACGATAATTTTGATGCAGCAAAACATCATGACGAATATGGGAATGACCAGAACTACGTGTCCAAACTGGCTTACAAGCGCAAGTGCTATCCCAAGAACTGGTGCATCGGGCTTGTCCATCTGGTGCCCTATTGGCCTTTTGGCCTGATCTTCAAGACCTATCGCAAACTTCCAGACCGGCCGAAGATCGTGATCTTTCATGGCCGGCCAAACCCCGATGAGCTGGTGAATGACGATATCGGCTATTGGAGTATCGGGCGGCGGCACGCCTACGGTGGTATCGGCTGGGTGGCCGATTATCTGCAAAAATATGGCAGCTGATCTTTCAAACAGTCAGGGCCGGTTTTTAAACCGGCCCCGAATGCGGAACGTGATTTCCTAGTTTGTCACTATTTCCGGCCCCATGAACGTGTTCGGCAAGAATGTCGAAAGCCATGGGATGTAGGTGACCATGATCAGGAAGACGAACAGTACAGCCAGGAAGGGCAGCGCGGCCTTGACGACGCGCATCATTGGCATCCCGGCAACGCCCGAGGTCACGAACAGGTTCAACCCGACCGGAGGTGTGATCATCCCGATCTCCATGTTCACCACCATGATGATGCCCAGATGAATCGGATCAATATTCAGTTCGATTGCTATCGGGAAAACCAGCGGTGCGACGATGACCAGCAGGCCTGAAGGCTCCATAAACTGACCACCGATCAACAGGATCACGTTGACCACGATCAGGAACGTGATCGGCCCAAGCCCGGCAGACAACATCGCCTCGGCGATATGTTGCGGCACCTGTTCATCGGTCAAAACGTGCTTGAGGATGAGCGCGTTGGCGATGACGAACAACAGCGTCACGGTCAGTTTTCCGGCTTCAAACAGCGTATGTTTGGTATCGGGATGGAAGAATGCAGTGATCAGCGCATATGGTTTTTTCAGCAGCGAAAGGTTCTGTGTCCCTTCAGCCGTGCTGAGCGGCCCCATGTCCTTGTAGACGAAGCTTGCGATGAAGAATGCATACACCGCTGCAACAGCAGCAGCCTCAGTTGGGGTAAAGATACCACCATAGATCCCGCCAAGAATGATCACGATCAGGAACAGGCCCCAGCCGGCCTCGCGTGCCGAAACAAAGATCTCACCCCAGCCCTTCCAATCTCCCTTTGGCAGGTCCTTGACCTTGGCCATGACGTAGATGGTTACCATCAACATAAGACCAGCCAGCAATCCCGGGATGACACCAGCCAGGAACATCCGGCCAACCGAAACTTCGACAGCAGCGGCATAGACCACCATCACAATGGATGGAGGGATCAGAATCCCGAGTGTGCCCGCGTTACAGATCACGCCAGCAGCGAATTCCTTGGAATAACCTACCTGCCGCATCCCGGCGATCACGATGGATCCGATGGCAACAACTGTCGCCGGAGACGACCCGGACAGTGCAGCAAACAGCATACAGGCAAACACACCCGCAATTGCCAGACCGCCGGGCAAATGCCCGACGCAGGCAATCGAGAACCTGATGATCCGGCGGGCCACACCACCGGTCGTCATGAAAGACGACGCCAGGATGAAGAACGGGATAGCCAGCAGCGTAAAGTGTCCCTCAAACGCCTCAAACAGAGTACCGGCGACCGATGCCAGTGAACTGTCGGAATACATCAGCAGAAACAGGGTCGAGCTGAGACCCAGTGCAACCGCGATCGGAACGCCGATCAATAGCAGGCCGATGACCATGGAGAATAGAATTACAACGTCCATTAGTCATGCTCTCCTTGCTGAGCCCGGACCTCTTCGATCTCGTCTTCAACTTCGTGGCTTGCGACAAGGCGATCCGTCTCTCCGCGCCAGATCTGAACAGCGACCTGCGCAAAACGAATGACCAACAACAACATCGACAGGGGAAGAACGAGATAAGGCACCACTTTGGGCAGCTTCTCGTAGTATTCCCCATAATTTATGAGGTCTTCGAGAAAGCGCAGCGGAGCGATCATCGGAATGTCATCGACTTCATAGAAGCTCTGACTGCGCGCGCCGGTGTCGAACCCTGTCGGGAACCATCTGCCCGATGTGGGTGGCAGGTCAGCGAAAACCGCCCAATAGTCATAAGTTCCTTTGAGCATCAGAAGCGAAAACGTCAAACAACATGCAACCGCCACCAGCGCCATAATCCGGCGAGGTGCAGGTGCTAGCATGTTCAGGATTGCGTCCACACCTAGATGAGCGTGCTTCTTGACCGCATAGGATGCCCCTAGCAGCACAAGCCACCCAAAGGTGAATACGGTCAGTTCCAGTGCCCAGAGAATGTTGGAATTAAAGACGAACCGCGCAATCACGTTGGCAAATGTGATGACCGTCATCAGGCCAAGTAGCAACGCGATCAGGGTTTCTTCGATTTGGTCGACCAGCCCCGATGGGCCGGATTTCGCACCAGACATCTCATTGTCCCCATATTTTTATGATGAGAGTGGAATGCGGCGGGCCTGTATCGGCCCGCCTGACCTGCGCGTCCACAACTCCCCAGTCCCTGGACGGCGCGGTCTAGAACCGGGATTAGAACCCGGCGTTGATTGCCTGTGCAGCGTCAATCTTGTCCTGACCTACATCATCGGCAAATTTGTCCCAGACAGGCTTCATCGCATCGACCCACGCCTGACGCTGTTCTGGGTTCAGTTCGCGGATGATGGCACCCGTGTCGGTGATCGATGCCTTGGCGGCTTCGTTCACGGCAAAGGCTTCTTTGTTCCGCTGTTCAGTGACTTCCGAAAGGATTGTCAGGAACTGATCACGCACTTCTGGATCCAGGCTGTCCAGCCAGTCCACAGATGTCACGACCAGATAATCGATGATGCCGTGGTTGGTTTCTGTGATACCGTCCTGCACTTCGAAGAACTTCTTGCCGTAGATGTTCGACCAGGTGTTTTCCTGCCCGTCAACAACGCCCTGCTGCAGCGCGCCGTAAACTTCCGAGAACGCCATTTTCTGGGGGCTACCGCCGATGGCTTCCATCTGAGCAACCAGAACATCCGAAGACTGAACACGGAATTTCAGGCCATCCGCATCCGAAGGGTCAACCAGAGGCTTGTTGGCCGACATCTGCTTCATGCCGTTGTGCCAAAAAGCCAGACCTTGCAGGCCGCGGCGCTGCATGCTGTCTTTCATCGCCTGACCATCTGCCGATGCCTGGAACGCATCAACAGCTTCGATGTTCTTGAACATGAAGGGCAGATCGAACAGACGGAATTGCTTGGTGAATTTCTCGAACTTGGACAGCGAAGGCGCGGCCAGTTGTACGTCGCCCTGCAGCATCGCTTCGAGGACTTTGTCGTCGTTATAAAGTGTGGAGTTCGGATAGACCTCCATACACATCACGCCGTTCATCTCATCATTGACGCGCTGTTCCAGCAGCGAAGCAGCGATTCCTTTGGGGTGTTTGTCAGTGTTGGTAACATGCGCAAACTTGACGACAATCTCACCGTCATCACAGGCAGCCATGCCCGCCGTTGCAGTTACAGACAGCGCAAGTGCGGTTGCAGCCGTTGTCAGGAACTTCATTCGTTTTTCCTCCCGGACTTCCTTGAAACTTCTTTTGGACACTGGATCAGCGTCGCATGACGCGAAGTGAAACGAATCGGGAGTTATCGCTCAACTTTTTGATTCATCTATGTCGTACTTGATTTAAATTATTATTTATCAATGCACTAGGAGATGTACCCGAACGGAAAAGACTGATAGCGCTGTAGGCATGTGCGAAATCCCGCACACCACAATCAAGATTTGTGCGGAATTTCGCACAGCCTCGAATCACATCCGCGAATCGAACCGTGAACTTTTCATTGCTCCAAACGCAGGTCGGGTAGCTTACCCCACCTAACCTTATGAAAATATGTATTAAGGATATAGGAACAGCGGGGTCACCGGCGATAGTCCTCCGGCCGAATCTGGTAACGCGCCAATTTGTCGTAAAAAGTCTTACGAGGCAGTTTCAGCGCTTTGGCAGCCTCAGACGCCTTACCATTGTGACGCCCAAGCGCCGCAATCAGAAGAGAACGTTCAACCCGTGCCATCTGTTCGTTCAGCCCCAGATCAGCAGCTTGGGTAACCTCCTCAGGCATTCCGAGCACAAACCGCATTGCTGCCGACATCAGTGATCTTGCATTACCCGGCCAATCACTCGCCATGAGGGATGCCATGTGTTCAGAACTGACCTCGGGTTCTGCGATACCAGCTTGTTCAGCGGCCTGAGCTACGTAATGGCGAAAGATCACCGGTATGTCTTCGGGACGTTCCGCCAATGACGGGATGCGCACGCGCATGACATCAAGACGATAGAAAAGGTCGGCAAGGAACCCGCCCTGCGATGACAGTTCTGCCAAATCTGCGGTCGTACCGGCGACAATCCTTACCCCGGCACCCTGCTCAATCAATTCCAGCGCTGCATATTGCGTGGCTTCCGGCATTGCGGAAACTTCATCAAGAAACAAAGAGCCACCCGCTGCATCTTCGCAAACGCGCAGGAGGTCTTCGGCCAACAATCCTGCTGCTGGGCGTTTGACAAACGGGCCTTGTCCACGCGGAGACATCAGGTGCACCACTTCGGCAACCTTGGAAATGCCGCTGCCCGGTGGCCCTGTCACAAGAACCTCTGCACCTGTGGGCGCGACGCTTCTAACTCGATCTCGAAGTGCTTCGGCCTGAGCAGACAGTCCAAATAGCAAACGCGCGGCAGGATCTCCGCGCTCCAGCTCACTTTTCAGCGCGCGCTGCTCCAGAATCGCGGTTCGGCTGGCAAACGCGCGTTCCAACACTGCCAAAAGATCTGCTGCGGCGCAGGGCTTTTCCAGAAAGTCAAAAGCACCCTGTCCCATTGCCTGAACGGCCATCGGGATATCCCCTTCACCCGTCAGAAGGATGACTGGCAGATCCGGATCTATTTCTCGGGTATAAGATAGCAGGTGAAACCCATCCCGCCCCGGCATCCTGATGTCCGAGACAACTACGCCGGCAAAATCCGGGCGGATGTGATCCTTGGCTGCTACGAATGAACCTGCAGCAACCGGGTGATAATCTGCAAGCTCCAGAGTTTGCGACAATGCTTCGCGAACTGCCGCATCATCGTCGACCAAAAGCACCTTTTTGATCATGCGGCCTTGTCCTCTTTGAAGTATTCAAGCTCGACCGTGAAAATCGCGCCGGAACTTGCATTCGTACCACGAATGTTTCCGCCAAAGCTTTGGACAAGGCCATAGGAAATCGACAAGCCAAGCCCCATTCCTTCGGAAGAACCTACCGCTTTGGTGGTATAGAATGGCTCAAAAAGCTTCTCAGGCTCTTCGATCCCTGGACCAATGTCCCGAACAGTGACCGCCAGCCGTTCTCCGTTGTCTATGGCGATGCGAATAAGACGCTCTTCCTGATTACTCATCGCGTCAGCCGCATTGTTGATCAGGTTCACGAATACCTGCACCAACCTCACCTCCCCGCCCCAAGCGTAGACGGGCTCGGTATTGGGGTGCCAGTCCAGTGTGACCCCATCAGCATGCAAACGGGGCTCGGTGAGCTCCACTGCCGTTCTGATAACCTGCACCAGATCCACCTTGCCCATTGGTTCGCTTTCATTGCGCGCAAATGCGCGAAGGTTTTTGATGATCCGCGCCATACGGGCGGCCATTTCCGAAATTCGCCCCAGATTCTCGGTGGCTTTTTCACTCTTTCCTCGCGTTAGAAATGCAGCACCATTGTCAGCGAATTGCTGAATGGCCATAAGCGGTTGGTTTAGCTCGTGACTGATACCCGCCGACATCTGACCCAATGCATTTAGCTTACCTGCCTGCACAAGATCGGCCTGCGCCCGCTTCAGCGCGGCTTCCGCTTCCTGACGCTCGGCCACTTCACGCCTGAGTGCGACGTTTGCTGCTGTCAAAGCTCGCGTTCTCTGCGCAACGCGGCTCTCCAAAACTGCATTGGCATCCGCGAGAGTACGTCTACGCTCGGTCGCAAGGAAAAGCAGCGCACCGAATGCCAGAAAGATCGCTGCCACGGCAGCTGCCTGCAGTGCGGCCAATCGCCGTGCGGGCGCGATATCCATCAGCACTTCACCTGTCATCCCGATCACTGGCAGATCACGGGTCAGGTGCAATGCGCGTACCGGCAGGTACGGTCCCCACCCAATGCTCCAAATTTCGTGCGGCCCAATCCTGCTCGAGGCGAAGCTCCCCGCTTCTGCATGTGGCGGCGTGATCCCTACTTGCCCGTCAAATCTCTGCCAGAACAAAAGCTCGGATCGGTTGGAAATGAAAACCAGACCACTTCGGTCAATGAAGAACACAGCCTCGGTACTGCCGCGCCATGTACGTTCGACGTCTTCGATGTCTGCGATGATCATAACGGAACCGACGACCTGACCATCAGGACCAAAAGCAGGCGCAGCATAAGAGAATATGCGGTTTCCAATACCCGAGAGCACACCATGCGAGCTTCCCAATGCCCCGTGCATTGCACGCTCGAATGCAGGTTGGCCCTTCACATTTCCCTGAACAACATCATGAGCGGCGGCCAGAACCTGCCCATCACGATCGGCGTAGATGACGTCGATGGCCGCCGTTTTGTCAGCCACTTCAAGCAACAACTCACGTGCGGCAAATTTATCCGCTGGATTATCAAGCTGTTTAAGGGCCGGATGATCCGACATCAGGACCGCAAGTTCCTGATACACCTGCAGCTGCGAACTCAGCCCGTCCGATGCCAGCGCAAGATCCGCCTCAGCCTTTTCGCTGAGTTGAGTGAGCGCTTGTCGGTAGCCATAAGACCAGACCATCGCTGATAACAGTGCGACGGCGAACAAGTACCCGACAATGATCCAAAACCTGTGCATGACATAGGGTCTTGCATTCGCTGCGCCCCATGGCAAGTCTGCGCCGCATGAAGACACTCGCCCAATCCCCGACTGATCCTGAATTTGTGCAGAACCCCTACCCGTTCTATGACCGGGCCCGCGGCTATGGCGATCTTGTCTATTGGGATGAATACGAAATGCCCGCAGCTGTTTCGCATGAGGCGGTTCAGTCTCTGTTTCGGGATCGCAGGTTTGGACGTGAGGTTCCTGAGGAACTAGCGGTTGAAGGTCCCGCTCACCTCACGCCTTGGTTACTGGTCGAAAAGCACTCATTGCTGGAGGCGGAGCCACCCCGCCACACAAGGTTGCGCTCATTGGTACTTCGGGCATTTACTTCACGGGCAATAACGGCCCTTGCGCCCGGAATCGAAGATCTTTGCAACGAATTGATCGACACGTTCCCACAAGAACCATTCGACCTGCTGGACGCTTATTGCACACAAGTTCCGGTCATAACCATCTGTCGATTGCTGGGTGTGCCGGAAGAGATGTCTCCGCATCTGCTGCGGTGGTCGCATGACATGGTGGCAATGTATCAGGCCAGCAGAACACGCCGGACCGAGGATGTAGCAGCGCAGTCCTCACAGGAATTCACGGATTTCCTTGATGAATACATCGGGAAACGTCGAACCGAACCGCGCGAAGATCTGATAACTCGCCTGATTGTAGCCGAAGAAGATGGTGAGAAGCTCTCGCGTGATGAACTGATTGCAACCTGTATCCTGCTGCTCAATGCCGGACATGAGGCAACGGTCCACTCGTTGGGAAATGGTGTCAAAACGCTGCTGGAAACCGGGGCGGGTGCAGAGTCTTTGATGCCAGACACGATCGATAACACCATTGAGGAAATCCTGAGAATTGATCCACCGCTTCATATGTTCACGCGCTATGCATATGAGGATGTAGAACTTTACGGACACCGGTTCTCTCGCGGTGATCAGGTCGCCTTGTTATTGGGCGCTGCAAATCGCGACCCCTCGATCTGGAACGATCCGGATAGATTTGATCCGACACGCTCGATAAAGACAAACACCAGTTTTGGCGGTGGTCTTCACTTTTGCGTCGGCGCACCACTCGCCCGTCTAGAGATGCGTATTGCGCTGCCAATCCTGTTTGAGCGTTGCCCCGGCCTTCGCTTGGCCGAGGCACCTGAGTATTCCAACAGCTATCATTTTCATGGGCTGACAAAGCTGATGGTTCAGATCTGACTTCAGATATCCCCTGATGTTTTGATCATCTGCGGATCGGGATTCAGGATTCAGTCAGTGCATTCAAGGGCAGCATCGTGGTGGATTTGATTTCTTCCATGGAAAGCAATGCCGTCACATTGTGCACGCGCACTTCTGAGATCAGTGTCTGGTAGAATGCGTCATAAGCACGGGCGTTCTTCACACGTACTTTCAGGATGTAATCAATGTCACCGGCAAGCCTGTGTGCCTCCTGAACTTCAGGCCGGTCACGTAGGGCTTTCAAGAAACGCCTTTGCCACTCCGCTTCGTGTTCAGAAGTTCTGATCAGAACAAAGAACGTCGCCTCAAAACCCAGCGCCTCTGCATCCAAAAGCACGGTCTGCTGACCGATGACACCGGCCCCCTTCAGCTTGCGAATTCGATTCCAGACCGGCGTCTTGGAACTGCCAACTCTGGCCGCAATCTCATCCAACGACTGACTGGCGTCGCGCTGCAACTCGGCCAGAATTTTCCGATCCGTGTCGTCTATTCGCACTGACATCCCAATTTTCCTTCCAATTCAAAACTCGCGTCCCGCTTCACACCGCAGGCAGAACGTATGTCCTTATTTGCGCGGATATATGGCGCATGACCGGGAATATTTCCTATATTGCAGGTCAAGTCAAACAAACGCCAAGGCACTCCAATGCAGGTTACGCAGACACAAGGGCACGCAGGTCACGTCGATTTCGTCGGCGCAGGCCCCGGTGATCCCGAATTGCTGACCCTCAAAGCGCTGACCGCCTTCGAGGCGGCGGAAGTCGTATTGCATGATCGCCTTATCAGCGATGAGATTCTGCTGTTGGCAGGCCAAACCGCTGAACTGGTCGATGTAGGCAAAGCTGGTTTCGGCCCTTCTTGGAAACAGGAAGACATTGATGCGCTTCTGGTCGAATACGCACTTAAAGGTCTGCGCGTTGTTCGCCTGAAATCAGGTGACGCCACTATCTTTGGACGACTGGACGAAGAAATCGATGCGCTCGACGCAGCGGGCGTCTCGTGGAACATCGTGCCCGGCATTACTGCTGCCTCAGCCGCAGTCGCCGGAATTGGTCAAAGCCTGACACGGCGCGGGCGCAACTCCTCGGTCCGGTTCCTGACTGGCCATGACATGAAGGGATTTGCAGATCACGACTGGACGGCGCTGGCGCGCCCCGGTTCTGTGGCCGCAATCTACATGGGTAAGAAATCCGCCCGTTTCATTCAGGGTCGTCTGATCATGCACGGCGCTGATCGTGCCACGCCTGTGACACTGGTCGAAAATGCCTCACGCCCGGACCAGCGCGTTGTGGCGACAACACTCGACCAATTGCCCACCGATCTGGCAGCTGCCGAACTCGATGGCCCTGCCCTTACATTTTACGGCCTTGCCCCGCGCGACGCGGCCAAAGCCGCAACTGAATTCAACAAGGAGCTTGCCTGATGGCCCGCGCTTTTACCCCCAAAGTCGTCACCGCAAATGACTTGCTGGAAGGCGATGTGATTTATCTGACCGAAGATGATCGCTGGTCTCGTGACCTGAGCGAAGCAGAGCTGATCACTGACGAGGCACATGCGCAGGTTCGCCTGCTGGATGCCGAGCGTCAGGTCAGCAAGATCGTGGGTGCCTATCTGGCTGACGCCGTAGCTGGTGAGAACGGCCCGGAACCCACCCATTTTCGGGAGGACTTCCGCCGAACTGGTCCGTCCAACTATGCCCACGGCAAACAGGAATCTTCCCAGCAGCCCCGGGTCTGACCTCAGGCCCCTCTCTCCCCTATATGGCCCCGGATCCGGGGCTGCAAAAAAGGACAGCTAGACATGTATCGCTACTCCGAGTTTGACAAAGATTTTCTGGCAGAGCGTAACGCCCAATTCCGTGCTCAGGTCGAGCGCCGCATTGACGGCTCGCTGACCGAAGACGAGTTCAAACCTCTGCGCCTGATGAATGGTCTGTACCTGCAGTTGCACGCCTACATGCTGCGCGTTGCGATCCCGTACGGCACCCTTTCCAGCGCACAGATGCGCCAATTGGCCCTGCTGGCCGAGAAGTGGGACAAAGGCTATGGCCACTTCACCACGCGCCAGAACATCCAGTACAACTGGCCGAAACTGAACGACGTGCCGGACATGCTCGACGCGCTGGCCGAGGTTGGCATGCACGCCATCCAGACCTCGGGCAACACAATCCGTAACGTGACCGCCGACCATTTTGCCGGTGCCGCCGCGGACGAAGTCGCTGACCCACGCCCATACGCTGAACTGCTGCGCCAGTGGTCCACCGACCACCCGGAATTCCAGTTCATGCCGCGCAAGTTCAAGATCGCCATCACCGGCTCGGAAAACGACCGTGCCGTGATCAAGGCACATGACATCGGCCTGCAACTGGTTGAGCGTGAGGGCGTGCTGGGCGCCCGCGTTATCGTGGGTGGTGGTCTTGGCCGTACCCCGATGATCGGTAAGGAACTGTCCGAATTCGTCGCCTTTGACGACCTGCTGGCGTATCTGGAAGCCATCGTTTCCGTGTGGAACCAGATCGGCCGCCGCGACAACAAGTACAAGGCGCGTATCAAGATCACCGTGCACGAGCATGGCATTGACGCCATCCGCGCCAAGGTGAATGAGCGATTCCTGCAAGTTCGCCCGCAGTTCAAGGGCGCCGATATGGCTCTGCTGGATGAGATCAAAGGCCACTTTGCACCTCCGGTCTTCCGCGAAGCTTCGGTTGCGTCGTTCGAAAGCGCCTATACCAACGATCCGGTCTTCCGTTCTTGGGTCGACACCAACATCGCGCCGCACAAAAACGCGGACCATGCGATCGTCACGATCTCGATCAAGAAGCATGGTCAGACACCGGGTGATGCGACTGCCGAGCAGATGCGTGTGATGGCCGACCTGGCCGAAGAGTTCGCCTATGATGAACTGCGCATCAGCCATGAGCAGAACGTGATCCTGCCGCATGTCCACAAGTCGGACCTGCCGGCAATCCATGCCAAGCTGAAAGAGTATGAGCTGGCCACCGCCAATATCGGCCTGATCAGCGACATTATCGCCTGCCCTGGCATGGATTACTGCGCGCTGGCAACTGCCCGTTCGATCCCGGTTGCGCAAGAGATTGCGACCCGCTTTGACGAGCTGAAGCTTGAGCATGACATCGGTCACCTGAAGATCAAGATTTCAGGCTGCATCAACGCATGTGGTCACCACCACGTAGGTCACATCGGCATCCTGGGTCTGGATCGCGCAGGCGTCGAGAACTACCAGATCACTCTGGGTGGCGACGCAACAGAGACCGCCGCTGTTGGTGATCGCACCGGGCCTGGCTTTGCTTACGACGAGATCGTGCCCGCCGTGGAACGTATCGTCGACGCCTATCTGAATCAGCGTGACAGCGCAGAGGAGACGTTCTTGCAGACCTACCGCCGCGTTGGCATGGCACCGTTCAAAGCGGCGCTTTACCCCGAGGCGCAGGCCAATGCCGCTTGACCTGATCCAGACGGAACTGGGTGCAGATCGCGCGGAACTGACCGAGAAGGTTGAAGCGCTGAACGCCCAGTTCCGCCACCACAGTGCCCATGACGTTATGCATGGCGCGTTGCAGGAAATCGAAGAGCTTGCTCTGGTCTCCAGCTTTGGTGCGGAATCGGTTGTGTTGCTGCATATGGCGGCAGTGGTCGACAAAGCCACGCCTGTCCTGTTCATCGACACGCAGATGCTGTTCACCGAAACATTGGAGTATCAGCAGGAAGTCAGTGAACGTTTGGGCCTGACCAATGTCAAAATTATCCGGGCGGATGACGAAGATGTTGAGCGTGATGATCCCTACGGTGCACTGCACCTGCGCGATACCGACGCTTGCTGCAACTTGCGCAAGACGTTTCCTCTGCAACGGGCGCTGAGCGGGTATTGCGGCTGGATCTCAGGACGCAAGCGATTTCAGTCCGGCACCCGTGCCGAGCTTGAGTTTTTTGAGGTCGAGGACGGCACCGGACGCATCAAGGTCAACCCGTTGGCCCATTGGGCGCCAGAAGATGTTCGCGCCTATATGGACGAAAACCGCCTGCCCCGGCACCCGCTGGTGGCCAAAGGATACCCTTCGATCGGCTGTGCCCCCTGCACTTCGCCAGTCAAAGAAGGTGAAGACCCCCGCGCCGGACGCTGGCGTGATCAGAACAAGGAAGAATGCGGCATCCATTTTGTCGACGGCAAGATGGTACGCGCAGGAGAGATACAATGAACGTAATCGTAACTGATGAAGGCTTTTCGCCTGATGACTGGACCGATGGCTACGTCACGTTGGAAGACGCCGCAAACGACGTCGTTGCGCTGGACGTGGCATCTGATACCGACCCCGATGAGCTGATCGACCGACTGGGCAGCGCCAAGATGGTGCGTGTGGACTTTCCGTCTTCAGCAGACGGACGTGGGTTCACAATCGCGCGCGTGTTGCGCCTGAAAGGCTACACCGGCCGTCTGCGCGCCAAAGGTCATGTCTTGGCTGACCAATATGCGATGGCGCGTCGCAGCGGATTCGACGAGGTTGAAATCGACAACGCTCTGGCCACCCGCCAGCCCGAGGATCAGTGGCTTGCCCGTTCTGATTGGCAAAGCCATAACTATCAGGCCCGCCTGCGCGGATAATCCCGCCAATCGCCAGCTTGTGACGAAATGGGGGCAACTTGCCCCCTTTTCCTGACTTGGATCAAAGATTAAACGGAGATGTCGGTTAAGCAGACCGATAGTGAAACGATGACAGAGATGAAATCCGTGACCGAAGCAACCGCCGTAAAGGCCCCTGTCCTTCCGGACGCACAAACCGTACTTGATGTGAAGCACTGGACCGACAGCTTGTTCTCGTTCAAGGTCTCACGCCCAGCCTCGCTGCGGTTCCGCTCGGGCGAATTCGTGATGATCGGCCTGCTGGGCGACAACGGAAAGCCGCTGCTGCGGGCCTATTCCATAGCCTCGCCGTCCTGGGACGAAGAGCTGGAGTTCTACTCGATCAAGGTTCAGGATGGCCCGCTGACCTCGAAACTGCAGCACATCAAGCCGGGTGATCAGATTATCCTGCGGCCCAAGCCTGTTGGCACACTGGTGCACGACGCGCTTCTGCCAGGTAAGCGTCTGTGGTTCTTTGCGACCGGTACTGGATTTGCGCCGTTTGCTTCGCTTCTGCGCGAGCCGCAAACCTACGAGGACTACGACGAGATCATCATCACCCATACCTGCCGTGAGGTCGCTGAGCTGGAATACGGTCGTCAACTGATCGAAAACATCCGTCAGGACGAGATGCTGGCTGAACTGATGGGCGAAGGCTTTGCCGACAAGATCCGTTACTACCCGACCACTACTCGGGAAGAGAGCCCCAAGATGGGCCGCATCACCGAGTTGCTGAAAGACGGTACTGTCTTTGCAGATCTGGGCATCGAAGGTGGCATTGAGGCGGAAACGGATCGCGCAATGGTCTGTGGCAGCCTCGCGTTCAACCATGATATCAAGGCGATCCTTGAGGAATTCGGCCTGCGCGAAGGCGCAAATTCGGATCCCAAAGAGTTCGTTATCGAAAAAGCCTTTGTGGGTTAAATTGCTTACCGGTCAGAGAATCGATCTCTGACCGGTCTACTAACTATCGTGAAACCCGCGAAAATCAGCTATTTCCGCGTTTATGGCGCTTGAAACACCGCCCGGGGCAGTCTAAATTCCGGGCTCGAAATTCTGCAATCATCAAAGGAATGAACCCATAGCCCGCAGACCTCACAACGCGCCGCCGCAAAGAGACACCGGCCCTCGCGTCAATGACAAGATCCGTGCCCCCGAAATTCGACTGATTGGTGCCGAAGGCGAAAATGTCGGAGTGGTTCATCCCGCCAAAGCCATGCAGATGGCTGCAGATGCCGGACTTGATCTGGTCGAGATCTCGCCCAACGCGAACCCGCCGGTCTGCAAGATCATGGATTTCGGCAAGTTCAAATATGAGCAGCAGAAGCGCGAAAGCGAAGCCCGTAAGAAGCAGAAAATCATCGAGGTGAAAGAGGTCAAGTTCCGGCCCAACACCGACACGCATGACTATGACGTCAAAATGCGCAACGTGGTTAAGTTTCTCGAAAACGGCGACAAGGTCAAAGTGACCCTGCGTTTCCGCGGACGTGAGATGGCACACCAGAATCTGGGCCGTGAACTACTGGAACGCGTTGCTGAAGATATCAAGGAAATCGGCAAAGTTGAAAACATGCCGAAGATGGAAGGCCGTCAGATGATCATGATGATTGGCCCTCTTCCGCAAAAGTAATTGCTGCGGATATCCAGTTTCGAACCCTGTCAGAGACACTCTGGCAGGGTTTTTTGTTCACCGGAAATTCAATTGGCGCGATTTGTAACGCCAGCAGCCAATCAACAAATTCAGAAAGTCTGAAACCGACGGAGTGTCGATTTCAGGCACTCTGATTTCGACGATTGATTGGCGCAAAGTGAAAAGCTCAGAATCCTCTTTTGCCTCAATCTGGTGCGACCAGACAAAGGAGGCGGCTATGGGTGAGATGTCTTTTTCCGGCGGCGTGTATCGATCGCTTCCTGCCCGGGCGTATTGTGACGAAGGCGTATTCACCCAAGAACGCGAACTAATCTTCAAGCGATCGTGGCAGTTGGTTGGGCACGCAACAGATATCCCGAACTTTGGAGACTATGTCGTCGAGGATATCAGCGGTGTTTCTGTGATTGTCATTCGCGGGCAGGATGGCAAAATCCGCGCCTTCTACAATGTCTGTGTACATCGCGGCCACGAATTGCTGAACGGCAAGGGCTGCACCAAGAAGATGACTTGCCCCTATCACGCGTGGACCTACGACACGACGGGTCAACTGCGCGCCGCCCCAAACGCTACGGCCTTTCCGGGGTTCGACAAAAGCCAGTACAAGCTGCGACCGGTTCGGGTTGAAATGTTCTTTGGTTTGATTCTGGTAAACCTCGATCCCGAAGCGCGACCAATGGCAGATCTGGCCCATAGCGCCCTAAGCGAGATTTCGGACTATGCCCCCAATCTTGCCACCTACAAACGCGCGGACCGGACGGAACGGCTTGCACAGGCTAACTGGAAGGTAGTCGCCGAGAATTTCAACGAATGCTACCACTGCGCGGTGGTTCATAAGACACTGACATCCGGCGTTGTCGACCCTGACCAATACCGGACCCGTGGCTTTGACTATGGCATTCGACACGCCAGCCCTGCCCGACCGGACTCGCAAAAATCCTACAGCTATGTCGCCGACCCCGAGGCGCGCACTGACAAGTTTCTAACCTGGTGGTTCTTTCCTCTGTTCGCACTCCAGGTCTATCCCGGCGGCATCGTGAACACCTACCGCTGGAAACCGCTTGGCGTGAACAGGACAAAGATCGAGGTTGACTGGTGGTTGCCCGCCTCCGAACCAAACGACGTCGAGCGCGAGATCATTCTACAGCATCGCAACACCACATTTGCCGAAGACGGCCCTATCGTGGATTCGGTGCAGCGTGGGCTCGAAAGCGGAGCGTTAGGTTACGGTGCACTTGTGGTTGACGATGCATGCTCATCTCAGTCTGAGCATCCGATCATGGCATTCAATGAGCATTATCAGAGGGCCATGGGCGACACCGCCCTCTGATTTTATTGTTCTCTTAAGCTGGCAGCGAAACGTCGATTGCCTTCGATAGCTTGCTGACAAGCTCGTCGATCTGCGCATCCTCGATGATGAATGGCGGCGCAAGCAAAACGTGATCGCCGATCTTACCATCGCGCGTCCCGGACATCGGATAGCAAATCAAACCTTCGGCCAAGGCTACCTTTTTGATCTTTCCGGCAATCCCTAGCGCGGGATCAAACGGGGCACGTGTTTCACGGTCGGCTACAATCTCAACCCCACGGAACAACCCCCTGCCGCGAATATCGCCGATGTTGGGATGTTGGCCGAAAGCGGCCTCCAACGCGGATTGTAGCTTTTCGCCCATCACACCGGCACGCTCAGGCAGTTTGCGCCCGGTCAGTTCGCGAACCACGGCCAGAGCGGCAGCTGTTGCAACCGGGTGACCGATATAGGTGTGCCCGTGCTGAAAAAAGCCCGAACCATCACGGATCGCATCATAGATTTTACCTGTACACATCATCGCACCGATCGGCTGATAACCAGCCCCCAATCCCTTGGCAATACACAGGATATCCGGCGCCACCCCGTCGTGATCACAGGCAAACAGATGTCCTGTCCGACCCATACCACACATGACCTCATCAAGGATCAGCAACACCCCGTACTGATCACAGATTTCGCGGATCCGTTTGAAATAACCGTCCACCGCAGGGACAGCACCAAGAGTTGCTCCAACCACCGGCTCGGCCATAAAGGCCATCACGGTGTCAGGACCCAGACGCAGAATTTCAGCCTCCAGTTCATTGGCGATCCGCTGGCCATAGTCAAAGCTGCTCTCATCTTCAGGCTTCTCAGCATACTCGTAGCAAGCCGAGATATGGGTCATGTCGATCAGCATAGGCGCGAACTGCGCGCGTCGCCATGCATTGCCGCCAGCCGACAAAGCACCCAGTGTATTCCCGTGATAGCTCTGTCTCCGAGCGATAACATGACGGCGTTCAGGCTGACCGATCTCGAGATAGTACTGACGGGCCAGCTTGATCGCCGCTTCGGTTGCTTCAGATCCGCCCGAAACAAAATACACTCGGTCCAGATCACCCGGCGCATGTTCAATCAGCAAGTCCGCCAGCTCTTCGGCCGGTTCCGAGGTCATGAACCCGGTATGCGCAAAGGCAATTTGTTCAACCTGATCCTGAACCGCCTTGATCACCGCAGGGTTGGAGTGTCCAAGACAGGAAACTGCGGCATCACCACAATCCAGATACCGTTTGCCCTGATCGTCAATCAGGTAACATCCATCTCCACCCGCTGCGACAGGAAGCACAGATTTTGTATGGCGTGGAAATACGTGGCTCATTTCAAATTCCTTTCAAACGATTGACCAGCGCTGCGACCGATGCCGCGTTATCCGCCCAGGGTTTATCCTCTGAGTTGGTCAGGCTGTTCTCAAAACCAACTCTTACATCCGCACCGCGGAGCGCAGCCGCTCGCAGACAATCATGCTCCTGCGATCCAAACGCGCAGATCATCCATGGGTCTTGATGCGTCGGAAACCGATCGAGATCTTCAGGCGTTGATTCCTGATCTGTGGAATAACGTCCCAGCACCAACAGACGGTCGACCTGATCGGTACGAACAGTTCCGATGCGTTGCCACTCACTCAACAACTCTGCATCAGCAGCGTCATACAGAATATGCTGAACGCGCGTACCCTGATCCGCGCACAACGCGTAAACGCTTTCAGCCATTTCGGGCATTCGCGCAATCTCACGTATCGAGATCGAGGCCCAACTGGGTTGCACTTTCTTCAGGCATTCGAATTGAGCCGGAACATCAAAAACACCGGCAGCTTCGGTGGTGATCTGGATATCCATCGAAGGAACCGCCCGCTGCACCTCGGCGATTGTCTCGCGGTATCTCCCTGCATCCAGTGAATGTGCACCCAGGTCATCGCGCACATGCAAATGCAATCCATTTGCCCCAACCTCGGAACACGCACGAGCTGTATCGACGATTTCATCCAGAGTTACCGGAAGACCAGCGTGATCATCGTGGCCTCTTCGCGCTCCGTTCGGGGCAACCAGGATATACGGCAAAACCACTCCGCTGCTTGAAACTTTGTGTTGTTGTTTGATGCCAGACATAGCTCAGCCTCCATGGGTCAAAGCCGATGTATCTGTTGAGAGAACGTTTTCAACTTGCTTATTTCAAAACATATGTTTTTTTCACTTTATGACACAGACAACGACCCAACTGATCGACCGGCTTCGCCGCGAAATCGACCAGATGCCTGCGCAACTTCAGGCGGCGACCAAGTACATCATAGATCACCCTGCTGATTTCGGGATCGATTCAATACGGGTAAGTGCAGATAAGATTGGCGTCAGCACAAATGTTATAGTGCGGCTGGCGCATTATCTGGGGTTTGAAGGATTCGAAGCCTTCCGCCACCCCTTTCGGCAGGATCTTGTAACCGACCGCGAACTCCTGCTCGGACAAGATTGGCTATCAAGAATGCAGGGCGGTGATTCATTTGCCGCATCGCAAGCAGTATTTGCCCGGAACGAACTGAACGTCGTCACGCGTTCGCTTCGTCTGTCTGAACCCGACAGAGTAAAGCAGGCCGTTGAATTGATCACTTCTGCCGACCGATGCTTTGTAACCGCGACCCGCGCCAGCTACGCCTTGGCGTATTACTTTCATTATGCCGGTCGCATGGCGCATCCGGGGCTTCAATTGATCCCACGGCATATGGGGTCAGCGATCGACGATTTGCTTAAGGCAGATCAGAATGATTGCCTCTTTGCCATAACGGTCCATCCCTATTCCGCTGATACCATTCAATCGATGCGTTTCACCCGTGATCGGGGTGCAAAGATCATAATGTTGTCCGATAGCGATGTGGTCGCACCTGGACTTGAGCCCGACGTCGTGCTGAAAATCAGCACCCGCTCTCAACATCATTTCTCCAGCTTTTCCGGCGCCATGGCCGTTCTGGAGTGCCTGTTAGGACATCTTTTCGAAGCCAACGGCGATGCTGCGCGTCGGCGTGTTGAAGAGTATCAGACGGCTCGGGAAGATACCGGTGCGTATTGGCGCGCAGCACCGCGCCCCAAGATCAGGCGAAAATAAAAGCCCCGAAGAAAACTCCGGGGCTTTGGGACGATTTGTTCAACCGTTCAGATGCAGGCTTCAACAGCGCGTTTGGTCATGACGCCAACAAGATGCGCACGATATTCCTTGCTGCCATGCAGATCACCGATCATGTTCATCGGATTAATCTTCAGATCCATCAGCGCATCAGGTCGAAACTCTTTGTTCAACGCCTCTTCTGCTTCTGACCAGCGGAACACGCCATCTTCGCTGGCACCAGTCACCGCTACACGCACCCCATCAGCAAATCGAGCGAGGAAAACACCAACTAGTGCAAATCGGGACGCCGGTTGCAGGAATTTCTGATAGCTCGCTGCTTGCGGGATCGGGAAGTGGACGGTCGTGATGATCTCACCTTCATCCAGTGCAGTTGTGAACATGCCCTGAAAGAAATCATCTGCCGAAACACTGCGATTGTTCGTGATGATCGTTGCACCCGATCCCAACGCCGCTGCCGGATAGCAGGCCGCCGGATCGTTGTTGGCAAGTGAGCCGCCGATAGTACCCCGATTACGTACAGCGGGATCACCGATATGACCGGCAAGATCGGACAGCGCCGCATATTTGTCTGCTGTCTCAGCTGCGACCATTGCGTGTGTCGTTGCTCCGCCGATGGCAAGTGAGCCGTCATCTTCGACACAAACACCCTGCATCTCGGGGATACTGCTTAGGCTGACCAAAGTCGTTGGTGCGGCCAATCTTTGCTTCAGCGTTGGGATGAGTGTTTGTCCACCCCCCAATGCCTGAGCATCCTCGGATCCAAGCGCGGCAACGGCGTCCGCGATGGTCGAGGGTTTTTCGAACTCGAAACTATACATTTCGCTTTTCCTTTCCGAAGAACGCAGATCCGTTCTTCATCTGGCTATAGATATTTCGGAGGTCCGGGAGGCAAAGCCCCCGGTCCACCCTCTCCATTCAACTGTTCATTGCTGCCCAGACACGCGACGGGCTGACAGGCATATCGATGTGATCGACAGCCTTTCCACCCGAGTTCAACGCATCGATAACAGCATTGACCACTGCCGGCGGAGAACCGATGGCTCCTGCCTCACCACACCCTTTCACGCCCAGCGGGTTGTGGGTGCATGGGGTCTGGCTGGAATGATCAACCTCATAAAACGGCAGATCATCGGCACGCGGCATTGCATAGTCCATGAAGGAAGCGCTCAGCAGCTGACCATTTTCATCATAGGCACAGTTTTCAAGCAGCGCCTGTCCGATGCCCTGACCGATACCGCCATGCACCTGACCGTCAACAATCATCGGGTTTATGATGTTGCCAAAGTCATCGGCGGCGGTGAAGGCCTCGATGGTCACCTGACCGGTCTCCGGGTCAACTTCGACCTCACAGGCATAAGCACCTGCCGGGAAGGTAAAGTTCGCCGGATCGTAAAACGCGGTCTCCTCCAGCCCGGGTTCAACCTCCAGCGGATAGTTGTGCGGCACATAGGCTGTCAGGGTCACATCGCCCCAAGCCACCGATTTGTCGGTGCCTGCGACGCTGAACTGACCGTCCTTCAGCTCGATATCCGCCTCGGAGGCTTCCAACAGGTGGGCCGCGATCTTCTTGGCCTTCTCGATCACCTTTTCAGTCGCTTTGACCATTGCCGAGCCACAGACCGCCAGTGAACGCGACCCATAGGTACCCATGCCAAACGGGATTTTCGAGGTATCGCCATGCACGATCTCGACCATCGACTCGTCGATACCGATCATGTCAGCCACAACTTGCGGGAAGGCGGTTTCGTGCCCTTGTCCGTGGCTATGTGCGCCAACCATTACGCTGATCGAACCGGTGGCGTTCACCCGCACAGTCGCGGCATCATAAAGGCCAGCGCGGGCCCCCAGCATGCCAACGATATTGGACGGTGCGATACCACAGGCCTCAATATAACAATTGACGCCCAGACCACGCAGCTTGCCATTCGCCTCGCTTTTCGCCCGACGCGCGGCAAAGCCTGCCAGATCGGCAGCGGCCTCAAGCTTGTCCATTGTCCCGTTATAGTCCCCGGTGTCATAGGTCAGCGCCACCGGCGTGTCATAGGGGAACTGGGTGACAAAGTTCTGACGGCGTAGGGCAATCGGATCGACGCCCAACTCTCGTGCTGCTTTATCGACGACACGTTCCAGCTGATAAGTCGCTTCGGGACGGCCAGCGCCACGATAGGCGTCCACCGGTACCGTGTTGGTGAACATCGCCTTCACATTCACCTGAATGACCGGTGTCTTGTAGTTGCCCGCCATCAGCGTGCCATGCAGCCAAGTCGGAACCGAACTGGAGAAGGTCGACAGATACGCGCCCAAATTGGCATAGGTGTTAGTCCGCAGACCGATGAAGTTGTTATCTGCATCCAGCGCCAGTTCGATCTTGCTGACATGGTCACGGCCATGGGCATCCGACATGAACGCCTCGGACCGGCTGGACGTCCATTTGACCGGACGGCCGCAGGCTTTGGCGGCAAAGGTACAAAACGCCTCTTCCGCATAGTGGAAGATCTTGGTGCCAAAGCCGCCGCCCACATCCGGGGCCACCACGCGGACCTTGTGCTCGGGCAGGCCTAGAACAAAGGCGCACATCAGCAGGCGGATCACATGCGGGTTTTGCGAGGTGGTATAGAGAGTATACTCATCCGTCCCGCGCTTGTACTCGCCCACCGCCACGCGCGGCTCCATCGGGTTGGCGACCAAGCGGTTGTTCACCAAATCCAGCGTCGTCACGTGCGCCGCGTTGGCAAAGACCTCGTTGACCTTTGCGTCGTCGGTCTCGCCCAACTGCCAGTCATAGCAGATGTTGTTCTTTAGATCGTCGTGAACCAGCGTCGCGCCATCTTGCGCGGCTGCTTTCATGTTCATAACTGCCGGCAGTTCTTCGATATCCAGATCGATCGCCTCGGCCGCATCACGGGCCTGTTCGAGGCTGTCGGCCACAACGGCGGCAATCGGGTCACCCACATGGCGCACCTTGCCTTGTGCCAAAATGGGGTGCGGCGGCTCCTGCATAGGTGCGCCGTGCTTGTCGGTCACTTCCCAGCCGCAGGGCATCCCGCCCACACCTTCGAAATCCTTGCCGGTGAAAACCTTGACCACGCCCGGCATGCCTTCAGCTGCAGACGTGTCGATGTTTTTGATCCGTCCATGCGCGATGTCGGACCGCAGAAAATGTACATAGGCCTGGCCATGTACGTTGATGTCGTCGGTGTAATTGCCCGCTCCGGTCAGAAAGCGTACGTCTTCGCGTCGCTTGGAACTGGCTCCGATGCCACTGTCTTTGGGCATTGCTTGTTCTCCTCCCATAAACGGATGCTGGTGCACCCTATGTCATCCCACGGGCGTCCTCCTCACGCCCGCAGCGGCATCATTCCGCAGCGATGCTGCTGACGTCCTGACCGGATGCGGCCATGATCGCTTTGACGATGTTGTGGTATCCGGTACAGCGACACAGATTGCCCTCCAGATACTTGCGTATTTCGGATTCTGTCGGGCGCGGATTCTCTTTCAGCAGGGCCGCTGCGCTCATCACCATTCCCGGTGTGCAAAAACCGCATTGCAAACCATGATGATCCTGAAACGCTTGTTGGATCACATTCAGCGAGCCATCCGCGTTGGCCTGCCCTTCAATCGTGCCCACATCCGCGCCGTCTGCTTCAAGCGCCAGCATGTTGCAGGATTTTACCGCCTCGCCATTCACATGCACCACGCATGCGCCGCATTGTGCAGTATCGCATCCGACATGCGTTCCGGTCAGCGACAGGTGTTCACGTAGAAAGCTGGACAGCAAAGTCCGGCCCTCGACATCACCGCTCACGGACTTTCCGTTCACGGTCATTGAGACCTGTGTCATAAGCTCCTCCCATTTGGTATTTTTTCCTCACGTCGAGTTAAACACGGGAAAATTTGTTTGAGAACAAAAATATTTGCCGTTTTTTGAGGCATTTCAGTCTCATGATCTCCACCAGCTATAGTGGCAGTCGCAGCGGTCAAATCTGCCGCTACGTCACTTTCCTTTGCCTGCCCTCGGCTGAGGTCTGGTGGGAATTTCCTTGAGCAGACCGCCGACGCCCATGCCAGCGATGTCTTCGCCTGTGGTCGCAATACCGCAGGCGACCCGGGACAGCACCCAGTCAGCACCATTCAGCGCAGGTGATCGCGCGCAGCCCGGCAGACCGATGACTGGTTTGTCTTTCAGCGCCCCTATGAACAAAAGATTGCCGGGATCGACCGGCATCCCAAATCGGTCTACGAACCCTCCGGCTACCCTCACCGCGCTTGGTGCGACATCGTTCTCATCCGACGTTGCGGATCCAGTCAGGATCATTGCGACATCGCCCTGCAGGTCAGATACAGCAGCGGCCAATTCATCAACACGATGCGGAACGATCTTGATATCGCTGAGGTCCATACCCAGGGCCTCTATCCGCCCCCGTATCGCAGCGATGCCCTTTTCGTTCGGTGGTCCACCCGGAATGTCGGTGACGATCAGGCCTGCTGTTCTGTGAACGGGCGCTGCCAAACGGATCGAAGCCTGAGCCAAACGCGCGGCATGCATGACGTCCGAACCGGGTACCGCATAGGAAATAACCTTGATCGTCGCGACCATGCCGCCCGCACCCATCTGTTGATACTGCGGAACAGTAGCAACGGTGATCATCGGGTTAACCAGATTGAACCGTTGCAGTGCAGCGGTATCCAGTACAACAACCCCCGGTCCATCGGCCAAAAGGTTTACACGGCCGGTAAACGGCTCTGTCACGCGAAGGTTCACCTGCGCTGGTTCCGGTGCCAATGCAGCAGCAAGCATTCGGGCTGCTTCATCTTCGTGGCAATCACCTGGCTCCAGCCTCGCGACGATGACCTCAGAATGGCCTGCCTGCTCCAACATGCTGATATGCTGGTCTGTCAGTTCAAGCCCTTTGCGGAGCTTTTGGTCTCCGGCTTTGACGGAATGTGCAAGAATTGCGCCTGCAGCCTCAGAAATCGGTACCGGACCAAACTTCATACTTTACCCCGAAGCACGGCTGTCATTTGTGCAAGAATGGCCACCGCGATTTCCGATGGCCCCGCTGCGCCAATGTCCAAGCCAATCGGGCCATGAATCCGGTCGATCTGTTCACCCGTGAAGCCAGATTCCTTCATACGCTCAACACGCTTGGCATGTGTGCGTGTCGAACCCAGCGCCCCAATGTAGAAAACGTTCGCCTCAAGAGCGGCCTCCAACGCCGGATCATCAAGCTTGGGATCGTGGGTCAGCAAAACCACTGCAGTGCGCGTGTCCAGCCCCAGTTTGGCGACCGCTTCATCCGGCCAATCTGTCAGGATCGTCTCGCCTGGAAATCTCGAACTGGATGCAAATGTCTCGCGCGGGTCCACGATCGCCGGATCATATCCGGCTATCCGGGCCATTGGTACAAGGGCCTGCGCGATGTGAACAGCACCCACTACGATCAGACGCAATGGCGGGTTGTGAACGGCCACAAATGTCTGACCATCCTCTTCAAAACCAGACCGGTCCATGCGCAGTCGGTCGGCATATGCATTTCGGCGCAATGCGCGTTGCCCGGTCTCCACGTTGACCTCGTATGCCAACGGCTCGCGCCGAGCGCGTGCTGCAACCAGTTCGGCCAACATCGGTTCGGGAAGGACTGACCCTACAGGTTCAACCAACACCCGGATCGTTCCACCACAGGCCAAACCGACCGCAAAGGCGTCTTCGTCACTGACCCCGAACTCGAGCAGACGCGCCTCGCCCTCTTCAATGGCCTCCAGTGCTTCGACAATAACTGCGCCTTCGACACAACCGCCAGAAACAGAACCTTCGATGCGGCCGTCGCCACCAATCACCAGCTGCGATCCCACACGTCGTGGCGCACTGCCCCAAGTCTGAACAACCGTGGCCAATGCGGCACCACTCCCATTGCGATACCAATCCAACGCTGTCTCGGGGCTGTTGTCGAATCGATCCATGAAAACCTCCGGGAATTTCATGGACTAACATAGGTAGGTTTGGCGCAATGAAAAGCGGCCCGGCAGTATCACGGGACGCCGGGCCGCGATGCGAGGGCGTGTCCATCTCACTGCGCCTCGCATGTTTCGTTGGGTTTATTCAGCAGGTTGCGCTTGTACCGTCTGTCCAATAAGCCTTTCTGGCAGAGCAAACGCGATCGCGACGAAGGCCAATCCCATCACGATGCCAACGATATCGCCGGGCAATGATGTCAGACCCTCGTATCCAGAACCCGAGACCGTCCCCAAGGTCACTTTGCCACCTGCGATCTTGTCGAGCAGGCCAGACGCTTTCCAGGCCGGGTAGGTCATCATGTACGCAGCAGCCCCCAGCAATCCTCCGGCGATAAAGAACAGTGCATCTTTGCGCCCTGACGCTGCAGCAACCACACCAGTCCCCGGGCAATATCCGGAAACGGCCCAGCCTGCGCCCAGCAAGAGGCCACCGATAAACACGCCTACATAGGCTGTTTTCACAGACATGTGCCCCACATCGACCAGCCCGAGCATTTGTCCACCAAACATAAGGATGGAACCCGTTCCGATGGCCAGCAAGATAGACTTCGCAAGGTTGATGTTCGTTAGATTCAGCATCCGGTTGATGATTGTAGGGTTGGATGCACCTACACGATCAAGCACTGCGCCGAAGGCTGCACCAATCACCAAAGCAAGTAGAATCGAGGTCATGGATCAGGCCTCCTTTTTGAACATGATCAGAGATACGGGGATCGCAGCGGCAAAGGCACCGGCAGCAAATATGTAGCCGCTGACAGCTGTTTGCATCATGCCGGACATCATGTGGCCTGAGGTGCACCCGCCTGCCAACCGCGCACCATACAGGACGATAAAACCACCAAGAAAAGCTGCTGCGTATCGCTTCTTTGCGCAGTCGCCGAAGTTAGCCCTCCAAAGCGCTGGAATGCTGCGATCGGAAGCTTCAATGCCGCCACGAAGCATTGCAGACAAAAACCCACCCAGCATCATGGCCACCACAAACACGAAGGAATAGTTCAACGGGTTTGAGACAGCCTTGGCATACTTGCCATCAGATTTGGCCAGATAGGCATTTGTCGAAGTGTATCCCTGGTCCGTTGCGGTCACGAGGCTCGGGTTTACGGCGTCAGCCACGATGCCGTCGAGAATGACGAACTGCGTTGACACACCAATTGGCTTGACCAGCAGGACCGCCATAAAAAAGACAAGGCCCAGCAGAACGCCGCCTAGTTTCCAGTTGAGTGGCACGGTTTGATTCCTTCGCGCTATTACATTCTAAATACGGAATACATAATACATTCCACTTTGTGAATGATATAAATCAAGTCGCATTCAAATGTTCTGAGCATTGATTGTGACTTACGCAAACACTAGCTTGCGCTTGTACAGGGTGACTTCCGCCCTCGTTACACCACCAAGAATTTTAAAATGGAGACAAAGAGTTGAAACGCATTCTTACACTAGGAACGGCAATTGGTCTTTTGGCATCGACTGCCGCTTGGGCTGATACATTTGTACGCTATGGTGAGGTCGAAGGCTGGAAGGTCTTCGTCGATAACGAAAAGAAATCCTGCTTGATCGAAGCCGTTGATGACGCTGAAAACGTGGTTCAGATGGGTCTGACCGAAGATCGCAGCGTTGGCTATGTCGGTGTCTTCACCAAGGCCAAAACCGATATCAAGCGCGGTGAAAAAGAGGCCGTGGCCATTCTGCTGGGCGACAATATCTATGTTGGCGAAGCTACTGGCATGAAAGGCAACATCACCAAGGGTTATTCGGGTGGATATGTCTTGTCAGATGATCCTCAATTCGCTGATGACATTGCAAAACAGAAAGTCATGGTCGTGTTCCCCGAAAAGGAATTCGCGTTCACCGTCGATCTGACCGGCACCTACAAAGCCATGGAAATGGCGCGTGAGTGCAACGAAAAGCAGCTTGGGTAATCCCTCAGGCAGAAAGCGCGGCCAGCAGTCGCGCTTTCTCTCCCTCATCATCAGGCTTCGAGATGACGTTCGCCAGATCCTCGAGTGAGGCGATGGAATGACCTGCACGGAAGCTGTCAACATGTGGCAGCATCGTCATGATCCCCTGAGCTTTGGGCGCAAATCCATCCCATCTGAGCAACGGATTGAGCCAGATCAGCCGGCGTGACGACAGATGTAGCCGCTCAATCTCTTTTTCCAGTTCCTCCGGCGCGCCGCGTTCCAAGCCATCGGTGATCAGCAGAACAACAGCACCCTGCCCCATGACACGGCGCGACCAGTCGCGATTGAATTGATGCAGGCAATCCCCGATCCGTGTGCCCCCCTCCCAATCCTGTGCTTCTGCACCAGCGGCAGCAAGTGCAGCATCGACATCCCTTTGATGTAGATGACGGGTAATGTTGGTCAGACGCGTTCCAAAGGTGAAAGCGTGAACTTTGGCCCACCCCGCACCTTTGGCATTTGAAACCGTATGGAGGAAATGCAGGATAATCCTGCTGTACTGGCTCATTGACCCTGAGATATCGCACAAGGCAACCAGATTGGGCCAGCGGGGTTTGGGCTGCAGACGGGCGATATCCCGCAGCTCGCCTCCCTGACGCATTGCCGAACGGAGTGTTCGCGCACGATCAATTCGATGCCCCAGATGACTGGCCTGCCCGCGACGCGAATTGATGGGTTTTACCGGCAGGTTGAGGCGCGACAGAATACGTTTGGCCTGAGCCACCTCTTCTGTACTCATTTGTTCGAAATCCAGATTTCGCAAGCGTTCTTCACTAGACGCAGTTTGCGTGGCATCTATCTCGATTTCTGTTTCACGCTCCTGTTCGGCGATATCAGGAAGATCGCGATCCACCCCATCCAGCAAAGCCTCAGCCGCCCGCTTTTCTCCAGCATCCGCCGTGCGTTCTTCCTGAACACCCCGAATGGCCGGCAGCATCATCGACATCATATGCTCCAGATATCGAGGGTCACGCCAGTACAGACGAAACACCTGAGCAAAAACAGTTCGATGTTCAGGCCGGTTCACAAAACAGGCGTGAAGGGTCCAGTAGAAATCCTGCTTTTTTGTGAAACCTGCTGCCTCGACGGCGCGGATTGCATCAACAACCCTTCCTGTTCCGATCGGCAGTCCCACCTTTCGCAATGCCCGCGCAAAATGAGTGATATTCTGCGCCAGCTTGGGATCGGAGGGGATATCCAGCGGGAGCTGTTCAGCCATCAGACCTTATGGAGGCTCCGCCGCCAACCCCATCAGCTTCTGAATAAAGATGAAGCATCATGCTGGTTCCAGCGAAGCTTTCGCCTGATCCAGAATACGCTTGGCTTCAGATCCTTGCAGCTTCTGAATGTCGTCCTGATATTTCAGGATTGCCCCCAGCGTGTCACCGATGACCTCGGGGCTAAGATTGATGACATCAAGCGCCAGGAGGCATTTCGCCCAATCGATTGTCTCAGCCACTCCGGGTTTTTTAAACAGGTCTTCTGTACGCAACCGCTGCACAAAGGCGACCACCTCTCGGCTGAGCGTCTCGGCAGCTTCCGGTGCACGTGCATGCAGGATTTCGATCTCACGATCAAAATCTGGATAGTCGACCCAGTGATACAGGCAACGGCGTTTCAGGGCGTCATGTACTTCGCGTGTACGGTTCGAGGTAACGATGACGATGGGCGGTTCGGGTGCTTGAACCGTTCCCAACTCGGGGATTGTCACCTGAAAATCACTCAAAGCCTCTAGTAGAAATGCCTCGAACGGCTCGTCCGTGCGATCCAGTTCGTCAATCAACAGGACAGGTGCACCATTTTCATCCGGTCGCATGGCCTGCAACAACGGACGTTCGATTAGGTATTCGTCCGAGAACAACTCTGACTGTAGCGATCCGCGATCTGCACCACCTGATGCCTCGGCAGTTCGAATAGCCACCATTTGCGCCGGAAAGTTCCATTCGTAGACAGCCGAGGATGCATCCAGTCCTTCGTAGCACTGCAACCGGATCAGTCGTCGGTTCAGCCCGGCAGCCAGCGCTTTGGCAATCTCGGTCTTTCCAACACCCGCTTCACCCTCCAGAAACAAGGGGCGCCCCAGTTTCAGAGACAAGAAAACCACCGTAGCCAGCGATCGCCCGCAAACATAGCCCTGTTCGCCAAGCATACTTTGAACCGCATCAATAGAATTCGCCTGCGTCATGACCTTGTCTCTCCTCCTCGCACAACAGGTCATGCCAGCGCCTGTGCGTCAAGACCGTGCTCCCCAAAAGGACTTACGGCGCGATGGTGAATTGGCAAGTATTTCAGTCGCACCAAGCCGCCAATCATTTGAGCGCCAGGGCATTGGTTTGCCTTTAATGCCCCCGGCGGCTGTGCTAGCGGAAGGGGCATGACCGATACCCTCACGATCCGCCGCCCCGACGACTGGCATCTGCATCTGCGCGATGGCGCCATGCTGCAGGCCGTCCTGCCCGAATCCGCCCGCCACTTTGGCCGCGCCATCATCATGCCAAACCTTGTGCCCCCGGTCGTGACCGGGGATCAGGCCGCAGCTTACCGCGACCGCATTATGGCTGTGCTACCTGACGACATGACGTTCGAACCGTTGATGACGTTGTATCTGACCGAGGATTCTGACGCAGATGATGTCGCCGCAGCACATGCCAGCGGATTGGTGAAGGCGGTCAAGCTCTACCCTGCAGGCGCCACAACCAACTCGGCCTCGGGTGTTCGCGATTTCGACAAGGTTCGTCCCGTACTCGAGAAGATGGCCGAAATCGGTCTGCCCCTTTGCGTTCATGGTGAGGTGACCGATCCAGAAATCGACATCTTCGATCGCGAGGCAGTGTTCATCGACCGTGTTCTTGACCCGATCCGAAAATCGACCCCAGGTCTGCGTGTGGTAATGGAGCACATCACCACCTCAAACGGCGTCGACTACGTTAAGGCGAATGAGGCTGATCTGGGTGCCACAATCACCGCGCATCACCTGATCATCAACCGCAACCACATTCTGGTGGGTGGCATCAAACCACACTACTACTGCCTGCCTGTTGCCAAACGTGAAGAGCACCGGCTGGCATTGCTGGCTGCGGCGACCTCAGGCGATGCGAGGTTCTTCCTTGGCACTGACAGTGCACCGCACACCGATGCGAACAAGGAAATGGCCTGTGGCTGTGCCGGCTGCTTTACGGCAACAAACACAATGTCACTGGTGGCAGAAATGTTCGACCGGGCTGACGCGCTGGACAAGCTGGAAGGCTTCACCTCGCTGAACGGTCCCGCATTTTACCGTCTGCCTGTGAACGAGGGGAGCATCACCCTGACCAAAGGTGAACCCGTTGAGTATCCCTCAAAAATCGAAAGCGGCGACGGCCCGGTGACGGTATTCGATCCCGGCTTCCCTCTTCACTGGCGCGTGGTCTAACCCTCAAGCCTGTCAGACAGTTCTGCTGCGCGCCCTCCGGTGCGCAGCATTGACCAGATCGCGTCGGCCTCTTCGCCGCCAATCAGCTTCGACGCTTTTTCGCGCACCCGATCCTCGCGATCTGACAGTGACATCGGCGCCAGCAAGTCATGCGTAGCCTCCCTCCGAATACCGTCACGGCGCAGCAATGACAGATGGGCCTGCGTTTCAGACAACCCGTCATCCGCTTCGACCGTGATCCGATCCCGCAGGGAACGCAAACGTGGGTCGGCGCATGTTTTGTCCGAAAAGTTCTCTGGCAAGGCAGTATCATACCCGATTGCGAGCATCGCGATCACCGTACGGTACGAGAACTTGGCCCCCAGACCTGTCGTTGGCGACAACTGGTTGCAAACACTCATCCAACGCGGATGGGTCTTGACCTTGATCTCGGCCACTTCGGGCTCAGCTATGTCGAGATCACGCGCCGCCTCCAGCGCTGCGTGAAGGCCGTGGCAACAAGCATGAAACTTATGGCTGACACTTTCAAACAACCACTCGTCCCCGATCCCATCGAGAGCGGCTGACAGGTCATCGGCACCTTTATGAGTCGCACCAAAGCCGTATTGCCCCTCCAGCGCACCCTCGTTCGGCTCGAAACCCCGGTGAATCAGCAATGCCGTTTCTACGCCTGCGGATGAAGCAAGACCGGCATTGTATGGTTTGCCCATCGTTCCAAACTGCGCCTTTAGGCCGGCCGCACGTGTAGCGGTCAGCCCCAAAGCCTGTCGCATTTGCGAGGGATTGAAGCCCAAGACACGCCCTGCAGCTGCCGTTGCCCCAAAAGCACCTGCCGTGGCGGTCTGGTGAAACCCGGCCTGATAATGATCCCGGCCCAGCCATAGCCCAAGGCGAATAGACAGCTCCATCCCGACAAGTGCTGCCTCGAGCAAATCTACGATTGGTTTATCTTCCCACGTGGCAACAGCCAGAGTAGCCGGAAACACCGCAACAGATGGATGACCGATATGTGCGAAATGGGTGTCGTCATAATCCAGCGCATGCGAGATGGTCCCGTTCGCCAGAGCCGCCGCACGTAACGGAGCCGCTCCGTCGCCGAAGATTCTGGCCTGTTCTGCACCGCCTTCAGCCAGAACCATTTCCCGGATGATCCGCGAAACCGGTTCTTCGGCCCCCGCCCGTCCCACGGCCAGCCAATCCAGCGCGGACAAAGAAGTGACAATGCGGGTCTGGAGCGTTGTCGAAACAGGCCCCGTCGCAAACTCGGCAAATGCAGTGGTCAGATCAGTCATGCGGCGCAGTCTAGCGCGCGCGTAGCCGGGGTAAAGCCTCAGCCGTACAGGTCAGCAGCGCGTTGTTCAAACGCGCGAACAATCCGGTTCATGGCCTCGTTGAAAACGACCCCGATAATACCCTGCAAAACCGCATTCTTGAATTCGAAATCCACATGGAAGAACACATTGCAACCGCCATCCGGCGCGTCCTCAAAATGCCAGTCGGATTTCATGTATTTGAACGGGCCATCCAGATATTCCGTGTCGATTTTCTTTTGTTCCGGAAACAGCGTTACTCTGCTGCCAAAGCGCTCGCGAAACACTTTGAACGAGATGACCAGATCAGCCTCAAGCACCTTGGCCTCATCAACCGCATAGGTGCGTCGGATTCTGGCGGCTGCGCACCAGGGCAGAAATTCGGGATACTTGGCCACATCCGCAACCAGATCATACATCTGCTGCGCGGTATATTGCAGGTGGCGAGTTTCCGAATGTACTGGCATGGCGTATCAGGTATTTGCAGGTGACAATGGCGCGTCATGTCGTATGTTGCGCGCCAAAGATCAAGGGGGCAGCGATGAGCCAACGCGCATATGTGATAGATGAGATGATCTCGGCCAAGGCGATTGCCGCCCGAATAGAAGAGCTTTGCCGCAAAATCACCGAAGAGTTTGGTAACACAGACAAGCTAGTTGTTGTCGGCCTTTTGCGCGGAAGCTTTGTATTTATCGCTGATCTGGTGCGCGAACTCGATCTGCCTATCGAGGTGGATTTCCTTGAAGCGTCGTCTTATGGCGACTCGATGGAAAGTAGCCGGGAAGTTCGCATTCTTAAAGACTTACGTGGTGCCATTGAAGGTCGAGACGTGCTGGTGGTCGAAGACATCGTCGATACCGGCCATACTCTGAATCACGTCACCAAGTTGCTAAAAAGCCGCAAGCCCACGCGGTTGAAATCGATTGCCCTGCTGGACAAGCCAAGCCGCCGCGAGGTTGATTTCCGCTCTGACTGGATCGGGTTTGAGATCCCTGATGAATTTGTCGTGGGGTATGGGATCGACTATGCTCAAAGAAACCGAAACCTGCCGTTTATTGGCAAAGTCAGGTTCGTCGAGGATTGATTTTGCCACCCTTGCATCGGAGGCCGAATGAACCCGCGTCATCTACTGCGTATGTCAATGTTGGTGAGAAAACCACCCTCGGAACGGCGCGTGCTGATGGTGTTCGGGATCATTGCCGTCTGCCTGATCGTCGGCGGAATTGAGTATCTGGGCTGGTGGCCTGAATGGGCGACCTCCCCTCCCCAAAAGATCAGACCCTGAGGTCTCCCTCCAGCACCTGCTCAATTGCACTCAGAAAAATACCTGTTCCGATTGGGATCAGGGCATCCGGAAAATCGTAGTCTGGATTGTGTAGCTGAGGATGGTTCTTTCCAGAGCCTAACCAGAACATGGCTGACTTGGCACCTTTCCCGAATTGACCGAAATCTTCAGAGAATCTTTGAGGTTCTGAAACCAGTTGGTACTGAACACTCTGTGTGGCACAGGCTTGAGCTAAAACCTCGGTAGCATCGGCATTGTTGGTGCAAGCTTCGAAAACATCATCGTACGAGATGTCCACTGCCAATCCTTCAGATTTGGCAGCAGACTGCACCAGGTTTTCGGCATCCTGAATCAGGCGAGACATGCGGTTGTCAGACACTGTTCTCAACGTCACCCAAAGCTCTGCGTGTCCCGGCGCAACACCAAAGGTTGCTTCGCCCAAACTGGCGTGAGTGACTGTTGTCAGCGCAAAATCTGCGTCAAGCGCCCCACCCTTACCAAGATCTGCCAAAACAGGAATGAGCTGGGACAATGCACCCGCAGGCGAAACACCATCTTGGGGTGCCGCAGCGTGAGAGGTCTTGCCCATGAACACAATTCGCATCCCACGCGATGCACAGTTGGCTGGCCCCTGGCACAGCTCAACCTCACCTAAGTCGAGTCCTGGCAGGTTATGCAGTGAAAACATGTAATCAGGCGCGATCTCAGCGAACTTAGGATCAGCACGATAAGCAATCGCTCCCTGCCCGGTTTCCTCGGCTGGTTGGAAAATCAGCACCACTTTTCCGTTTGGTGGCCGTGATTTCCCCAAGGCCTCGGCAACACCCAGCACCATTGTCATGTGACCATCGTGACCACACAGATGCCCCTTCCCAGGAATGCGCGAGACATAGGGTGCATCAGAGATTTCCTGAATCGGCAAACCGTCAAGCTCGCATCGGATACCAACCGTTGGCCCCGCCTGTCCGCTGTCAAACAGGGCAGCAAGACCGTGGCCACCGATATCCTTCAGGATCCGGTCGGGTGAATGTTGCTCCAACAACTCCGCAATCTGCGCAGCAGTGTTTTTCTCTTCACCGGAGATTTCAGGTGATTGATGCAGCTTGTGGCGCAGCGATGTCAGCCGCGCCAGAGTTTCAGGGGTCACGCCTGACCCAGCTTCTTCTGCCGCGCCTCGCGCAAGCGCGCAAAGTCATCGCCCGCGTGATAGGAAGAGCGGGTTAGCGGCGTTGCCGAAACCATCAGGAAACCCTTGCCATAAGCAGCCTTTTCGTAGGACGCGAATTCCTCGGGTGTAACGAAACGATCCACTCCATGGTGCTTGGGCGTCGGCTGCAAATACTGTCCAATGGTCAGAAAATCGATGTCCGCAGCCCTCATGTCATCCATGACCTGACGAACTTCCTGCTCCTGTTCGCCCAGTCCCACCATGATGCCGGACTTGGTAAAGATCGACGGATCAAGCTCTTTGACGCGCTGCAACAGTCGCAAAGAATGGAAGTAGCGCGCGCCTGGACGAACTTCGGGATACAACCCCGGAACCGTTTCAAGATTGTGGTTAAAGACATCTGGCTTTGCATCAACCACGATTTTCAGAACCGACGGATCGCATTTCAGAAAATCTGGAGTAAGAATTTCAATCGTGGTTTTGGGCGAACGGTGCCGGACCGCGCGGATGGTCTGCGCAAAGTGTTCCGCCCCGCCATCCTTAAGGTCATCGCGGTCGACCGAAGTGATCACCACGTGATTCAGACCAAGCTTTTCAACCGCATGTGCAACACGACCCGGCTCAAACGCATCCAGCGTATCCGGGCGACCGGTGGCGATATTGCAGAAAGTGCAGCCGCGCGTACAAATCTCGCCCATGATCATCATCGTGGCGTGACCCTGGCTCCAGCACTCACCCACATTCGGGCAACCCGCCTCTTCGCAGACTGTCACCAGATTGTTTTCGCGCATGATTTTGCGCGTATCGGCATACCCTTTTCCACCCGGCGCCTTGACGCGAATCCAGTTTGGCTTTTTCGGCTGAGCATTGTCGGGCCGATGGGCTTTTTCCGGGTGCCTTTGCTCCGGGATTTTCAGATCACGCACTGAAGAACTTCCTGACTTTGGGTCAATTCGGTTTACCCATAACATAAACTGATCAGGCTGATTACGCTACCCGTGCATACCTGCTATGCACACCCACCTTGCAAACGCAGAAATCAAGCTAAAAACAATAGACATTTGCCCTGTAATTTCATTGCGTTTCAACGGTTATTGGGAAATTTGCAAACGCGGCATATCAGTCATTGAAGCACTTTTAGAATCCTTTTAGATCGCAACTCAAACGCATGTGATTCACAGGAGTTTGAACATGAAGACTGGCGCGAAACTGCCCGAAGTGACCTTCCACACCCGCGTACGCGACGCATCGATCGAAGGTCCCAACCCATTCCGTTGGGAAGACAAAACCACAGCTGACTATTTTGCGGGCAAGCGGGTAGTCCTGTTCTCGCTGCCAGGCGCGTTTACACCGACCTGCTCGACCTATCAGCTTCCGGGTTTCGAGAAGGGTTTTGACGACTTCAAAGCTCAGGGCATCGATGAAATCTACTGCATGTCGGTCAATGACAGCTTTGTCATGAACAAATGGGCGCAAGATCAGGAACTGAGCAACGTCAAAGTCATCCCAGACGGTTCGGGCGAATTCACCCGTAAAATGGGCATGCTGGTCGATAAGGACAATCTGGGCTTTGGCATGCGTTCCTGGCGTTATGCGGCCATCATTAAAGACGGTGTCGTCGAAGCCTGGTTTGAAGAGCCCGGCCTGATGGATAACTGCCCCGAAGATCCATATGGCGTTTCTTCGCCTGAAAACCTGAAGAAGTATCTGGACGAAGCCAAGGAACCGGCACTCGCCTGATCCAGTCGTTCAAATGTCACGAAGGCCCGCATGATTGCGGGCCTTTTCTATATCCGTGTGCCTCCAACAATGTCCTCGCCAACCTGACGAATGACCTGAGCTAGCTTTTCAAACCAATCCTCATTCGCAGTCGATGCACGTCGCACAAGTCCAACCGTACGAGCGGGTTGCGGTGCGCTAAATCGCAACAAACGCAAACCCGGAACTGCGTCGGATTCGGACTGCGCGGCAATCTCTGGCATGAGAGTCAGCCCAAACCCTTCGGCCACAAGACGCGACAGCGTGGCAAGCGACGATGCCCCCATGTTGATCTGAGCACTGGTGCGGTCCTGACCGCACACTTCCAGCGCCTGATCGGTCAGACAATGGCCGTCTTCCAACAGCATTAACTGTGCAGAACCCAAATCGATCGGTCGCAACGCTTCGGGGCTGACTGACAATCGGCTCAATCGAGCTTCGCTTCCAGCCAGCAAAAATCTGTCTTCGAACAAAGGGAGCTCTTCCAGCTCGCTTCCACCTACTGGCAACGCTAACACTGCGGCGTCAATCTCACCCCTGCGTAGCATCGACAACAGACGTTCGGTGCGCGCTTCGCGTATTTGAACACGAAGCGAGACATCCGCGGCACGTAGACCAGCTAAAACTCCCGGCAACAAATATGGTGCGACGGTCGGAATGACGCCAATAGAAAGAGATCGATGCCCACCCGAATGGTCACGAGCGAACCGGTCCAGACGATCCGCTGCACCAAGAACACCCCGCGCGTGTTCAAGTACGTCACGCCCAAGCGGCGTGAGCAGAATATCCCGGGCCCGCCGCTCAAAAAGCGGTCCGCCCATTGTTTGCTCTAACGCTTTGATCTGCACCGAAAGAGCGGGCTGTGAGACATGGCAAACTTGCGCAGCGCGTCCAAAGTTACGCTGCTCGGCAACCGCTCTGAAGTACTGGAGTTGTCTGAGGGTGAAATTCATAACCCTTGATTATCACTCAGCCACAAAACTGCAAGATCGGCAAATGAATGATTGGGCTAGATCAGCCGATCATTCGGTCTTTCTCAGCTTGATCTTCGTAATGCCGTTTTAGGCGTTGCAGTGCGATACGCAGTACAATTTTCCCCGACCGGGCAGACCATCCCATTCGCTTTTCAGCTAACTCCAGACCTTCAAGGTAGCAGCAACAACGCAATGCCACATCGCTCAAACCTGGACCTAGATCCGAAAGCGCATTCGCGACCCGATCCCGAGCGTCGGAAGATCCTCGCCCCACATGGGCATCCGCCACGAAACCACCCCGGCCGCCACCAGTGAGAAACTTGTCCCAGTTTTGGGTGACCTGAGGCCCAATCTGCGCGAGTTCAAAGTCCTCGCGCAACCGCTCGCCCGCTGCTACAAGCGCCTCGTCAAGAAATGGGTTCCCATCTCGATCCCGGCGACGAGACAAAGCAATCAGAGGACTTTCTGCGGCACTGTAGCGGATACGTCTTTGCCGATTTGGTTGTGCGCTAGCCCCCGCCTTAACCCTTTGATCTGCCTGAAAGGGTGTCTGCGCTTCGGCCATGCCAAACTCATTGCGAGCCCGCGCCCGGTTTTCTGCCTCGGCAATCAGTCGACCCAGTGCAGATCGGCCCGTAGTCGAGATACGATAGCGAGAGATGCGCCCCGGGTTGTCGCAAGTAATCCAGTCTTGCAGCGCAAGCGCCTGCGCGATCTTGCAATCCACTACTGCTGTACGAGTTGCGCCAGCATCCCCGCTATCACGTACAACAACGGCTTTATCCATGTCCTCTGCAACGGCGAGTACCGAACCCGATTCGCACAGCCTGCGCAGAACTCGTAAAGCTTCACGATCAAACTCATTGTCTTCGTTGCTCGGCTGCAGGGCAAAGTCTTTGGTGCCTTGCGATGCGAAACCCCTCCTCCCTTGCTGATCTTCGGAAGGAAAATGGGTCTCGGCCAAGGATTGCAGCGCGGCATCAACCAGAGGGTCATCCCGACGCATTTCGATCCGCCTGATCTGTCGCAGAATTGTCGAAGCATGACACCCGGCCGATCGCGCAAGGTCTCGGATCGACCTACCAGCCTCGGTGTGGGCCAGATACCTTTGCGCGCCCTCAGGAACCCATGCCGGAACGGTGAAAGCCAAGCTGTTTTCCATATTTATTTGCCCTCGTCGACAACAACAAACTGTCAAATTTCGCCGTCAGATTTTTCGTTAACCAAATCTAACTAGAGCCGCTTTCGTTACTTGTTCGTTAACCACAAACGGCGTGAACCAGAATTGATTCAAAAAGATAAACAGTCGTGAAACCATCGTTCGGGGAGAACAGAAACAAGGCAACACCCGCAATGGTTGTGTGACAAATATCGCGTTCAATTCTGATAACAAGGAACGCTTTGATGCATGACCTGTCGACCATGATCGCCGCACTTCGTCGCCCTCGCTTGCTGACGCGAGCAGCCAGAATCGGGGCACAAGACTATGATCGGGAACGACATTTACAACGCATCCTTGGCTTTGGCACTCTGCCAAAACCAAGTGCGTCATTGATCCGCCTGATGGAGCTTGAGCGCGAGGTCAACGCCATGAGGAAGGAGTCAGATGCCGCATATTCATTGGTGCGGCATCTGGATTTGTTGATCGCAGTGATCGGTGAGGCGCAGCTGTACCGGGCCAGCCGCGCTTCACAATATCAGTGATCAGGTGAAGGCGTCTGGTACGGACGCCTTCTTTTCCGCAACATATGCGTTCAGTGCTTCGTTGACAGCAGGGTCGAGCTGCGGCTGCTGGTAATTTGCCAACAGATGTTCGACCCGTGACGTGGCCAACTGACGCGTGTCGCGGCCGCCTTCGTCTTCCCAGGTCTCGAAGGGTTTGTAGTCGAGAACCTCAGACTTCCAGAATGCGTCTTTGAAGTTTGCCTGCGTATGGGCGCAACCTAGGTAGTGACCACCTGGACCAACTTCGCGGATCGCATCCATCGCCTGCGCATTTTCGTCATACGCAACGCCTTTGGCCAGACCGTGCAGAACACCCAACTGATCGGCATCCATGACGAACTTCTCGAAGTCGGCAACCAGACCGCCCTCGAGCCAGCCACATGAGTGCAACATGAAGTTCACACCCGACATCAGGCCCATATTCAGTGAGTTCGCGGTTTCATAGGCGGCTTGTGCGTCGGGCAGTTTCGAGCCGCAGAATGACCCGGCCGAACGGAACGGCAGGTTCAGGCGACGCGCCAGCTGACCCGCGCCATAGGTTACCATTGACGCTTCGGGCGTGCCAAAGGTCGGCGCACCCGAGTTCATGTCGATCGAAGATACAAATGCACCAAAGATTGCAGGTGCACCCGGACGGATAATCTGGCTGTAGGCTACGCCTGCTAGAACCTCGGCCAGAACCTGAGTCAACGTCCCTGCCACCGAAACCGGTGCCATCGCGCCACCCACGATAAAGGGCGAGATGATGCATGCCTGATTGTTTGCAGCATATACTTCAAGCGAACCCATCATCACGTCGTCGAATGTCATCGGCGAGTTGATGTTGGTCAGCGATGTCATGACAGTGTTTTCCTGAACGAACTCTTTGCCGAACAGGATCTCGCACATCTCAACCGAATCCTGCGCGCGGCTGGGATCGGTGACCGAGCCCATGAACGGCTTGTCCGACAGGGTCATGTGCGCCATCAGCATGTCCAGGTGACGCTTGTTCACCGGAATATCCGTCGGCTCACACACCGTACCGCCCGAGTGGTGCAGCCACTTGGACATATAGGCCAGTTTCACGAACTTGTTGAAATCATCCATAGTCGCATAGCGACGGCCGCCCTGCGCATCCCGCACGAACGGAGGGCCATAGACCGGTGCCAGCACCAGATTACGACCACCGATGACAACAGATTTTTCGGGGTTGCGTGCATGCTGGGTGAACTGGCTGGGTGCTGTCTTGATCAGTTCGCGGGCCAAACCGCGAGGAATGCGCACACGCTCACCGTCGACATCGGCACCAGCATCTTTCCAGCGCTGCAACGCACCGGGATTGTCAACAAAGTTGACACCGACTTCTGCCAGCACGGTTTCTGCATTTGCCTCGATAATCTCCAACGCTTCTTCGTTGAGGATCTCGAAGTTGGGAATGTTGCGTTCGATGTATTTCGCCGTTTCGATGCGAACCGCGGTGCGCTCGGCCCGGCGGGCGGCGCCACCGCCACCTCGTGCTCTGCGCCGGGTGTTTGCCTCTGCCATGAGATAATCCCGTCTGGATGGTTAGATTTGCAAGTTTGTTACAGGAAGCTCGGACCTGACCAAATGTAGATTACGTCGCAATAGGGGTAAAAGCGACATGAATAGCCTGACGTGCGCCAGTTACCCCGCGTTCGGTCAGTCCAGCGATTTGAACATCCAGACTTTGTTGCCCTCAGTTTCTTCTTCGCGCCACCCCAAATGACGATAAACTGCCCGCGTATCCTGCATCTGTCGATGGGTCGCCAACCGAAGTACGTTGCACCCCTGCTCTCGCCCAGTTCGTTCTGCAATCTCCAATAGCTTCCGCGCCACACCTTGCCCTTGGGTCTCTGTAGACACAGCAATATTAAAGACTATGATCGCCTGGTCGATCCGGGCAAAGACTATGACACCAACAAGAGCGTCACCTATCTCTGCGACACTCACCCAATGATCTCGAATATCCTCTTCGATGCCCGCCGAAACATCGGGCAAATCCGGAATGTCACGCCGTGCCGCGGCATAAGCTTGGTCGATACACTTCCTGATTGCTTGCGCATCACCCACACTTGCATTTCGGAAACGAATATCAGCCATTGCGCCTCTTCCCTTCGATTGACTGGGCCACATCTCCGCCAATTGGTGTCATTGCGCTTGCACATGCAAGGCTTGCAACCTAAGAGCCGGGTATGACCCAGACATCCCACGACCGCCTTCTGATCATCGACTTCGGCAGCCAGGTTACGCAGCTTATCGCCCGCCGCCTGCGCGAGCTGAATGTCTACTGTGAAATCCACCCTTACCAGAACGTCACGATGGACTTCGTGCGAGACATGGCACCCCGCGCCGTGATCTTTTCTGGCGGGCCCGACAGCGTGACGCGTGACGGATCCCCCCGCGCCCCGCAGGAGATCTTTGACTACGGTGTGCCCATACTGGGCATCTGCTACGGTCAACAGGTGATGATGCACCAGCTGGGCGGCAAGGTTGAAAGCGGCCACGGCACCGCCGAGTTCGGACGCGCTTTTGTCACGCCGAAAGGGCAACTGGATATTCTGAACGGCTGGTTCACGGATGGCGACGAACAGGTCTGGATGAGTCACGGTGACCACGTCAGCGAGATTGCACCGGGTTTTGAGGTTTTCGGAACCTCCCCGAATGCGCCTTTTGCTATCACTGCGGACACTGAGCGGCATTTCTACGCTGTCCAGTTCCACCCGGAAGTGCACCATACTCCCAAAGGTGCCAAGCTCTATGAGAACTTCGTCAGACTGGCGGGGTTCAAGGGCGACTGGACCATGGGAGCCTACCGTGAGCAGATGATCGAGAAAATCCGCGAACAAGTAGGCGATAAGAAAGTCATCTGTGGCCTGTCCGGCGGTGTCGACAGCTCAGTCGCGGCTATCCTGATTCACGAAGCCATCGGTGATCAGCTAACTTGTGTGTTTGTGGACCATGGCCTTCTTCGAAAGAACGAAGCGCAGGAAGTCGTCTCGATGTTCCGCGACAACTACAACATCCAGCTGATCCACGCAGATGAGAGCGAGTTGTTCCTCGGAGAACTGGATGGGCAAAGCGATCCGGAAACTAAGCGCAAGATCATTGGCAAGCTGTTCATTGATGTGTTCCAGAAACATGCGGACACGATTGATGGTGCCGAATTCCTTGCTCAGGGCACTCTATATCCTGACGTCATCGAATCCGTATCCTTCTCGGGCGGTCCCTCGGTAACGATCAAATCGCACCACAATGTAGGTGGCCTGCCCGAGAAAATGGGCCTGAAGCTGGTCGAACCTCTTCGCGAGCTGTTCAAGGACGAGGTCCGCGCACTTGGTCGCGAGCTGGGATTGCCCCAGAGCTTTATTGGCCGCCACCCCTTCCCCGGACCAGGACTGGCGATCCGTTGCCCTGGCGAGATCACACGCGAAAAACTGGATATCCTGCGCGAAGCCGATGCGATTTACATCGATCAGATTCGCAAACACGGCCTGTATGACGAGATCTGGCAGGCCTTTGTGGCGATTCTTCCGGTTCGCACGGTCGGTGTAATGGGTGATGGTCGCACCTATGACTACGCTTGCGCACTTCGTGCCGTAACGTCAGTAGATGGCATGACCGCTGATTATTACCCTTTCAGCCATGAATTCCTTGGTGAAACGGCAACCCGGATCATCAACGAAGTTAAAGGCATCAACCGGTGCACCTATGACATTACGTCAAAACCACCGGGAACGATCGAGTGGGAATAAGTTGAAAAGCCGGGCTTTGTCCCGGCTTTTTTGTTGTATGTTCGGGCCAAAAAGAGATTACTCATCAATGCTATAGAACGAGACTTCATCGGAGTTCGGTGTGACCGAAAAGAAAGCTGAAATCGGTAAGGCCGCCCTCTGGATGACGGGTGCCATAGCTTCATTCTCGTCCATGGCGGTTGCCGGACGTGAGCTCAGCCTTTCACACGACACCTTTGAAATCATGATGTACCGCAGCGTGGTCGGTGTTTTCGTAGTGTCCCTGATCCTGTCATTTACCGGAAACTGGCACCAGGTATCGACGAATAGATTAGGCCTGCACGCAGTCAGAAACACGCTTCACTTCACGGGGCAAAATCTATGGTTTTACGCCGTAGGCGTCATCCCTTTGGCTCAGGTTTTTGCGCTGGAATTCACTCAGCCGATTTGGGTCATCCTTCTCTCCCCACTCTTGCTAAAAGAGCGTCTGACAGCCCTGCGAATGACGTCGGCGATTATTGGATTTGCTGGAATTCTCATCGTCGCGCGCCCCGGGGTGACGGCGATTAGCCCGGGCGTGATCGCGGCAGCCGCATCTGCCATTTTCTTCGCTTTAACAACGATTTCCACAAAAACACTCACGCGCCATACCAGCATCGCCTGTATCGTTTTCTGGTTGACGGTGATGCAGGCCATTCTTGGACTTGCCGCAGCTGGATTGGATGGTCAGATTGCACTGCCGACAGTGGAAACTGCTCCGTTCCTGATCCTTGTTGGGCTGGCTGGTTTACTTGCACATTTCTGTATCACAAACGCTCTGGCCATCGCGCCTGCAACCGTTGTGATACCCTTCGATTTTGCCCGCCTGCCAACGATCGCGATCGTCGGAATGATCCTGTATCACGAGCCGCTGGATCAATGGACCCTGCTGGGGGCCGCTGTAATCTTTTCGGGAATTTTCCTGAACGTCTGGTCTGAAAATCGTATCAATTCCGCAACACAGCCGCAGAACACTCGCTGAAACTAACGTTCGGTCACTGGTTGACGTTTTTTAAATGTCTACGCGATTATCAGGAACCTATAAAAAATAGCAGGGGTATGTCGGTCACTCTGACGCACCCGAGGCTATCGGATAGTGAAAAGGGAGGACGAAATGAAAAAAGCGCTGCTACAAGCGTGCGCGGTATGTGTCGGGGCGACGGCAGTACAGGCGGGCGGCCTGGACCGAAGCGGTCAGGGCGTCAATATCTTGTTCGAAGAAGGTTCGGTCGTGCAGTTCCGTTTGGGGTACGCAGACCCCAAAGTGAGCGGTGAGCAAAACGGCGTCTCTTCCGGTAACGTGGCCAAGAGCTTCTTCACACCACACCTAGCATACAAGCATTCGTTTAACGACAAACTGGATTTCGCGCTCATTTATGATGAGCCGTACGGTGCTGACGTTGAATATCCGTCGAACTATCCGCTATCACAGAACCCCTTGGCTGGTTTTGGTGGTCGTACCGACGTTCTGCGCGCAAAGGCGGATGTTGATGCCATTACCGCCTTGGTGCGCTACAAATTTGATGGTGGCTTCAGCGCAATCGGCGGCGTTCGTGCCCAACGAGCTAAGGCGACTGTCTCAGTTCCAGTAGTTGCAGGATATCAGTTCGACTCAGGTTCCGAGATTGACTTCGGTTATGTTGTCGGTGTCGCTTGGGAACGCGCTGACATCGCTGCGCGTGTCGCGCTGACCTACAACTCGAAAATCACGCACGACTTCGACTCGACGGAATCCCTCAACCAGAGGCCTCCGCCAGTTCCGGCACCGATTGTGACCACGCAGTCTCCAACGGAAGTTGTTACACCTCAGTCGGTGAACCTGGATTTCCAAACCGGCGTCGCACCTAAAACGCTGTTGTTCGGGTCGATCCGCTGGGTTGACTGGCCACAAACTGTTCTGGCGCCGCCGGTTTATACAGCTGCCGCGAGACAGAACCTCGTTGACTATGCGGACGACACTTTCACCTACACTCTGGGCCTGGGCTACAAGTTCACCGAAGAGTTTTCCGGCGCGGTCTCTGCAGGTTATGAAACCTCCAGTGGTTCGCTTGTTTCGAACCTCGGCCCGACCGACGGCTTCTGGAGCTTTGGTGTTGGCGGCACCTACACCTTCGAACAGGCTCAGATTTCGGGTGGCATTCGCTACACCGATATCGGCGATGCAACCACGACTACTGGCGGGCGGTTCACCGGCAACAGCGCCTGGAGTGTTGGCCTGCAGGTTACCTACGCCCTCAACTGAGCGTAACCTGATTTTAAAATCGGATTGCCCCGCCCCTTCGGCGGGGTTTTCTTTTCGCAAGAAACGGGTCGCATATCTGAGCCCAACGATGCGACACAGAGCCATGGCATCACATAAAACCCTTTCCCCCCGCGCCTGGTTTGAACTCACTCTCTTAGGAGTTATCTGGGGCGCTTCGTTCCTCTCCATCCGCATCGCACTCGACACGATCCCGGTCATGACATCGGTGTTTCACCGCGTCTTCTGGGCGTCCTTGGTGTTGTGGACTGTAATTCTGATACGCGGTCAGAAGGTCCCCACGAGCCTACGAATATGGGGGGCGTTTCTGATCATGGGGTTGCTGAACAACGTACTACCGTTCTCGCTGATGGCATGGGGGCAGCTTTATGTGGACACCGGTCTGACCTCGATCCTGAATGCTGCAACCGCGATATTCGGGGTTTTGCTCGCAGCCGTTTTCTTTCGGGACGAACGTCTTACCGGGCTCCGTTTGCTTGGTGTCGGGTTGGGGTTCTTAGGCGTTGCCACAACAATCGGAATTGAGAATTTCCTGAGCTTTGATTTGCGCAGCGTGGCGCAGATCGCCATCCTGGCCGGTACCGTGTCATATGCGTTGGCCGCTGTCTGGGCGCGGTTTCACCTTTCTGACCTTTCGCCCCAGGTTGCCGCAGCAGGGATGCTGACAGGATCAACTGTGATGATGCTCCCGATCATGCTGATCGTGGATGGGATCCCTTCCCTTTCATTACCCTTGGAGACCTGGTTAGCGATCGGATACTACGCGATCATCGCAACGGCCGGTGCATATTTGCTTTACTACCGAGTGCTGGCCATTGCCGGCAGTGGAAACCTTCTGCTGGTGACTCTGGTCATCCCACCGGTCGCCATACTGCTTGGCACTCTGTTACGTGGCGAGTCACTGCCTCCCAATGCCTATATCGGGTTCGCTATACTTGCAGTTGGCCTTGTTATCCTCAGCAGATCAGGACGGCGCAATTGACGCCGCCCTCGGGCCGATTTAGCTAGAGCAAAACAAGGGATAGCGGATCATGATCTACGGCTCGGCAAAGGATTGGCGCGATGCGGCGCGTAAAAAAGTGCTGTTTTTCGGCATGTCCGGGTTGGGCAAGACATATGTATCAAATGTACTGAGAGATTCCGGGGACTGGTTTCACTATTCCATCGATTACCGGATCGGCACCCGTTACATGGGCGAGTACATCACCGACAACGCCAAAGCCGAAGCGATGAAGGTGCCCTTCCTCCGCGACCTGTTGCTTTCGGATTCGATCTATATCGGATCGAACATCTCGTTCGAAAACCTCACACCTGTGTCCGCCTATTTGGGCAAGCCGGGCAACCCTGATCTGGGTGGTCTTGAGATTTCTGAGTACCGCAGGCGACAAGAGCAGTTTCGACTGGCGGAAATTCACGCCCTCCTGGACACAGAATACTTCATCGATCGGGCCAGACGTCTGTATGACTATCCTCACTTCATTTGTGACACCGGCGGGTCAATCTGTGAATGGGTCGACCCCAAAGACCCTGGTGATCAAGTGATGTCGGAATTGTCACGCCAGACACTCATGGTTTGGATCAAGGGCGACGAAGATCACACAGCCGAACTGATCCGCCGTTTCGACAAGGCCCCCAAGCCGATGTCTTATCAGGCCGAGTTTCTGACCAAAGTCTGGGACGAATACCTGGCCGAGCACGACTGCTCGAGCGCCGAGGTTGACCCTGACTCGTTCATTCGTTGGACCTATGCGCGGGCATTGGCCCATCGCCAACCCAGATACGAAGCTATGGCCAGGAACTGGGGCATCACGATCACTGCTGACGATGTGAGCAAAGTACGGGATGCACATGATTTCGATGAGTTGATCGAACGTACCCTTGAGACCAACCCAAAGCGCGCCTAAGTTCCAAACCTCCCTAGAAGCCTGAAAAGTCTGAACCAATGCCGATCAAGATTCCATCAAACCTGCCTGCCTTCGACGTCCTGACCCGGGAAGGCGTCATGGTCATGGCAGAGGATCACGCGGCCCGTCAGGATATTCGCCCTCTTCGGATCGGTCTCTTGAATCTGATGCCAAAAAAGATTCAGACCGAAAACCAGTTCGCGCGCCTCATTGGCGCAACGCCATTGCAGATTGAACTAACGTTGATCCGCATGACCGAGCACCGTACCAAGAACACGGCCGCCGAACACATGAGGGATTTTTACCGGCCGTTTCAGGAAGTGCGGGATCAGAAGTTTGATGGTCTGATCATCACTGGTGCGCCGATCGAGCATCTTGAATTTGATGACGTCACCTACTGGAATGAAATCTCAGAGGTGTTCGAGTGGACCCAAACCAACGTGCATTCCACATTTGGCGTGTGCTGGGGTGGGATGGCGATGATTAATCACTTCCACGGCGTTAAAAAACACATGTTGGATGCGAAAGCCTTTGGGTGCTTTCGCCATCAGAACATGTCACCGGCCTCACCGTTTTTGCGCGGATTTTCTGACGATTGCGTCATCCCAGTCAGCCGCTGGACGGAAATGAAACAAAGTGAGATCAGCGATGCTCATGGTCTGGTGACTTTGTTGGGCAGCGAAGATGTTGGACCTTGTCTGGTTGAAGATCCCGCGCACCGTGCGCTCTATATTTTCAATCACTTCGAGTATGACAGTGACACACTGAAGCAGGAATATGACCGGGACATAGAAAATGGCACGTCTATCAACGTACCGATCAACTATTATCCTGACGACGATCCCTCTCAAACACCTCAGAACCGCTGGCGTAGCCATGCACACCTGCTTTACGGTAACTGGATAAACGAGATTTACCAGTCTACCCCATTCGATATGAGCAAAATTGGCGACTAAAATTCTGATATCCCTCGGCGTTGTTCTGGTTTGCCTTGCTTCGGTAACCGCATGGTTATCTGCAAGAAACGAGGCACGCGCCGAGACAGAATTTCCACCCGAAGGACAAATACTCGATGTCGATGGGGTTCCCGTTCATGCAGTCGTCATGGGCGAAGGGCCTGACGTCGTCCTGATCCACGGGTCCAGCGGAAACACCCGCGATATGACCTTTGCCTTAGCCCCGATACTCGCTCAAAACTACCGGGTAATCGTTTTTGACCGTCCCGGGCTTGGATATTCCGGCAGCTTCAATCCTGACGGTGAAACCATCACCGAACAGGCGGAAATCCTGCAGCGTGCAGCAGCTTTGCTTGGGGCTGACAAGCCGATCGTTGCCGGACAAAGCTATGGGGGATCGGTGTCGCTTGCCTGGGCAGTTACACGTCCCGACAACATTTCGGCTCTGGTCCTGATTGCACCCGCTGCGGTGCCTTGGGAAACACCCCTGGATTCATTCAATACGATCGCGTCCACATCGGCTGGGAACACGCTCGCCCTGCCCCTGATCACGGCGTTCACACCTGATTGGTATGTCTCGCAGGCTTTGGACTCTGTGTTTGCCCCTCAAAAAGCGCCCGAGGGCTACGCGCAGCACTTTGGTCCCAGCCTAACCATGCGTCGTGCGTCGATGCATTCGAATGCTAAGCAACGTGCCAATCTGTTGGATGAGATCACGCAACTACAGCCCCGCTACGGCGACATCTCAGTACCCACTGAAATCGTCCATGGAACTGCCGATACGACAGTGGAGCTGGATCTTCATTCCGAGCGCTTGGTCGAGCAGATACCGGGCGCTGAGTTGATAGAGCTGGAAGGCGTAGGCCACATGCCTCAGGTTGTCGCCGCCGATGAAGTTGCTGCGGCGATAGATCGTGCAGCTCAAAGGGCAGGTTTGCGTTAGAGCCACGCGTAATCCATAGTAAGTTATGGATTTTATGGCGAGGCTCACATGACCCGATCAGAAAAAGGTTCCATCCAAAAGTACTTTAAGAACAGCGCCCCCAAAGAGGTTCGACAGGCCATCGAAAAGTCGAAGAAGAATGACATTCTAAATCCTACTTATCCCTACCCTGAACGAATGAAGGGTAAGGATTATGATGAACAAATGGACGCCCTACAGATTGAGCTGGTCAAGATGCAGTCTTGGGTCAAGGAAACCGGACAGCGGATTGCCATCATATTTGAAGGTCGCGATGCCGCTGGCAAGGGTGGCACAATCAAACGGTTCAGGGAAAATCTGAACCCTCGCGGTGCTAGGAACGTAGCGCTCGGAAAACCCTCGGATTCAGAGCGCAGCCAATGGTACTTTCAACGCTATATCCCGCACCTGCCGTCTGCCGGAGAAATCGTGTTCTTCGACCGCAGCTGGTACAATCGCGGCGTTGTTGAAAACGTGTTCGGTTTCTGCACGAATGAAGAACGCGAGCGTTTTTTTCGCCAGGTCCGACCGCTGGAAACAGGCCTCGTGAATGACGGCATTCAACTTTTCAAATTCTGGCTGAACGTGGGACGTGCAGAACAGCTCAACCGCTTTTTGTCGCGCGAGACTGACCCCCTGAAACAATGGAAACTCAGTCCCATTGATGTTGCTGGCCTGGATAAGTGGGAAGAATACACACAGTCGATTGCGGAAACTCTGACGCGATCACATGCGGAACACTGCCCCTGGACCATCGTTCGATCGGATGACAAGAAACGAGCCCGTCTGGAGGCAATCAAAACCGTTTTGAGCGCGCTGGACTATGACGAGAAGAAACCAAAGGCCATTGGCCCCATAGATTCAAAAATATGCGGCGGACCCGAGGTCTGGGACGCCTAGTGCACCGATTGTTCGCATTTCGTGGAACTGAGAAAACTGCTAAATTCACGGTGCAATAGTTGGACGATTGCACCGGGTTACTCTATGTATCTACTTCTAAAAACACTAAAACCAAGAGGCACCTGAAGCCGGGATGACCAAACGCGGCTATCACCACGGAAATCTCAAGCAAGCCCTGATCGAAGCGGCCTTGTCGTTGATCGAGGAAAAGGGGCCGACGGGCTTTACTCTGTCTGAGGCGGCGAAGACTGCTGGTGTTACCCCTGCGGCTGTGTACCGTCACTACCATGGTCGCGAAGACCTGATCGCCGAGGCTGCACGACAGGGCTTCGAAATGTTTGCGAACCTGATGCAATTTGCCTACGACAAAGGTCAGCCATCAGCCTTGGCCGCTTTCGAGGCAACAGGACGCGCTTATCTGGCGTTTGCCCGTAAACATCCCGGCCACTATATCGCGATGTTCGAAAGCGGTATTTCGGTTAATCGTACGCCCGAACTGGCAATGGCTGCAAACCGGGCCAAAGACGTCCTGGAAAAGGCGGCCTCGGACCTGTCGCAGCATATCCCACCGGAGAAACGACCACCCGCCTCGATGTTCAGTGCCCACATTTGGGCCATGAGCCATGGCGTCGTGGAACTATACGCCCGAAACACTGGCGCAAGTTCTCCATTTTCACCCGAAGATTTGCTCGAGTCCGGGATAGGAATTTATCTCAGAGGGCTCGGTCTGGTGCCACCAGACGAATAGCACTGCTCAGAAATGTCTGCTTGGTTGTGGGACCGAAAGACCAGACGTAACGTTGATTAGGTTCATCTCACCCATGCCCTTGATGTCGACTGGCCCAAGGTCAGACACCTGAAACTCATCAATCAGAGCGTACTTCATCTCTTCTGGTGCAACGATGTTCATTGGGTTGGCAAACACCTGCAGGCGAGACGCGATGTTCACAGCCGGGCCAAAGACATCATAGACATATTTCTGAATGCCCACGACAGACCCTACAGCGGCCCCCATACCTAAGCCGACCCTTGCCTGCCATTTATGTGGATGACTCTCGTTGCGCCGCTCGAGGTAACGCAGGAACCGGACCGCGCAGTGGGCTACGGCGGTCGCATGATCAGGAGTCGCGTCCGGCATACCCGATACCGCGAGGTAGGCGTCACCGATTGTCTTGATCCGCTCGCAACCGAACTGCTCGACGATGCGATCAAATGCGGTGAAGATATCGTTCAATTCACTCAACGTAACGGTTGGATCGGTTTGGGACGCAAAATCGGTGAAGCCGACAAAGTCCAGCATGACCACTGAAACCTGCTCGTACAGCTGCGGTGTGACAACGCCGAATGTTTTGAATTCCTCATAGACTGCACGAGGCATCAGATTCAGCAACAACCGCTCGACCCGCTCCTTTTCCCGCTCCAACTCGCGCGTATTGCGCTCAACCATGGTCGAATAACTGTCGATCATGCTTTCGAGTTCACGGATGCGGGTAATGTTCTGACACTCGACAACCAGAACCTGCTCCTCAAGACCATTGGCGAGAGAGATTGTCGTGGCAAATATCAGCGTTCGGCGTTTGGGCTTGATCTGCAACTCGGCCGAGTAACGCAAACCGGATTGCTTAACATCGTCCAGTTCGCGCTGATCAAGATCGGGCAGTAGATCCAAGAGCGTCTGCCCTTCGGCCGGAGTTCCAAACCATTCTGCAAACGGCCCATTGTGAAAGACAAAGGTCAGGTCCGAAGCACGCAAGACAGCCACGCCGACCCCAATCGCCCGCAGCAGATGCTCATTGATGGCAAGAATGCTCATGCGGCATCCCGGGCGACGATGATCGCGCGCTTTCCCTCGATAGCAGACAAAGCGATCTGAATATCGGCCTCTGACATGCCATGCATGGCCAGAGCTTCGCCAAACAACTCAGCCATCTCATCAAAGTCGTCGTGGCTTATCTTCAGATGACGATGAACGGCTTCGATCCTTTCATCGCTGAACGATGCCGGTCCCCCCACCAGAGACGATACGAATTTTGTCTGATGGTCGATCAATCGAGGCATGTCGATGTCTTCGAAATGCACTCCGATCCCATCCGAATCCAGTGCCATTTCGTAGAATGACATCACGATACGGCTGATGGTTTTGAACCCGCCGTACTTTTCATAGATCGTTTGACTCACAACACTAAACCAAATGCCGTTCAGCAATAACACTACAAGGTTATATCAAATAGATAGTTTTGTTAATGTTTATGATGATCAAGATGTCGAGGTCGAAGTAAATGGTCGATTACAGTCGGCCCGTTCCTCACTAAGGCAAACACTTGCGATCAAACATTTAGCTAAATCTGCATGTACTCAGATTTGTGCACTAACTTTGCGATTTCCAGCAAAATGAGATGCCCGAGAATGATCTCATGAGCGGTGCATTTGTTTAGATACATCGCGACTTTGAAAAGCCTTAGGATGCTATGCCAAATTTTGGTGATATGGCGGAGAGACAGGGATTCGAACCCTGGAGACGGTTTCCCGCCTACACACTTTCCAGGCGTGCGCCTTCGACCACTCGGCCACCTCTCCGTGCCGGCGATATGTGAACCATCGAAACCAGATTTGCAAGGCCCGAAATCAGCGAAATTGCTCTGTTTCTGCGCAAATCTATCTGACGAGTATGAAAGCCCGACGGCACTAGATTTGCGCTGACTGAAAGGTCTTCACCAACATGCCTATCAGACCTCATCTCCGTTATCAGGAGACAGGTCAGTTTCGGTCATTTCGATCGGATCAGAGCTTTCTAAAGTTGCTTTTGGCGACGGATTGTCGGCATCAGGCTTGGTTGATTTAGGCTTATCACTACCCGGTGCCTGCAACGTTTCGGGGTTTCTCAACCACACATCACGCTGAGCGAACGGAATCTCGATACCTTCTTCGACGAAACGGCGATTGATTTCATGGTTCATGTCAGATTTGACTGACAACACCCAATTCACATCCCGCAGGATGGCTCGGATTTCAAAATCCAGTGAATCAGCGCCAAAACCCTGGAACACCACGCTGGGCGCTGGGTTTGCCAAAACCATTGGATGTCCGTTTGCAATATCACCCAGAATAGTCTCGACCTTGCGCGTATCCGTACCATAGGCCACGCCGACGGGGACAATCACCCGCCCAACTGTGTTGCCACGTGTATAGTTCGTTACCACGCCGCTGATCAGATCTGAGTTCGGAACAATCACATCCGTTCGGTCAAACGTCTCAATCCGTGTTGAACGCACCGAGATGTCACGGACATACCCCATCATCCCGTTCACATCGATCCAGTCACCTTTGGAAATCGGGCGTTCGACCAGCAGGATGATGCCCGAGACAAAGTTGGAAACGATAGTCTGCAGACCAAAACCGATGCCGACCGACAGAGCGCCCGCAACAATCGCCAGTGAAGACAGATCGAACCCTGCCACCGTGATGGCAACCAGCGCAGCCAGGAAAATTCCAACATAGCCAGTACCAGCGGCAATCGCGTTCTGCCCTCCCGGATCAATGCTGGTCTTAGGAAGCAGCGAATTTCGAAGGCCACTCTGCAACAGACGCGTCAGCATATAGCCGATTGCGAATATTGCGACGAATGTCAGGAAATTGCTGGGAGAGATTGTAACTCCACCAATATCGAAGCCAAGCAAAAGCCTTGACCAAGCTTCGCTCAGATCAGATTCACGTGCACCCCAGTAAATTGCCAACACCGGCAAGGACAGGATCGCGAGAACGAACCCTACAAGAACCGAAAAGAGTGAATCACGGGCTGCATCACCCTGCCCTGTAATCCATCCGTAAATCAGACTGATAAAACGCTGAACGATCACCAACGCTGCGATCAGAACAAGTGTCTTTACTGCTGGAAAGACGATTGCTTCGGCTGCGTTTGTATACCCAAAGATCGCAAGGATCGGGCTCGCGATGCCGAGAAAGAACAGAGCTTTACGCAGAACATCTATGAGTTGGCTAAAGCCCGCAGCACGCGTTGTGCTGGCTTCTGCCTTTTCCCCATCGGGTTCTATGCGTCGGATCTGGCGAACTCGCAAAAGAAGGAGCGATGTTGCCACAATGACCGGGAAGCTTACCACAGCTTGCGTTGCGTCTGAGATGTTCTCTATCTGCTCGAACAAATTCGCCAGCTCGTGCAGGATCAGCATAACGGCCAGCAGATCAATGTAGACACGCAGTTCTTTGATCTTGTTCGATGAGATACTTGTGAAGTTCTGAGCCGCTCCCATCAGGAAAATCTGACGGCCAATCCAATCATAATAGAAGATAATCGCGGCCCAGTATGGGATCTCCTGAAACAGCAGAGCGCCACGTAACCCCAGCACGCCCGTCAGTACGACTGCCTGAACCAAAAGTGTAACGCCAAGCCAGGGAAGAATGATCCGAAACAGCGAGATTATGAAGGTCCAAACACCGCTGCCACTTCCTCCGAGGCTACGTAGATAGTCTCCGCCCTTCTCGGACCATTGTCTGCCGTAAATCAGCAAGACCAGCGCGATGGCGACCAACACGAAGATGGCTAAGCCGCGATCGCGCAACTCTTCCCGAACAACATCCGATCGCAAATTCTGCAAGGTTTCGTTGGCAAGACTGCGCGCGGCCTCGGTCAAATCGACCCATGCTGGCGCCCAATAGACCGGGTTTATGGGGGAAGGTCCGCGCTCTAGAAACTCTTTCTTCTGACGATCCCGGATAAGCTGATCGATTTCACTAATCAGACCATTTGCCCGGCTATACGCCTCTTGGGAAATGATACGAGGGACCCGTAAACTGTTCAGTTGGGTCTCCAGATGAGCGCGAAGATTAGCGATATCTTCAGGCTCGCTCGATCCTTCTTCGGGCTTTGGACCTAGCGCTTTGATCTGGGCTTCGAGGGTTTGGATCCGCTCGGTATTAGCGCCCCTGGCCTTATTGAAGTCCTCTCTGTAACCATTTATTTCTTCGCGTAAATTTTCCAGAGAAGCGTTCGAAGCACGGTTGGCTTCGATGACTGCTTCGGCGCGGTTCGCCGTGCTTACCCACCCTTTGTAGTATTCGCTTTGACGATCTGTCAGCTGAGCTGATGCGACGCCAGCAAAACCGATCACGAGAACCGCGATCAGGGTAAGGAACAGGCGAACCTGCTGCAGCATCATACGTCCTCGAATACGCCAGGAATGCTGCGCGGCGCTTCGGTCATCCAATCAGGAACCGGCAGCTCTTTTTCGCGCAGGAAATCGGGGTTGAACAGTTTAGACTGATAGCGGGTCCCGAAGTCACACAGAACGGTCACAATCGTGTGGCCTGGCCCCATTTCCTTGGCCAGTCGCACAGCACCAGCCATATTGATCGCCGTAGATCCACCCATAACCAGCCCCTCTTCGCGCAACAGGTTGAAGATGTATGGAAGCGCCTCGTTATCGGTAATCTGATACGAGTGATCGGGCGTGAATCCTTCGAGGTTCTTAGTAATCCGGACTTGGCCGATGCCTTCTGCGATCGAGCCACCCTCCATCGCGATTTCACCGGTGGTGTAGTAGGAAAACAGCCCGGCCCCCATTGGGTCAGCCAGGCCAATCTTCACACCTTTGGGTTGCAGTGCCTCGGCAACACCAGCAAGCGTCCCACCAGAACCGACAGCACAAATGAATCCGTCGACTTTGCCATTGGTCTGTTCCCAAATTTCCGGGCCAGTTGTCTCAACATGTGCCTGACGGTTTGCAACGTTATCGAACTGGTTGGCCCAAATCGCACCGTTGGGTTCGCTCTGTGAAAGCTCCTCGGCCAGACGGCGAGAGTAGTGAACAAAGTTGTTGGGATTACGATAAGGCGCTGCGGGTACCTGAACCAGTTGTGCACCTGCAAGGCGCAGCATGTCCTTCTTTTCTTCGGACTGGGTTTCCGGAATGACGATGACAGTCTTGAAACCCATCGATGCACCAACCAGCGCCAGACCAATGCCTGTGTTGCCCGCTGTGCCCTCAACGATAGTGCCACCAGGCTTTAGATCGCCGCGCGCAATCGCATCACGAATTATGTACAGCGCCGCCCGATCCTTGACCGATTGGCCCGGGTTCATGAACTCGGCCTTGCCAAGAATTTCGCACCCTGTCTCTTCACTGATGCGGCGCAGCCGGATCAACGGTGTTTTACCTACTGCGTCGGCCAGATCTCGTGCAATGCGCATAGCACCCTCATCTCATTGGTATTATCGCAGATGTACAGGCGCTCAGCCCTGACCACAAGCAGGGATAGCTATCCCCGCAGGCGTTCGCGATGCCTTGCAAGCCAATGCGCCAGCGACAAAAGCGGCAAATCCTTGAAGGTGTGGTTATCCACCATCTCCATGAATTCCTCGTAAGGCAGGATTCTGCTGCGGATATCTTCGCCTTCGGATGCAAGCCCACCGTTTTCCGTTGTTTCAATCAGATCGCCAAGCCCAACGTAGAGATAAACATATTCGGTCGAAGACCCACTCGATGAATATGCACCACCCGCGTACTCCAGTGCCGTCAGTTCGATCTGCGCCTCTTCCACTGCTTCGCGCCGGGCTGCCTGCTCGGGTGTCTCACCCGGATCAATCATGCCGGCTACGGGCTCCCACATCCACGGCTCGGGGTCATCTATCAGGTACACCGGGGTCCGGAACTGCTCGACCAGCAGGACACAATCGCGGACGGGATCATAGGGCAATACAATCACAGCGCTTCCTTGCAGAAGCGCACTGCGATTCAGCACCGGCCCCATTGAGCCATCATACTGCCGGTACTGCAGCTCGATCTCTTCCATGCCGAAGTAGTTGATGTAAGCCCGCCGATGGCTTTTGACGATCACGTCTCGGCTCACGTCGTGCTGATCGCCGGTATGGCGCTGCTGCGCGGCCAGTTTAGCCCAAGCCCGTGTGCGGATCGCAGGAAAGCTCCGCTGAATGCGGCTCGCATCAACCCGACCGTAATAGGCCATTACTTCTGACGCCGCCTGCAGGGTCATCGCCCCCCAAGCATCTTCCCACTTCTGCAGTGACCAAAGCGTATCGGGAACCCATGCATCCGGTGCCGGAAAAAACACCTGCGCTTGCGCAGTAGTACCGTCTTGTAACGTCAGCATATGGACATGCAGGTCATAGTCGAACCCGCCTTCGTAAAACGTCAGGCGGTCAAGATCTTGCTCGCTCAAACCGCGCACAATGATGCCTTCGGCGGTACTTCCTGCTTCGTTGACGATCATGGGAAAAGCCTGCCCCTGGACCGCATAAACTGCGTGATCAGACAACACTGCCTGTGTAAACGATATATCCGCGCTGCTGCGTCCCAGAACCAACTCAAGCAGTGGCACGTACCGCAACGTGCCGTAGAAAAACAAATCTGACAAAGATTACGTCTCGCTTTTTAATCGAATGAGCTTAGCGCCAGCGCCGGGCAGCCTGTTCAGTAAACACCCCCGCCACCAGCGCGCCGATAGCCAAAGTGATCAGAATCTCAGGCACCATAAGCTGTTTCCCGAACTCGACTCCAAGCTCAAAGATGGCAAGAACCGCCTCGAACGGACCATCATAGCGGTGCCGCATTGCAAGGCGGAACATTTCGTAGGCTCCCTGCACGAACAACCCCCAGAACACCAAAGAGACCATCCCGGTCAATCCGTTGTTGAGGGCGGAAGTCCAGCCCCGGCCAGCCCGTTTGCCCATGATGCCCCAACCGCAGGCAAATCCTAAGGCCAGGTTCACAAACGTGAAGTAGCCATAGCTTTTGCCTTCTTCTCCGTTGTCGATGATCATGCCGGATACCAGAAAGGCCACCACCATCAGACAAATAGCGGCAACAAGCTTTGGAGCAGTAGGCATTCGTAGTATCCGTTCCTTAACTGGGTTTCGCTATAGTGATCTGTGTCACATCGCAATTACCCGTGTCAAAGGCTGCGCCACATGCGGTTAAATAATAATTCCACATGCGGCGAAAACGCTCATCAAACCCCAAATCGGCAATCTGATCCCACTTTGAGTTGAACGTCTCATACCAGCGGCGCAGCGTCAGATCGTAGCTCTGCCCGAACTCTCGTGAATGCACGATATTCAGGCCAGCGCGAGCTATCTGTTCTTTGAGCACCTTCGGCGCAGGGAGCATACCGCCCGGAAAGATGTATTTCTGAATGAAATCAACGCCGTTCTTGTACACGTCCCACCTGTGATCAGCCACTGTGATGATTTGCAGTGTTGCCTGACCACCCGGCTTCAAACGTTCACGGACCGTATCAAAGTATACAGGCCAATATTTTTGTCCGACGGCTTCGAACATCTCGATTGAGGCGATACCGTCATATTGTCCCTGCTCATCGCGGTAGTCTTGCAGCTTGAACTCGACCTGATCGGAAAGCCCCGCCTTTTCAATTCTTTGCCTGGCAAACTTCAACTGCTCCTGACTGATGGTCAGGCCCGTCACTTTCAATCCACGCTCTTTCGCAGCGTATTCGGCAAATCCACCCCAGCCACAGCCAATTTCCAGAATGTGGTCGCCGGGCTTGGCTCCCATTTCATCTACCATACTGGCGTATTTTGCGGTTTGGGCCTTCTCCAGGCTTTCCTGGCCCGTTTCAAAGATGGCACTGGAATAGGTCATGGTGTCATCGAGCCAGAGACCGTAGAATTCATTCCCAAGATCATAGTGATATGAGATGTTCTTTTTGGCCTGCGCGCGATTATTTCGATGCAACCAGAACCGCAGTCGCTCATATGCACGCACCAGGAACCTACCGGTGAAATCGTCATAGACCGCTTCGGTCCCTCTGTGCACAAGATCCATGAAGGACCGCAGATCTGGTGTACTCCACTCGCCTTCCAGATAAGCGTCAGAAAAGCCTAACTCTCCCTCCCGGATCAGGCGGGCAAATACGTCCGGATCGTGAATGTCAACTTGTGCAACAGGACCGGACTTGGCCCCTTCGGCGCGAAACACGCGACCGTCTGGTAGCGCGATATCCAACCTGCCCGACTCCATTCGGGTCAGCATCTTGAAGACTTGCGAAAAATATCTCGGCAGGTTTTCCTGCCCTTCAGTGGTCGTCAGGATCATCCGCTCTCCCCTCTGCGGTCCTGAGTCAAAGCTAGGACGCGATTCTGTTTCTGGCAAGTTTTCAATTCCTTACTGGCGATTTTCGGGTTTCGTACGCTGTCAGAGCGCGGTTTCGGCCAGCCTGCAATCCGACGATGGGTTGAGGGTAAATATCGCTGGCGTCTAATCCCCACGAGCGCGGCACTGCGTTGAAATACGCCAGAGAGGTCGCCGATGGGTCAGACTGACCTTCGGCGATCCACTGCCTGAGGTAGCTTGAATTAGGGTCAAACTTTTCTTGCTGTGTTTGAGGGTTGAATATCCGGAAAAACGGAGCCGCGTCCGGACCTGAACCAGCCACCCATTGCCAGCCCATCGCATTGGCAGCAGGATCCCAATCAATCAGGCAATCGGCAAACCAATCCATTCCGATCTTCCAATGCGTCATCAGGTGTTTGGTCAAATAACTGGCAACCACCATACGCGCCCTGTTGTGCATGCGACCCGTCACGTACATCTCACGTAGTCCGGCATCGACGACCGGAATTCCGGTTCTTGCCTGCTTCCAGGCGACAACCTCGGGCAGTTCGGGGTCAGTGTTCCATGGGAAGCCATCCCATTCTTCCCGCCAGTTGCGTGTCAGAATATGGGGAAAATGGAACATCAGATGATAAGCAAATTCGCGCCACACCAACTGTCGCAGGAATGCTTCGGTCCCCGATGCGCCGGTTTGCCCGGCATTCTGTAACACGTGCCATATGGTACGCGGACCAATCTCGCCCAATGACAGGTATTCCGACAGGTTCGAGGTTGCGTTTTCTGCCATCTGGTCCCTTTGATCCGGGTAGTTTGCAACTCGATCCAGAAAACTAAAGAAATGGTCATGCGCCGCCTTCTCACCCGGCTGCACAAAGGGACGCACAACTTCCGCTCCGCGGTTCATTGCGGCCCCCAGTTGCCATGAAGTCAGGTCTTCAGATGCGGGCCAAACCGACGGTGGAATCAGCTGATTTGGCGCAGGCTCAGGCGTCGGCACGGCTCTGTTTTGGACAGCACGCCACATGGGTGTAAAAACGCGGAACGGCTGTCCCGATTTTGTTTCTACGGTCCAGGGCTCGAACAAGAGGTGTCCGGAAAATGACTTTGCCTCAACACCGCCAGCTGTAAGCTGCGCTTTGATGTGCTTGTCGCGTTTGATCGCCTCGGGATCATAAGCCCGAGACCAGAAAACCGACCCGGCCCCGGTTTCGGCAACAAGGTTCCGCAGTGTTTCCAGTGCTTGGCCCCTACGGAGAATTAACGAGCTGCCAGTTTGTGACAACGCCTCTGAAAACGCATCAAGTCCCAGTGACAGCCTCCATTTAGGAGCCGCACCAAGCCCTTCAACAAGTTCGTCCAGAATGAAAACCGGGATGATAGGCCTGCCGCTTTGAATGGCAGAACTCAAAGCCGGATGGTCCGACAGGCGCAAATCCCGTCGGAACCACAAAATGATCGGAGACCGCTCGTCTGTCATAATCGCCCTGTGTTTTCTTCCGTATACGGTACAGAGCGAAAACTGGATTACAAAACGCGGTCAAGTGCATCCAGTAATTGATCAATTTCCTGTCGGGACGTGTAATGCGTAAAGCTGAGACGCAGCACACCCTGATCTGGCTTTACTCCCATCGCCTGCAAAGCGCGCACAGCATAGAAATCTCCGCCGCCCGCCATCACACCCATTTCGGCCAATTTCGACGCGACCGGACCTGCCTCTCGATTAAGCGCAAGCGCGACAGTGGGTGCACGACGAGTTGCATCTGAAGGTCCGATCAGACGCAAGGCATTCCGATCTTTCACCGCATCAAGCACTGGCTGCAGCAAAGCAACCTCGTGCGCCCGCATCAGATCATGCACGAATGCGCCGCGCTGAGACGCATCCCCATCAGGGCCACCGTGATGTTCGCACAGTTGATCGACATAGTCGGCCATACCGGCACTCGCAGCGATTTGCGCATGGTCGGGCCCGGCTGGTGTGAACCTTTTATACAGAACATCTGCGTTGAAATAATGTGCCTGATTGGGCAGCAGCTCACCTATAGCGCGACGAATGATCATGCACCCTTGATGCGGACCATAGGTTTTGTAAGCCGAGAACAGATAAATGTCGGGCCCCAGATCACCCACATTCGGGAAACCATGCGGCGCATAGGACACGCCATCCACACAGACGAACGCACCCGCTGCATGCGCAATCGCCGTGATCTCAGTAACAGGATTGATTTCACCAACAACGTTCGAGCAATGCGGAAAACAGACCAGCCGCGTTTTCTCATCCAGCAGGTTTTCCAGATCTTCTGGGTTCAGTGAACCTGTATCCGGGTCAATCTGCCATTCCCGAACTTCTATCCCATCTTCTGCCAGCCGGCGCCACGGGCCGGAGTTTGCCTCGTGATCCTGATTGGTCACAATAATTGCCTCACCCGGCTTCATCCATTTGCGGAAAGCCTGAGCAAGGACATAGGTGTTTTGCGTTGTGGACGGACCAAAGCTCAGCTCATCCGTGTCGACGCCCAGCAATGCGGCCATACGTACGCGCGCTTCATCCATTTCCTCACCAGCCAGACGGCTGGCGTCATACGGCGCATAAGGCTGCACCTTCCGCTGTGTGTAAAACCGGGTCAGCCTGTCGATGACGGGTTTGCAGGTATACGATCCGCCAGCGTTCTCAAAAAATGCCTGTCCCTGCAGGCTGGGTTCGGAAAACGCGGGGAATTGTGCCCGTACAAAATCAATGTCCAGCGTGCTCATCGGACATAGCTCCTCAATCAAGTCCCATACCACGCCAAGGCCCAAACAAGGCTTTCACCTCGGCTTTGTAGCCAACCGCGCGGCATCCTCGACAAAGGATTGAAGCATCACGGAAATTCCTTCAAGCGGAAACATCGATACTGACGCTTATGTAATATCCAGCACAGTCCGCGGCCGAACAACAACCTGATGACGTATCTTGTCATCAGTGCATGAGATCGTTGCCTCATCCACAAATAACGAGGTTTCTCATGGACTACTCTCCCAAGGATTTTCTTGTCTGGGGCGAACTGCCCGTCAGCGACATGGACAAGGCAATGGCGTTCTATTCATCGGTCACAGGTGGTGATCTGCAACTTGACCCGAACTGCCCCAGTCCAATGGCGGTTTTCAAACCCGCCAATCCCGAGACCGGGGTCGCTCTGCACATCTACCCTGGCAAACCCGCAACCAACGGCAATGGCCCTACCCTTCACCTGGCTGCCCAAGGTGTTTTGGAAGATGTCATGAAACGGGTGGAAAGCGCTGGAGGACAGGTTGTGTCTGAACCCATCCAAATCCCAGCAGGGCGTTTTTTCTACGCCAAAGATCCGGACGGAAATTCGGTCGGTTTCTTTGAGAACCAGACCTGATGAAAAGGCCCCGGCAACCCGCCGGGGCCCCTTTTTTACTTAGTGCATCACTTGCGGCGCTTTTCGTTGGCCAGTCCGATGAAGATCGAAACGCACATCAGGACCAGAACGATCGCGAACGGAAAGCCCGTTGCGATTGCCGCAGCCTGCAGCGCACCCAAGCCACCACCCAGCAGCAGCACAACCGCGATCGCACCTTCCAGAATACACCAGAAGACACGTTGGGCTGTGGGGGCATCGGTTTTACCTCCAGCAGTGATGGTGTCGATCACCAACGAGCCCGAGTCCGAGCTGGTCACAAAGAACACCACCACCAGAATGATACCGATGAAGGAGAGCAGACCAGTCATTGGGAAGGCTTCGAACATCTTGAACATTTTCAGTTCAAGCGCAGCATCCGACAGACCCTGACCCGAACCGGACAGAACCTGATCCAGTGCCGCACCACCAAAGACGCTCATCCACAATGCACCAACGACAGTCGGGATCAGGATGACGCAGATTACGAATTCACGAACTGTTCGGCCACGCGAAATACGGGCGATGAACATACCCACAAAAGGTGACCAGGAAATCCACCAGGCCCAGTAGAAGGTGGTCCAGCCCTGCATGAAGTTGGTGTCTTCACGACCAACCCAGTTGGACAGTGCGGGCAATGCAATGACGTATTCGATCATGCTGTCGAAGAAACCCGTCAGGATCGCGAAAGTCGGACCAACGATCAGAACCAGCAACAGCAGTGCCGCAGCAAGGATCATGTTTGCCTCGGACAGACGCTTCACACCCTTGTCCAGACCCGCAATGACCGAAACCAGTGCAAAGGCGGTGATCAGGCCGATCAACAGCACTTTCATCCCATCAGTGATCGGAACATCAAACAGGTAGTTCAGACCAGCCAACGCCTGCGTAGCACCCAGACCCAGCGAAGTGGCCAGACCAAAGATGGTCGCAAACACCGCCAGAACATCGATGATATGTCCAAGCGGACCCCAGGTCGCCTCACCAAACAGAGGATAAAAGACCGAGCGCATGGTCAACGGCAAGCCACGGTTGAAGCTGAAGAAGGCCAGCGCCAACGCAACCACTGCATAAACCGCCCATGGGTGCATGCCCCAGTGGAAGATCGTCGCGGCCATTGCCAGCTTTTTGGAGGCTTCGGGATCTTCGAGACCCGCACCCAATGGCGCCCAATCGGTGCGAACGCCGTCCTCACCTACAGCGACACCACCCAGCGATGAGCCGTAGTGCGAGATTGGTTCCGCGACACCCCAAAAGACCAGGCCGATACCCATGCCTGCGGCAAACAGCATCGAAAACCAGCCAGCATAGCTGTAATCCGGTTTTGCATCGTCGCCGCCAAGGCGGATCGAACCGTATGGTGTCACGATAAGAATCAGCGAAAACACAACAAAGATGTTTGCTGCGATCATGAACACCCAGTCGAAATTGCTGGTCAGTGCCGGACGAAGCCAACCAAAGAATTCGGCCGCCTGCTCGCGAAACACGAGCGAGAAGAACACGAAAGCAATGATGGTTAGACCCGAAACAGCGAAGACCGGATTGTGGACGTCCAGACCCATGATCTGGACATTGTCCTGACCGACCTCATAGTCGGTTTCCGAGTTATCGGACATTATCTCTTCCTCTCTGATTTAGTGCCTTTCTCATCAGGCAAGGAAGAAATATGCGTCACATCTGCAGAGACTGAGTAGGCGTCAAAAACGACATCCAGTTCGCTTTTCGTGCAAAAACGACACGCACTTTATCGACGTGAAATGCCGTTTTCGCTAACAGTTTTTACGCAGTGTGGGTGGTGGGTGTCCGGTTTCGGATGCAGAGAATCACCAATGGCGAAGCAGCCGGAATACCGGTCTTAGCCCTGGACTTTGGTATAGGTGCCCTCACCCGCCAGAATGCCACGGAAGCCGCCGGGTTCATCCAGACCAAAGACGATCAAGGGCAAATTATTGTCCCGTGCCAATGCGATAGCTGATGCATCCATTACCCGCAAACGCTTGGCCAAAACATCATCGTAGGTCACGGTGTCATATCTAACAGCGTCCGCGTGGGCCTTTGGATCTTTGTCATAGATACCATCCACACCGTTTTTGCCCATAAAGATCGCCTCGCAAGCCATTTCATTGGCGCGCAGGGTGGCTGCAGTATCTGTGGTAAAGTAGGGATTGCCGGTCCCGGCCGCAAAAATACAAACCCGCTTCTTCTCAAGGTGACGGACGGCGCGACGACGGATATACGGCTCGCAAACTTCGTCCATACGGATCGCTGAGATCACCCGGGTGAAAACGCCGACGCCTTCAAGCGCGGACTGCATGGCCAGTGCGTTCATAACAGTGGCGAGCATTCCCATATAGTCGGCTGTTGTCCGTTCCATCCCCTGTGCCGAACCTGAAAGACCGCGGAAGATATTGCCGCCGCCAATCACCATGCAGATTTCGACACCCAGATCATGAACCGACTTCACTTCCTGCGCGATGCGTTGAACCGTTGGTGGATGAAGCCCGAATCCCTGATCTCCCATCAGCGCCTCGCCCGAGATCTTTAGCATAACGCGATTGTACTTTGTTTTTGGGGCGTCGGTGGTTTCAGTGGTGGATGACAGGCTCATGTTGCGCTCCGGGCTGGCACGGGTTTATTTTCCGGCGCAAAATGAAGCAAAAGCCACGCAGGTTCAATGCGAATGGTACGGAACAAGGCAACCACAGATGCACGAAGATTCTGCGACCCGTATTTGTGACATGTTGCCATCTATTCCTGATGGCAAACCGGTGCTCATTGCCGGCCCTACCGCATCGGGAAAATCGGCGCTGGCCTTGCAGATTGCCGAGCGGCATGGCGGCGTGATCGTGAATGCGGACGCAAGCCAGGTTTATGATTGCTGGCGAGTAGTCTCTGCCCGACCCTCGCTTGAGGAAGAAGCACAGGCTCCGCATAAGCTATACGGTCACATCACCTATGACCAAACCTACTCCACCGGCCACTGGTTGCGAGAGGTTACTCCGCTCCTCCAATCAAGTCAGCGCCCCATTATTGTAGGTGGTACGGGACTGTACTTTACTGCCCTTACCGAAGGCATGGCAGATATACCCGCAACGCCTGCAGAAGTTCGATCAGAAGCCGACAGTTTGTCGTTGGACGTCCTGTTGCAAGGCGTGGACCGAAAGACGCTTGATGGGATCGATGTGCAAAATCGGGCGCGGGTACAGCGCGCATGGGAGGTCCAGAAAGCGACTGGAAAATCTCTGCGCGATTGGCAGATGGACACCCCACCGCCGATACTGAAGCTGAGCGACGCTGTTCCGATTGTTTTTGACACAGACAAAGACTGGCTGCTGGATCGGATCAACCGCCGGTTTGACCTGATGCTGCAAACCGGTGCGCTGGAAGAAGTCGAGGCCATGCGCGGGTTGTATGATCCCGCGCTTCCTTCGTTTAAGGCAATCGGAGTGCCAGAGTTGATAGCCTATCTGGATGGGCAAGTTTCACTCGATCAGGCCAGAGAAAAGGCGACAATCGCGACGCGGCAGTTCGCCAAGCGCCAAAGGACATGGTTCCGGGCTCGCATGAAATCCTGGAACTGGATTGTCGCCTCAGCTTGATACTTTAATCCAACGACATTACCTGCGACCGGGAAGTTACCGCAAACACACGACAAATTGAATGCCGTGGTATGCAGTATCTTGCGGTCAGAAACATGTCGCGAATCCGGACAGAAACACCGTCTGCGGTTTTATTGATTACCAGTCAACTTTCGCCATCAATGTCGTTTTTGTATCGTGGATGACGATTTCGAACATTGACCTTGTGTAAATTCTGGTGCCGAATGTCGTGCATGGGGATGTTTAGAATCCAAAAAAGAAAACCCAAGGAATTACCGATCGGCTGCATCCGATCAGAGTAGTTCGAACGATCTTCAAGATAAAACTGTGTCACAGGGAGACATTCATGGAAAACACTACAATGACCGGAACACCGATTCATTGGGCAGCCGAGATGCATGCCCAAGAGTATCGGGACGGCAAACTTAATCGCCGTGAGTTCCTGACGCGCGCGACCGGCCTTGGTGTGTCGGCGGTAGCTGCTTACGGAATGATCGGTTTACCAGCCCCTGCAATGGCAGCAGGCGAAGACGTCAAGAAAGAAGGCGGTACTCTGCGCGTTCAGATGAGCGTTCGCGCCCTGAAGGATCCACGCACTTATGACTGGTCCGAAATGGGCAACCAGAGCCGCGGCACCTTGGAATACCTGGTCGAGTACAACTCGGACGGTACATTCCGCGGCATGCTGCTGGAAGGCTGGGAAATCAACGAAGATGCAACCCAGTACACGCTAAAGCTTCGCCCGGGTGTGAAGTGGAACAATGGCGATGATTTCACTGCCGATGACGTGGCGCGCAATATTGCCCGCTGGTGCGATAAATCATCGGAAACAAACTCCATGGCGGGCCGCTTTGCAACGCTCGTGGATGAAGGCACCGGTCAAGCCATCGACGGCGCAATCCAGGTTGTCGATCCGCAGACCGTTCAGCTCAACCTGCCAAAATCGGACATCTCTCTGATTGCGGGTATGTCGGACTATCCGGCAGCTATCGTGCACAGTTCGTTTAATGAGAACGACCTGACTAACAACGTAGGCACTGGTCCTTATGTGATCGAAGAGCTGGAAGTTGGTGTTAAATGCTCACTGGCCCGTAATGAAAACCACACCTGGTGGGGTGAAGAGGTATTCGGCCGTCCGGCTCTGGATCGGATCGAGTACACAGACTACGGCACCGACCCGTCTGCATGGCTGGCGGCGTTGGAATCCGACGAAGTCGACATGCTGCATGAATCCGTGGGTGAATTCATCGACGTGCTGGATGGTCTCGGATACGAAAAATCCGAAGTGATCACCATGGCAACCCTCGTGATCCGTCCGAACCAGCTGGCCGAAGTGGATGGCAAACAGCCTTATGCTGACAAACGCGTTCGCAAAGCGCTTCAGATGGCAGTCGACAACGAAGTCTGTCTGGAACTGGGCTATGGTAATCGCGGCTCGTCCGCTGAAAACCACCACATGGGACCGGTTCACCCGGAATATCCCGAACTGCCCAAGCAGCCTGTAGATGCCGCTGGCGCGAAAAAGCTGATGGAAGAAGCAGGCATGGCCGATTATGAGCATGAATTGCTCTCGATCGACGATGACTGGCGCCGCAATACAACCGATGCCGTCGCTGCGCAGCTGCGCGACGCAGGTATCAATGTTAAGCGGACGGTTCTGCCGGGTAACACCTTCTGGAACGACTGGGCGAAATATCCCTACAGCTCGACCAACTGGAACCACCGTCCTCTGGGCGTCCAAATTTGGGCACTGGCTTACAAATCGGGCGAAGCCTGGAACGAGTTTGGTTGGGCGAACCCTGAGTTCGACGCAATTCTCGACGAAGCTCTGGCCATCGCGGACGCGGACAAGCGTCGTGAGGTAGCAGCCCGTGGTGCCGCGTTGATCCAGGAAGAGGGTGTAACCGTTCAGCCTTATTGGCGCGCTCTGTACCGTCACATGAAAGACGGCCTGGTCGGAACGGATATGCACATTTCGTTCGAACACCACCAGTATAAGTGGGGTTGGGCCGCCTAAGCCCGATCAGTAATACAAGCTGGGGTGCCCTGAACGGGCACCCTTTCAAGCCGCAGACGCCCGGCAACCCTCCGGAAGTCCGAGGCCAGCGAATGGTCCAATGATCTGCGGAAACACCTGAACAACAGGGGCCATCATGGGACTCTTTATCCTCAGACGGTTCGGGGTGATGCTTTTAACAGCATTGTGCCTGACCTTTGTGGTCTTCTTTCTGACCAATCTCTATCCGAACCTCGAGAAGCTTGCCAAAACTCAAGGCAACCAACGTATGTCCGATGAGCAGGTGGAAACCTGGCTTGCGAACCGGGGATACCGAGAGCCCATGCTGCTCAAATACGGTCAATGGCTTGGCGTCGTACCGGGTTTCACCAATACCCTCGACGACGGTCAATTCGTTGGCACCTGTGTCCGCCCTGGCTCAACACCCGAAGACACCCCGCGTTATTGCGGCGTTCTTCAAGGTGAATGGGGATATTCGACTGTCTTCAAAGATGATGTTGGCACCATCGTGTCCAAGCGATTGGGGAACACAGGATACCTGATGTTCTGGGTTTTGGTACTGATGGTACCGTCGGCGTTGTTGGTCGGCGTACTGGCTGGTATGCGCGAAGGATCGGCACTTGACCGCTCACTATCTACATTCTCGATCATCACGACGGCGACGCCGGAATATGTATCGGGCGTGATCTTCATCGCTATCTTCACCTCGTCCACCGTTGGCCTGAAGTGGTTCAAAGGAACCGCGACACAGGCAATGGAGAACCCGACTTTCGAGAACTTCTTCCTGCCGGTTCTGACCATTGCCCTTTACGGGATGGGATATATCGCGCGGATGACACGTGCTTCGATGACCGAAGTTATGACCGCGCAGTACATCCGAACCGCCCGCCTCAAGGGCGTCTCGTTCTCAAACATCGTCATGAAGCACGCGCTGCGCAATGCGCTGATCGCGCCCTTCACAGTCATCATGCTGCAGTTCCCATGGCTGCTGAATGGCGTGGTGATCGTCGAGACCTTGTTTAACTACAAGGGCTTTGGCTGGGCGCTGGTTCAGGCTGCAGGGAATAACGATATCCAGCTCTTGCTAGCCATTTCGGTTGTCTCCGTATTCGTGGTTCTGGTCACGCAGCTGATTTCAGATATCGGCTACGTCTACCTCAACCCGCGCATTCGCATTTCGTAAGGGAGGATAGATCATGGAACCTCTTAGCTGGACCGGCTCTATCGCCTTTCTCAACCCAATCCTCATGATCGCGCTCGTGCTTCTGGCGCTCTCGATCGTGCTATGGATTTTGGCAAGTATCTTTCAGGCGGAAGCACCCGTATCAGTCAATGCCGATGGAACCCTGAGTTCCGGAGGTGGCTTCCGCGGACTTGCACAAATGGCGCTACGCTATTCCTTCATGGCTGCTGTCGCAGCCGCTGTCGCTTATCTGGTACTGGGAGTATTGCTGGGTACAAGCGCAGGCATCGTGGGCGCCATTTCCCAACAATTTTTGCCCGTTTGGGTGTCGCTGATCATCCTGTTTGCCATGTCCGTAGCCTTCAAACGCCGTCTTGGACTGTATGGTAAGCTGTTTGACAGCCCGATTGGCATGATCGGCTTCGGGTTGGTGATGTTCTGGGTTTTCACCGGAATCTTCGGTGCGCTCGACCTCATCGTGACCCACGATCCTCTGGATCAGGTTTCAGGCATGAAAAACAAAGTGCCCGGCACACCTCTGCCAAATGCGGAAGAGGGTGAGTTTGCCTGGTACCTTTTGGGCGGCGACAACCTTGCTCGTGACGTATTCAGCCGGATGGTCAAGGGCGCATGGATTGTTGTGCAGATTGCACCGCTTGCGACGCTGTTTGCATTTATGGTCGGTATCACCCTGGGCCTGCCCGCAGGTTACTATGGCGGGCGTCTGGATACTTTCCTGTCCTTCCTCGCCAACCTGATCCTCGCCTTCCCGGTCATCCTGTTGTTCTACCTGCTGGTGACACCAGAGATCGTTGCAACAGGCGTGCCGAATTATATGGCTGCGGTGCTGTTCATCTTCCCGATCCTGTTCATCGGGGTTTTGCTGAACTCGCGCTACTACACGCGTCCCAAATTCCGAACACCGCTTCTGATCGGAGTTCTCGGTATCGCGATCTGGCTCTATCTGTCGCTGATCTCGACCGGTGGATACATCGTCAACACCGAAACCTATCGCATCTGGGGGCTGCCCACCTATCTCGACCTGTTCGACATTCCCGGTGGTATTCTCGTTGTGTTCGTTTCGGTGGTCTTTGTGAACTCGCCTACGGTGTTCCGTATCGTTCGTGGTCTCGCACTGGACATCAAAACACGCGACTACGTGGCAGCGGCACAAACCCGTGGCGAAGGCCCATGGTATATCATGCTGTGGGAAATCCTGCCAAACGCACGTGGTCCGCTGATCGTCGATTTCTGCCTGCGTATCGGCTACACCACCATCCTGCTGGGAACCTTGGGTTTCTTCGGGCTGGGTCTTCCGCCGGAAAGCCCGGACTGGGGTTCAACGATCAATGAAGGGCGTAAACTGCTCTCGATCTACCTGCACCCTGCCCTTCCTCCTGCCCTCGCATTGCTGTCGCTGGTTCTGGGTCTGAACCTGCTGGCGGATGGCCTGCGTGAGGAAAGCTTGAAGGACTGATGTGATCAAGGCCGGGGGCTTTGCTCCCGGCCTCCAATGACATTTTAGCCAGATGACGGGATTTCCCTGACTCTCGCGAGGAGATGCAAAGATGAACAAACTGGCGGATTATGACGGCCCGATCCTTGAGATCGACAAGCTGTCCATCTCATTCTTCACCCGCCTTCGGGAAATTCCGGCCGTGATGGATTTCTCGGTTAGCGTACAACCCGGCGAGGCCGTTGGGCTGGTGGGTGAATCCGGTTGCGGGAAATCTACCGTGGCGCTGGGCGTTATGCAGGATTTGGGCAAAAACGGTCGTATTGTCGGCGGAAGCATCAAGTTCAAGGGCCGCGATCTGAGTGAGATGACGACCGAAGAACTGCGCGATATTCGTGGCAACGAGATCGCTATGATCTATCAGGAACCGATGGCATCGCTGAACCCGGCGATGAAAATCGGCAAGCAACTGATGGAAGTGCCGATGATCCATGAGGGCGTCGGCAAAGAAGAGGCTTACGCCCGAGCACTGGAGGTGGTCACCGACGTGCGCCTGCCTGACCCCGAGCGGATGCTGAACTCGTTCCCTCACCAACTGTCGGGCGGCCAACAGCAGCGGATCGTGATCGCGATGGCGTTGATGTCGAAACCGGCGCTGCTGATTTTGGACGAACCGACAACAGCGCTGGACGTGACCGTTGAAGCCGCTGTGGTGGAACTGGTCAAGGATCTGGGTAAAAAATACGGCACCTCGATGCTGTTCATCAGTCACAACCTTGGTCTGGTGCTGGAAACCTGTGACCGGCTTTGCGTGATGTATTCGGGTGAAGCGGTCGAGCGCGGTTCGATCCATGATGTATTCGATGAAATGCAGCACCCTTATACACAGGCGCTGTTCCGTTCGATTCCACTGCCCGGAGCAGACAAGAACTCGCGCCCGCTGGTGGCGATCCCGGGTAACTTTCCCCTGCCCCACGAACGGCCGCCGGGTTGCAACTTTGGCCCGCGCTGTGACTATTTCGAAGAAGGCCGCTGTGACGCTCAGGATATCGTCATGGAGGCTGTTCCAGGAAATGACCGACATCACACGCGCTGCCTGAAGTTCCAGGAGATCGACTGGAATGCGCCGATCACCGTTGGCGAGCAAAAGGAAAAAGGCGAAATTGGCCGCACCGTCCTGAAGATGGACAATCTCAAGAAGTACTATGAGGTTGCGGCAAACGCGCTATTCGGCGGCGGTGAGAAGAAGGTCGTCAAGGCGAATGAAACCCTGAGTTTCGAGGCACACGAGTCCGAGACGCTGGCCATTGTGGGCGAATCCGGTTGCGGTAAGTCTACCTTTGCCAAGGTTCTGATGGGGCTTGAAACAGCGACCGATGGCCAAATCCTGTTGGACAACCGCAACATCGAAGACGTGCCGATTGAAGAGCGTGACGCCAAGACAGTTGGCGAAGTTCAAATGGTGTTCCAGAACCCGTTCGATACGCTGAACCCGTCCATGACAGTGGGTCGCCAGATCATTCGCGCGCTCGAGATCTTTGGCGTCGGCAATTCCGAGGCAGAGCGCAAGCAGCGTATGCTTGAACTTCTTGACCTCGTGAAACTGCCAAGGGCTTTTGCCGAACGCATGCCGCGCCAACTTTCAGGTGGCCAGAAACAACGCGTTGGCATCGCCCGAGCGTTTGCCGGGGACGCCCGCATCGTTGTCGCGGATGAACCTGTTTCGGCGCTTGACGTGTCGGTTCAGGCAGCAGTGACCGATCTGTTGATGGAGATTCAGCGCGAACAGAAAACCACGCTGCTGTTCATCAGCCACGACCTTTCCATTGTTCGCTATCTCAGCGACCGGGTCATGGTCATGTATCTGGGCCATGTGGTTGAGTTGGGAACAACCGATCAGGTCTTTGCACCGCCCTATCACCCCTATACCGAAGCCCTGCTAAGTGCTGTACCAATCGCGGATACGTCGGTTGAAAAAGAGCATATCGTTTTGGAAGGCGACATTCCGTCGGCGATGAACCCACCTCCAGGATGTCCATTCCAAACACGTTGCCGCTGGAAATCGGAAGTGCCCGGTGGTTTGTGTGAAAAGGAAGTGCCCCCGGTACAAACTCTTGCAGGTGGCCATCAGGTCAAATGCCATCTGGCAGAAGACATCCTTGCCCGCATGGAACCGGTCATCAAGATCGCTGCGGAGTAATTTTCTCCGTCAGATCAGAAGGGGCCGGTCTGCACCGGCCCCTTTTTTGTGCTGAGTTCTTCCAATTGGGGGGAGGCTAAACTCATCCGCACAAACTGATCGTGAGTGGCGTTTGTGTGGGTCTGTTTAACCGGTCAGCACGTTGTTACCGAAATACATGTACTCTTCAGACATTCCTGAAATTTCCTCAGCATTCAAGCTCAGACTGGCGCTATCAAGCATCTTGTAGCTCGACTGCCCCTTCACCCATTCATCAGCAGATTGCAAAGTCGTCAGCGTGTAAGAAGTCACGTCATTCAGATAATGCGTTGGGATGATTATCTTCGGCTTCAATTTCGAAACGATATCATTACCTTGCTGATAGCTCAGGATGTGTTGCGAGCCATCTACAGGCAGTGTCAGAACATCCACCTGGCCAATCGCATCCCAGAATTCTTGTGGCGGGTTATGTCGATTGTCACCCCAGATCAGGGTTCGGATGCCACCTGTCTCCACCAGGTAAACAACCATATCCATATGACCGACGTTGTTCGGCGGGCAGGCCTCAACTCCAAATTCGGCCAGCGCATTGGTCCAGTCATACCAGCCCGGTGCGACACAGGCGTGTTTGTCTGCAAATCCAGTGATTTTCAGATCCGCGAACTCAAAATTCCCTGCCATTCTATCCAGCACCATCGTCGAGCTGGGACGCTCGATAGCATCGTGATCAAAGTGAGCGTGAGTGGACATCGTGATATCGACAGGGATCTGAGGGAACTCATTTCTGAACCACAGCCCCCAAGCCCCCGACGGATCATCCCTCCAGGGATCAAACAGAACCGTGGCACCATTGGGTGACGTGATCTTGATAGCGCAGTGGCCGTAATAGTCGATCCCGACCGTTCCACTGCTTGCCTGTCCGGTTGAGCCCTGCAGATCGATCACATGGTTGTTGTTACCGGGTTGCAGCCACGCTTGTGATTGCGCTTCTGCGGGCTTGCTGCCAAGCAAAGACGCCCCTGCCCCGACACCTGCTGCACCAGCTGCCATAAAGAATGAGCGTCGCGAAAGACCCGGGGCCAGAGAGTCGCGATTGCCGTTAAGAATTGTGGGCTTCAGATCGTTTCGATCCATTATTGTACCTCCGTATTGGACAGGCACGGGTTTGTTCCGTACCACCAATTTCAAGGTAGCAATCGTCAGTCGCCTGGCTCAGGCCAGAAAAATCAGGGGGAAATATGGGGGAAAACCCCATATTCCGTGTTCACGAAATCGAGAGCAGATGGCTGCGCAGATTCTGATCACGCCCTTCCAGCCCCAGTTTTCGCCGTATGTTGTTGCGGTGAAAATCGATGGTCGAAGTTTCCCGTGACATCGCCCGCGCGATGTCTTTCGTTGTTTTGCCAGACATAACCAACTGTGCAATCTCGATCTCGGTCGGGGTCATTATCGAGAACGCATCAGACAGTTTGTCCGACATCATCGAGGTGATGTCCCTTAGATTGCTCTCGGCCAGATCCAGATAGGCATGAGATGCCTCTCCCTCGACCAACTGCCCGCGCAGTTTATCGAGATAAGGCAACACCATCGAGCGCACGCGCTCTACGATATCCTGATCCCGGTCCTTCCGATCATCATCGAGACTGGTTAGCAACACGCGAAGAGCCGTATTGGTTTCTTGCAACTCCCGCGTTCTGGCCTGAACACGATTTTCCAGATGCGTAAGCGTTTCGTTGAGTTTCTCTTCGAGCGCTCTGCGCAAGTAAACCTCTTGTATCAAAGCCAAATCTGACTCGACCATGCGTGCGAACTGGGCAAGCCCCTCTCGGAACAAAAGAGCGCGTCGGTTGCGGTGTCGATCCAGAACACAGATGGTTCCGAATACCGTGCCATCGGGCCATTTCAGAGGAAACCCGATGTAGAACGACATGCCATGCTCCAGATCCTCATTATCACTCCACACCGGATCGCATTGTGCATCTTCAACCACCAACTCGCCATTGCGCTCCAGCACACCCTGACAATAAAGCTTGGGGTTCAAACGAAAGTTCATACCCACCGGGTACGGGTTTTCCGGATGATCGGACGTAATCAGAACCGCATGATCAGGCGCGTCCGTTTTCATGATCAGACTGGCTGGCACATCAGCAAGCTGTGAGACCAGGTCAACCAGCTTTTGCCAATTGGCCATAGTATCCGGTGGAATGTCCGGTCGGTCGCGTGTCATCGGCAAAGTCACCGTCATCTGGGATTACCAAATCAGGTTAATGCGCCGAATGGTGGCCAATCAAGAAACAGGCTCTCTGCAATGCAGCGCTGGAAACTTAGCCGCCCCAGATCACTTTCACATAGTTCTGGGTTTCCGCGTATGGCGGGACGCCGCCATGCTTTTCTACGGCCTTTGGCCCTGCGTTATAGGCAGCCAGCGCAAGACGCCAGGATTTGAACTTGCGATACTGCCAGGACAAATACCGCGCGCCCCCTTCCAGATTCTGCTTCGGGTCATGTGGGTTCACACCCAACAGCTGCGCGGTCTGAGGCATAAGCTGCGCGAGACCCAGCGCGCCTTTGTGCGACTTGGCGTGAGGATTCCAGCCACTTTCCTGTTGAACCAGTCTGAGGAACAGTTCCTCAGGCACGCTGTGCAAACGGGCAGCTTGCCGGGCCATGGCCAGATATTCGCCACGGTACTTTCCGGTATAACGCTTGCTGAATTTGCCTTGCGCGGTTTTCGGCTTAAGCCTGTCGGAATCGCGGTACTGGGTGGCCGCGCGTGTATCCAGAATCTTGGCTTGTTTGAGGAAGATGTCTTTCCGATTCTTTGTGGACAGCACATCAGCCTGCACTGGTGCAGATGCCAAAGCGAGGCAAAAAATCGAGAAACCACCAACCAGAAAACGCATTAAAGCCAATCCCGCTCGTTCAGCAATCAGACGGATTATAGGTATTCCAGTCAGAAATGAAAGCTTGGTTAAAAGAACCACAAGAATTCCTGTCAAACCGCTGCATGATCAACTCTGTTTTAACCAAGACGCAGGCCGTATAGGGTCACGAATGAACACCGCCCAGATTCGGGCGCAACCAAATTGCTAAAGCACGGGGAAACATATGGCAGGTTCAGTCAACAAGGTCATTCTGGTCGGCAATCTCGGCCGTGATCCCGAGGTGAGGACGTTTCAGAACGGCGGCAAGGTCTGCAACCTGCGTATTGCCACCTCGGAAACATGGAAAGACCGCAACACGGGTGAACGCCGTGAGCGTACCGAATGGCACTCGGTCGCCATTTTCAATGAGGGTCTCGTTCGCGTAGCTGAACAGTATCTGCGCAAAGGTTCCAAGGTTTATCTTGAAGGGCAGCTGCAGACCCGAAAGTGGCAGGATCAGTCTGGGCAGGATCGCTATTCGACTGAGGTTGTTTTGCAAGGGTTTGGCTCTACCCTCGTAATGCTGGATGCCCGCGGTGAAGGCGGCGGCGGAGGCTACGGTGGCGGCCAGGCAGGCGGCTACGGCGGTGGTCAGGCCGGCGGCGGATATGGAGATCCGTACGGCGCACCTTCCGGTTCACCGGCACCAGCATCAGGCGGGATCGACGACGACGAGATTCCGTTCTAAGCAAAACGGAGAACAAAGATGACATGGTCCTTCCCGGTTGGCCGCTTGCTCGGCTCAGAGCTGAGGGTCCATGTCACGTTCTTCCTACTATTGGCTTGGGTCGGATTCGCGGCCTATTCCAATGGAGGATGGCCTGCAGCCATCGACAACCTACTGTTTGTTCTGGCGCTTTTTGCCTGCGTCGTTGCGCATGAATTCGGTCATGCGCTCATGGCGCGGCGGTATGGCATTCGAACACCCGATATCACGCTGCTGCCAATTGGCGGTCTTGCCCGGCTGGAACGTATGCCGGAAAAACCGATGCAAGAGGTTCTGGTGGCGCTTGCCGGACCTGCTGTAAACGTCGTGATCTGGGTGGTGCTTTTGATCCTCGGCGCCAGAATGCAGATCGAAACACTGACACAAATCGACTCGGCACAGTCCGATCTTCTCAGCCGATTGGCCTACGTCAATTTGTTCCTTGCCGTGTTTAACATGATCCCCGCATTTCCGATGGATGGGGGTCGCGTTTTTCGCGCTTTGCTGTGCCTGAAAATGGATCGAGTCAAAGCCACTCGCGTAGCGGCGCTGGGTGGCCAGATGGTTGCGGTTGGATTGGGCTTTCTGGGGCTGACCTCGGGCAATCCGCTCCTTGTTCTGATTGCCGTATTTGTCTTCATCGCGGCCAATGCAGAAAGTCAGGATGTCGCCATGCGTTCGATTGCGCGGCGTGTATTGGCCCGCGATGCGATGATTACTGAATTTCAGTCACTGTCGCCAAACGATACACTCAACACCACGGCTCAAGCCGTAATCCACACGACGCAGCACGAGTTTCCAGTTCTGGAGACCGATGGCAGCTTGCTGGGTTTTGTAACGCGTGAGCGCCTGTTTGCTGCGCTGGCAAGCGATCACCCCCGATCTGATCCCGCAACTTCTGTCATGGATACAGACATCCCCCGCGTTTTGCTGACTAGCGGATTGGAAACAGTACTGGACAAGCTACACCACGGGGCACCTGCCATAGCTGTATGTACCGAAGGCGGTCGAATGATCGGTTATATCACCCGCGAGAACATCGGCGAGTTGATGGTTATCAGAGGGCGCTGATTTCCCTATTTATCAGCAGGTTGCCAACGCATCCTCAAGCACAGACAAGACGGCATCGTGCGGGACATCAGAGGTTACAAAAGCGTTGCCAATTCCACGCGCCAGAATAAAGCGCAACTGACCGTCCACGACCTTTTTGTCCTGACCCATCAATTCAACCAAAGCCTCCGCCCCAGGTAGGTCACCCGGAATGTCCGCCAGATCGGTTTTCATACCCATCGCGCGTAGATGCGCACGCACACGGCTGGGATCTTCTTGCGAGCACAGGCCCAAACGAGCTGAGAGCTCAAAAGCCAGCGCGCAGCCAATCGCGACCCCTTCTCCATGAAGCAGTCGATCCGAATAACCCGTCGCAGCCTCGAGTGCATGACAGAACGTATGTCCCAGATTTAGCAGGGCCCGATCACCCTGCTCGGTCTCATCACGGGATACGATATCCGCTTTCATCTGTACTGAACGCGTTACGGCCTGGACGCGCGCCGCCATATCTCCGGATGACAATGCCGGTCCATTCTCTTCCAACCATTCAAAGAAGGATGCGTCACCCAGCAGACCATATTTGACGACCTCGCCGTAGCCCGCCAAAAAGTCCCGCGCCGTCAGCGTACCCAATACAGAGGTGTCTGCCAGAACCAGTGAAGGTTGATGAAAGGCACCGATCAGGTTCTTGCCCTGAGGTGCGTTGATGCCTGTTTTTCCGCCAACTGAACTGTCCACCTGCGCCAGCAACGAGGTCGGGATCTGAACAAACCTCACTCCGCGCCGCAGAACGGCTGCGGCGAAACCCGCCAGATCACCGATGACGCCGCCGCCAAAGGCCACCACTACATCACGGCGTTCGATCTTTTCCGCCAACAACCACTCGACGGCGCGTTCAAAATGCGGCCAGCTTTTGGTTGCCTCCCCCGCAGGCAGGGCAAGCGCTGTCATTTCGATGCCAGATGCAGCCAAACCAGACCGCAATCCCTCAAGATGAATGGACGCAACAGTTTCATCTGTCAGAACCGCAACCCTTGGGCGCGGCAGCAGCGGTGCGATCCGTGCGCCCGCCTGAGCCAGAAGATCAGGACCAATCTCAACATTGTAGGATCGATCACCCAGGTCTACGAAAACAGTCTGATGCATTTACTTCTGTTCCAAAACATCGGGACGCGTTGCCAGTTCGGCCAATACACGATCCACCATATCCTCAATCGCTGTCTCAGCGTCCGAGTCCGCCACAAGATCAGCCTGCGCATAAATCGGAACACGCGCCTCGTACAACGCGCGCAAGGTCGCATGGGGGTCTGAGGTACGCAGCAGCGGCCGTGTATCCTTGTGCCTCACCCGGCCCCAAAGCACTTCCAGATCCGCCCGCAACCAGACGGAAACACCTCGGTCTGAAATCATCTGGCGGTTTTCGCCGGATAAAAAGGCGCCACCTCCGGTGGACAGGATACCTTTTTCTTCGTCCAACAACCTGCCGATGACCTGACTTTCCTTCGAGCGAAAAAACGGCTCGCCGTCGCGTTCAAATATCTCCGGGATCGTCATGTTGGCCGCCGATTCGATCTCGGCGTCGCTGTCCAGAAACGGAACCGACAGCCGCGCAGCCAAAGCACGCCCCACCGCTGTCTTACCAGCGCCCATCATACCAACCAAAACAACGGTTTTGTGCAGATCAAAGCTCTGCGCGTTGCCCGGATTTGACGTGTTATGCTTAATTTCGCTCATTTCACCGTGAATGACGTGATCTTGGGAAAAATGCCAGTTATAACTTGGGCAAAAGCGAAAATTGAGGCAGCGTTAAACCATGGGCCGTCTGATCAAGTTCCTGATATACCTTATTTGCCTCGGCTTCATCGGGCTGGTGGCGTATGCCTATGTCGGGCCATTCTTTGGCGCAGATTTCTCTGCGCCTCAAAGTGAAATCCGAGAACCGGTTATCCTGAATGTTGACTAGAACCGCGCTGCTTGCGCTTGTTCTGGCAGGAACAGCTCAGGCCCAGACGCAGGAACCACTTTCCGTCATCGACTGGCTGGACAACCCACCCGAGAACCTTCCGGGTACCGTCCTGCTGGAACCACCGGTGACCCAGACCGGGTTGCAGCCGGATGTTCAGGTCACGCCTCTCGAGGCTCTTTCACCGCCGCTTGGCCTTGTGTCTTCATCGGTAACCGGCCTTCCTGTCGATCTGTGGCAAGGCAGTGATCCGGAACGCCTCGCCGAGTTGATCAAGCGTGTTCCGGTAAAAGCCAATCCAGCTATGCAAAAGCTGTTGTTCACGCTGCTGCTTTCTGAGGCGCGCGCGCCCACCGGCACGGGCATGCAAGACGTGCTTCTGATGGCGAGGCTCGATCGGCTCATGCAACTTGGGGCTTCGGATCCGGTTCAATCGCTTGTTCAATTGGCCGGACCAACCGACACGCCAGAACGCTTCAAACGCTGGTTCGATGCGACGCTGCTTACAGGTGACGAGGATCGCAGCTGTACGGCATTGATCGCCCAACCTCATCTGTCGCGCGACTACTCGGCACAGATTTTCTGCAAGGCTCGTAGAGGTGACTGGTCCTCGGCTGCACTGACGCTCGAAGCTGCGCACGCATTGCAGGTGATGTCCCCGGAACAACTCGATCTTATGGATCGCTTTCTCAGCCCCGAGATGTTTGAAGGGGCCGCGTATCTTCCCCAACCTGATAACCCGGATCCCCTGACCTTTCGCCTTTTCGAAGCGATTGGTGAACGGTTGCCGAGCGCCCCGTTGCCTCGGGCCTTCGCAAACGCCGATCTGCGCGATGTCGCGGGCTGGAAAGCCCAGATCGAAGCTGCAGAGCGTTTGACGCGCATTGGGGCACTGACCCCTAATCAATTGCTGGGCCTCTACACCGAGCGGTCTCCGGCAGCGTCGGGGGCAGTGTGGGATCGGGTCGCAGCAGTTCAGCGATTTGAAACTGCGCTGGAAACACGCAATTCCGAAGCCATCGCCAAAACACTTCCGGTCGTCTGGGAACAAATGCGAAGCGTCGGCCTTGAGGTGCCTTTCGCCGAACTGTTTGCAGCGCGACTGGTCAACATAAAGCTACCAACAGCCTCAGCTGAAAATCTTCGTTGGAGAATTCTGCTGTTATCCGAGCTTTATGAGAATGCAGCGCTAAAGGTTCCGGACAATTCACAGGAAAATCAGTATCTGGCCGCACTGGCACAAGGTGATCCGGGACGCGCGCCCTCCCCATCCCCACTCGCAGATGCCATTTCTGAAGGGTTTGTCTGGGCCGCACCCGTTCCATCAGATATCAATGCAATGCTGGACAATGGTCAGCTTGGCGAAGCCATTCTGGAGGCGATGCACCTGTTTGCGCATGGCGCGCGTGGCAATTTGGTAGACCTGACAGCTGCCATCGCAGCATTCCGTCGCGTTGGGCTCGAGGATACAGCAAGACGGGCAGCGCTTCAGCTTATGATCCTGCAGGGTACATGAGTATGACTGCGCCAGCGACGCAAGACCTTTGGATTTCAACGTTTCTGGAGGCGCAGGCGGCAGAGCTTGGGGCTGCGACCAATACCCTGCTGGCCTATGGTCGCGACCTCAAGGATTTCTCATCTTGGCTGGAACGTCATAAATCAGGCTTTGCTGAGGCTGACCGCGATCAGATCGAAGGTTATCTGATCGATTGTGATGCGCAGGGGCTGTCACGGTCTACGCGTGCGCGGCGTCTTTCGGCCATCAAACAACTCTATCGCTTTGCCTTTGAAGAAGGTTGGCGCGACACCAATCCCGCAATCCAGATAAAAGGTCCAGGTCGCCAAAAGCGGCTACCCAAAACTCTGGATGTTGTTGAAGTGGATCGTTTGCTGGACGCTGCACGACAGACAGGCCGAAGCACGGCAGACAAGATACGCAACACGTGCCTGATGGAAGTCCTTTACGCGACCGGTATGCGCGTCACTGAACTGGTGTCGCTACCTGTTTCATCCGCGCGTGGTGACCCACGGATGTTGCTAGTGTTGGGCAAAGGCGGAAAAGAGCGGATGGTGCCGCTGTCCCCACCCGCTCGCGATGCGTTGGCGGCGTGGCTAACAGTTCGGGATGAGGCTGAGGAAGAAACTGTGTCCAAAGGCGGACAAAGGTCCCGTTTTCTGTTTCCTTCGCGCGGCAAATCAGGTCATCTCACGCGGCACAGGTTCTTTCTTCTTGTGAAAGAGCTGGCGGTTCACGGCGGTGTTTCACCCGAAAAGGTCACCCCGCATACGCTGCGCCACGCTTTTGCGACGCATCTGTTGGCAAATGGCGCTGATCTGCGCTCGATCCAGACGCTGCTTGGCCATGCCGACGTGGCAACAACCGAAATATATACGCATGTTCTGGATGAACGTCTGTCCGAACTGGTCCTTCAGCATCATCCGTTGGCTAAGGACGATGACAAGAACAAGGGCTAACCCCTTGATTGGGCGGGGCCGCGGCCCCATAACGGATGCAACAACACTAATATTCAAGGAACGATGGAACCCAACCCTTCTCTGATTGATGGTGCCTTCTGGATTACGACCGGCTCTATCTTGCTATTGCTCGTGCTGTCGGGCTTCTTCTCAGGCTCAGAAACTGCGCTTACCGCGTCTTCTCGCGGCAAGCTTCGGGCACAGGCAGACAAGGGATCGCGGGGGGCGCAAAAAGCGCTCGACATCACCGACGACAACGAGCGCCTCATTGGGTCTGTCCTTCTGGGCAACAACCTCGTCAACATCCTGGCGGCGTCGCTGGCGACCGCGTTGTTCACGCGCCTGTTCGGCGAAAGCGGTGTGGCGCTTGCGACTTTGGTGATGACACTGCTGGTTCTGATCTTCGCTGAAGTCCTGCCCAAGACATATGCCATTACGAACGCGGAAAAGGCTGCTGCGGCTGTTGCCCCGGTCATAAGCGTTGTCGTAACAGTGTTTTCCCCGGTCGTTGCGGCTGTACGACTGTTGGTGCGTGGCGTACTGCGCCTGTTCGGGGTGAAAATCGACCCAGACAGCAATATCCTTGCGGTGCGTGAAGAAATCGCTGGCGCCCTGCAACTGGGCCATTCCGAAGGTGTCGTTGAAAAAGAGGACCGTGACCGTATCCTTGGTGCACTGGACCTTGGTGACCGCGCGGTCGAGGAAATCATGCTTCACCGCTCAAACATCGAAATGATCGACGCCGATGCCGAGCCAGAAGCGATCCTGAAACAATGCCTGGAAAGCCCGCATACGCGCCTGCCCGTCTTTCGAGATGAGCCCGAGAACATTGTCGGAGTGGTCCATGCCAAGGATTTGTTCCGCGCAATGTACGCTCAGGTCGGTGGTGCCGATGGCGATACAGAGAAGCTGCGCTCTTTCGACATCTCCAAAGTTGCGAATGACCCTTATTTTGTGCCTGAAACCACGACCCTCGACGATCAGATGCGAGAGTTCCTGCGCATGCACAGCCACTTCGCCCTCGTGGTCGATGAGTACGGCTCTCTGCGCGGCTTGATTACGCTCGAGGACATTCTGGAAGAGATCGTGGGTGAGATTGCTGACGAATTCGACATCGACGAAGAGGTCCCGGTGACCCGCACCGAGGATGGTCAGTTTCTTGTTGAAGGCGCCATGACGATCCGGGACGCGAACCGCGCGCTGGACTGGTCACTGCCGGATGAAGAGGCAAATACGCTTGCTGGTCTCGTTATTCACGAAGCGCAGATGATCCCGATTGTTGGACAGGTGTTTTCGTTCCACGGCTTTCGTTTTGAGGTCACTGCCCGCGAAGGAAACCGTATCACGGGTTTGAAGGTCAGACCCCTCTGACTCAACGCCGAATGTTGAAAACGACACAGTCGGTCGTTTTTTCGACAGATAGATATCGCACTGCCACGCACCTTCACTTCAAACAAGGAGGTGTGAATGAAAAGCTCGTGTCAGGTTGTTGTCATTGGCGGCGGTGTAGTCGGTTGTTCTGTACTATACCATCTGACCAAGCTGGGCTGGTCGGATGTGATGCTGCTCGAGCGTTCGGAGCTGACCAGTGGTTCAACCTGGCATGCTGCCGGTGGCTTTCACACGCTGAACGGCGACACCAACATGGCTGCGCTGCAAGGCTACACGATCCGTCTCTACAAAGAGCTGGAAGAAATCACCGGCATGTCGTGCGGGCTGCATCACGTGGGTGGCGTCACGCTGGCCGACAATCAGGATCGGTTCGACATGTTATTGGCGGAACGCGCCAAGCATCGCTTCATGGGGCTCGAGACCGAGATTGTTGGTCCGGAAGAAATCAAGAAGATCGCCCCAATCACCAACACCGACGGTATCATTGGGGCGCTGTACGACCCGCTAGACGGGCATCTGGACCCCTCGGGTACAACGCATGCTTATGCCAAAGCAGCGCGGATGGGCGGCGCAACGATCGAAACCCACTGCATGGTGCGCGAAACCAATCAGCGGCCAGATGGCACCTGGGATGTGGTTACCGACAAAGGTACGATCCACGCCGAGCATATCGTGAACGCAGGGGGCCTGTGGGCGCGTGAGGTCGGCGCAATGGCCGGTATCTATTTCCCACTGCACCCAATGGAGCACCAATACCTCGTCACGGATTCGATCCCTCAAATCGAGGCAATCATCGATGCCGGTGGTGAGCATCCGCACGTGATGGACCCGGCTGGCGAAAGCTATCTGCGTCAGGAGGGTCGCGGTCTGTGTATCGGGTTCTATGAACAACCCTGTAAACCTTGGGCAGTCGACGGCACGCCATGGGATTTCGGGCACGAGCTGTTGCCAGATGACTATGACAAGATCACTGACAGTATCGAGTTTGCATATAAACGGTTCCCCGTTCTGGCCGAGGCTGGCGTCAAATCGGTTATCCACGGACCCTTTACCTTTGCACCTGATGGAAACCCGCTGGTTGGCCCCGTACCCGGCGTTCGGAACTACTGGTCTGCATGCGGTGTGATGGCAGGGTTCAGTCAAGGCGGTGGCGTTGGTCTGACGCTGGCACAGTGGATGATCGAAGGTGAACCCGAACGAGACGTCTTTGCCATGGACGTGGCTCGCTTTGGCGACTGGATCAACCCCGGTTACACACGCCCCAAAGTGATCGAGAATTATCAGAAACGTTTCAGCGTGGCTTATCCGAACGAGGAACTGCCCGCCGCGCGGCCCAACCGCACAACGCCGATGTATGATATTTTCTCGGACCTTGGTGCTGTCTGGGGACAGCAATATGGGCTTGAGGTTCCGAATTACTTCGCAAAAGGCGATGAGCCCACATATGAAACACCCTCATTCCGTCGCTCGGACGCCTTTGACGCCACAGGGCGTGAGGTGCGCGCCGTGCGCGAGGGTGTTGGTATCAACGAAGTCCACAACTTTGGAAAATACCTCGTAACTGGCGCAGGCGCGCGCGCTTGGCTGGATCAGGTCATGGCAGGTCGCATCCCCAAACCCGGTCGCCTGACCCTGACACCCATGCTGTCACCCAAAGGAAAGCTCATCGGAGACTTCACCGTCTCATGCCTGAGCGAGACCGAGTTCCAACTGACCGCATCGTATGGCAGCCAAGCCTTCCACATGCGCTGGTTCCTGCAGCACCAGGAAGCCGGCGTGTCAGTCGAAAACATCAGCGACAGAAGGAACGGTTTCCAGATTGCAGGCCCGCTTGCCGCGAAAGTTCTGGCGGCATGTACGCGGGATGATGTCTCGAGCCTCAAGTTTCTGGATGTACGCCGCATGACTGTCGGTATGAACGAGTGCATTGTCCAAAGGGTCAGCTACACCGGTGATCTGGGGTATGAAATCTACTGCGATCCGATGGCGCAGCGACAACTCTGGCATACGCTTTGGCAAGCCGGTGAACCGCATGGCATGGTTCCCTTCGGCATGCGCGCGATGATGAGCCTGCGGCTCGACAGGTTCTTTGGTTCGTGGATGAGGGAGTTCTCTCCTGACTACACGGCCGCGGAAACCGGGCTGGACAGGTTCATTTCATTCTCCAAAAACACTGACTTTGTAGGCCGTTCAGCAGCCGAAGCAGAACGCGCCGAAGGCACCCAGCGCAAGCTGGTGGCATTTGAGGTCGACGCAGATGATGCCGATGTGAATGCCTATGAGCCGATCTGGCTGGACGGCGCCGTTGTCGGTTTCTGTACCTCTGGCGGGTATTCACACTTTGCAGAGAAATCCATCGCAATGGGATTCTTGCCATCTGACCGGATTACGGACGGGTTGGAAGTAGAAATCGAAATACTGGGCCAAATGCGAAAGGCACATGTGATCTCCACCCCTTTGTTTGACCCGGACGGTGAACGTATGCGGGGGTGACACTGCTTGCCGGTGGCGGCAAGGTGGCGGGATGAAGAAGATACCCATCATTTTGTTGGCTGCCGGTCAATCCAGCCGTATGGGCGATACGGACAAGCTGATGCAGCTTGTTGAAGACATCCCGCTATTGCGCCGCTCAGCAATGACGGCGCTGGCAGCTGCCCCAGTGTATGCAGCCCTGCCCCCGGCCCCACACCCGCGCTACAGGGCTCTTGATGGTTTAGATGTACAAAAGGTTGAAATCCCTGACGCGGCTGAAGGGATGAATGCCAGCCTCCGAGGGGCATTGAAACACATTCCCGCAGATACACGCGCGGTGATGGTTTTACTAGCCGATTTGCCTGAACTAACGACCAGCGACCTTCAATGCGTCTCGGCCTCGGTTGCGGCCAACCCGGACAATCTGGTCTGGCGTGGGGCCACCGAAACCGGAAAGCCTGGCCATCCAGTCATTTTCGACCGTTCCCTGTTCGACCAGCTATCGAACCTGAAGGGAGACACCGGCGCACAATCTGTGGTTCGCCAGCACGCAGACAAGGTGCATTTGCAACGGCTTCCCGCCGATAGAGCTTTGCTGGATCTTGATACGCCCGAAGACTGGGCAAGCTGGATTACGCAAAGAAAGTCCCAAACGTAACGCGGCCCGGTCGTTGTCGACCGGGCCGGTTGCCCAAATTATAGGACTACCACTTTCACCAACACCGAAAGCGCAGTCTGGTCGTCATAAGACGCCGACTATTCCGCTGCCGAACCGAAACAAGACCCCCTCGTTAACATGCCGCTCAGCGCTTCCGGTGACTGAGATAAACCCTTCAGCACCCCCTTGTGCCTTTGGGTTCCCCCTCACTTGGGCAAGATCATCGTCACCGATCAGGTCGTTCCAAACAATGTAAAATTGGAAGAAACGGTTAATTTTGTGACATTTGGAATGGTTTTTGCGCAACAACGCAGAACGCGAATTTCAACCCTTGGTTGATCTTCACGTAACGGCAACTTGCACAGAAACAGAGGTTACAGCAGACATATTCTCAAATATGACAATTCAACAGAGACCTAAGGGCCATTTGACGGCCAATTTGTCACTCTGCCCGCAACCCAAGGAAGATCGAATTATCAAGCGAAAAGGCGCCGGATTTTTTGTTAACAAAAATGATTCAATTCAACCCTTTTCACCCTTTGACCGCGATTCCGGCAACAATCCACCGATTCGTGGACGTCTTTCGCCAGCCGATTCCTTCGTTTCGACGGACGGTTCGGCGGCATACAACATCGGGAATAAGGCAAAATTAAGATTTATTAATTGATCAGTCAGAAAACGCACAGGCTGATGCGCCATCTCTTGTTTCAACGCGCGTACGCAAGCGTGCCGTATACAGGAGACATAATCAGAATGAGCATTCGCAAATCCTCTCGCCTTTATCCTCGTACAACAAACTGGATCGGTGCCAGTGCACTGGGCGCAGCTTTGCTTGCCGGGACAGCAATACCTTCATTGGCAGACGAAGCTCTGGCCGATCTGGTCGATACCGTATCGCCTTCGGTCGTGACCATCGTCGCAGTACAGGACGCTGCCCCCGTCCCGGCTCAGGGACAGGAATTCGATTTCGAAGGCCACCCGTTCGGTGAGTTCTTCAAACGCTTTGGTGGGCCAGAAGGCTTCAAGATGCCTGACCGTGGCCCAAGCCAAGGTCTGGGCTCGGGCTTTGTTCTTGATGAAGACGGTTATATCGTCACCAACCATCACGTCGTAGATAACGCCAGCACCATCACGGTTCGTCTCAGCGACGATCGTTCGTTCGAGGCAGAAATCGTGGGCACCGACCCGCTGACTGATATCGCCGTGCTCAAGATTGATGCCGGCGAAGCACTGCAGCCGGTGAAACTGGGTGACAGCGACGTTATTCGCGTGGGCGAAGATGTTGTTGCAATCGGTAACCCCTTTGGCCTGAACGCTACAGTCACGACCGGCATTGTATCGGCCAAGGGTCGCAACATTTCCGAAGGCCCCTATGCCGAGTTTATCCAAACCGATGCTGCCATCAACAAAGGCAACTCGGGTGGCCCGCTTTTCAACATGGAAGGTGAGGTTGTTGGCGTAAACTCAGCGATCTACTCGCCAAGCGGCGGATCCGTTGGTCTTGGTTTTGCCGTAACCTCAAATATCGTTGATCACATCACTGCCGATTTGCGCGATGATGGTCAGGTCAGCCGAGGCTGGCTGGGTGTATCGATCCAGAACGTCAGCCCCGAACTGGCTGCGGCTATGGGTATCGATACTGCAACCGGCGCGCTCGTGTCAGACATTGTCAGCGGCAGCCCAGCGGACGGTGTTCTGCAGCAAGGTGACGTGATCCTGACATTCAACGACGAAGCCGTTGATTCCAGTAGCGATCTGCCAATCTTGGTCGGCACGACCAAAGTGGGCACCGATAGCGTGATCACCGTCCTGCGCAACGGCCAGGAAGAGCAGCTTGAACTGACCATCGGTCAGCATCAGGCGGCCTCAACCGAGGCAGATGTCACTGTAGATGACAAGGTCGCCGGTACTTCGCTGGGCGTAACTGTCGCACCGTTGACTGAGACCGCGCGTGCCGAAATGGGCGTTGGTGAGAACGTTGATGGCGTCGTCGTGACTGGATTGAAACCGGATAGCCCTGCCGCCAAAGCAGGCCTGCAGCGTGGCGATGTAATCGTCAAACTGGGGGAACTGGAGACCGTGACACCGGATGATCTGAAAGCTGCGCTGGAAAGCGAGAAAACGGATCCGGCTCTGGTGCTGATCAATCGTGGCGGAAATCAGATTTTCGTCGCGGTCGAGATCGCCTGATCTGAAACCCTGCGCGAGCCACATGATGGGGATATCTGGCACGCGCTATTCCTGGCTGACACGATTTGTCCACGTGCTGTCGGGGCGGCCGGGTGCGTAAACCGCACCCGGCATGTTTTTTTAAATCTATATCCGTGCTTATATCGTGATTGAAAGGAAACCCTACAATGAGCAGACGCCTCCTGATCGTCGAAGATGATACCGACACACGCGACTTCATTGCCAAAGGGTTTGGCGAAGAAGGTTACGTTGTCGAAACCGCAGCCGATGGCCGCGAAGGTCTGTACCATGCGACGGATGGCGGTTTCGATGCAGTCGTGCTGGACCGGATGCTGCCCGGACTGGACGGCCTGTCGATGATCAAGTCCATGCGGGCCGCGGGTCTGAATACTCCTGTGCTGATGCTGACCGCGATGAGCGCGGTTGACGAACGGGTCAAAGGCCTGCGCGGGGGCGCAGATGACTATCTGGTCAAGCCCTTCTCGTTTCAGGAGTTGCACGCGCGGATCGAGGCGCTGTTAAGACGACCACAGGAATCGGAGGAGACCCCCACCCTGACCTGCAAAGACCTCGAAATGGACCTGCTGACCCGCAAAGTAACACGTGGCGGTCGCGACATTACGCTGACACCGCGCGAGTTTCAGATCCTTGAGTTTTTCCTGCGTCGCAAAAACCGGGTAATCTCACGCACCATGTTGCTTGAAGGCGTCTGGGACTACCATTTCGATCCCAATACCAATGTTGTCGATGTCCATATTTCCAAGCTGCGCAGGCAGCTTGATGAAGGGGGTGCAGAACCCTTGATCGAAACCGTACGTGGTGCCGGATACATGGTATCTGATGGCTAACCTGCGACTGTCGTTCAATAATTCTCGAACGCGGTTGGTTCTGGCAAGCATGGTGCTCAGCACCATGCTGACTGCCGCTGTGCTGGCATTGGTTTATGTCACGGCCAACCGGACCATCGAAGGTGAAACGCGCTCAGTTGTGTCCGCTGAACTCACCGGCCTTGCAGATGAATACGAAAGACGCGGATTGCTTGGGCTTATGAATGCCATTGAGCGGCGCATTCCATCTGCGTCCGAACGTGATGCGCTTTATCTGCTGACGGATCGTTTCGGAACCAAACTGGCGGGCAATCTGCGGCAGTGGCCGGAAGGGATCGCTGCAGGTAGCGGCTGGGTCGATCTTGAGCTTCGAAAGGCCGAAGACGAACAATATGTCCCGATATCTGCCGCATCGATCAGATTGCCAGGTGGTGAGCGGCTGTTGGTTGGTCGCGATGCCCTCGCCCGTCAACAATTCGACCGGGTTCTATTCCACTCGGTCGCCTTGGCGCTGGCCATTGCATTAGCCTTAAGCATGTTGACCGGCTGGCTGCTGACACGGCTGGTTTTCTCGCGCCTCAAGGACATAGCGGATACTGCGGATCATATCGTGTCGGGCGATCTCACTCAGCGGATGCAACAACGCGGATCAGGCGACGAGTTCGATCAGGTCGCAGGCACTCTTAACAACATGCTTGATCGGATAGAGGAGTTGGTTAGCAACCTTCGTACAACCTCAAATTCGATCGCACATGACTTGCGCTCACCCCTGTCCAGATTGCGGCAACGAGTGGAAACACTGTGCGATCCCGAAAAATCCGATCTGGACCGAGAGATCGACGTTGCGCGGGCAACCGGAGAAATCGACCACGTATTGAAAGTACTCAGCCAGTTGACTGATATTTCACGTGCCGAAGCAGGCCTCGGGCGTGAGCAGTTCGAACAGGTTGATCTGCAGCAGCTCGTGGGAGATGTTGTTGAACTCTACGAGCCGGTCGCTGCTGATCAGGGTATTGATCTTGAAGTCACAGGCACAGCGAAACCTATCCAGGGGCATCGGCCTTTGCTGTCACAGGCGCTTTCAAACCTGTTGGAAAACGCCATGCGTTATGCCCCGCAAGGCACTGCGATTACAATTGAAATTGGTCAGGAAGGCCCATTTGCACTGCTTAGCGTACGTGATCGTGGCCCTGGCGTGCCAGAGGCTGATCTGGCCCGACTGCAGTTGCCCTTTGTCACGCTTGACCCGGCGCGAACCGAGCGCAATTCAGGCCTTGGTCTGGCACTGGTCGCTGCTATTTCCCACATGCATGGAGGAACATTCCTTGCACGCAACCGGGATCCGGGCTTGGAAACAACTTTGAAGCTGGCACGGCGATCCTAGGAAGGGATACCATTGATCGCCATGTTTTTGTTCTTATAGCGTTTGTCTTCGGTGACATCCGCCCCGAACCACTCGGGCGGAACAAATTCATGCGCCTCAGTTTCCGAGGCAAACTCGACTTCAACCAAGCGCAGCGGTGACAGATCTCCCTGAAACACATCTAGTTCAAAGCTTAGACCACCGGGCAGTCTGCCTGTGAAACGCTCCTTCTCGACCCGACGCCCCTCAGTCTCGGGCCAAAACGTCTCAAATTGCTGTTCCGAGATTTCGGCTTCACGCTCGACACGAACCAAGCCACCACTGCCTTTGAGGGTTAGAAAAAAGCTGTCGTTCTTTTGGCGCAGGCGCAGCTCTGTCGAATCCTCGGGCGCAGTCAGGTAACCTTGCTTCACAACTGCCTTCTTGGCCTCGTTCAAATCCGGCAATTCAGAAACGAGGAATTTGCGTTCGATTTCCTTGCTCATTTGGCAGACACCAATCCATTCTCGAGTTCGTTGAACAGCGATCTGTAGGCCTTCGCTGCAGGGCTGCGCCCGGCAAATGTGCACACCGGAGCCCGGTACTGCCCCATCCGCTCGATATCTGCAGCAAACGGCACGCCGGTTTTTAGGAATCTCTTTCGATAGAGTTTTCGCATAGCCTTCATCGTGTCCAGATGCATGGTTTTGCGTCGTTGGACCATTGAGAAAAACGCGCGTAACTTCTTTTTCGGCAACCGGTTTTCATCAAAGAATCCAACCAACTGTTCGAATGTACGCTCTGAAAGAGTACTGGGGATAACCGGCACAACGATCATATCCGCAGCCTTGAAAATGTTCTCAGACAGTGTCGAGAAGTTTGGAGGACAATCCAGAACGATCACATCATAATCGCCACCAACTGATTGCAGAGCCTTCTTCAACCGTGATCGTTTGTTCCGCATTCGGGACAGAAACACGTCGAAATCACGAAACGTTAGATTGGCTGGAAGTACGTCCAAACCTTCAAAATCACTTGCCCGGATCGCTTTGGTAAAGCGTTTCACATCCTCGAAGAACCGCGCCTCAGTCAGCTTTTTCGATGGCTTGATCCGTAAGTAGAACCCCGAGGCCCCCTGCGGGTCCAAATCGCATAGCAATACGCGTTGCCCGGCTTGCGCAAACTCGTAGGCCAAATTGACCGAAGTGGCGGTTTTGCCGACGCCACCCTTGTTGCTGTAGCAGGCAATGATTTTCATTCCTCAATCCCCCGACGCATGAAACAAGCTGCGGAAAAGGTCCCGAATTTGCGGTCCGTCAAAGTGTTCGAAATTCGAAATCACGCGGTCACGTTCAGCTTTTTGCCTTTGGTCCAACACTGCAATCAGCCCGCCAACAGCCATCCCCAATTCGGTATCTATCCGTGCGTTTGCGTTGTTTCTTTGATCGGCGAATTCCAACAAAGCTTCTTGCTGCACAGAATAGTCATTGAAGAGCCCGAGATTATCCTGAAGCTTTTTCAATGGCTTGATGATCGTTTTGAAAGCTCTCGCATCAAACAACGGCGCAAAAAACTCCATCAGATAACGTAGCTTCTTACAATCGATGCGCAGTTCATGAACTGCTTCGTCCGGGGTATCGGCGGTAATGCTGCGGGCAAGTTTGCAAACCTTGCGATACCGTTTCCAGATCAGAGCACACGCATATTCGTAGGCACCACGATTTGCATTCGGACCAGCCTGCAGATTAGAAAGACCCTGAAACTGCTCAGCCAGCAAATCCATAGTTTCGACATAAGATTTGCTTCGAAACCTGCGGGACAAGCGTGACAATTCCTGGGTTCGCTCTCGCTCAAACTGATCCATCATCTTCTGCACACCAACGTGAAGAGAGGTCGGCAACATGCTGAAATAAATATCTTTATCCAGAAGGTATACATCCAAATCACGCAAGCGACCGGTAGGTGCCATCAGATCAGAAAACGTGCGTTTCAACTCTGCGGTCTGCTCTTCTGAGAATACACCTTTGAACAAGCTTAGTACTGACCGAATTCGTCGTAGTGAGACGCGGTAATCATGCAGAAATTCAGTGTCGATATCCGCGATAACCCCTTCTTCGTTCTGCCGGGCAACGTGCAGGAAGGTCCGAATGATATCGCCAGCCGCTTCAATTGCGTGTTCTTCGTGGCCCAGCGGGATATGCGGTTTGGCCTGATATCGCTCAAGATCAGGGAAAAGTGTCTGAAACAGTGGTTCAATACCGCCATCAGCGTGGCCAAGCTCTGACATCGCTGAACAGGTTTTGCTGTATGCCCGATCGTATCCGCGCAGATGGTGCAACCAAACGATAGTAGCGGCACCTTGTGCGCTGGTGAGCGCAATAACGGTTCCACGCACCTGCGTTTTTTGGAGTTCATCCAATACCGAGAGCGAGCGGGTTTCTACCCGACCATCGCCCAGAACTGTTAACGCTCGCAATTTGGGGAATTTAGCCAATGCAATGCGCACAGGACCTTCGGGTAATTCCTGAGTAAACTTACCATTCCCTTTGGCCTTTTGCGAAATAACGCCGACATCTCGTAGAACCAGATGCAGCAAGCCACTGGTTTCGATCAGAAGCCTTCCAGAGGTACGCAGCGACTGATCATGGCAATCCAGAAGTTTGAAAGGCCTCTCTGTGGCTTTCGCCTCAAGTTTGACGGATAGTTTTTCAAGGTTCCCCAGTTGACCAGCATCAAACGTCCCGGGAATAACAAAAACACTGTCCGACATGTTCGTCATGACCTGCCCTTCCCCCGAGTACTCAGATGCTCATCCATCAATGGGTCTCTGCTCCTTTGAAAACCGGGCCCGTCTTCGATGGCGCGTCTCTAGATTGTCTTCAGAGTTTTCCATCCAGCACAAACGAGATTCCATTCTTGTCTGAGTTGGCTTCAGCTTCCTTGTCATGGTCATCCGACCCTCACAAAATCATGGAACCGCTTTTCTCAAAACCCATCAAGGAAAACCCCGATTTACCCAGCGTCATCACCATGGTGCCCGCAAGCCCGCACAACCAACTCACACGATTGCTGGCAGCGCTGAATAGCCTCGAAACCGGATCCGTCCTCCTCCTACGCGCTCATCCAGCAACCTGTAATCCGGATATCTCTGGAGGAACCGCCCCAGAGCAACGCGCCCTTCGAGCCGCGCCAAGGTCAGTCCAACACAGACATGTGGTCCCCCAGCAAAAGCCAGATGGCGATTGGGCTTGCGTGATATGTCAAATTTCTTCGGATCATCAAAGACTGCAGGATCCCGGTTTGCTGCGCCGATACAGAGATGCAGATTGGTTCCTTTCGGTATGTTCAAACCATCCAACTCGATATCGGCCGTAGTTTCCCGATTGCCGAATTGATTTGGCGAACGAAAGCGAAGGATCTCTTCAACCGCTGGGTTGATCAGATCGGGATCATCCAACAACCGCCGACGCTGCTCCGGATAATCGTTAAGCAATGCTAAACCGTTACCAATCAGGTTTGTAGTCGTTTCGTGTCCGGCGTTCAGGATGAAGATACAGTTCTGTAGCAACTCGATTTCACTCAGTTGCCCATCTTCCCCTTCCCCTCGGATCAGACGGGTCAGAACATCTGTCTCCGGGTCACCAGGTTTCGTTCGCCTGCGGGTAACCAGATCACTGAGATATTCTTTAAACTCAGTAACAGCCGCATGGCCGGTGGCCATTTGCTGCTCGGTCAACGAAGGTTCCAGAGCGCCCAGAATTGCAAGTGACCAGTCGCGCAACGGGTCGCGCTCATCCATTGGAACATCAAGCAGATTACCAATGATCTGAATGGGAATGGTTGAGGCAAAATCTTCGATCAAATCCACCTGCCCTTTGCCCGCCATCCGATCCAGCAGTATATCGACGGTGTCGATCAGGCCGGGCTCCATCTTGGCTATCGCGCGCGGTGTAAGCGCAGATGTCATGATCTTTCGAACCCGGGTGTGTAAAGGCGGATCGGAGAAAACCAAAGAAGTGGTGTGATGCTCGAACAGAGGCGAACCGATACCGTATTTCGGACCAAACGCCGCCTTCTTGTCCGAAGAATACAGGGTGGTATCGCGATATATCCGGTCCAGATCCGAATGACGTGACAACAGGACCGATCCATCTGGTTGCCGTAACACCGGGGCATCGGACAGCAGAGCATCATAAAATGGGAATGGATCGTCCACAAATCCATTAGGAGGATTCATCAAATCCAAATGTCGAACAGATAGTGTGGCGCTGAAATCATCCATAGCTGTCTCCCTGACCCCAAGGCGTAGCGTAATGAAATTGTGCAAACAACTATTAGAATGAGACCATGGTGACATGTCACAGCGGCCAAGCTAAGACGGGTTCATGTCTGATCCGGTTTCCTCAATCCGCAACCTTGGCCCAGCCTTTGAACAGGCTTGCACTCGTGCGGGCATTCACTCTGCCCAGCAATTGCGGGAACTGGGTGCGGACGAAGCCTATTCCCGGCTGTTGGAAGCAGGGACGAAAGCCCATTTCATTGGTTATTATGTGCTGGTCATGGGATTACAGGGTCGCCCTTGGAATGACTGCAAAGGCGAAGAGAAAAAAGCCCTGCGTCAACGGTTCGACCAGATCAAAGCCGGAATAACCAAGGCACCGCAATCACAACTGGTCTCTGAACTGGATGCGATTGGCGTACGCGTGGCACCCAAGGATTTGAAACCTGTATAGAGCACAAAAAACAGCCGCGCCTTGTTCAGGCACGGCCTCTGGAATTCAACTGATGGCGAATTAGCCGACCAGTTCGATACCCGAGAAGAAATATGCGATTTCAACCGCTGCAGTTTCAGGTGCGTCCGAACCGTGGACCGAGTTTTCGCCAACTGATTCAGCGAACTCGGCGCGGATGGTGCCAGCTGCTGCGTCTGCAGGATTGGTTGCACCCATGACTTCACGGTTCTTGGCAATGGCGCCTTCGCCTTCCAGAACCTGAACAACAACAGGTGCCGACGACATGAATTCGCACAGTTCGTCATAGAACGGACGCTCGGCGTGTACTTCGTAGAACTTGCCAGCTTGTTCTTTGGTCATGTGGATGCGCTTTTGCGCAACGATGCGCAGGCCGGCTTCTTCGAACTTGGCATTGATCTTGCCAGTCAGGTTGCGGCGGGTTGCATCGGGTTTGATGATCGAGAATGTGCGTTCCAGTGCCATGTCGGCCTCTCCTTACTATATGGCGCGCGGTCCGCGCCGAAATCCATCGCGCGCCGCCTAACACGGTATGTGCCTCATGAAAAGTGGAATGATTGCGACCATGGAATTTGGCGATCAGATTGTGTCCGGCAAGGGCTCCAACGCGTCAACCCGACGAACGTAAAGAACAGCGAGCAGGCCGATAAAGCTGCTGGCAAACATCATCCCAAGAACCAGGAACGGCCCGTTTTCGGGCGTGACGAAAGCGCCTGTCATTGATGTCAGCACAGCCCCCAATGCCACGATCATTGCCCCGGATAGACCTGCCGCGCTGCCGGCCAACTTTGGGCGCACCGACATCACCCCAGCCGCGGCATTGGCGTTCGTCAAACCGTTGCCAAAGCCCACAAAAATAGCAGAGCCAAAGAACACCCAGACTGACCCTTGATCCGCCAGGAAAAGAAGCAGGCCACAAAGCGGACCAATCGAGGCAAATACCCGGCCGATCAGGATCATGGTCGTCAATTGCGTTCTTGCCGCGATCCGCCCGGTGATGAAGTTACCGACCATGAAGCCGCCGGTGATGATACCAATCCCAAGACCCAGCATCGCCGGGCTTAGATCGAACCAAACGGCCGCCACCAAAGGGGCACCTGTAATAAAGCTGTAAAAGCCCCCAATCGAGAACGCTGCGCATAGCGCATAGCCCCAGAACCGGCGTGCGCGAAACAGATGCGGGTATTCCCTCAATTGGGCAGAGAACGTTGCGGATCGGTTCGTGTTGGTTTCGCCCATATCCGCCCACAACAACAGCAGCATTCCGGCACCAAGAGCGGAGTACAATACGAACCCTGCCCTCCAGCCAAACAGCATATCCAACGCACCGCCCAGCATCGGCCCCAGCATCGGAGCGAGAGCCATCGCCATAGCGACATAGCCGAGTTTGCTGGCCGCCTCGTTGGGGGTGTACAGGTCGCGGATCGACGCGCTGGACAGCACAGGACCGGCCACGACCGCCGCCTGCAAAAGGCGAAAACCAAGGAACACCCAGATCGACTCTGCCAGGACGCAGCCCAGCGAAGCGCAGGCGAAAACACTCATGCAAATCAGCAATACGGGCCTGCGGCCAAACCTGTCCGACAAAGGCCCCATGATCAATTGCAGCACTGCCGACACGGCCAGATAGCCCGCAACCGACAGGTTGATCAGGGCGTAATCAACCTGAAAGTCCTCTCCCATCCGCGCCAGCGACGGCAGGAACATGTTCAGCGACAACACCGAAAGCGCCGTGGCGAAAACCAATGTGATCAAAGAAGGGGGCGTCTGGGCCGCTCGCATGATGAAAACCGTCGAGAAAAATCAATCGGAACAGCGCTAACACATCGTCTGTGCTTTGAACATGTCAAGCTGCTGGCGGCGGCATCACCGCTCTGCTAAGAGCGCGTCATGCTACGGATCGAAGACATAACCTATGCGGTTGAAGGCCGCCCCCTGTTCGATGGGGCCAGCGCAACTATTCCAGATGGACACAAGGTCGGTCTTGTGGGTCGGAACGGCACGGGAAAAACCACCCTCTTCCGGCTGATCCGGGGTGAGTTGGCCTTAGAATCAGGCAATATCGTGCTGCCAAAACGCGCCCGGATTGGTGGGGTGGCACAGGAGGTCCCTTCTTCTGATGTCTCGCTGATCAACACGGTGCTGGCCGCGGATATCGAACGCAGCGCATTGATGGCTGAGTCCGACAGCGCCACTGACCCTGCCCGCATCGCCGAGATTCAAACTCGCCTTGCCGATATCGACGCTTGGTCGGCCGAGGCCCGTGCTGCCTCGATCCTCAAAGGTCTGGGGTTCGATGACGAAGACCAGTTGCGTCCTTGTTCCGATTTCTCGGGCGGCTGGCGGATGCGTGTCGCACTGGCAGCGGTGCTGTTTTCGCAACCCGATCTGCTGTTGCTGGACGAACCGACCAACTATCTGGACCTTGAGGGCGCGTTGTGGCTGGAAAGCTATCTGGCAAAGTACCCGCACACTGTCATCATCATCAGCCACGACCGAGGACTTCTAAACCGGGCTGTTGGATCGATTCTGCATCTGGAAGACCGCAAGCTGACCTATTACGCCGTGCCTTACGACAAGTTTGCTGCACGGCGTGCTGAACGACTGGCACAGGCGGAATCGGAAAACGCCAAGGCCAAGGCCCGCATCGCGCATCTGCAGAGTTTCGTGGATCGCTTCCGCTACAAGGCGTCGAAGGCCGTGCAAGCCCAGTCTCGCCTGAAGATGATCGAGCGCATCCAATTGGTCTCGACCCCGCAAGAAGCCGCGCTGCGCGCATTCTCATTTCCTGAGCCTGAGGAACTGTCCCCTCCGATCATCCAGATCGAAGGCGGTGTGACCGGCTATGGTGAAACCGAAGTGCTGCGCCGCCTGAACCTGCGTATCGATCAGGATGACCGCATCGCCCTGCTGGGGAAGAACGGTCAGGGCAAGTCGACCTTGTCCAAGCTGTTATCCGACCGCCTGCCCCTGATGGCCGGCAAAATGACCCGCAGCAACAGGCTGCGCATCGGATATTTTGCACAGCATCAGGTGGACGAACTGCATATTGACGAGACGCCGCTGGACCACCTACGGCGCCTGCGGCCGGATGAGGCTCCGGGTAAGTGGCGGTCGCGCCTTGCTGGTTTCGGTTTGAATGCTGATCAGGCGGAAACGCTGGTCGGCCGCCTTTCGGGCGGTCAGAAAGCACGGCTGTCGCTGCTGATCGCTACCATCGACGCGCCGCATATGCTGATCCTCGACGAACCAACCAACCACCTGGACATCGAAAGCCGCGAGGCGCTTGTCGAGGCATTGACCGCCTATTCCGGCGCAGTGGTTCTGGTCAGCCATGACATGCATTTGCTGTCACTGGTTGCTGATCGTCTGTGGCTGGTCTCGGACGGAACTGTCAAACCTTTCGACGGCGATCTTGAAACCTATCGCACCATGCTGCTGGCCCGCGACAAACCGGTCAAAGAGAAACCGCAAACCGCAAAACCAAAGCGTCCATCGCGCGAGGCGATGCTGGCGCTGCGCGCGGACCTGCGAAAATGCGAAGACCGGCTCGAGAAGCTGACTGACATGCATGATAAACTGTCAGCCAAATTGGCGGACCCTGCGCTGTATGAGGTCGACCGGATCAGCGATCTGGAGACCTGGAATCGCAAATTCTCAGAAGTGGTCGAGGCAATGCAACGCGCCGAAGCCTTGTGGGTCGCTGCCGCCGAGAAACTGGAACAGGCGGAGGGTGTCGCATGATCGATATGGCATTCTTCATCACGGCGTTCACTACCTTATTCGTGGTGATTGACCCCTTCGGCACCGCTCCGATCTTTGTTGCATTGACGCAGGATATGGATGCTGCGACCCGGCGCCGTGTCGCGCTGCGTACTTGCCTGACAGCATCCGGCATCCTGATCGCCTTTGCCGCCTTTGGCGAAGCCGTATTGGGGTTTGTGGGAATTTCGATGGAGGCCTTCAAAGTGGCAGGCGGTGCATTGCTGTTCCTGACTGCTTTGGACATGCTGTTTGAACGCCGCACGAAACGACGTGAAGACCGGGTCGAAGAGGAAGAGCACCCTGACCCTTCGGTGTTTCCCCTTGCCATACCACTGGTCGCCGGTCCCGGCTCTATCGCGACTATCATCCTGCTTGCTGGTGAACATCCCGGCATTCAGGGCATCGCCGCCGCAAGCGCTGTCATGCTTGCAGTGATGGCTGTTGTTCTGTTGTTCTTCCTGTCCGGTGGTCTCATCGCGCGTTTTCTGGGCAAGACCGGCCTGAATGTTCTGACACGTTTGCTCGGCATGCTGCTGGCAGCACTGTCCGTTCAGTTCATCCTTGATGGTCTCAAAGCCTTTGGTTTTGCGTCATGAATCACCATATAGTGGCCAGGTTCGTAATTTCCGGGTGACGGTATGGATGGCTACGATTTCGGGCGTTTGACTTATCTGGTTCTGCTGGGTGCAGCCCTGCTGTTCTGGTTCATTACGCAAAATCGTCAGTCTTTGGGCAAGACGATGCAGCAGGTCATGGCCTGGGTCTTCATCTTCGTTGGTGTCATTGCCCTCGTTGGCCTGTGGGAGGATATTCGTTCCACCGTCAGCCCTGCTCCGCAAATGGCAGTGACAGGCAACACGATCGAGGTTCCGCGCTCCTTTGACGGACATTACTATCTTCCGATGCTGGTGAACGGTGAGCCCATTACTTTTCTTGTCGATACTGGCGCCAGCCAGATCGTGCTTAGCCCTCAGGACGCCAAGCGCATTGGTATCGATCTGGATCAGTTGAACTATTTCGGTCGCGCAGCAACTGCGAATGGTGTCGTTCGCACCGCTCCTGTGCGCCTGGACAGTCTGACGCTGGGTCCGATCACGGATAGCAACGTTTCTGCCTGGATTAACGAAGGTGACCTGAATCAGTCACTGCTGGGCATGGATTACCTGCACCGATTTTCCAACATTCAGTTTGCTGACGGCCGATTGGTTCTGTCTCGATAAGCAACTGACCTGTGCTTTCAGGCTCGATTTCCAATTGAGAACAAAAAGTGAACGATGTATCCTAACCACATGTCTGCACACCTTCTTGGCCGCAAACCCGCGCGTGAGGCGCCGGGGGTTAAACTGCATAATGAGATCACATTGCAACTGGGCCGCGTGCATGAGGCCTGCGGACCTGCAAGGCGCAGCTTTGCCATGTGGCTGGCCAGCCAGACGCAGAGAGAAGTTTTGTGGATTTCGCCAGCATGGGAGGTGGAGAAGCTGAATCCCGAAGGCATGGTCCCCTTTGCTGATCCGGCACGCTTCCTGTTTGCACGCGCTCAAAACGCTAAGGATTTATTGTGGTGTATGGAGGAGGCGCTGCGCAGCGGTGCAGTGCCTCTGATCATTTGCGATCTGCCAGAAGCCCCGGCCCTGACACCTGTTCGGCGGATGCATCTGGCGGCGGAACAGGGCGGAACGATGGGGCAAGCGCCGCTGGGCCTGTTGCTGACCCCCGGCGATGGTGGTGCGCAAGGGATCGAGACGCGCTGGCACATGGCCCCCACCTATCGAAACGAGGCCACCAGCTGGACTCTGACCCGTCGCCGCGCGCGTGCCCTGCCCCCCGCCACGTGGCTGGCCACCCAGACGGAACCTCGTGCCAGCCTGCAGGTCAAACAGATCACCACTGAAGATACGCCTGTATGACCGCATAAAGATCACAAAGATGAAGGAACTTGTGAATGGCCAAGACCTGCGCTGCGCCCTAGCGTTCAGGCATGGGCCAAACGATATCCACTCACCGCTTTCCTAAGTCTCGCTCAACTGCCCAGCGAGGCCAAATACCCGAAAAAGAAGGCAGTAAAATAGCACTGTCCCGCCGAAGCGTGATCGCGGGCATAGCCTTGTTGCCCGTTGCGCAAGTCGCGCAGGCTGCTCTCAGCCCTTACGCTCTGGTTCCTTCCGGCACGACTGTTTCATTTTCATTCAATCTTTCCGGGGTCGCGCAGACCGGCACCATGCCAATTCAATCAGCAAACATTCGGATCGACACAAACCGCCTGCAAAACAGCCGGGTAGACGTCGTCATGAATGTTGCAAAGGCACGGACCAAATTACCCTTCGCACAGATGCCCATGCTGAGCCCGAGCGTTTTAGACGCGGCACGTTTCCCAACAATCCGTTTTGTCTCGACCAAGATACAGCTGGGACCAGGAGGGCGTATCTCGAACGGGGCGAGCATCACCGGCAATGTCACCGTCCGCGGTGTCACCCGCCCCATTACCCTGCAGGCCAATCTGTACAGACAATCAGGTTCAGACGTGAAAGACCTTGATCGACTCTTCATTCACCTCAAAGGGGCGCTAAACCGGCATGATTTCGGCGCATCGGGCTATCCCGATCTGGTTCAAGATACCGTGGGTCTGAATATCCGTGCCGAGATCTTGCGCCAGACTTGACCCGTGATAGACAAAAAACGACGCGATAAAGTCGATTAGGTGCGCGCAACCCTGTGCGATACCGCCAAGCTGGGACCGTTATGCGCACGATCATTTCCTTTGCCGCCCTTTTTCTTTCTGTCATTTTGCTGCAGCTCTCGACGGGCGGCGTTGGACCACTGGATGCAATCTCGGGACTGACACTTGAGTTTTCGACCGAACAGATCGGTCTGCTGGGGTCGGCACATTTTCTTGGCTTTTTCATCGGATGCTGGTGGGCACCGCGCCTGATGGGCAATGTCGGTCACTCGCGGGCGTTTGCTGTTTGCACGGCATTGGGTGCGATGGGGTTGATCGGACACACTCTGACCGACAACCCGTATATCTGGGCAGCGCTGCGTATCGCCTCAGGCACATGTGTGGCTGGCAGCTACACGGTGATTGAGGCGTGGCTGAACGCCAAAGTCACAAATGAAACACGCGGGCGAGCGATGGGCACCTATCGCATCGTCGATATGGGCGCATCTCTAGGGGCGCAGCTGATCATCGCCGTTCTGCCGCCTGCATCCTACGTTTCGTACAATCTGCTCGCCATATTGTGCTGCGCGTCACTCCTGCCTTTGACACTGACCCGCGCCAGCCAGCCTGAGACACCTGATGCGCCACGTCTGCGTCCGAAACTGGCATGGCACAGCTCCCCACTGGCAGTTGCCGGAGTAATCGTCGCCGCGCTGAGTTCGGCCTCTTTCCGGATGGTTGGTCCGGTTTACGGACAAGAGGTCGGTCTGGGCGTGGATCAAATTGCCTTCTTCCTGGCATCCTTCGTTCTGGGCGGAGCCTTGGCCCAATATCCGATGGGCTGGCTTGCTGATAAATACGACCGTCGCTGGGTATTGATCTGGCTTTCAATTGCCGCAGTCCTGAGTTGCGGGATTACCATGGCCGCCAGCGGAACCGGTACACTGGGTGTTATGCTCGCAGCAGGTCTGTTCGGCTTTACAACATTCCCAATCTTCTCGGTGTCCTCGGCGCACGCAAACGACTTTGCAACGACAGAACAACGGGTCGAGTTATCAGCCGCCCTGATGTTCTGGTACGCTTTGGGTGCTATCGCATCCCCCTACATCTCCTCGACACTGATCCAGCAATTCGGCCCGGGCGCCTTGTTCGCTTTCGTAGCGCTGGGACATGTTTTCCTGATCATCTTTGGACTTGCGCGGATGCGATCACGTCCAACTCCGGAAGAGCGCACGAACTATGTCTACGCGCCCCGCACATCCTTCACGATCGGTCGATTGTTGAAACGCTCTCGTGAGGGCAGATAAAAAAGGGCCGAGATAATCCCGGCCCTTTCATCTTAGTGTTCAGTCCGTGGCTTCTCTTCAACCACCACGGCCTCTTCCGCTTGTTCTACCGATGGTTCAAGTGCGCCGTTGACGATACCGCCGACGCCCTGCTCCATCGACAGACCCAGCTCTTCGCCCAATTTCTTGAGCGCTGGCATCTGAACCGCCATTCCCATGATCGAGTCCAATGCCTGGTTGACCACTGGCTTGTCACCGTTCGACGCAGCACCACCGCCATTTGCCCCACCGATGCCACCAACCTGATGGATCTTGATCGAGTCGATCTTTTCGGCCGGCTTGACCATTTCCGCGATGATCGAAGGCATGGTTTCGATACGTGCCATATCGACCTTCATCCGGATCTGATCCACTGACAGCGCATTATCTGCTTCAACGATCGCACGCTTACCTTCCGCTTCGGCCAGCATGTCGTTCTTCTTCGCCTCGGCACGGATGTTAAGCGCGTCCGCTTCGGCTTGCGCTTCCTCACGACGGGCTTCGGCACGGTCAGCAGCGGCCTCTTTCTCGGCCTGCGCGGACAGACGGATCGCTGTCGCCTGACGCTCGGCCTCACGAGTCGCTTCGATCAGAACGATCTGCTTCTGACGCTCGGCCTCAGCCACCTGACGCGCTGTTGCCACAGCTTCGGTCGCCTTTGTCGCCTCAGCACGGGCCAGATCAGCAGACGCACGCGCGCGGCTTTCCTCTTCGGATTTCTGCGCGATGATGATCTGACGCTCCTGCTCGGCGACTTCGATTTCGCGTTCTTTGGCGATCTCCGCATCGCGGATTTTACGCTCACGCTCGATTTCGGCCGCGCGAATGGCTTCTTCACGGGCGATCCGGGCACGCTCAGTCTCCCGCACCGAGTCTTCGGTCCGTGCAGCAATCTCAGCCTCTTGCGCCACGCGCAGGGTTTCGACCTTCTGCGTCTGTTCGATACGTGCCTGTGCCTCATCCTGCTCAATCAGCAGCTTCTGGCGTTCTGCTTCCATCGCGGCACGACGCACTTCGACCTCGGCTTCGGCATCAATCTGCGCACGCTCTTTCTTGGACACGGCGATCACTTCGGCCAGCTTACGCATACCCACGGCGTTAAAGGCGTTATTCTCGTCCAGAGCTTCAAACGGTGTCTGGTCCAGTGCGGTCAGTGAGACGGATTCCAGTGACAGACCGTTCTTCAGCAAGTCCTCGGATACCGCATTCTGCACTTCTTGAACAAAGTCAGCACGGTTTTCATGCAGACCGTCCATGGTCATCTGAGCAGCCACGGCGCGCAAACCGTCGATCAGCTTGCCTTCGATCATCTCGCGCAGCTGCTCGACGTCGAATGTTCGGTCGCCGAGCGTTTGGGCCGCGCGGGCGATGCCCTCTTCTGTGGCCATGACCGAGACGTAGAACTCAACGCCTACATCGACACGCATACGGTCTTTGGTGATCAGAGCGGCCTCGCCACTGCGCTGAACCTCAAGACGCAGCGTCTTCATGTTGACTGGGCTGACTTCATGCAGCAGCGGTACGATGATTACGCCGCCATCCATGATGACTTTCTTTCCGCCTGCACCGGTTTTCACGAGACTGATTTCTCGGGTCGCGCGTTTATAAAGACGGCCAAGCACAAGGCCAATAAACAAGAGTACCGCTAAAATGGTCACAACTGTGACGGCAAGGAATGGAAGTTCCATGCAATATCCTCCGTGATGGGGTTAGAAATTTTGGTTATTCAGACAAGCCGACCAGAACGAACCGGTCGCGCCGTCGGTCGCGCAGCACAAGCACTTCGGTGCCCTGAGCCAGCGCATCCTTGTCCTGCAACGGCTCGGCGCGCAGGTAGTGCGAATTGCCAAATCGGTCAGTCACGCGAACTTCAGCCGGACGGCCCCTTGCGGCGGTGCCTTGGGTTACGACACCACGGCGGCGGGCCAGCATCCGTTCGGACGTAGCCTCGGTTTCAGTTTTGGGCAGCAGGCGAGCGAATACTCCGCCGAACCCTCGCGCAAACCAAAGGCCAAATGCACCTGCAGGAATTGCCGCTAGCCAGGATGGCAGGTCAAAGCCCACCAAATCGCGCAGCGCCAGTTGCAGACCCATACCGCTCAGGCCGAATCCGGCCAATAGAACGACTAGCCAGATCATGAAGGGCATCTTTCCGATGCCCAACCAACCAAACGGACCTACCGAAGCGGTTTCGGGCGCTTCGACCTCAACCTCGGCCAATTCGAAATCGCCCAGATCGACATCAGCATCGATATCCAGGTCGAAATCACCGACATCCAAATCAGGGGCGTCGACCATGTCCAGATCGGCTTCCGCCTCGCCTGCCAGCAGACTTCCACCCAGCAGTAATGCGATCAGTTCCAACGCAAGAAGGCCGAACAGAAGCGCAAGCGCCATTGTAAAGGGCACAAAAGCACCCTCTAGTAGAAAGTCGAACATCAGCAGGTTGTTCCTATTTTGGTATACATCGGTATACAGTTTAGATGGGAAGTCATGACGAAAATTCAAGAGGTTGTGATTCTAAACTTCAACCTATGGGTTGTGTGGGGGTCATTCAGGTTGCAATCTGTAATCCCGTATCCAGTGAATTTTTCACTGTGTCGCTGCTTAAAGTAACATCTGTGCCAAAGCCGGGCTTTTGCTGGCCGGTCACATAAGGTAGACGGGCGCGCAGACAGTTACGCGGATACGGAACATGGCTCGGATTCTCATCACCTCGGCGATCCCCTATATCAACGGGATCAAACACCTCGGCAACCTGATCGGCTCGCAGTTGCCTGCTGATCTGTACGCACGTTACCAACGTGGCCGGGGGAACGAGGTCATGTTCCTTTGTGCTACCGACGAACACGGCACCCCAGCTGAACTTGCGGCTGCGAAAGCGGGCAAGCCTGTCGCAGAATATTGTGCCGAGATGTATGGCATTCAGGCGGACATCGCCAATCGCTTTGGCCTGAGCTTCGATCACTTCGGTCGTTCATCCAGCGATCAGAACAAGAAGCTGACACAGCATTTCGCGGGCAAGCTGGACGACGCAGGACTGATCCGCGAAGTCACCGAGAAACAGGTCTATTCCAACGCCGACGGCCGCTTTCTGCCTGACCGTTATATCGAGGGCACCTGCCCCAATTGCGGTTATGACCGCGCACGCGGTGACCAGTGCGAGAACTGCACTAAGCAGCTGGACCCGACCGACCTGATCGAGCCGCGTTCAGCCATTTCAGGTTCGACCGATCTGGAAGTGCGCGAAACCAAACATCTGTATCTGCGTCAATCCGCAATGAAGGATCAGCTGGACGCGTGGATCGACAGCAAGAGCGATTGGCCGATCCTGACCACCTCGATCGCCAAGAAATGGCTGCATGACGGTGACGGCCTGCAGGATCGTGGGATTACCCGCGATCTGGACTGGGGTGTTCCAGTTAAGAAAGGCGATCAGGATTGGCCCGGAATGGAAGGCAAAGTCTTCTACGTCTGGTTCGACGCCCCCATCGAATACATCGCTTGCGCCAAGGAATGGGCCGACGCCAATGGCAAAACTGACGCCGATTGGGAACGCTGGTGGCGGACCGACAAAGGTGCAGATGACGTGCGCTATGTCCAGTTTATGGGCAAAGACAACGTGCCCTTCCACACTCTGAGCTTCCCGGCCACCATTCTGGGATCGGGCGAGCCGTGGAAGTTGGTCGATCACCTCAAATCGTTCAACTACCTGAACTATGACGGCGGCCAGTTCTCGACCTCGCAGGGTCGTGGCGTTTTCATGGATCAGGCGCTGGAGATTCTGCCCGCCGATTACTGGCGCTGGTGGCTGCTGAGCCATGCCCCCGAGAGCAGCGACAGCGAGTTCAACTGGGAGAACTTCCAACAGTCGGTGAACAAGGATCTTGCGGACGTTCTGGGCAACTTCGTCAGCCGGATCACCAAGTTCTGCCGGTCGAAGTTCGGTGAAGCTGTCCCTGAGGGTGGTGCTTATGGCGAGCGTGAGCAAGCCCTGATCGACGAACTGACCAAACGCGTCCGCGCCTACGAGGGGCATATGGAAGCGATGGAGGTCCGTAAATCGGCGCAGGAACTGCGGGCAATCTGGGTCGCGGGCAATGAATACCTTCAGGCCGCTGCGCCGTGGTCGACCTTCAAGGAAGATCCGGAACAGGCCGCTGCGCAAGTGCGCCTGGGCCTGAACCTGATCCGCCTTTACGCAGTACTGAGCGCACCGTTCATTCCCGAAACCTCGGCCCGAATGCTAAGCGCGATGAATACCCTGGACACCAGTTGGCCGGACGATGTTGCCGCCGCACTGTCCGCCCTGCCCGCCGGCCACGAGTTTGCTGTGCCGGATGTGCTGTTCGCCAAAATTACCGATGAGCAGCGTGAGGAATGGCAAAGCCGATTTGCCGGTCAGCGCAGCTAAGTTCGGACCAGATTAAATGCAAAGAATGGGGGTCGTTCAGACCCCCATTCTTTCGTTCAAGGGTATGGCACAGACGTCAATGCCTCGTGTCGGCACAAGCTTAAGTCTGCCAAGCTGCGGGGAAATCTGCGCAATCTCTTGTACAACTACAAATTCAAATGCTTGAGATATGACTGCAAAACAGCCATCCTGCCTAAGAATTCCGTCGACTCGGCTCTTCGATAACTCCGCTTCGACGCAACGATTGTAGTTTGAACGAGGCAATTGCCATGTCCCTTGCATTGAAGCATTCAACTTCCTCTCATAACGGCGCGATCACGACATTGTTCAGACGCGCCGCAGTACTTTCCTGCATCGGACTGGCGCAACCGGTTTTGGCGCAAGACCAAAGCGAGGCTCCTCCCCCCAAAGTTTCAATTGCAGCAGCTTACTCTGAGGAGATTACCGACGAAGCCGTTTTCATCGGACGTGCAGAGGCTATCGACAAGGTCGACATCGTTGCCCGTGTAAGCGGCTTTTTGGAAAGCCAGAATGTCGATGACGGCGCTTTGGTCAAAGAAGGCGATCTGCTTTTTACGATCGAACCCGATCTGTACGAGGCCAACCTTGAGGCGCGCAAAGCAGATCTGGACCGCGCCGAAGCAAATCTGGAACTGGCCAAAGTCGATCTTGCCCGAAAAGAAGAACTCTACAAGCGAGACGCGACCCCGGAATCCGAGCGTGACATCGCGCGCGCCAACGAACTTGTTGCCGAGGCCGAGGTCAAAGCAGCAAATGCTGCCATCCAGCAAGCTCAGCTGGATCTGAGCTATACGGAAATTCACGCGCCATTCGATGGACGCATTGGTCGGGTAGCGACCAGTGTTGGTGATGTGGTCGGCCCTACTAATCCACCTCTGGTCAATCTGGTCAGCGAAGCCCCGATTTATGTGAATTTCTCACTGAACGAAAAGCAGTTCACGTCGGTTCTTGAGCAATACGGAGAGAGCGCGGCTTCGCTGGCGGAAAGCAACAAGAGTCCCAACGTTCATGTGACATTGCCCAACGGTACCGAACTGGACGAAACGGGCCGTATTGTTTTTGTCGACAACCGCATCGACCCGCTGACCGGCGCAATTACTGTGCGGGCTGAGTTTGACAACGCGCAGCGCTTGATCATCGACGGAGCTTTCCTGAGCGTTGGTATCGAAGCGCTGGAGCCGACACTGCAAGTCCTTATTCCTCAAGCCGCTCTGCAGCGTGATCAGCGGGGTGAATTCGTGCTGGTCGTCAATGATAAGCAGATGGTTGAACAGCGCTATATCACCACTGGCGACACAGTGGGCTCTGCCGTAATTGTTGCCGATGGCCTGCGTGAGGGCGAAAGCGTAATCGTCGAAGGGCTACAGCGCGTACGTCCAGGCGTAGCGGTGGACGCGGTCGTCGCTTCTGAGCAGCCGGGAGAGTAATTGATGTTCTCTGCCCTGTTTATCAGCCGGCCTAAGCTGGCGCTTGTTATCTCACTTGTCCTGACAATCATGGGCGGCATCGGCTATTTGGTACTGCCCGTCGCCCAATTCCCTGACATCACCCCGCCTGTGGTAAGTGTAACAACCACCTATACCGGGGCGAACGCTGAAACCGTTGAAAACACGGTCGCCGCGCCGATTGAGGCGCAGGTCAACGGTGTGGACGACATGATTTACATGACGTCTACCTCGTCAGACAACGGTTCCTACTCTCTGAACATCACGTTCGAAGTAGGCACCGACCCTGATATCGCCTCGGTGAACGTGCAGAACCGTGTGGCGCAAGCCATGTCGTCCCTGCCCAGCGAAGTGACTGCTTCAGGCGTTGTGACGCAAAAGGCGTCGACCAACATGCTGTTGCTGGTCACACTGACATCGCCGAACGGTACCTATGACAGTGTATTCCTGTCGAACTATGCGTCCATCAACCTGAAGGATGCGCTGGCGCGTGTTCAGGGCGTTGGTAAAGCGGATGTTCTGACCAATCTGGAATACGCCATGCGGATCTGGATGGACCCGGACAAGATGGCGGCCCTATCGATCACACCTGGGGACGTCATCAACGCTATTCGGGAGCAGAATATCGAAGTGTCTGCAGGTTCCATTGGCGCTCCTCCGGTACCTGAAGGACAGACATTCCAGTACACGATCAAGACCAAAGGGCGTCTGACATCTGCGACCGAGTTTGGTGACATCGTGATCAGGACAGGTGACGCTGGCTCAATCGTACGTGTCCGAGACATCGCCAGAGTCGAGCTTGGTGCCGAGTATTATGCAGCCTCTGGATATTTCGAAAGTGTTCCTGCCACAGTCATCGGCATTTATCAGGCCCCCGGCGCCAATGCACTTGCAGTGTCCGACCGCGTTCAGGCCGAGTTGGAGCGTCTGTCTCGCGCCTTCCCAACTGACGTTGAGTACAAGGTCCCGTTCAATACCACGGACTTTGTCGAGCAATCGTTGAATGACGTTGTCACAACCCTGATCCTGACGTTCATTCTGGTGATTTCGGTCGTGTTTGTGTTTTTGGGCAGTTGGCGCGCGACCATCATTCCCGCGGTTGCGATCCCGGTATCACTGATCGGTACATTTGCATTCCTGCTGCTGTTTGGAATGTCGCTCAATACGATCTCATTGTTCGCTCTGGTTCTGGCCATCGGTATCGTGGTGGACGACGCCATTGTTGTGGTCGAAAACGTTGAACGCATCATTGCGGATGAAGGTCTGCCACCGGCCGAAGCAACTCGTAAGGCAATGGGCCAAATTACCGGGCCTGTGATCGCGACCACGCTGGTTTTGCTGGCTGTGTTCGTGCCTGTTACCTTCATGCCCGGCATTTCAGGACGGCTTTATTCGCAGTTCGCCGTCACGATTTCGACCGCGGTTGTGATCTCTTCGATTAACGCGCTGACCCTTTCACCCGCCTTGTGCGGACTGGTTCTACAGGCACGGTCCGGCCCTCCCAAAGGGCTGTTGGCTGTGTTCGAAGGCTTCATCGGGTCAATGCGTAGCGGTTATGTGGCCATCGTCCGAAAATTGCTGATCATACCCGTCGTCTCGCTGGGGATCATTGCGGCCTTCGCATTCGGCGGCGTGACCATCATGTCCAATACGTCCAGCGGCTTCCTCCCGCTTGAGGACAACGGTTATCTGTTCGTCGACATCCAGTTGCCGGATGCTGCCACACTGGAACGAACCGAGTTGGTTTCGGCACGGGTTGATGAGCAGATCCAACAGATTCCGGGCGTTTCGAGTACCGTTTTGATCAACGGTTTCTCATTGCTGAACGGGACCATCACCAATGGTGCGGCGATCTTTGTTAACCTTGAAAACTGGGATGATCGGCAGGAGGAAGATCTAAGTGCCGATGCCATCCTTGGTAAGGTTCTGGCAATTGCCAACGGAGAGTCCGCAGCTTCCATTGTCGCGTTCAACCCGCCCCCGATTCAGGGTCTCGGTATGTCTGCTGGCGTTGAAATGGAGGTTCAGCAAACCGGTGGTGGTACGCCTCAGGATCTTGCCTCAGCCGTTGGTTCCTTCGTTTATGCGGCGAACCAGCGTCCAGAGATCGGTCAGGCCTATACGACCTTCCGCGCAAACGTTCCGCAGCTGTTCGTTGATCTGGATCGTGAGAAAGCAAAGACGCTTCAGGTGTCCGTGGCTGAGATCTTTCAGACTATGCAGGCGCAACTGGGTTCCTATTACGTCAATGACTTCAACCTGTTTGGCCGCGTCTATCGCGTGATGATACAGGCGGAAGGCTCTTATCGCGACAATGTCGAGGATATCTCAAACCTCTATGTACGTTCGACAAAAGGCGAGATGGTTCCTCTTGGGACTTTGATCGATGTTGAGAATGTACTGGGTCCGGTTCTGCTGAAACGGCACAACCTGTTCCGTTCTGCGACGGTAACCGCCGTTCCAGCAGAAGGGTTGTCGACAGGCGACGCGATCAGCGTAATGACGGAAGAGTCTGCAACCGCCCTGCCCCCCGGATATGCCTTTGAGTGGACCGGGACCGCTCAGCAGCAGCTGGCATCGGGTGGTCTGGTTGTTGTGATCCTCGGGTTGGCGATCCTGTTCGGGTATCTGTTCCTTGTCGGCCAATACGAAAGCTGGACCATGCCGGTGTCGATCCTGCTATCGGTGATCGTGGCCCTGTTCGGGGCTGTTTCAGCGGTTGCGATCGTCGGAAGTGACATCAACCTCTATACGCAGATCGGTATGATCATGCTTGTGGGACTTGCGTCCAAGAACGGGATTCTGATCGTCGAGTTCGCGATGGAGCAACGCGCTCATGGCCTCTCCATCAAAGACGCCGCGGCCGAGGCTGCTCATCAGCGTTTCCGTGCGGTTATGATGACGGCTTTATCTTTCCTGCTGGGCGTTGTTCCGCTGCTGGCTGCCAGTGGCGCGGGTGCCGCCAGCCAAAAGGCCATCGGTGTGGCCGTATTCGGCGGCATGCTGGCTGCAACGTTGTTTGGTGTCATTCTTGTCCCCGTACTTTATGCAGTGATGCAGGGGATGCGCGAATGGCTGAAAGGCAGCAACAAGGGCTCTGGTCCTTCCGAAGAAGCCGCTTAAAGCGCAGGAGTAGAACGCCAAACGCCCCGCGAAATTCGCGGGGCGTTTTCTTTTGTCTGGCTCAGCTTACTGGGCAGCTGCAACGGCATTGATGTGATGCTCGCCCATCCATGCCTGAATTCTTGCTATCTTTTCTTGGCTCAACCGCAAACCCAGCTTGTTGCGCCGCCAGACGACATCGTCTGCTGTCCGCGCATATTCCTTGTCCATAAGCCATTCCAGCTCGCGAGCGGTAAGCGTCGCGCCAAAATCTTCACCCAAATCCCCGACAGTTTGCGCGTTACCCAAAACTGACCGCGCCTCAGTGCCATAAGCACGGATCAATCGGTTCGCCCAGAATTGGTCAAGAAAGCCGTAGTCAGTTAGAAGGTCATTCGTCAGCTGCGCGACACCATCAACGGGAAAGTCGCCGCCCGGCAGAGAAACGCCTGCCGTCCAAGGGCCGGGCAAGTTAGGGAAATGTTCGGCTATTTTCTCGAGCGCACTTTCAGCTAGGCGGCGATAGGTCGTGATCTTACCACCGAACACGTTTAGCACCGGCGCCCCGCCAGCAGAATCTACCTTCAGCGTATAATCGCGGGTGGCCGCTGTCGCGCTATGCGCCCCGTCGTCATACAGCGGGCGAACACCAGAATAGGTCCACACGATATCTTCGCGTGTAACAGGGCGCTCAAAGTACTTTGTTGCAAAGGCACACAAATAGTCCTGTTCTGCTTCGGTGCAAACCGGTGGTTCAGAGGGGTTTTCGTGATCCTGATCGGTCGTGCCAATAAGGGTGAAATCCTGCTCATACGGGATTGCAAAGATTATGCGGCCATCCTCACCCTGAAAGAAATAGCACTTGTCGTGATCGAACAGCTTATGGGTCACGATATGGCTGCCACGAACCAACCGAACACCCTCGCGCGAATTCACGCGAATTTTGGACTGGATGATATCGCCGACCCAAGGGCCACCCGCGTTGATCAGCATCCGGGCACGAACCAAGCGTGTATCGCCGCTGTCCTTATCAAGAATGGTCACATGCCAAAGATCATCGACGCGCTCAGCGGATTGTACTTCGGTACGCACGAGGATCTCTGCGCCGCGAGCTTCTGCATCCCGTGCATTCAGTATGACCAACCGTGAATCCTCGATCCAGCAATCGGAGTATTCATAAGCAGTTTCAAACTTGTTCTGCAGCGGAGCGCCTTCGGGTTCTTTCCGCAGATCAAGTGATTTGGTGCCTGGTAATATTTTTCTACCGCCAAGATGGTCGTAAAGAAACAGTCCCAAACGGATCAACCAAGCCGGGCGCCGACCATGCATCCAAGGCATAACGGTGCTCAACAGTCGCGAAGTCGGCGTATGCGAGTCAAACCGCATGTCATCGTGGTAGGGCAGAACGAACCGCATTGGCCAGCTGATATGGGGCATTGCGCGCAACAGAGTTTCCCGCTCAATCAATGCCTCACGAACAAGCCGAAACTCGAAATATTCGAGGTAACGAAGACCACCGTGAAACAACTTGGTTGATGCCGAAGACGTTGCTGACGCCAGATCGTTCATCTCGGCCAATGTGACCGACAATCCGCGACCAGCTGCATCGCGTGCGATCCCGCATCCGTTGATCCCACCGCCGATAATAAAAAGGTCGGTAATTCGGGTATCTGGCTGTTCCATGGAACTCGATTCTTCTGTTGAGAGAGGTCGAGAGCATTAACCTTACAGACCTTCGTATCGTCAACTTATATTTTCGCTTTTATTCGTTTTCATGAGTGCAAGCATCAGATCGAAAATACCTGAACGAGCTTTGAGATTAGCATCTGGATTGATCAAGGCCATCAAATCGCTCGCTGTAGTGACGAAACAAATCATTGAATTCTTCTGAGAAAAGAACAAAAACGAACAGGTGAATGTTTCACCGGAGCCCTACATGTCCCTTTCCTTTCGCCAGTCCGACATTCTGGAAATCGCCAAGCAACACGGACGCGTCGCGGTCGAAGAGCTGGCGGATATGTTTGGCGTAACTGTTCAGACCATCCGCCGTGATCTTTCAGAGCTTTCAGAGGCCGGCAAACTGGATCGGGTTCACGGAGGCGCGGTCCTGCGATCCGGTGTCTCGAATATTGGGTACGAAGATCGTCGCGAACTGAACGAAGATGCCAAATCGCGGATTGCAGCGAAATGTGCAGCCGATATCCCGGATGGCGCTTCGATCTTCATGAACATTGGCACGTCGACCGAAGCCGTCGCGAAGCAGTTGCTGAACCATAAAAACCTGATGGTCGTGACGAACAATATGAACGTCGCCAACATACTGGTCGCCAACCCTGATTGTCAGATCGTTGTAGCGGGCGGGGTGCTAAGAAGATCTGATGGAGGTTTGATGGGAAACCTAACCGTTTCCACAATCAAACAGTTCAAATTCGACTATGCCATTATTGGATGCTCAGCACTTGATGCTGAGGGTGATCTGCTGGATTTCGATTTTCAGGAGGTCCATGTCAGCCAAACCATCATTGCCCAGGCGCGGCAGACCTGCCTTGTGGCGGACAACTCCAAATTTCACCGCGCCGCGCCCGCGCGCATCGGATCGCTTTCTGAAGTCAGCGCATTCTACACCGATCTTCCGCTATCGACCGAACTGACAAGCCAATGCGGTGAGTGGAAGACGCGTCTGGTTCTTTGCGAATAGCTCCTTGAAACTTCTCATTTAGCGCGAGTACCCGAACGCCTTTCTTGCCAGATGGCGGCGCAACTGACAGTATCAAACCATATTGCAATCGTTGCACGGGAGGGAGGGACCGGGCCATGATAGCGCTTTTGTTTGCGTTACTTACAGCCGTTATGGGGCTGAACTACTTTGGAAGAACCGGAATAGCCAATACCATATTCTTTATCACGCTGGCGTTGAGTGTGTACTGGCTGAAGTACCACGCCACCAGCCAACTTACCATTCAGTTGTAAGCGAGGGACAAGACCATGACACCTGAACTGTCCCGCACACTGAACGCGCTTGGAACACTAGCCGTAAGCCTGGTCCTTGCGCTGGCTTACTTTTATCAGCTCAAGCTCTATGAACTGCCCTGCCCCCTGTGCTTGCTACAGCGGGTTGGTTTTGTTGCGGTGGGCGTCGGCCTCGGCCTCAATCTGCTTTATGGGGCCCGGGCTCGGCACTATGCACTTATGCTGTTGGGTGCACTGTTCGGAGTGAGCGTTGCCGTTCGCCAAATCCTTTTGCACATCGTCCCGGGAACCGGACACTATGGATCTCCCGTTTTGGGGCTGCACTATTACACTTGGGCTGCAATCTGCTTTTTTCTGATCCTGCTCGGCACCTCGATCATGCTGATGTTCGAGAAGCAATATGAAAACGGATCAACAGAACAGCGCTTTGGCGGTAGCACACTGGCAAAAGTCGCATTCTTTATCATGCTGGGTTTAGCTGCTTTGAATGCGGTCTCCACACTGATCGAATGTGGCCCAACAGTTTGCGCTGACCCGCCGACCAGCTACAAACTCATTGACGAACTGGGCAACAACAATTGAGGATGGTTTCAACCTTCCCACAAGGAGGCACGTAGATGGGACTATTGGGGCAGCCGCTGGGCTACTATGACTACCTGACTTTCGTGGCGCTGATCCTGCTTCTGGCAGCCGTCATGGCGCTGTTTCTATTCCTCATGGGATTGCCGGGGCGGATCGCTATCAAACGCAATCATCCTCATGCTGAGGCCGTCAAGATCATGGGATGGATGGGCTTTCTGGCCGTTGTTCCGTGGGTGCACGCCTTTATGTGGGCTTTCCATGATGGGGTCACTGTTGATCTGAGGCGTATGCCGGATGATGAGCGCGACGCAATTCGGGATGAAATCAAACGCTTAGGCGGCAAAGTAAGGCCTGAGTACCGGGATCGTCTCGACACCGACGACACAGAGCAGAGCTAAGGCCAGAGGAAACAAAACAACATGTTCATGGCCCTCGGCATCACGCTGTTCTACATAATTTTTGTCTGGTTCATTTTCTTCAAGGCACAATGGCTGAAATTCAACATCACCTGGGGTGTTGTTTCATTCTGGGTAGGTGCGCATTTGCTGTTGATCTTTCTGGTGGCACTGCGCTTCTTTCAGCCCTTCTCTGCCGACAGCCACGTAGTTCGCTCGACCATCCAGATCGTCCCGAGACTGACGCAGCCAACCCTTTTGACCGAAGTTCTGGTGGAGCCAAACACATGGGTCACCAAGGGAGAACCGCTGTATCGCTTTGACGATACCGTGTTCTCTTTGGCAGTAGACAATGCCAAAGCCCAGTTGGTAGCCGCCGAACAGAACGCCAAAATTCTGGAACAAGATGTGATTGCGGCGACTGAGTCTATCGAACGTGCCAATGCGCAACTCGCCTATGCCCTGACTCAAAAGGCAAGGTATGAAAATCTGGTCCCCGCTGGTGGTGCGCGACAGGATGAGCTTGATCGTTGGAATGAGCAGGTCGCCGAGGATCAGGCACAGGTAAAAGAGGCCGAAGCCAATCTGGAAAAAGCGAACCTCGCACTGGCTTCACAGATCGATGGTGTAAACACCGGGATCATTCAGGCACAGACTCAGCTGGAAGAAGCTGAATATTTCCTAGAAAATACAACGATATACGCCCCTGAGAACGGGATGATCGTATCGCAACAGGCCCGACCCGGTCTCGTTGTAGGCGAAATTCGTTTGGGTGCTATCGCCAGTTTCGTAACTGAAGACGAGCCCTATATTCTTGCCACCTTCCGTCAGCAAAACTTGAAATTCGTGGAACCCGGCCAACCGGTTGAAGTCGCACTGGACCTTTATCCCGGTGAGATTCTGAACGGCAAGGTCGAGGCGATCTGGTGGGCCACCAGACAGGGTCAATATCTGCCATCTGGCCGCCTGCCAGGCTTTGAACTCCCCAAGCTACCCGGACGCATTGCGGTACAGATTACGGTCGACGTGCCTGAGGGCCACACTTTCCCGGCAGGTGGCCACGCGGCGGTCGCGATCTACACCGGTCGCGGTCAAAGCTTTGAGTTTCTGCGCCGTATCAACATGCGGCTTTACTCATTCGCCAACTTCATCCGACCACTGGATATCTGAGGATGCGCACTATGAAATGGCCCAATTCCAAGAAGCATCTGTTTGGAAGGCTTATGGGAACGGCCCTATGTGCGTCGATCTTTGTTGCTTGTGCCCCTGTTGGTCCGAATTTTGTCCGCCCCAACTCACCTGTGGTAAAACAGTGGATCGAAGTAAACAGCCCAAGCGCTAGCCAGAGCAGCGGCCTGACATCTCGCAGCGCGCCCGTTGTGAAGTGGTGGGAGACATTCAACGATCCAACGCTAAACAAGCTGATTGCCGAGGCTTACGCTCAGAACCTGACACTGCAAGTGGCAGGCGCTCGCGTGCTTCAGGCCCGCGCTCAATTGGGCATCGCGTTTGGAGAGCTATACCCTCAATCCCAAGCGATCGGCGGATCACTGCAACGCCGCCAGATAAGTGACAACCTTGGACCGGTTTCGGACATCAGGCAGATCATCCCGCTGGACACAGAATTCTCGACCTCACAAGTCGGCTTTGACGCACAGTGGGAGCTTGATGTTTGGGGCGCACAGCGACGCGGTGTTCAGGCGGCCCGGTCCAATCTGGCCTTGCAGGTTGCCAACTATGACGATGCGCTCGTTACCCTTACCGGGGACGTCGCTGCGCTGTACATCAATATCCGCGCTTTGCAGGAGTCACTCGCGATCGCACGCGAGAACATAAAGTTGCAGCAGGAATCCGCAGATCTCACACAACTCCGCTTCAACAACGGTGTTACGACCGAATTGGACGTGCAGGAATCAACCGCCCTGCTGAACAACACCAAAGCCTTGGTGCCGACGATTGAAAGCGACCTGCAGCAAGCCAAGAACGCGCTTGCGGTGCTACTTGGCGCAACTCCGTCGCGCATGACGAACCTGCTGGGTAACTACGGCCGCATTCCAACCGCACGATCTAACGTCGCTGTCGGCGTTCCCGCTGAACTACTGCGCAGGAGACCGGACGTCAGAGCGGCTGAGTTGGCCGCAGCGACCCAATCCGCACAGGTTGGTATCGCGATGGCAGATCTCTATCCGCAATTCATATTGTCTGGCTCTGTTGGCCTTCAGGCTTCGGGTGGTCGCGACCTGTTCAGCTCGAACAGCAACACGGGTCTGGCAAGTGCCGGGGTGGTCTGGAACGTGCTGAACTACGGGCGCATACAGAACAACGTCCGGGCACAGGACGCCGCCTATCAGGCGTTGATCGCAAACTACCAGAACACGGTTCTAACCGCCTACTCCGAGGTGGAAAGCGCGATGGTCGCCTATGCTGAGGCGCGTAAGCAGGTGACGTTCTATCAACGCAGTGTCGATGCATCCCGCAAGGCGGCCGCCATCGCCGTCGACCAGTATCGTGACGGCATCGCCAGCTATTCCAGAATTCTGAATACGCAAACCGCCCTGCTGCGTTCTCAGGCCAATCTGATTGAGGCAAGGCAACAGGTTTCTGCCAACCTGGTTGCCGTTTACAAGGGACTGGGTGGCGGCTGGCAAATCCGGCAAAATCAGGAGTTTCTGCCTGAGACCGTGCTTGCCGAAATGGCTTACCGTACGGATTGGGGCGACCTGCTAGAGGAAACGCCAACACGCGCCAGCCTGAACTGAAGGCTTACTTCGTCAGCCCCCGCAGACCACCCGAGATCAGAATGTTCACCTCGTAAAGGATACGCGGTGCAGCCAGCCCCCCGGGGCTGGCTAGATAGTTCGGGCTCCACTCCGGTTCGAATTTCTGTTTGAATGAGCGCAATCCTTCAAAGTGATAGAATTGCTCGCCATGCTCATAGACGAACCCGCCAATCCGGTTCCAAAGTGAAGCCAACTGCCGATTTTCAATGCCCGAAAAAGGCGCTGCGCCAAGCGAGAACCAGTGGAAACCCTGCTCGGATCCCCAGACCATCATTTCCGCAAACAGAGCATCCATAACAAAGCTGGGGCTGTCGGGCTCATACCGCATGAGATCCAGCGACAATTCTGACTTGTTTCCACCCTGAAACAGATTGGCAAATGCAACGATCTTTCCCGTTTCGCCATTCTTCAAAATCGCATGATCAAAGTAAGACAGGTATTCCTCGTCAAAGCCGCCAAGGGCAAAGCCTTTTTCCTCACCAGATTTACCGGCAAGCCAGTCATCGGAAATCTGACGCAGTTCCGGAAGTATTGGGGCCAATTTCTCTTTCGGAACGATCTCGAATACATACCCCTCTCGCTCGGCACGGTTCTTGGCCTGCCGAAAACGCTTGCGCGGCTTTCCGTCCAGAGAGAAATCCTCAAGAGGAACGCGGGCAACCTCTCCGATCTTCAGGATCGAAAGCCCCAAATCCAGAAACGTGGGCAGATACTTGGTCGACACACTATAAAATGCGCAGAGCTTTCCTTCGCGATCCGCCATCTCGCGCAACTGCCAGATCAGTTGTTGACCAGCATGCTCTTCACCAACTGGTTCACCTTTACTGATCAGGGCGTTGCCCGTATCGGCGTAAGCGATGAATGCAGTTTCATCGGGGGAGATCAGGAATTGCTTGTCACCGGTCAGGGAAATCTGCGCCTCGGTGTCTTCGCTTTCCATCACAAGGCGTTCAACTACCTCGGGAATTTCAGTGCGCTTTACCTGAGGGATTTCGCGCCCGAATAACGAGTTCACGGCAACGACACCCAATATCACCGCAACAACGAGACTGGATCGCAGGAACCGTGACGCATCACCATTCCAGGCAAATTCCCACCACAAAGCGTTCTGGTACTCAACGTGTTTATAGGCAAACAAGCCGACCCAAAAGATCACAGCCAGCAACGCGATGACACTGACAAGCCAGGGTATGTTCAGACGAAAGATTGATGCTCCGCTAACCCTGTAGAACGCCCCCTTGAACAACGCGAGCAGCGCGATTGTACCCAACATGCTGAGCGCTTCGTGTGTGTCCAATCCCTTTGCAAGCGAAGCAAAAAAACCGGCCAGCATCAGGATCATGGCAACGATCCAAGCCCGGTACAGCTTGCGGAACAATCCTCGGGACACAAGGATCAACAACACGCCGACCGCACTGCCCACCAAATGCGAGGCTTCGACAAAGGACAGCGGCAGAAACTCTCGCAACGCACCCAGACTCTGCGAACTGGCTGGCAAGGCGCCGGATACAAGCAGGATCACACCAGCAACTGCAGCAATACCTGCTGCTACCATCGGTACAATTGGCCGGATCACCCGGTAGACCCATGTTGCAGCCCCACCGATCCTATGGCGTTGGGTCAATGCTGATGCGACTGCGATGGATACGCTTGCGATACCAAATGGCAGAAACGTGTAAACCACCCGATAGAGCAGCAACGCAGCAATCACATCCGACCGCCCTGATGCGCCCAATCCGGCAATCAACGTCGCCTCGAACACCCCCAGACCACCCGGTGCGTGGCTTAATATGCCGACCGCGATAGCCGCGATATAAATTGTAAAAAAGTACGGGTAGCCGACACCAAGATCATCGGGCATCAGCACATAAAGTGCCATGGATGCTCCGAACAGGTCACCAACGGCGGCGACAGTCAGCAAACCAGCCAGACGCCCTCCGGGAAGATTGAAACCAACCCCAGCGAAAGCAAGCCGGCGACCGCCGCTCGAAAGCCAGATAAAAAGCGAAACCAGACCGATAAGCATGGCGACACCGATCGAGGTTTCGGTGATCTCACTGATCGGCATCACCTTCGAGATACCGTCTGGATGGGTAGTCAACAGAATACCCAGTATCAGAACCAATCCCATCCAGAATGCGACCCATGAAGTGGCAATCACTCCGGCCACGCGACCCAGATCCAGCCCCAGAGATGCGTATATGCGATACCGAATGGCGGTTCCTGTTATGTATGAAAAGCCGAGGCAGTTCGAAACCGCATAGCCGCTAGCCCCCGCCATTCCGGCGACCGGCAGCGGCACCTTTCCTTCAGCGACGCTCTGAACCGCGAAAACATCGTAAAATGAAAGTGACAAAAAGCTGAAAGCTGTCCAGCAAAAGGCAAAGAACAACAGACGCCATGAGGTGCCTGCAATGTCGGCTTTGACATCCGCCCACTTCACATGCGCAGACAGATCATGCAGCACCGTCAGTGCGAGAAGCGTGATCAACAGTGGAATTGCCAGCCTGACCCAAGGTTTCTCCAGCAACTCGGTAATGCGTTCTACCCAACGCACCGCTCGCGATTCTTCGCCTGTCTCTTGTATGGACATATTGAGCTTCCCTGCCCTGCTGCCGCATTTGGACCAATGGATCTCGCAGCAGAAAATATGCCCTGAAATCAAATCGGCCGGTTACCGAACTTTGGCACAATTTCGTTGATCTTCAAAGCACTGCACGCCAGGAAGGACAGGAACTGAGAAGCAGAGGTCAATAACGGCCCTTGCGGGTCGACAGCAGCAGATTGGTTTCTGAACGCGTAATCCCTTCCATCCGGCGTATCTGGAACAGAACCTCATCCAGTTCAGCCAGCGTATCTGCCCAAATTTCCGCAATCAGGTCCCAGCTGCCATTGGTCGTGTGTACTGCCCGCACCTGCCGCATGGCTGCTATTCTGGCCATAATTCTTTCGGTTCCGCGCCCTTCGATCTCAAGCATCATGAGACCGCGCACCGGGCTTTCCGCAACATCGCGGCGGGTCAGCACTGTAAAGCCAACGATCTCGCCCGATTGCTTCAATCGTTGAAGCCTGCTGCGCACCGTGGTCCGCGTCACACCCAGCAGTTCGGCCAGTTCAGATAACGAGGCACGGGCATCCCGATGCAGAGCGCTGAGCAATCGACTATCCAAATCGTCCATATGTGCTTTCCAATTTGCATGAGAGGGTTTCATTTTGAACATTTTGCTATCTTCCTGCAACCCATGCTGAGCCGGTAAATGAACGTATGGATAAAAAGAACGTCATTCTGATCGGCGCTCCGATGGACGCCGGCAAACAGCGTCAGGGCTGCCGGATGGGTCCCGACGCCTATCGCGTCGCAGGTATCGAAGCAGCGTTGGCAACTTTGGGCCACACCGTCACAGATCTAGGCGATACACGACCTGATGTCGTCGATATGCCCGAGCATTCACATCTGTTTGCTCTGCCTGAGTGTGTGGGTTGGACGCAGGCCCTGAGCCGTGCCGCAGAGGAAGCAGCAACGCAAGGCCTCCCAATTTTCATGGGCGGGGATCATGCGCTATCGATGGGCACCGTTACTGGTATGGCCGCTCATGCCCAAAAGATCGATCGCCCTCTGTTCGTTTTGTGGCTGGATGCCCATAGTGACTTTCACACGCCGAACAGCACCGGCAGCGGAAACCTGCACGGAACGCCCGTCGCCTATTTCACGGGACAACCCGGCTTTGATGCGTTTCCCAAAGTTGCCGCGCACGTCCCTACGGACCGCGTCGGCATGATTGGCCTGCGTTCAGTGGACCCGGAAGAGCGCGCAGCACTGGAAAAAGACAGTGCAATGCTGGCTGACATGCGCACCATCGACGAACACGGGATCAAGGCCCCGCTGCTGGCATTCCTTGACAAGGTCCGCGCCGCCAACGGCATTTTGCATGTTTCGCTGGACGTGGACTTTCTGGATCCTGCCATCGCACCTGCCGTTGGCACGACGGTCCCCGGTGGCGCAACCGAGCGCGAAGCACATCTGGTCATGGAATTGCTGCACGAAAGTGGGCTGGTCTGCTCGCTGGATCTGGTCGAGTTGAACCCATTTCTGGATGAGCGCGGCCGTACCGCCAAGCTGATGGTCGATTTGGCTGCATCGTTGCTTGGCCGTCGCATCTTTGACCGCCCGACACGGAGTTTCTGATGCTATCACTTCAGGCACCCCCCGCTGTTGTGATGATCCGTCCACATGCGTTTACCTCGAATCCCGAAACGCATGGCGACAATGCCTTTCAAACACTGTCCAATCGCTCAGTCGAAGCGACCTCAATGGCTGCACGGGATGAACATGATCGCGCTGTTGAGCAATTGCGTTCGGCCGGCGTCACGGTTCACGTCTTTGATGACGAAGGTCAGGACAATACGCCGGACAGCGTGTTTCCGAATAACTGGTTTTCGACCCATCATGGCGGGCATGTAGCAATCTATCCGATGTTCGTCCCTTCACGCAGGCGCGAACGGCGGATGGATGTGATCGAGCTGCTCAAACAGGAGTACCGCGTTCAGGACGTGATTGACTATTCGGGTTTGGAACAAGATGACCTTGCACTGGAAGGCACTGGTGCGATGGTGCTCGACCATGTGGGACGCATTGCTTATACGGTCAAATCCAATCGCGCAGACCCGGTCCTGCTTGAACGCTTTTGCACGCATTTCAACTATGAACCGATCGCATTCGAAGCACGTGACGTTGATGGTCGTGACGTTTATCACACCAATGTTCTCATGGGCATTGGAACGCATTATGCCCTGATTTGTCTGGATATGATTGCAGACACCGAACGCCGCCAGACTGTTCGCAACCGGCTGGAGGAATCCGGGCGAACAGTGATCGATCTCAGCCACAAACAGATTGCGGAATTCGCGGGAAACGCAATCGAGCTCTCGGGACGCGATGGATTGGTCCTTGCGCTTTCCAGCCGCGCGCTTGCAGCGCTCAGACCCGAACAGATTCAAACAATCGAAGCGAGCGCGACGCCGCTGCCGCTCTCGGTTCCCACAATTGAAACAGCAGGTGGATCGGTGCGGTGTATGATCGCCGGCATCCACCTTTCGCGCCGATAGGAGTGCATGATGCAACCATCAGACAAGGCCCTTGTGCCCTTCGTTTCCGTCGACAACATGATGCAGCTTGTGCACCACATCGGTGTTGAGCGTGTGATCACCGAAATTGCGGCTCAGATCGAATCCGATTTCAAACGTTGGGAAAGCTTTGACAAAACGCCCCGCATTCCGGCGCATTCACCCCATGGCGTGATCGAGCTGATGCCCACCTCGGATGGCGAGGCCTACGGGTTCAAATACGTCAACGGCCACCCCAAGAACACCTCGGAAGGGCTGCAAACCGTCACAGCGTTTGGACTTCTGGCGGATGTCTACACCGGCTACCCTACGCTGCTGACCGAAATGACCATCCTGACTGCTTTGCGGACAGCGGCGACATCGGCACTTGTTGGCAGCTATCTCGCACCGAAGGGCGCAACTACGATGGCGATGATCGGCAATGGGGCTCAGTCAGAGTTCCAGTGCCTCGCATTCAAGGCAATGTGCGGAATCGATACGGTTCGACTGTATGACATCGACGCCAACGCCACGGCCAAATGCGCGGCCAACTTGCAAGGCAAAGGGCTCACGGTTGTCCCGTGTAAAACGGCTGAAGAGGCAATCGAAGGCGCCCAGATCATCACCACCTGCACCGCTGACAAGAAATATGCCACGATCCTGACGGACAACATGGTCGGACCCGGCGTCCACATCAATGCCATTGGTGGCGACTGCCCGGGCAAGACCGAACTGCACAGCGACATTCTGCTGCGATCCGAAATCTTTGTGGAATATCCTGAACAAACACGGATTGAAGGTGAAATTCAGGCACTTGATGACGATCACCCGGTGACTGAAATGTGGCAAGTAATGACGGGTCAGGCCAAAGGGCGAACCGATGATCGACAGATCACATTGTTCGACAGTGTAGGCTTCGCGATCGAAGATTTTTCGGCGCTGCGCTATATCAAAACTGCCATTGAAGGCACTGAATTCTTTGAGCCTTTGGATATGCTTGCAGACCCTGACGATCCACGTGACCTGTATGGAATGTTGATGCGGGCAAAATAAGAACCCGCACATTCAGGCAACTCGCCCCGGCCATTGGCCGGGGCTTTTTTCTACCCTGCAAGGGATGGCAAGTACAAAACGATACCCGGGAATGCGACCAGCAGCGCGATGGTAACTGCGTCAGCCACAAAGAACGGTGTGACACCCTTGAAGACATCCTGAACGCTCAGATCCGGACGTACACCTGCAACCACAAAACAGTTCAGGCCAATGGGTGGCGTGATCAGACAGAACTCTGCCATTTTCACCACCAAGATGCCGAACCAGATCGCACACATGGGGCCAGACATACCAAAGGTACTTTCGGCAGCACTCACTGCTTCACCACCGTTCAGAGCCATCACAGCCGGATACACCACAGGCAGCGTCAGCAGCAGCATTCCGATGGCATCCATGAACATACCCAGCACCGCATAAGCCAGCAGGATGCAAATCAGGATCAGCATCGGTGACATTTCGAGCGAGGTTATCCAATCCGAGAACGCTCCCGGCAGGTCTGCAAACCCCAGAAACCGAACATAGATCAGAACGCCCCAGATGATGGCAAAGATCATCGCCGTCAGCTTTGCAGTCTCTAGCAGCGCTGATTTGAACTCGGTCCAACGCATGCCATGAAACAGCGCAAAGCAGAACACGATAAAGGCTCCGATGGCTCCACCTTCCGTTGGTGTACCCCATGCGTCTTCACCGAACGGGTTATAGACAAAGCAGATGATGATCAGAACCACCGCAACGATCGGCAACGCACCTGGTAATGACGAGAAACGCTGTTTCCATGTGAACCCTCTGACTGGCGGACCCACGGATTTAAAGACCAGTGCGATGCCAACGATCAGCAACCCATAGATCAGCGCCGAGAAGGCGCCGGGAATAAACCCTGCGAGCAGCAGCATACCTACGTTCTGTTCTACAATGATCGCATAGATCACAAGGATCGCTGAAGGAGGAATCAGCGACGCCAACGTACCCCCGGCAGCCACCACCCCTGCCGCAAAGCGTTTGTTGTAACCGACGTCCAACATTTCAGGGATTGCGATACGGGCGAACACCGCCGACGTAGCAACAGATGCGCCAGAAACGGCTGCAAAACCTGCCGTCGCAAATACTGTCGAAACCGCAAGCCCCCCCGGGACCCAGGCAATCCAGCGCTTGGCCGCCTCGAACAAAGCCCGGGTCAGCCCTGCGTAATAAGCGAGGTATCCGATCAGGATGAATGTCGGGATCAGGCTGAGCGTATGTGAGGCAACCTTAGAATGCGGCACCTGCCCTGCTGTCTTTACGGCAACGGTCAGCGCTTTTCCGAAACGATCCGGATCATAGCCAAACTTGGCCCAGAAAATCCAGACAAGCCCGACGAGCCCAGCCAGCCCCGCAGCAAAGGCAACGCGCATTCCAGTAACGACAAGAACCAACAGGCCGCCTGTAACCCACAGGCCAATTTCGATCGTGTCCATGTGTTAGTCCTGCCCTTCAAACTGCTCGGCTTCGGCAGCTGCCTGCGCCGCCGCGTCTTGTATCAACGGCACCGCAACCGGAGTTTCCAACCCCAGCAGAAAAGCACGCCCATATCCCCAGACTTGCAGAACCAAGCGAACACACAGCACCGAAAATGCTACGGGTGCCAATAGTTTGGCAGGCCAGATCGGGATGCCGATATCGATCGAGCTGTCGCGGCTCCACATTGGGGCACCAAAATCAAAAGACCGGTCAAAATGCGCCCAACTGCCCCAGACCAGAGCCAGCATGAGAACAAGGATCAACACGACTGACAACAGTTCGAACAACCACAGCGCCCGACCATGCAGACGAGAGATTACGATATCCATGCGAATATGCCCGCCGTCACGCTGAACGTAAGATATGCCGAGAAATGCAATCAGCGGCATCATCTGCTCGATCCAGTCCACATAACCCGGCAAGGGCACATTGACTGCGTTGCGCCCGCTGACAGAAATCACGGCCAGCAGCATCAATCCAAACACCGCCAGCCCGCTGATAAGGGCAAGAAACTTCTCAATCCCAAGCAAATGACGATCAAGACGGCTGAGCAGACTGCCGTCTTCCAATACCGTGGCCTGTCCTGCCATCCGGTAATCCCCTGTTTCTGAAAGTGACCGGGCGCCTTCTGGCGCCCGGGTTTTGTCGATCAGTTACCGCTGCGTTGCTGCTGCAACGTCGTCTGTACCAGATCATAGAGATCCTGCGCAGGCAGGCCCTGAGCGGACATGTCGGCAATCCACTGTTCGCGGATTGGGTCTGCTGCCTTGGCGCGGAAATCGGCAATTACAGCGTCGTCGATCATGACTTTCTGAACGCCTTTTTCATCAAGCACACCGTCCCATTTCTCGAGCAACGAGCCATAGTTTGCCAGATAATGGTCGATGGCTTCGTCAATCGAGCTGTCCAGCGCTTCACGATGTTCCGGCGACAGCGCTTCGTATGCTTCGATATTCACAACCACCGGGCAGTTCACCGTTCCGGGGTTCAGGTTGGCGGTCCACCAATCTGCTTCGTTGATGGTTCCGAACGACAAATGTGCGTGCTGTGCAAACGCCACGGTGTCAACAACACCGGATTCCATTGCGTTGTAGGCTTCGGTTGCAGGTACGGATGTCGGCACACCCCCTACTGCTTCGAACGCCTGACCCAGTCCACCGGTTGCGCGGACACGCATACCATCGAACTCTGCCAGTTCATCCCTTGGATCACCGGTTCCGACCAGATTGTACTGCGGCATCGGCGAGGTCATGATGATGCGCGCGTTCCACTGCGCCATCTCATCCTTTACAGCCGGATGATCATATACTGCGTGGCTGACAGCCACTTCTTCGTCCAGCGTGTTTACACCCAGGAACGGAAGCTCAAGCACAGTAATGGCACGGTTCTTGTCGCGGTGATATCCAGCACAGAACTGAGCCATCTCAAACGCACCGATTTCAATGCCGTCCAGATTCTCTTTCGGCTTTGAGAGGCCGCCATAGCTGACGTTGATCGTGAAATCGCCGCCGGTCTTTTCACTCACCAGTTCTGCAAGCTTTTCAACATGTTCGGTGAATGCGCGGCGCTTACCCCAGACTGAGGCGTTCCATTCTGTTGCGACGGCTTCTGACGCGAACGCAACACCCAAAGCGGCAACAGCAGCGCCGCTCAACATCTTTTTCATAGTGATTTCTCCCATTGCTGCACCCCCTTGCCGGGGCGCTTAGGCCCAAAGCTAGCGCCAACATCGGTATGTGCCAACCCCCGGGTGACATTCCTGATCAAGGGTGAACGGAACCGTCATACGCTAACAACCAAAAGATGAGTCCAGAATGACTTTTACTGAATATCGAGAGGCCGATTGCAACCTTAGAAATCCGTTACAGCCAAGTCATTATTTTCATTGTATTTCCACAAATCATACGAAATTATATTTACAGATTTTCAAGGTTTGATGAAACTAATTTACAAACTAATCCTGAGATATCTGTAATTTATTTCATTGTTTTCAGCTCTCCGTATTATTGCCACCAGGGAGGATATGGGTCGACATTGCCGGTTCAGCAGGCAAAATCGGCCCAGTTCAATATAGTCCAGAGGGAGGAGCCTCAGAATGACAACCGCTGCCCAGGCAGATGCCACGACCTTTCCGCCGTCCGCCGACACTGTAGCCCGCGCGCATGTCAACGCTGAAAAATACAACGAGATGTATGCGGCCTCCATCAACGACCCTGTGGCATTCTGGGATGAGCAGGGCAAGCGGGTGGACTGGATCAAGCCCTACACGCAGGTCAAGGATGTCAGCTATGACTTCGGCTCTGTTGGAATCAACTGGTATGCGGACGGGACGCTGAACGTTTCCGCCAACTGCCTGGATCGACATCTGAAAACCCGCGGTGATCAGACAGCAATCATCTGGGAGCCGGATGATCCAAATGACGAAGCGCAGCACATCACATATGCCGAGCTGCACCGTCGCACCTGCCGGATGGCCAACATTCTGGAATCGATGGGTGTACGCAAAGGCGACCGGGTCGTTATCTATCTGCCGATGATCCCCGAGGCGGCCTATGCCATGCTGGCATGCGCCCGGATCGGCGCAATCCATTCGATTGTTTTTGCTGGATTTTCCCCCGACGCTCTGGCTGCCCGGATCAATGGCTGTGACGCCAAGGTTGTCATCACCGCAGACGAAGCCCCTCGTGGTGGTCGTAAAACCCCGCTGAAATCCAATGCAGATGCAGCGCTGCTGCACTGCAAGGACACCGTCAAATGTCTGGTTGTAAAACGCACGGGTGGCCAGACCACCTGGATCGACGGTCGCGACTACGACTACAACGAAATGGCGCTTGAGGCGGATGACTACTGCGCGCCAGCTGAGATGAGCGCCGAAGACCCGCTGTTCATCCTTTACACCTCAGGCTCGACCGGTCAGCCAAAGGGCGTTGTACATACCACCGGTGGTTACCTCGTTTACGCTTCGCTGACCCACGAGATTACCTTCGACTATCATGACGGCGACATCTACTGGTGTACCGCGGATGTTGGCTGGGTCACCGGCCACAGCTACATCGTCTATGGCCCTCTGGCGAACGGAGCGACGACGCTGATGTTCGAGGGTGTACCGACCTATCCGGACGCGAGCCGGTTCTGGCAGGTCTGTGAAAAGCACAAGGTCAACCAGTTCTACACCGCCCCGACGGCTATCCGCGCCCTAATGGGGCAAGGCAACGAATTCGTCGAGAAATGCGACCTGAGCGATCTCAAAGTACTGGGCACGGTGGGTGAACCAATCAACCCCGAGGCATGGAACTGGTACAATGAAGTTGTCGGCAAAGGGAATTGCCCGATCGTTGATACATGGTGGCAGACGGAAACTGGTGGTCACCTGATGACCCCCCTGCCCGGTGCCCACGCGATGAAGCCTGGCTCGGCAATGAAACCTTTCTTTGGCATTGTCCCGGTGGTTCTGGACCCTCAGTCCGGCGTCGAGATCAACGGCAATGGCGTCGAAGGTGTTTTGTGTATCAAAGACAGCTGGCCCGGCCAGATGCGCACCGTTTGGGGTGATCACGAGCGGTTCGAGAAGACATATTTCTCGGACTACAAAGGCTACTATTTCACCGGTGACGGCTGCCGCCGTGACGAGGATGGTGATTACTGGATCACTGGCCGTGTTGACGACGTGATCAACGTCTCGGGTCACCGCATGGGCACGGCCGAGGTCGAAAGCGCTCTGGTTGCACATGCCGCTGTGGCCGAGGCCGCTGTGGTTGGCTACCCACATGAAATCAAGGGACAAGGTATCTACTGCTACGTCACTTTGATGAATGATCGTGAACCTTCGGATGAGTTGCTGAAAGAGCTGCGCACCTGGGTACGGACCGAGATCGGCCCGATTGCGTCACCAGACGTGATCCAGTGGGCCCCTGGCCTGCCCAAGACCCGTTCCGGCAAGATCATGCGCCGTATCCTGCGCAAGATTGCCGAGAACGACTTTGGCTCGCTAGGTGACACCTCGACCCTGGCCGATCCTTCGGTGGTCGAAGATCTGATTGAAAACCGTGCGAACAAGTGAGGATGTGATGGACGCTGCCACGATCACCACACCCGCTGTTCTGATCCTTCTCGGCCCTCCGGGCGCCGGGAAGGGTACACAGGCGCGGATGCTTGAAGACAAGTTCGGTCTGGTGCAACTCAGCACCGGCGACCTACTGCGCGCCGCTGTTGCGGCCGGGACAGAGGCTGGCAAAACTGCGAAGGCGGTAATGGAGGCCGGTGATCTGGTCAGTGACGAGATCGTCATCGCTATTCTGCGGGATCGCCTGGCTGAACCGGACTGTGCCAAGGGCGTCATTCTGGACGGTTTCCCACGCACCACGGTTCAGGCCGAGGCACTGGACGGGCTGCTGGCGGAAACCGGGCAGAAGATCAACGCAGCGATCAGCCTTGAGGTTGAAGACGCTGAAATGGTGAAACGCATCTCAGGTCGTTACACCTGCGCCGGATGTGGCGAAGGATACCACGACACGTTCAAAGCTCCGGCGGTCGAAGGTGAATGTGACAAGTGTGGCAGCACCGAATTTAACCGCCGCGCTGATGACAGCGCCGAGACAGTTGCATCGCGTCTGGCGGCCTATCACGCGCAGACCGCGCCGCTGATTACTTACTACCAAGATCATGGGGTTCTGAAAGGCCTGAACGCCATGGGCAATATCAACGACATCGCAGGCAATCTGGAAAGGATCGTCAACGACGCGATGAACTAAGGGAAGTCGGCCCGCCCTGAACAAGGGCCGAATTCCTAAAGAATACTTCAATGGACCCGCCTTGGCGGACCGGAGAAGTCTTGCCTGATGCCACGCGGGTATTCGGCATATCGAAAAGCGGCCCTGCGCGCTGGAGGAAATGGACAAAGGGTCGCCCAAGGAGGAAGCAAGGAGGAACCCGCAATGGCGGATCAATCAACAAACTCCGCGCAGACTGCCGAGTCCGATAAGGGCTATTGGCAGGCCAACCTGCGCCTTATCGTCATCAGCCTGATCATCTGGGCGCTGGTGTCATTTGGATTCGGCATCCTGCTGCGTCCGCTGCTGTCAGGTATCCCCGTAGGCGGCACTGATCTGGGCTTTTGGTTCGCCCAGCAGGGATCGATTCTGGTCTTTCTGGTGCTGATCTTCAACTACGCCTGGCGCATGAACAAGCTGGACGCTGAATACGGCGTGGACGAGGAGTAAGCGGAATGGACCAGTTTACAATCAACCTGCTGTTTGTGGGCGCGTCCTTTGCGCTATACATCGGCATCGCGATCTGGGCCCGCGCGGGTTCCACATCGGAATTCTACGCCGCCGGGCGCGGCGTTCACCCGGTCACCAACGGCATGGCGACAGCGGCGGACTGGATGTCTGCGGCCTCGTTCATCTCGATGGCTGGCCTCATCGCCTTTACCGGCTATGACAACAGCTCGTTCCTGATGGGCTGGACCGGTGGCTACGTTCTGCTGGCACTGCTGCTTGCCCCTTACCTGCGTAAGTTTGGCAAATTCACGGTATCAGAGTTCATTGGCGACCGTTTTTACAGTCAGACCGCGCGCATCGTTGCGGTAATCTGCCTGATCGTAGCTTCCGTGACCTACGTGATCGGCCAGATGACCGGCGTTGGCGTGGCCTTTGGCCGCTTCCTCGAAGTGTCAAACACCACAGGGTTGTTGATTGGTGCAGGCGTTGTGTTTGCCTACGCGGTGTTTGGCGGGATGAAGGGCGTGACCTATACTCAGGTCGCTCAGTACTGCGTACTGATCACCGCCTATACTATCCCGGCCATTTTCATCTCGTTGCAGCTGACAGGTAATCCAATTCCTGCTCTGGGTCTGTTCGGTGATACTGCCGGCGGTGAGCCACTGCTGACCAAACTGGACGCCATCGTGACCGAGCTGGGCTTCAACGACTACACTGCCCATCATTCGAATACGCTGAACATGGTGTTGTTTACGCTGTCGCTGATGATCGGTACCGCCGGTCTGCCGCACGTAATCATGCGCTTCTTCACCGTACCGAAAGTATCTGACGCACGTTGGTCCGCTGGCTGGGCGCTGGTCTTCATCGCGCTGCTGTATCTGACCGCACCTGCGGTTGGCGCAATGGCTCGTCTGAACATCACCGACATGATGTGGCCCAATGGTGGCATTGATGGCGGTGCTGTGAAGGTCGAACAGATCGACAATGACGCGCGTTATGACTGGATGGCCACGTGGAAGAAAACCGGCCTGCTGGACTGGGAAGACAAGAACGGTGACGGCAAGATCCAGTACTACAACGACAAGAATGCCGACATGCAGGCGCTTGCCGAAGAAAAAGGCTGGGTCGGTAACGAGCTGACTAAGTTCAACCGCGATATCCTGGTTCTGGCCAACCCCGAAATTGCCAACCTGCCGGGTTGGGTGATCGGTCTGGTTGCTGCTGGTGGTCTTGCGGCCGCTCTGTCGACCGCCGCGGGCCTGCTGCTGGCGATTTCGTCGGCTGTGTCCCACGACCTGATCAAGGGTGCGATCAATCCGCAGATCTCGGAAAAAGGCGAGCTTCTGTCGGCACGTATCGCAATGGCTGTGGCCATCGTTGTCGCAACCTATCTGGGTCTGAACCCACCGGGCTTTGCGGCGCAGACGGTTGCCTTGGCCTTTGGTCTGGCGGCTGCCTCGATCTTCCCGGCACTGATGATGGGGATCTTCTCGACCCGCATCAACAACACCGGTGCCGTGGCAGGTATGCTGGCCGGTCTGACCGTCACCCTGGTCTACATCTTCCTGCACAAGGGCTGGCTGTTCATTCCGGGCACCAACTCGTTCACCGATGCTGACCCGCTGCTGGGTCCGATCAAGTCGACCTCGTTCGGCGCAATCGGTGCAATGGTCAACTTCGGCGTCGCCTATGTGGTTTCCGGCATGACCAAGGAGACCCCGCAGGAGATCAAAGATATGGTCGAAAGCATCCGCATTCCCCGTGGTGCGGGCGCAGCTCAGGACCATTGAGCATGATGCGGCCTCTGGCTACTTTCCAAGGGCCGCGTCTTTCGACTGACTATTCCCGCCCGGCATTCCACCGGGCGGGATTTTTCCAGAATACCGGAGAAATCTGATGCCCCTGTCCCATGAACAGATCACCCGGTTCCTGAAATCCGTTCATCCCTATGACGCCCTGCCCGCCCCTGTGCTCGAGCAGGTCGCAAAACAGATCGAGGTCTGGGAGGTTGATGAGGATTCAGAAGTTTACGATCTGGGCCATACATTGCCCGGCGTATTCGTCATCTATGAAGGTCAGGTTGAAATCACGGATGAGAATGGTGCCATCGTGTCCCATCTCGGTCTTCGTAATTCTTTCGGTGAGCGGGGCCTGCTCAAAAACGGTAAGGCCGCCACCAAGGCGCGGGCGCATGCCCCTTCCATTCTGATTGTCCTGCCTCCGGCTCTGGTGCGCGAGTTGATTGACGGGCATGACGTCGTTTCCAAATTCTTCAACCGCAGCCGGGGTGAGCGGGCTGGTCCGCAAAGTCTGGCCACCAGTTCGGTCGACATTCTGATGGCTTCGGATCCGACGACCTGCCCCCCTTCCACCCCAGTTCAGCACGCTGCACGGACGATGCGGGACAAGGGGATATCCTCACTTTGCGTGACCGACGACGACAACCTGCTGGGCATCGCAACCCTGCGCGATATTTCGGGAAAGTACGTCGCAGATGCGATGGCGCCAGATACGCCAATCTCGGCGATCATGACGCGCAACCCGATCACGCTGTCCCCCACAGATATCGGCTCTGACGTGCTTCACGTCATGATGGAACGCGGCATCGGCCATATTCCCATCACCGACCATGGCCGGCTTGTGGGCATAGTGACTCAGACAGATCTTACACATTATCAAGCTGTAAGTTCGGCCGAGCTTGTACGCAGGATAGCGCAGGCAAATTCAGCTGAAGAAATGGCGTCGGTCACAGCCGAAATACCCCAGCTGCTGGTGCAATTGGTGGCCGGTGGAAACCGGCATGAGATTGTGACCCGCCTCATCACCGATATTGCCGACACGGTGACGCGCCGACTACTCGCCTTGGCGGAACAGAAGATGGGCCCACCGCCGGTGCCGTATCTGTGGCTGGCCTGCGGCTCTCAGGGTCGACAGGAACAGACAGGCGTATCGGACCAGGACAACTGCATGATACTGGATGACGGCGTGTCCGATGCCGACATGACCTACTTCCACGCTCTGGCAAAATTTGTTTCCGATGGATTGGACCAGTGCGGGTATTTCTATTGCCCCGGGGACATGATGGCGACGAACCCGCGCTGGTGTCAGCCTGCCCGTGTCTGGCGCGATTATTTTAGCGGTTGGATCAACAAGCCAAACCCCGAGGCGCAGATGCTGGCATCCGTTATGTTCGACCTGCGCCCCATCGGAGGTGCGTTCGAGCTGTTCTCGGACCTCCAAGCTGATACGCTTGCCAAAGCCAACGCCAATTCGATCTTTGTGGCCCATATGATATCCAACTCGCTAAAGCACACACCACCGCTGAGCTTGTTGCGCGGTTTTGCGACAATACGTTCGGGCGAGCATCGCAATACTCTGGATCTGAAACACAACGGCGTTGTGCCGGTGGTCGATCTCGCCCGCATCTACAGCCTGCAAGGGCAACTGACCCAAGCGAACACACGTGCCCGCCTGAAAGCTGCCGAAAGCGCGGGTGTGCTCAGCGCATCGGGTGCTCGGGATTTGCTGGATGCGTATGATCTGATTGCTGAAACGCGGCTTGAAAATCAGGTAAGGCTGGTCAAATCCGGTGAAAAGCCAGACAACTACATGCCGCCCTCAGCCTTGTCCGACTTTGAGCGAAGTCATCTACGCGATGCATTTGTCGTGGTAAAAACGATGCAATCAGCGGTTGGGCATGGCAAGGGTATGTTGGGCTGACCTGCGGACGGCCAAATCGGGAAACTGAAGGCGCGGTTAGCCGGAAATACGGAGAAGCAGAATGTTTCTGGAATTGGTAGGCACAATCTTCGCAGGGCTCGCCTTTGCAGGTATCGTCATGGTGTTGAACAAGGTGACGGGTGGCCGCCTGCCCCGTTGGGCCGCGCCGGTTGCCGCCGGCGTGGGTATGATCAGCATGACGGTCGCCAGCGAATACTCCTGGTACAAGCGCACAAAGGACACCCTGCCCGAAGGTTTAGCAGTAATCCAGGAGGTTGAAAGCCGCGCTTTCTATCGCCCCTGGACTTACGCTGTCCCCTTCATTGATCGCTTTGCGGCTATCGACACAGTATCGGTTCGCACCCATGAGCAAGTGCCTGACGAGCGGTTGGTTGACCTGTACCTTTTCGGTCGCTGGGCCCCCGTATCCAAAGTGCCTGTGGCTGTAGACTGCGCAGAAAACCGTCGGGCCAATCTGGCAGACGGGGCCGATTTCGCCGATGATGGACGCCTTCTGAATGCCGACTGGATCAAAGTGCCATCCGATGATCCAATCATTGAGGCCACCTGCGGGGTTTGATCATGCTGACCCGTCTGAGCCTACGTCTGAGGATATTTCTGTTCTTTTGCCTGCTGGCTTTTGGCGGTCTTGTCATCAGTTCCGTTGCCTTGTGGATCAGCTATGCACGTGCTGGTGACCCTGATCTTGCCAACGCTTATATATTTGCGGAGATCCTGATCGCCTTCGGCCTGCTGGCGCTGATTGCAGGCGTCTGGCTGTTGTTTGACGACAATGTTGCCAAACCAATTGAGCGGCTATCAGCCGAGCTTCGTGCACGTGCGCATGCCGGGGTCAGCAGCGATCTGGATCTTCAGGCCGCTCGCTATCTGGGGGATCTGGCCCCTGCCGCTGCCGGGCTTGCCGAGCAATTGGCAGAAAACGCGATGCAAACGGCCGAAGCTGTCGCTGCCGAAACCGCGCATCTGGCCTTTGAAAAAAAGCGGCTGACAGACCTGTTGTCTGAAATCCCCGTTGCCATGCTGCTGGCCAGTCCGAAACATCAGATCGTGCTTTATGATGCACAGGCCGCCGGTGTTCTGGCTCAGATTGCGCACCCCCGCCTGAACGCATCTCTCTTTGACTACCTTGAACGAAAACCGCTTACGGATGCGTATGCCAAGCTCATCAAAACCGGGTTGGATGTTTACTGCACCCTGACCAGTGCGGATGGAATGCAGACCTATACCGTGCGCATGAAGCCCTTGGGCGATGCACCGGGATACATGCTGATTTTCGAAGACAGCGTCGCGCGTATACCACCCGAAGCCGCGCGCCCACTTATCTACGACTTTGATCTGCTCGAAACGCCCAGTGATGAGGCGTTTGAAAACCGCGCCTTGTCAGATTTGTGCTTTGTGGTGTTCGACACTGAAACCACCGGATTGTTGCCCCATAAGGACGAAATTGTTCAGATCGGCGCAGTTCGTGTGGTCAAAGGAAAGATCGTCGAGGGTGAGCAATTGAATACTCTGGTTGACCCGGGAATTCCGATCCCGGCTGCCTCGACCAAAGTCCATAAAGTCAGTGACCAAATGGTTCAGGGTGCCCCCGATATCGCACAGGCTGGTCGCATGTTTCACCACTTTGCACGCGATGCCGTTATCGTTGCTCACAACGCACCCTTTGACATGGCGTTTCTACACCGCCATTCGAAGAGGATGGATGTCGAGTGGTCTCATCCAATTCTGGATACTGTGTTGCTGTCGGCAGTGGTGTTCGGGGCCAGCGAAACACATACACTTGATGCGGTTTGTGAGCGGCTGGGTATCACGATTCCAGAGACCCTTCGGCATACGGCTTTGGGAGATGCGGTCGCCACGGCTGAAGCCTTGGTAAAGATGCTACCCATCCTGAATGCACGCGGAATGACCACGTTTGGCGATGTCATCAAGGAAACCCGCAAACATGGGCGATTGCTGGAAGATCTGAACTGATTGGAATTCCTTCAATCCGGATACAGCTTTTCATGGACAATCCCTGCGCAGCGTGGCACCTGAGGCGCGGCTACTGAATGAGCGCGCGATGACCGAGAAAACCTTTACCCCCGGCCCGGATGAAAGCCTTGCGTTTCGTGAGGCCCTGGGGTGTTTTGGCACCGGTGTGACAGTGGTCACAACCAATGCCGCCAACGGCCCTATCGCGATCACCGTAAACTCATTCGCTTCGGTGTCGCTTGATCCACCATTGGTGCTTTGGTGTTTGGCCAAAGATTCCAACCGGTTCGATGCGTTCAGCACGTGCCAGCACTATTCCATTCACGTCATGGCGCAAGAACAACAGGATCAAGCGTTGAAATTCGCCCGCAATGGGCTGGATTTCTCACACGCTGATTGGGAAAGCGATCATGCCGGACGACCCAGGTTAGCTGATTGTCTCGCCCGTTTTGACTGTAGCCTGCACGATTGCCATGAAGCCGGCGATCATTTGATCCTTGTAGGCCGTGTCGAGACCGTAATGCATCGGTCGGGCAAAGGCCTGATCTTCAAGCGCGGGCAATTTGGCGGGTTTGCCGATCTGATCTGATTACTCGTCCAGCGAGCCGTGAATAGCCAACGCTTCCAGCTGAGTTTCCTGCGGCGTGATCACACGGAATGCTTCGTGAACCCCTGCCCCGGTCAGCTCGCGCGCGACAGTCAGCAGCGTGTTGGGCGCATGATCTTCGCACATCTCCGACATATGGTCGATTTCGACCTGTGCCACTTCGATAGCCGCTTCAAGTGATGGAGCGCCGTAGAGACGAACAAAATGCTCAGCGAGGCTCTGTTTGAGCTGCTCTACTTCGGCAGGTTCTATCTGAGTGACCGCCACGAAAGTCACACGTCCAAATGTCTCAAGCCCCAACCACCCATTGGCAAAAGCCTGTCGTGCCTTGCCCTCCAGATCGCCTTCGCCCCAGTTTGAAAACTCAAATCCCCCGGATATGCACCACTCACCGGTTCTTGCCGGAGAGTGAAAGACATTCATGTCGCTTTCATCGAAGTGAATTGCACGGGCCAGTTTCATCGGGTGGTCTCCAACAATTGCGTCAGCGGGCGCAGATGCGTTTCGGCACCATCACGGATCAGCATTCCAAACCGCTCATCCGTGCCGAGAAACACACCCTGATCTCCTAACGGCTCACCTACCCCGCGCAGCAAGCCCATCCATTCACCGTGCAAGGGGGCATTCCCCTCGTCCTGCCAGCGATTGAGCCATGTCAGCATATGTCGTGACCAGCTTTCGACAAGCTGTGTCGGCGAAACATCTGCACAGCCTTCGTCATAAAGCGCGGTAACATCCGGATTATCACCGGGTGCATCGCCGGTTTGCAGCAAGGCAAGCTCCCATCCAACCACCAGCCAATCCGGTATGGCACTTGTATCAGTAGTCGAGGCAGCGGTTTGAAACTGACCACATTTCGCACCGTTCACACAGATTAGTCCGTCCCACCCAAGATGCACCGCCACCTCAGGCGGGGCCAACGCGCCCAGCGCGTTCTGGAAACCAACCGCACATAGCGGAAGCATTGCCATCGCGTCCTGCAGCGATACCTCGGGCGCGAAAACGATCGCCACGCGCAAACGGTCTGCCTGAATGTTATAGACTACGCAGCCGGCATCGCAGCCCAGCGCCGCCATGGCTTGAGCACGTTCAAACGGGTCTTCCCCACCCTGCACAGGATGGCCCGTCAGCAAGGGGGGAAAGACCGGTTCGCTCATGCGTTGCCTTTGGCAATCAGGTCACGAGCGATACGCCGGAACGCCTCTGCCTGAGGACTGTCAGGTTTGCTGACCACGATGGGCGCACCCCCATCAGCCGCCACCCGGATATCCAGATGCAACGGAATCTCACCAAGCAAAGGCACATCCAATGCTGCCGCTTCGTTAGCAACCCCACCATGACCAAACACATGTTCCTCGTGCCCGCAGTTCGAGCAAATGTGGGTGGACATGTTTTCGATCATTCCGACAATCGGCGTCTTGAGCTGCCTGAACATGTCGATTCCCTTGCGCGCATCAATCAGCGCAACATCCTGAGGTGTCGACACGACGATGGCACCGTCCACCTTGAACTTCTGGCTCAGGGTCAGCTGCACATCACCTGTTCCGGGTGGAAGGTCGACGATCAGCACATCCAGCGCGCCCCATTGCACCTGACTCATCATCTGCTGCAAGGCCCCCATCAGCATCGGTCCACGCCAGACAACCGCCTGTCCTTCGTTCGTCATCAGCCCCATCGACATCATTGTGACGCCGTGATTACGCAGAGGCAGGATTGTCTTTCCGTCGGGGCTGGCAGGACGACCTGAAACACCCAGCATTCGAGGTTGTGACGGGCCGTAAACATCCGCGTCCAGCAATCCAACCCGACGGCCTTCGGCAGCCAGTGCACAGGCCAGGTTCGCCGACACGGTCGATTTACCCACGCCGCCTTTGCCCGAAGCGACAGCGATGATCCGGTCCACGCCCGGCACGGCCTGAGGGCCGGTCTGCGAGGGTTTAGGTTTGGGTTTCAGATCTGGTGGCGCCTTATCCGAATGCGCTGTCAGCATTGCAGACACTTTGGACACGCCTTCGACCATCTGCGCAGCTTTTTCTGCGGTGGCCCGTACCGGCTCCATCTTGTCTGCCTGCTTCGGATCAATCTCCAGAACGAAACGCACAGTGTCGTTTTCAACATTCAGCGCACGTACGATACCGGCGCTGACAATGTCCTGACCGGAAACCGGGTCCGTGATCTTTTTCAGGTTCGCGAGAACCGCGTCGCGAATGCTCATGCGTCGCCGTCCTTGATCTGACCTGTCACCACATGCTCGACCTCCAGCCCATCGATGGTCAGAACCATCTTGGCCTCAAAACTCTTGCCCGCGGGGCTTCCCGCCTTACGCAAGCCTTCCTCGATCGCCTGCTGGCTGGTCACACCAACCTGCTTGAGGAATTTGCGCATCGACATATTGTAATCGCCGCTCATCGCATGGGTCTCCGTCTAATTCAGTTCATTTGACGCATTTACCCGATCACCGTTAGGTTGGGCCATGCGCTGTGTGTTGTTGTGCCTGAGCCTGACGCTCTACGCCAGTCCCTCTTGGTCGCAGGAGGAACTTGGCCTTGCAGCGCCGGATGAGGTACAGCAATCCGGTCTCCTCAAACATATTCTCCCACGCTTCTCACTCAAGACCGGGATCCGTGTTGTTGCGGTAGAAACCGGCGAAATGGAGCTGGCGGTCGGCCCCCCGGGTGATCCGGTGTTTGAACGCGACGCTATCATCTACCACCTGCGTATCGAAGACGACGCACGACAACTTAGGTTTCGCGACTGGCTGCTTTCGGACATCGGTAAACGGACCGTTGAGAGTTTTGCCCCAGCAGATGGGGGGGCCTTCAGTGCGAGTTTCGAGATTGCCGCCATGGAAGAGCAGATCGAGATCGACGGCGATGCCGCTCTTGGAGAAGAGCTGTCTCTGACCCATTGCGGGCGCTGTCATGTCATAGGCCCTCAGAACCGTATGAATGGATTGGGCTCGACCCCGTCCTTTGCGGTCTTGCGCGCGATGCCAGACTGGCCCGAACGGTTCGAGGCGTTCTATGTGCTGAACCCGCATCCCGCCTTTACTCAGATCGAAGGCATTACGCCTCCGTTTGATCCCCGGCGCCCATCGCCCATCTTCCCTCTGGCAATCACCCAAGAAGAGCTTGAAGCCATTCTTGCCTTTGTCGCCGTTGTGTCCGCTGCTGATCTGGGCGCACCCCTGCAACTTCAGTGATCCCTGCGCTTACTGAAATAGTCGTCCGTGGTCACAACCTTTGGTTTGGGATTTGATGTGAATGGGTTGTCCTGACTGTGGAATTGCGCCTGAACCCGGCAGTCATCGCACATCTGGATCATTCTAGCCTGCTCGGATGTCGCAAACCTTGGATGCGTACCCGAAAGCTTCTCCATGATCCGTTCAACCGTGGACTTTACACCAAACAAAGCCCCGCACTCGACGCAGGCAAAGGGTTCTTCCTCGTTCAGCACCTTCTGAGATAGCGCCTCGTCGCTCAGGTTAAGTTGTGGCACCAGCGTGATCGCATTTTCCGGACAGATGGTCCGACACAACCCGCATTGCAGGCAAGCATCCTCCTGAAAATTGAGCTGTGGCATATCGGGATTATCGATCAGAGCCCCTGACGGGCAGAGCGAAACACAACTAAGACAAAGGGTACAGGCATCTGTGTCGACGGCGATTGCGCCATACGGAGCGTTTTCTGGCAGTGTCAGCGGCTCCGCAGCTTCGGGGTTCAACGCCTGCGCCGCAAGGCGAGAGATTTGACGACGATTACCCAAAGGCAATACGGCGTCCTGCAACGGCGCTGGCACATTCTGCGTATAGAGAAGCTCCGTCAGGGCATCCGGATCCGCCTCATCAATCAGACCAAGACCTTCCTGCCCCCCTATAGCCTGTGCAAGAATAAGCTCGCGCTCCAAAGCATCTCGTTCCGTTTTGGGTGACATCAGTACATCGACCCGCGCAAAGCCATGGGCGAGCCCGGCCAGCATCTCGGCATGTCCAAACCCGGAAACCACTCCCAATTCCAGAGGAATGACATCAGCGGGCAGCCCGCGCCCAAAACGAGCAGCCATGCGGATCATCTGAGCGCCATGACCATCATGCACCAGAAGCCTAGGCGCCTGCCCACCCGCCCGGCGATAGGTTCGGGCCAGAATGTGCATCCTTGAGAGCAGAGCAGAAACTGGCGGATCTTCATACGTAATCGCTGTTGACGGACAAAGCGCTGCACATTCCCCGCAGCCCGCACAGATCATCGGATCAATTTCAACATGCTCTCCTGCAGGTGTGATTGCTCCGGTTGGACAGATATCCAGACAATTCGAACATCCTACCTGTTCGGCTCGCGAATGGGCGCACAGAGTCTCTTCGACACGAACATAGAGAGGCTTTTCAAAAGTCCCGACCAATTGGGCCGCATCGAATGCCAAAGCCGCGATCGCGACCGCATCTCGCGGATCAGCCCGCAGATATCCCTCTCGCTTGTCGGGCGCAGTAACCAGGGGCATGCCACCTGTTAGATCAACAACAATATCACAACCCGAAACGGCACCATCACGTGATCCGCTCCACCCAAATCCACCGCGACCGCCAGGCTCAAGCTGCTGCAGATTGTCTATACGCAGGCTAAACCCGCCCAGTGCACCACTGAGTGATTTGATCTGCCCTCGCACAACATCATAATCCCGGCTCATTGGTTCGGCGTCGTCTGTGGTAAGAACGGTTACTGCAAGCACAACAGATAGGCGCTGAGCCAGATCAAACGCCACATCGCCAGACCCGATAATGCAACATGTGCCCTCACTGACAACATCCACGCTGGGCGTTACCGGTTGGGGCAGCATTGCTTCGGCCGCCAGCGCTGCGATCTTTGGAGAGGCATCTTGCCCCTCTTCCGACCAACCAGCGCGATCTCGCAAATCGACGAACCCAGGCTGGTTCACCCCCAGTTCATCCGCTAGCTCGGAAAAGACCGAGGCCTCCTGCTGGCAGGCAATGACAATGCCATCCTCATGTTGCATGAACTCAGCAGCGGCTCCGATCTCACGCGTACAAAGCGCAGTGTGAACCTTCGAGCATTCCAAACCGCACGTTGAAGATATCAGCTCAGAATTCAGCGCCTGAGTTCCTGCGCAATCGCAAAGCAAGAGTTTTGCGGCCATATCCTCCCCCGGGGTCTTCTTTCCGTCCTCTTGCACCTTAGGCTAAATCACGTCGGCGGCAATGCGAGGCAGTCCTCAAAACGAAAAAACATGCATTATTTTTCACATTTTGATTTCACCGCAACTTTTCATAGGAAAAAATACGAATAAACAGTTGGTGATTACGACATTTTCATATCACTCTGGGCTTGGCAGACGACTGAGTTATGTACCATAGTACATCACGGGGAAGGCAGGGGAGAGCCTTCCGGGGAGGAGCCAGTGGCGAAGGCCGCAAGCCAGATTGAAATGCCTGTTGGCGTCGTTGTGCGCAAAACACCCGGAGTGACCCGCTGGGCGCAATGGAGTTGGCGCGCCGTGGCGGCGTTGCCGGGCGCAGGCCCGGCGGATTGGGTCGAGCTGCGTCGCGAAGGTGATGCCGTCGAATACCACGCCGCCACCCTTCCACTTACCCTTTGGCCGGATGAGACAGAAGCCTATCTGACCAATCTGGCAGACGGACAGCCATCTATCTATCTCGTGCTACGCGACGAACTTGAAGGTGATCGCCCCTTGAACGCTGTTCTCATCACCGCGTCTCCTTTCGAAGGACAAGACTACGCCGATACCGGCGAAGAGATTGTTGAGAAGATCCCCATGACTGACGGCCTGATCGCCTGGGTGCGCGACTTCGCACAATTGCACCGGCGGGATGAAGAGTTTGTCAAACGCCGCCGGGACAAGAAGCGCGTCGATCTTGTTGAAGACGGGCGCGGAGATGCCCGCATTCGACAGGACTCGGATGTCTATCGCGCCCCACGGAGGATCGTGCAATGACCGAAGCCCGCGATTTCTGGTCCCGCCGCAAGGCGGCCGTACTGGCAGAGGCCGATGAAGAACGCGAGGCGATCGAAGCCAAAGCCGTAGCTGATCAGCAGGCCGAGTTAGAAGCCAAGCCCGATCATGAAATCCTGGCCGAATTCAACCTGCCCGATCCCGATCAATTGAAGCCCGGCGATGATGTGTCCGGCTTTATGGAACAGGCCATACCGGATCGCCTGCGCCGTCGCGCATTGCGACGTCTTTGGCGGCTCAACCCCGTACTGGCCAACGTAGATGGCCTAGTGGACTACGGCGAGGACTACACGGACGCGGCCTGTGTGATCGAGAATATTCAGACCGCCTATCAGGTCGGCAAAGGGATGTTAGCGCATATCGAAGCGCTCGCCGCAGACGAGACCGAAGATGAGGCTTTGCCCGCCGAAGATTTGGAAGAAGCACCCGAAGCGATTGCTGACGAAATCGAGGATGTCGCCGAGGTTGTAGCACTGGCACCTGAGACGGAAGAGCCGGAGGAGATGGAAATGCCCCCTGCTCCACGTCGCATGAAGTTCGAGTTCGAAGGATGACTAAATGACCGCAGGCAATGCGCATAATCTGGATGTCTCAGCCGAGGATCGACTACGCGCGGATTTCTACAATTTTCTGGGGCTTCTTTTGGCTGCTCCACCCGATCAGATGCTGTTGGATCAAATGGCTGGCTTGTCCGGGGACGAAACTGATCTGGGACAGGCCATTCAGGCCATGGCACGGGTCGCGAAAGTGACAAAACCGGCAGCTGCGGAAAGAGAGTTCAACACTCTGTTCATCGGATTGGGTCGCGGTGAACTTTTACCCTATGCAAGTTTTTATCTGACGGGGTTCCTGAACGAAAAGCCATTGGCGCAACTGCGAAATGACATGGCCGTACGCGGAATTACACGGGCGAAGAACGTCTTTGAGCCCGAGGATAACATCGCCTCGTTGATGGAGATGATGGCGGGTATGATCGTGGGCCGCTTTGGCGCGCCCGCCCCGCTGGATGAGCAAAAGAACTTCTGGAACAAGCATATCGGCCCTTGGGCCGCACATTTCTACTCGGATTTGGAAGCAGCCGAGAACTCGGTTCTCTACGCCTCGGTCGGCACTGCCGGACGGGTCTTTATGGAGATCGAGCGCGAGGCATTCCGAATGACGGCAGCGTGATCCGTTGCCACTCGCCAGCATCCTGACGGGTGCTAGATCGCAAATGGGAAAGGAGGATCCCATGAGCAAGACCAAGGAAACCGGCGCAACCCGCCGAGACTTCCTGAAACTGGCCGGAACTGCAGCACCTGCTGCGGTGGCCGCAGCCAGCCTGAGCGGTGAAGCAGACGCAGCCGAACTGCCTGTGGATGAAACCCGCATTCAGGACACCGCGCATACGCGCGCATACCTCGACAGCGCCCGGTTCTGATCCGGACGAAGTCTCTCCGACTGACGGTTGCGATTGGCCCTGACGTCGGCACCAGCAGTACCAAGCCAGCCATGGCTTACATGGCCAGCAAGGGAGGAAAGAAATGCTTAGGAAAAAGACCAACGGGGTTGCGAGACGCCCCCAGCGGACAAGTATCCTGTCCCAGGTCGGCGAGAAAACCGTCGATCGCCGCGCGTTCCTGCGCGGATCGGGCCTGACGATCGGCGGACTTGCCGCGATCAGCGCCACGGGTGGAACCGTGACGCCAGCCAGCGCCCAAACAGCGGCCAACCAAGCCGTTGAGAATATCAAATCCATATGCACCCACTGCTCAGTCGGCTGTACAGTCGTCGCCGAAGTGCAGAACGGCGTCTGGATCGGGCAGGAACCCGGTTGGGACAGCCCGTTCAATCTGGGTGCACACTGCGCCAAGGGGGCCTCGGTTCGCGAGCACGCCCATGGCGAACGTCGCCTGAAGTATCCGATGAAAAAGGAAGGCGGCGAGTGGAAGCGCATCAGCTGGGAAGAGGCGATCAACGAGATCGGCGACGGCATGATGAGCATCCGCGAAGAATCCGGGCCGGACAGTGTGTATTGGCTGGGATCGGCCAAGCATAACAACGAACAGGCCTATCTGTTCCGCAAGTTCGCCGCCTACTGGGGCACGAACAACGTGGATCATCAGGCCCGTATCTGCCACTCGACCACTGTTGCGGGTGTTGCGAATACATGGGGCTACGGCGCCATGACCAATTCGTACAACGACATCCACAACTCCAAGGCCATCTTCATCATCGGCGGCAACCCGGCCGAGGCGCACCCCGTCTCGCTATTGCACGTTCTGCGCGCGAAAGAGCAGAACAACGCGCCGTTGATCGTGTGCGACCCGCGCTTTACACGCACTGCGGCCCACGCAGATGAGTATGTCCGTTTCCGTCCCGGAACAGACGTCGCTCTGATCTGGGGTATGTTGTGGCACATCTTCGACAACGGATGGGAAGACAAAGAGTTCATCCGAACCCGTGTCTGGGGCATGGACCAGATCCGCGAAGAGGTCGCAAACTGGACACCAGAAGAAACTGAGCGTGTGACTGGCGTTCCGGGCTCACAACTGAAGCGTGTTGCCCGCACCATGGTCAACAATCGTCCCGGCACCGTGATCTGGTGCATGGGTGGTACACAACACACCAATGGTAACAACAACACCCGCGCCTACTGCGTGCTTCAGCTTGCGCTTGGTAACATGGGCACTTCGGGTGGTGGCACCAACATCTTCCGCGGCCATGACAACGTACAGGGCGCGACGGATCTTGGCGTTCTGTCCCACACCCTGCCCGGCTACTATGGCCTGTCCGCAGGCGCATGGGGCCACTGGGCACGTGTCTGGGGAGAAGAACCGGAATGGCTGGCCGGCCAATTTGCCACGATCAAGGACAAGGAAGGCAAGGACAAGCCGTTACAGAATGAACGCGGCATCCCGGTTTCCCGTTGGATCGACGGTGTTCTGGAAGACCCGGCGAACATGGATCAGGACAACAACGTCCGTGCCATGGTTTTGTGGGGGCATGCTCCGAACTCGCAGACTCGCGGGCCGGAAATGAAAACGGCGATGGAGAAGCTGGACATGCTGGTCGTGATCGACCCGTATCCCACCGTCTCGGCCGTTCTGCATGACCGCACCGATGGCGTCTATCTATTGCCAGCCTGTACGCAGTTCGAAACCCGTGGTTCTGTCACGGCATCAAACCGCTCGCTGCAATGGCGGGACCGTGTTGTCGAGCCGCTGTTCGAAAGCCTGCCGGACGAGGTCATCATGGCCAAGTTCGCCAACAAGTTTGGCTGGGCAGATCGGTTCTTCCGCAATATCGAGATGGAAGACCCTGAGACCCCGAATGTTGAAAGCATTACGCGTGAGTTCAACTCGGGCCTCTGGACCATCGGCTATACCGGTCAGTCGCCGGAACGTCTGAAAAGCCATATGGCCAACCAGCACACGTTCGACAGAACCACGCTGCAAGCCATCGGTGGACCAAACGACGGCGAATATTACGGTTTGCCCTGGCCATGCTGGGGAACGCCGGAAATGGGTCATACGGGGACACCAAACCTCTATGATATGTCCAAACCGGTGGCCGAAGGCGGCCTGACCTTCCGTGCCCGTTTCGGTGTGGAACGTGAAGGCGACAACCTGCTGGCCGAAGGGGTCTACAGCGTTGGGTCGGAGATTCAGGATGGCTATCCCGAATTTACGATGCAGATGCTGATGGATCTAGGCTGGGATGGTGATCTGACGGCAGAAGAGCGCGCTGCGATCGATGCCGTCGCCGGACCCAAGACCAACTGGAAAACCGACCTGTCTGGCGGTATCCAGCGGGTCGCGATCGCCCATGGCTGTGCGCCCTTCGGGAACGCCAAAGCCCGTGCGGTTGTCTGGACCTTCCCGGATCCGATCCCACTGCATCGCGAGCCGCTCTATACGAACCGGCGCGATCTGGTGGAGGACTATCCGACCTACGAGGACCGGCACGCTTATCGCCTGCCCACCCTGTATGCATCGATCCAGAAGAACGACTTTTCAAAGGATTACCCGATAATCCTGACATCTGGTCGTCTGGTCGAGTATGAGGGCGGTGGCGAGGAAACCCGGTCCAATCCATGGTTGGCCGAGCTTCAGCAGGATATGTTCGTCGAGATCAATCCACGCGATGCCAACAACCTTGGTATTCGCGACGGAAGCCAGGTCTGGGTCGAAGGTCCGGAAGGCGGCAAGGTCAAAGTGATGGCGATGCTGACTGAGAGGGTCGGTGCCGGCGTGGCCTTTATGCCATTCCATTTCGGCGGCCATTTCCAGGGCGAAGACCTGAGGGAGAAATACCCCAAAGGCGCTGATCCCTATGTGCTGGGCGAAAGCTCCAACACCGCTCAGACCTATGGCTATGATTCAGTGACCCAGATGCAGGAGACCAAAGCGACTCTCTGCAAGATCTGGGCAGCGTAAGGAGGACAAAATGGCTAGAGCGAAGTTTCTCTGCGACGCTGAACGCTGCATCGAATGCAATGCCTGCGTAACCGCGTGCAAGAATGAGCACGAGGTACCCTGGGGCATCAACCGCCGCAGGGTGGTGACGATCAATGACGGCAAACCGGGCGAACGCTCGATCTCGGTGGCCTGCATGCATTGCTCGGATGCGCCTTGCATGGCGGTGTGCCCGGTCGACTGCTTCTATCAGAACGAAGAAGGCGTCGTCCTGCACTCCAAGGACCTGTGCATCGGTTGTGGCTATTGCTTCTATGCGTGCCCCTTTGGCGCGCCACAATACCCACAGGCAGGCAACTTCGGATCACGCGGCAAGATGGACAAATGTACCTTCTGCGCGGGCGGTCCCGAAGAAAACAACTCGACTGCAGAGTTTGCCAAATACGGACGCAACCGGATCGCCGAGGGCAAACTGCCCATCTGCGCCGAGATGTGTTCGACCAAGGCCCTGCTTGCCGGTGACGGCGATGTGGTCTCGGCCATCTACCGCGAGCGCGTTGTTGCGCGCGGGTTTGGCTCGGGCGCATGGGGTTGGGGCACAGCCTACGATCAGAAAGACGGCTGACACCCCCGTGACCAAATGAACATGGATGATCCGCGACAGCGGGTCATCCACTCAGGAATTTTGACCGAGGTTCAGATGTTCCGCTTACTTATTGTTTTTCTGTTCACAATCGGAATGACGCAGTTCGCTGCCGCGCAATCGGACACCACCGAAGAGAGCGCACAGACCACAGACGAACGCAGCGAAACCGGCGGTGCGACGACGCTTGAAGACATAATGGCACGTCAGCGTGGCGAGAGTGTTGATGACTCGTATCGCGCGGACAACACCGGCCAGGCCAACGCAGAAGGCCTGTTCGGGCAGTTGGGAACGCGCGGGGTTGCTTCTGACAGTGACGTTTATCGTGCGCTGCGCTACGGCTCAGCCGATGTGACCGTGTCATCCCGCGGCCCTGCGGCAAGCGTTCTCATTCAGGATGGCGGCATGTGGTGGCTGAATTTTCGAACCGGGCCGCTGCGCGAATACGGAACATATATTCTGGGCGGCATGCTTATCCTGCTGCTGCTATTCTTCCTCATCCGAGGCAAGATCAGGATAGACGGTGAAAAGACCGGTAGAACGGTTACCAGGTTCACAGGATTTGAACGGTTCGGGCATTGGTTGTTCGCTGGATCGTTCCTGATCCTCGGACTTACGGGCCTATTGACGTTGTACGGCCGCGATTTCCTCATTCCCCTGTTTGGAAAGGAAGGGTTTGCGACAATCGCCCAAGGGTGCAAGTGGCTGCATAACAACCTCGCTTGGGCCTTCATGCTGGGGCTGATCATTGTCACCGTGAATTGGATTTCGCATAACCTGCCCAGCCGAGTCGATCTGAAATGGCTCGCCGCTGGTGGTGGTTTGTTCACGAAAGGCAGCCATCCCCCAGCCAAGAAATTTAATGCGGGTCAAAAAATCATCTTCTGGCTTTGCATCCTGCTGGGCGTATCAATCAGCCTGTCCGGTCTGTCTCTGCTGTTCCCGTTTGAGATGCCGCTGTTTGCCAAGACCTTCTCGATCGCAAACGCGACTGGGATCCCGCAAATGCTGGGCTTGAACCTGCCGGCGCAAATGTCCCCACAGGAGGAAATGCAATACGCGCAGGTTTGGCACGTCATGGTCGCCTATGCCTTCATCGCGATCATCCTGGCTCACATCTATCTGGGCTCGGTCGGCATGGAGGGCGCATTCGACGCCATGGGCACCGGCGAAGTAGAAGAACAATGGGCGCGCGAGCATCACTCGCTGTGGCTGGAAGAGGTACAGGCGAAAGAGGCCAGCGAGGGAGCGGCCTCTCCTGCTGAATAGATGCGTCGACTGGTTCTGGCGCTAAGCCTTCTGCCTCTGACCGCAGAGGCAGAGTTCTTTACGCTAAAAGGCCACGGTGGTCCCATCATGGGAATCGCAACCGCACCTGACGGGCGAATTGCAACGGCGAGTTTCGACAATTCCGTCGGATTGTGGTCCGAGGGTCAGCCGGTTTGGCTGGACGGGCACGAGGCGGCGGTAAACAGCGTCGCATTCAATGGCACAGCAATTTATTCAGCAGGCGACGATTTCACTTTGCGGCGCTGGCCCGGCGGAGAAATCGTGGGACAGCACAAAGGAAAGATCGTCGGACTTGCTGCCTCGAAAACGCATGTGGCCACAGCAAGCTGGGACGGCACAATCGGCATCTGGCCGGTGAATGGCACAGACACAAAGATGCTTGGTCCAACTGGCAGCGGCGTGAATGCAGTCGCGTTTTCTGCCGACGGTAAAACCCTGTACTCGGCGGGAATGGACGGCTCTCTGCGCGTTTGGGATGTCGATACAGGTCAGGAAACGCTCCGTTTGATAGAACATGGGTTCGGAATCAACGAACTGGTCCTGAATGAACAAGACGGGTGGATCGCCTACGGCGCAGTCGATGGAGTGACACGCATTTACAACCTGACCACTGGTGAAGAGCGTGATTTTACGCTGGAGCGCCGCCCAATCCTTGCACTTACCCTCAGCCCGGACCGGCGGCTGCTGGCAGTTGGTGATGGTGAGGGTTACATCATGGTCATCGATACGGACGAATGGCGTATTGTCCACGATTTCAGGGCCACTTTGCGCGGTCCGGTTTGGGCGCTGGCCTTCTCAACGGACGGTCAAAACATCCACGCCGGAGGCATTGACGAAGCCATGTATAGCTGGCCAGTTTCTTCACTGGGCGATCATGAGCAGATGGCCGGGGTTGAACCGGCATTTTTGAAGAATCCCGAAAAAATAGACAATGGCGAACGCCAGTTCGCACGCAAATGTTCGATCTGTCACAGCCTGACACCTGACGGCCAAAGGCGCGCGGGGCCGACCCTGCACGGTGTGTTTGGGCGCAAGGCAGGAACACTCGAAGGATATTTGTACTCGGAGACGCTGCAAGACTCTGATATCATTTGGAATGACGAGACCATAAATGCTCTTTTCGATCAGGGGCCGGACCATTACATTCCGGGGTCCAAGATGCCGATGCAACGGATTGCTGAGCCTCGGGACCGAACTGACCTGATCGCCTTTCTGCGCCGCGCAACGGCACCGAAAGACTGAGCCGGAGGAGAATATGAAAGCCTTTCTTGCCGCCGTCGCGACGATGGTTGTCATAACTGCTGCTGCGCCATTCACGCTGGATCGGCTGGGGCCATCTGCCGCCGAAGCTGGCAGCGGCTCGGCAGTGCGTCTCGACTGAATGTCCGAATACCTGACCACCAAAGAACTGGCCGATCTGCTGCGCATCGGTGAGCGCAAGGCCTATGACCTGGCCTCATCCGGCGAAATCCCCTGCGTTCGTGCCATGGGTAAACTTCTGTTCCCAAGGGCCGAGGTCATTGCTTGGCTCAACGCGTCGCGTTCTGGTCCTCAAGTCGCAGAACCGCCCCTGCCCCCAATTGTCGCCGGTAGCCATGATCCGCTGCTCGATTGGGCCTTGCGCGAAAGCGGTTCTGGATTGGCCACGTATTATGACGGATCGTTCGACGGCCTCACGCGTCTTGCTGACCGCAGTGCCCAAGCAGCCGTACTGCACATCCACGAGTCCGAGGGGTTCAACACCCATTCGATCCGGGACAAGATGGGAGAAGCCCCTGTTATCCTGTTTGAGATTGCCCAACGTCAGCGTGGATTATTGCTTTCTCCCGGTACCGAGGGCATTTCGAGCTTTTCAGATCTGAAGGGACGACGGGTGGTCCTGCGGCAAAGCAGCGCCGCGAGCCAACGACTATTCGAAACGCAGCTGTCAGCCCATGATCTGGCACTGGATGATCTGATCACCCTGCCCGTCTGCGCCCGCACCGAAGAAGAGCTGGCTATCGCCTTACGTGAAAACAAAGCCGAAGCTGGCTTTGGTCTCGCCGCTCTGGCTGGCCTCTACAGTCTGGAGGTTGTACCTACGCATTCCGAACGCTTGGATCTTGCCATCTGGCGACGAGCGTACTTTGATCCCCCCGTGCAAAACCTGCTGGCATTCCTGCAATCTGAAAGGTTCGCTGCACGAGCTTCTGAACTGGGCGGGTATGACCTGTCACATCTGGGGCGAATTCATCACAATGGGGCCAGCGGCTAGCTCCGCTCAGACAACATGCCCAACGCCCTGGACATATGCTGCGTATTTACTTGGCGTTGGGGAAAAACAGCTGCTCTCCGTCAATCACATAAGAAGCGATCGCAGCCTGACCATCTGGCCCGATCAACCAATCGATAAATCGCTGAGCGGCATTTGCACGGACACCAGCGTGCTTTTCCGGGTTCACAAGGATCACGCCGTATTGGTTGAACAAACGGGGGTCACCTTCGACAAGAACCTCAAGATTACCACGATTGCCAAAAGACAGCCATGTTGCCCGATCCGTGAGGGTATAAGCCCCCATCCCACTTGCAACATTCAGCGTCGCGCCCATGCCTGAACCGGTCTCACGGTACCACGTTCCCGACGCATCCGTTGGATCGACATCAGCAGCGCCCCAATGGGCCAACTCAGCCTTATGAGTACCACTGTCATCTCCACGCGATGTGAATGGCGCTTCAGCCTCGGCAATGGCCGTAAGTGCGGTCAATATGTCTGATCCGCCCTTGACCTTCGCCGGATCCGATTTCGGCCCAACCAGAATGAAATCGTTGTACATGACATCAAAACGTTCGACGCCCCAGCCGTCGGCGACGAACTGCTCCTCGTCAGGTTTCGAGTGGACCAACAGGACGTCGCCATCACCGTTGATTGCATTCCGAATCGCCTGCCCGGTTCCAACCGCCACAATACGAACATCGATCCCGGTTTCCGCCTCAAACCACGGCAAGATGTAATCAAACAGCCCCGAATTCTGGGTCGAGGTTGTAGATTGCACCACTATGAACGGCTCTTCTGCCATCGCAGGGCCAGCCGCCACACCAAGCGCTATCAATGCTGCCCGAATGAAGTTTCGGATCATCACAATCTCCGTTTGTCTTTTTTCAGACGACTAATCCACCTGCAAGATAGCGACGCGACGCGTCACTTTCAGGTGCATCCAGCACCTTTTTCGCAGCTCCGTGTTCGACAATCTGACCACCCTGCATCATCACGATATCGGCTGCAAGCCGACGTGCCTGCCCGATATCGTGCGTAACCATCACGATGCGAACACCTCGTGATGACGCCCTCAGGATCATACGTTCGATCATCTGGGTTGCACCGGGATCAAGCGCGCTGGTGGGTTCATCAAGGAACAGGGTTTCCGGTTCTGAGGCCAGAGCGCGCAGGATCGCAAGCCTTTGCGCCTCGCCCCCTGAAAGTGAACGTGCTGACTGACGCGCTTTGTCTTCCAACCCACCTTCAGCCAGCAACTCAGTGATCCGCTGTTTACGCAGAACGCGGTTCAGCCCCTGTCTTTTCAGCACAAAATCCAGATTGGCCGATACAGACCGCCGCAACAGAACAGGGTTCTGAAACACCATGGCCTGATTTGCCTTTTGCTCAGCACCCAAAGGCAGGCCATCTTGAGTAACCTCTCCTCTGTCAGGCGAAATCAGACCATGCAGGCATCTTAACAGCAGGCTCTTTCCTGATCCGTTTGGCCCAAGAATAAGCGTCGGCCCCGGCCCATCGAGCCTGAGACTAGACACGTCAAGCAGTACCTTGCCTTTGCGCGAGATATGCAAATCTCTGACATCCAGTGCAGAAGGCATTTCAGGCAACAAATCACGCATGACGCAACCCCTCCTGCTCTGCCCGTAGTGTAAGCGCACTCACCATAGCGTTTACCGCTATTGCGATACCAATCAGGATCGCACCCAGCGCCAGAGCCAGTGCCAGATTTCCCTTTGAGGTTTCGAGGGCAATCGTCGTCGTCATCACCCGTGTGACGTGATTGATATTGCCGCCAACGATGATTACTGCACCGACCTCGGCAATTGCGCGTCCAAAACCGGCCAGAAGCGCCGTCACCAGCGCCAAACGCGCATCCCACAAAAGAACCGGCACAGATGCAAGGCGCGACACGCCCAAGGACTGGAGCTGTTCCGAGTATTCCTCGGCCAGCATTTCGACCACTTGCCGCGTGAGGGCTGCAACGATCGGAATGACCAACACCATTTGCGCAATTATCATCGCCGTCGGCGTATACAGCAATTCCAGAACGCCCAGCGGACCGGAACGCGACAGCATCAGATACACCAACAGGCCGACCACAACAGGAGGAAACCCCATAAGCGCATTCATCAGGATGATCATCATCCGCCGCCCGGGGAACCGGGCAACTGCCAGAGCTGCACCAACAGGCATGCCAATGACGGCTGAAATCAGCACGGCCAGAACAGAAACTTTCAAAGACAGAAGCACAATCGCCCAGAGCTCTGAGTCTCCGGTGAAGATCAGAGATAGCGCATGACTGAATTCTGTTGCAAAGTTCTGCATACTCTACCAATTGACAGGTTGTGTCTCATGAAATGCGTTATATTACAGCAGAATACTAATTCTTTTACGGTACAAGTACAGACACAAACCCGACATCCGAAATTGAAAACGCGGCCCCTGTCGGAACCGCGCTCAATTTGTTGACTATGTCGCTGAAGTTTAGTTCAGCGCGGCATCGGTGATCTGATGCGTCCAGGCACCATCAGGCTGCTTGGTGATTACAGGGTCAGAACCACCTGCAAGCAACGTGCTTACCGTGCGCTCAAAATCCGCTGGGTCCAGCGCACCGTTCGATCCGGCGGTCAATTTGGCAATTTCGCCCATCATCCGCTTTTGATGCTCTTCAGTCTGGGCACCGGTTGCGTCATTTTCCAGCACGATCTCAGCCGCTTCATCCGGATGCTCTTCTGCGTATTTCCAGCCTTTCATCGAGGCGCGGACAAAGCGTTCCATCTTGTCCACGAAAGCCGCATCGCTGAGGTTTTCTTCCAGCACATACAGACCATCCTCAAGCGTCGCCACGCCTTGATCCTCGTACTTGAATGTCACCAACTCATCCGGGCTGACACCCGAGTCGATAACCTGCCAGTATTCGTTGTAGGTCATCGTGCTGATGCAATCAGCCTGACGCTGAAGCAACGGATCCACGTTAAAGCCCTGCTTCAAAACTTCTACACCGCTTTCGCTCTTGCCACCGGTGTCGATGCCCAGCTGGCTCATCCAGCTCATGAACGGGAATTCGTTGCCAAAGAACCAAACACCCAAGGTACGGTTTTTCAGATCTTCAGGAGATGAGATGCCCGCATCCTTCCAGCAGGTCAGCATCATGCCAGAGCTCTTGAAGGGTTGCGCGATATTGACAAGTGGCAGGCCCTTTTCACGCGCCGCCAGCGCCGCCGGCATCCATTCGACGGTCACATCAGCCCCACCGCCGGCAATCACCTGTGTCGGGGCGATATCCGGGCCACCGGGCAGAATGGTGACGTCCAGACCTTCTTCTTCGTAGAAACCTTTGTCCTTGGCGACGTAGTAACCTGCGAATTGCGCCTGAGTGACCCACTTCAATTGCAATGTCACGTCATCCGCAGCCAAAGCCGAACTGGCGGCCAGACTAAAGGCAGCAATCGCCCCGCTGAGTAGCTTATTCATCTTCATTTCTCCTAGTTGCTATTGTTGTCCCGTTTTTGGGATCTGTTGAATTATTCCTTTTCTTATCCCCGCTGCGACGGATGCCAGAAGGTCACCGCCTTTTCGATCATGGCCACCAGACCGTAAAATGCGGTCCCGGCCAACGCGGCCACAACGATTTCGGCCCACACCATATCCAGCGACAATTGCCCGACACTGGTCGAAATCCGAAAGCCCATGCCCAAGGTGGGTGAACCAAAGAACTCAGCCACGATAGCGCCGATCAGGGCAAGAGTAGTAGAAATCTTCAACCCGTTGAAGATAAAGGGCATCGCCGCTGGCAGACGCAGTTTCAGAAAGCTCTGCCAATACGTTGCTGCATAGGTCTCCATCAGGTCGCGCTGCATGGCGGTGGCTTCGCGCAAACCAGCGACAGTGTTGACCAGCATGGGAAAGAAGACCATCACCACAACCACTGCGGCTTTGGAGTGCCAGTCAAAACCGAACCACATCACCAGAATGGGGGCAGTCCCCACAATAGGGAGCGCGGCCACGAAATTGCCCACCGGCAACAAGCCAAGTCGCAGAAAATCCCACCGGTCGACGGCAATCGCCATCAGAAACGCAGCGCCGCATCCGATGATGTAACCGCTGAGCGCTCCTTTGATGATGGTTTGAACAAAGTCCGCCCAAAGCACCGGCAAGCTATCGGCGAAACGCACTGCGATCAGAGATGGGGCCGGGAGAATAACCAAAGGCACCTCCAATCCGCGCACCAGCAGCTCCCACACTCCGACTATGGTAAGGCCAAAGATCAACGGGGCAAGAAACTTCACCAAAGGCGTGTCAGCCTGCGGGCCGCTTGCGAGGCGGCTGTTCAGCCACCAACCAAACAACCAAAGGACGATTGCAAACAGCACCAACATCATTGCGCCATCCCCATCCGTTTCAGAACTGTTCGCTCTATCAAGCCCAGCAAACCAACAAGGCAGGCTGCCAGAATGGCGGCTGCAAACAGAGCGGACCAGATTTGTACGGTTTGCCCATAGTAGCTGCCGGCGAGCAGTCGAGCACCCAATCCGGCGACCGCGCCTGTTGGCAGTTCGCCCACGATTGCACCGACCAGCGAGGCGGCCACACCAATCTTAAGCGACGTGAAGAGATACGGCATGGATGCCGGAAGCCGCAGCTTCCAGAACCCTTGAGACCGGCTGGCATTGTAGGTGCGCAGCAGGTCCAACTGCATAGCATCCGGGCTGCGCAATCCCTTAACCATGCCGACCACAACCGGAAAGAAGCTCAGATAGGCCGAGATCACAGCCTTGGGAATGATCCCCTGAACGCCAACCGAATAGAGCACCACGATAATCATCGGAGCCAGCGCGATAATAGGTATGGTCTGGCTGACAATAGCCCAGGGCATAACGGACAAGTCCATGACCCGGCTATGTACGATCCCGACGGCAAGCAGAATGCCCAGCCCCGTACCAATAGCAAACCCAAGCATTGTGGCACTCAGAGTCACCCAGGCGTGATAAATCAAAGACCGTTTGGACGTGATTTTCTTTTCAACCGTCGTTTCCCACAGTTCAATCGCAACCTGATGAGGGGCCGGAAGACGGGGACGCTCCTGTTCCCAGGTCGCGGGAATGGCAAAACTGTTGCTAAGGGCCAGACCGATTTCGCTCATGTCCCGACGTTCTTTCGCAGATGGCGGTTGTACTTCTGCACCGGCGCGTTCCTGTTCCGTCAGCACCCCTTTGATGTTCATCGGAATACAGGCGACGTACCAGAACACGACGATGGCGGCCAACACAGTGAGTACGGCAAGTATCTGTTTCATGTCCGCCACTCCATCCGGATAACCGGCAAGGTTTCGGGCGGTGTGGGCGGCTCGGTTCCTGTCGCGACAAACCCCTCGCGCCGGTAAAATCTCTGCGCTGCGATATTCGGCTCATGTGCAGTCAGCCACAGGTAGTCCCGGCCCTTTTTAGCCTGATCCAACAACTGCTTACCGATACCCTCACCTGTTCGCAGGCAATAAAGCGCGCCAACTTTCAGTTCTTTGGGGTCAACCGACATGTAGCAATCGACGGGGTCACCAGAGACCCAGATTTCCCTTACCGGAAATGCTTCGCGGATCAGTTCCTCCAGTTTCTCCTCGGGCAATTCCTCTGGCATCCATTCGGTCTGAGCCATCCACGTCGCTATGATGCGCGCGCATGCCGGGACATCCCCGGTTGTTGCCCGTCTGATGTCATTCACCCCCATCAGACATCATCTCCATGCCCTGCCCGCAAACCTTCACGCACACGATGGGCGACCTCGATAAACTCAGGAGTGTCACGGATATCCAGCGGCCTCTCTTTCGGCAGCGGACTATCGATGACATCCGTTATACGGCCCGGACGAGGGCTCATGACGACGATCTTTGTGCTGAGATACACAGCCTCGGGGATCGAGTGCGTCACAAATCCAATGGTCTTTTCAGTGCGCGCCCAGAGCGCGAGGAGTTGTTCGTTCAGATGGTCCCGAACGATTTCGTCCAAGGCACCAAAGGGTTCGTCCATCAAAAGGATATCCGCATCAAACGCCAAAGCGCGCGCGATGCTGGCACGTTGCTGCATCCCGCCCGACAATTGCCACGGAAACTTTCCACCGAAACCTTTTAGATCAACAAGTTCCAAGACCTTGTTAACGCGATCCTCTTGTTCACTGGCCGAATATCCCATGATCTCGAGCGGCAGCTTTATGTTCCGCGCAATGGTTCGCCAGGGGTACAATCCTGCCGCCTGAAAAACATAGCCATACGCCCGGTTTCTGCGCGCCTCATCCGGCGTCATTCCGTTGACAGTCAGGCTGCCTCCGGTTGGTGTCTCAAGCGCGGCGATGCAGCGCAAAAAGGTGGTCTTGCCGCAGCCGGACGGACCGATAAAACTGACGAAGTCACCCTTGTCGATCGTCAGGTTTACGTCTTTAAGCGCATGAATCGGACCATCATTTGTCTGGAAGGTCAGATCCAGCTGCCTTGCCTCGATCACGGGCTGGGTAGTGCTTTCAGTGTTCATTCCATTGCCTTGAAAAGAGTTGGCTTTGGGCCGCCCTTCAGACGGCCCGCACGCATCAAACGCCGGTTGCCGGGATACCTGACCGTTCGACCGGCCGCGGCGCTGTCAGCTCTTTCCAGGTGCTCAGTGCCTTGTTTACATGGCTGTTTGGCTCACGCGCCACAAACTCACCATGACCTTCCTGAGTTCGGATGTCTCCATCGTGCACGGCCACCTGTCCGCGTGTCAGGGTAAAGCGAGGCAGGCCTTTGACCTCCTTGCCTTCGAACACGTTATAGTCAATCGCCGACTGCTGGCTCGACGCCTGGATCGTCTTCGACTTTTCAGGATCCCAAACCACAAGGTCAGCGTCCGCACCCACGAGAACCGAACCCTTTTTCGGGTAACAATTCAATATCTTGGCGATATTTGTTGAAGTTACCGCCACGAACTCGTTTGGCGTCAGGCGCCCTGTACCAACGCCATGTGTCCATAGCATTGGCATCCGGTCCTCCAAACCACCTGTCCCATTCGGGATCTTGGTAAAATCACCCACGCCATAGCGTTTCTGCTCGGTCGTAAAGGCGCAGTGGTCTGTGGCCACAACACTCAATGAGCCAGATTGCAGACCAGCCCACAGGCTGTCCTGATGCTGTTTGTTACGGAACGGAGGGCTCATGACCCGGCGCGCGGCGTGGTCCCAATCGTGATGGAAGTATTCGCTATCATCCAACGTCAGGTGCTGGATCAGAGGTTCGCCCCAGACCCGCTTACCCTGCATTCTGGCGCGACGGATGGCTTCGTGTGCCTCCTCGCAAGACGTATGAACGACATAAAGCGGTACACCCGCCATATCGGCGATCATGATGGCGCGATTGGTGGCCTCACCTTCAACCTGTGGCGGTCGGGAATAAGCGTGCGCCTCAGGGCCAGTATTGCCTTCGGCCAGCAGCTTGGCGCTGAGCTCGGCAACCACATCGCCGTTTTCGGCATGTACCATGGCCACACCTCCCAATTCGGCAAGTCGTTGGAATGACGCATAAAGTTCATCATCATTCACCATCAATGCGCCTTTGTAGGCCATGAAGTGCTTGAAGGTATTGATGCCGCGTTGTTCGATCACGGTCTTGATGTCATCGAACACCTGCTCACCCCACCAGGTCACAGCCATGTGGAACGAATAATCGCAGTTTGCGCGGGTCGACTTGTTGTCCCAACGCTTCAGAGCGTCCAACAGGCTTTCACCCGGGTTTGGCAGAGCGAAATCGACAACCATCGTGGTACCACCCGCTAGCGCGGCGCGCGTCCCACTTTCGAAATCATCGCTGGAATAGGTCCCCATGAAGGGCATCTCGAGATGCGTATGTGGATCGATCCCACCCGGCATCACATAGCATCCGGTCGCATCAAGCTCCTTGTCGCCTTTCAGATTGGGCCCGATCTCGGTGATGACACCACCTTCGACCTTAACATCAGCCTTATAGGTCAGATCAGCGGTTACGACGGTTCCGTTTTTGATCACAGTTGACATGCTATTCTCCCTGCGGGCGCTTTGCGCCTCTGTCTTGTTCGAATTCTGTTGGGTAGGTCTCTGTTACGCCTACCTATTATTCTACGATCTCAGCTGTCTCGACGACCGCATGGAGCAGGACATCTGCACCAGCAGCAGCCCAATCCTTGCTGATCTCTTCGGCCTCGTTATGACTCAGCCCGTCTACACATGGGCACATGACCATGGCTGTCGGCGCAACCCGGTTGATCCAGCACGCGTCATGGCCCGCACCCGAGATGATGTTCGTGTGCGAGTAACCCAGGCGCTCAGCCGCATCGCGCACGGCCGCCACACATTGTTCGTCAAATTTCACCGGATCAAATCCGCCAACTTTCTCGAACTCAATCTTCAGGCCCATCTCTTCGACAATATCTTCGGCCGCGACACGCAACCGGTTTTCCATGTCCTTGATGACCTCAAGTTCGGGCGAGCGGAAATCGACCGTAAATACGACCTTACCCGGGATCACATTGCGTGAGTTCGGATAAACATCGATATGCCCTGCCGCACCAACGGCATGCGGGGCGTGTGACCAGGCAATCTCGTCTACTTTTTCCAAAACCCGCGCCATGGCGAGCCCGGCGTTCTTGCGCATAGGCATCGGAGTTGAGCCGGTATGAGCATCCTTGCCGGTGATGGTGATCTGCGTCCAACTCAGGCCCTGCCCGTGCGTGACAACACCGATATCCTTTTCTTCGGCCTCGAGGATCGGCCCCTGCTCAATGTGCAGTTCAAAGAACGCGTGCATTTTGCGCGCACCGACTTCTTCGTCGCCGCGCCAACCGATCCGCTTCAGTTCATCTCCGAATTTCTTGCCTTCGGCATCTTCGCGATCATAGGCCCATTCCTGTGTGTGCATGCCTGCAAACACGCCCGAGGACAGCATCGCCGGGGCATAGCGCGTGCCTTCTTCATTCGTCCAATTGGTTGCGATGATCGGGTGTTTTGTTTTGATCCCCAGATCATTGAGCGTCCGAATGATCTCAAGACCACCAAGCACACCGAGAACACCGTCGTACTTTCCACCGGTGGGCTGTGTATCGAGATGCGAACCGACGTAGACCGGCAGCGCTTCGGGATCGGTTCCCTCGCGGTGGGCAAACATGTTGCCCATCTGGTCCAGCCCCATGGTACAGCCCGCATCCTCGCACCATTTCTGGAACAATGCGCGTCCTTCGGCATCTTCGTCCGTCAGTGTCTGACGGTTATTTCCCCCAGCAACTCCGGGACCGATTTTCGCCATCTCCATCAGACTATCCCATAGTCTGTCGCCATTGATCCTGAGATTCTGCGCCGGAGCCGCCATCTTGTTTTCCCCTGTTGCTTGCGATTTAGCTCGCTTTTGGTGTCTTGATTTGACCATCTGGTCAAACTCACGCTATCACGGGTTCGACATCAGTCAAGAAATTGCATGGCGCCGCCGCAAATTTCGGCATATTTGGTGCCCGCTTGGCGGAAAAAGAGACGACCAGGAAACATGCCCAAAGACCGTGCCCCGACCAGAATTCAGAAAAAGAACCGCGCCGCGATTCTCGAAGCCGCTCTGAACGTGTTTTCAGCGCATGGTTTTCGCGGAGCGACAGTTGACCAGATCGCAACCGAAGCCGGCCTCAGCAAACCAAATCTTCTGTATTATTTCCCGTCAAAAGAGGCGATCCATACCGCCCTGCTTTCGGGCTTGTTGGAGACGTGGCTAGCGCCTCTGCACGATCTGGATGAAAACGGCGACCCGCTGAAGGAAATCCTGTCCTACATTCATCGCAAGCTACAGATGAGCCGGGAACTGCCCCGCGAAAGTCGTCTGTTTGCCAACGAACTGGTGCAGGGTGCGCCCCGCATACATGACGCGCTGTCAAACGACCTGAAATCGCTTGTCGATGAAAAAACGCGAATTCTCACACATTGGATGGATCAAGGTAAAATCGCACGTGTCCACCCTCATCACCTGATTTTTTCGATCTGGGCGTTGACGCAGCACTATGCGGATTTTGATGTTCAGGTGCGCGCTATTCTCGGGAATGAAGACCCGTTCGAAGGTGCAGAACCCTTTATCGATACGCTTTATCGGAAACTGCTTACCCCATGAAAAAGGGCCGCAACGCGGCCCTCATCCAAATCCAATCATGACCTGTAAAAGCCACCGATTATTCTGCGGCTTTCGCCATCGGGTTGTTCGGGTGCGTGGTCCAGTTCGCATAGTCCGGCTGCACAACATTGCCGGTACGGGGATCAACCTCACCTGCATCCATCGGCACCATCGAAATACAGCCTTCGACCGGACAAACGTCGACGCAGAGGTTACAAGCGACGCATTCCTCGTCCTTCACCTCGAACACGCGGTCTGCGGACATTGAAATCGCCTGGTGGCTGGTGTCTTCACAAGCTGCATAGCAGCGACCGCATTTGATGCACTGATCCTGATCGATCTTGGCCTTGGCCACGTAATTGAGGTTCAGATACTGCCAATCCGTCACGTTGGGGACTGCACGTCCAACAACTTCGGATACATTGCTATAGCCTTTCTCATCCATCCATTCGGACAGGCCAGCTGTCAGTTCATCAATGATCTTGAAGCCGTAAGTCATTGCAGCTGTGCAGACCTGAACGGTTCCGCAGCCCAAAGACATGAACTCTGCCGCATCACGCCATGTGGTGACACCGCCGATGCCGGAAATCGGCAGACCATGCGTTGCTTCGGCCCGTGCGATCTCGGAAACCATAGAAAGTGCGATGGGCTTGACGGCCGGACCGCAATATCCGCCATGGCTACCTTTGCCATCAATCGACGGCTCAGGGCTGAAGGTGTCCAGATTGACGCTGGTGATCGAGTTGATCGTGTTGATCAGCGACACCGCATCCGCACCGCCATTTCTCGCGGCAGCAGCAGGTTTACGAACATCGGTGATATTTGGCGTCAGCTTTACGATCACTGGGCGATCATAATATTTTTTGCACCACCGTGTGACCATTTCGATGTACTCGGGCACCTGCCCGACAGCCGAGCCCATTCCGCGCTCGCTCATCCCGTGCGGACATCCAAAGTTGAGCTCAATACCATCCGCGCCCGTCTCTTCGACACGCGGTAGGATCGCTTTCCAGGCTTCTTCTTCGCAAGGCACCATAATCGAAGCGATAAGCGCACGGTCGGGGTAATCCGCTTTGACCCGCGCCATTTCTTCGAGGTTCACTTCCAGAGGTCTGTCGGTGATCAACTCGATGTTGTTCAACCCGAGCAATCGCCGGTCTGCACCATAGATCGCGCCATAGCGTGGTCCGTTCACATTCACGACCGGAGGCCCTTCGGACCCCAGCGTTTTCCAGACCACACCGCCCCATCCAGCCTCGAATGCACGGCGCACGTTGTATTCCTTATCCGTCGGTGGCGCAGATGCCAGCCAGTACGGGTTCGGGCTTGAGATTCCCAGAAAGTTTGTTGTCAAATCAGCCATTTATCCGGCCTCCCTGATGCAGTTTTGCATCTTGAAAAATTGTGAGCATACTCAGCGGACGGCCACTACGCCGACAGGCTGGCATGTATATCCATCGCGGCGTCCCGACCCTCGGCCACTGCCGTCACGGTCAGATCATCTCCGCCAGCTGCACAATCACCGCCGGCCCATACACCCTCCAGCGACGTACGACCGGTTTCGCTGACAGCGATCTTGCTGCCATCAAGCGTCAGCCCTTCGGGTGCGCCCTCCAGCGTTTGTCCAATCGCTTTCAGAACCTGATCAGCCGGTACGCGAACAGTCTCACCTGTTCCGGTCAGGTTGCCATCGTGGCTTGCAGTATACTCCAGTTCAATCTCGGCCGCTGCACCATTTCCATGAACAGCCACGGGCTGCACGTTGCACATGATCCGAACCCCATGCGAAGCGGCCAGATCCTGTTCATATCGGCTGGCCCCCATGGCATCGCGGTCTCGGCGATAGGCAATGGTCACATGTTCAGCACCCAAAAGCTTAGATTTAACCGCGGCATCCACCGCAGTCATGCCGCCGCCAATGACAACAACATTCCGCCCGACAGGCAGATGCGCCAGATCACCGGCTTGTCGCACATCCGAAATGAACTCGACCGCGTGACGCACGCCATCCTTGTCTGCCCCCTGCGCCCGAAGTGCATTCACACCCGCAAGACCAATAGACAGGAATACCGCATCATAGTTTTCAAGCAGCCCGTCCAGCGAAATGGTCTCACCCAGAACTGATCCGGTTTCGATCGCGATACCACCGATTTTCAGCAACCAGTCCACCTCGGCCTGGGCGAAATCGTTCGTCGATTTATATGCTGCAATGCCATATTCGTTGAGCCCGCCCGGCTTGGGCTTGGATTCGTGAATGACCACATCATGTCCAAACATCGCCAGCCTGTGTGCGCAAGCCAGACCGGCTGGCCCTGCCCCGATTACAGCAACCGTCTTGCCAGTCGGTGCAGCACGCTCGAACGGATGTTCACCTGACGCCATTACATCATCGGTGGCAAAACGCTGCAGTCGCCCGATTTCGACCGGTTTGCCTTCGGCAGCTTCGCGAACACAGGCTTCTTCGCACAGTGTTTCCGTCGGGCAAACCCGGGCACACATGCCACCCAGAATATTCTGTTCGAGAATTGTGCGACCTGCCGCCTGCGGCTGCCCAGCCTGGATCTGACGAATGAACAGCGGGATATCGATGTCCGTCGGACAGGCTGTCACGCATGGCGCGTCATAGCAGAAATAGCAGCGATCTGCCGCAACGGCCGCTTCATGCGGCGCGAGAGGCGGATGCAGATCGGCAAAATTCGAGGTCAGCTCATCGCTGGAAAGCCGCCCGGATACGATACCGGGTGCCATCTGGCCCTGTGCCATCACTCTACTCCCTGTAGATATGTTTGTTATGCCCCCAGCTTGCCACAAACAAATTTTTTATCAATTGGTAAAATTTGTCAAATGGTCAAAAAATGAAAAAACCGGGCTGTTCGACCCGGTTTTCTGGCTATTCTGCCTGTTTATGATGCAGTAAGAGATCTAAACCATGCCATTCAGGTGCCCGGATTTGACCCACACGCGCGCACCTGCCACTCCGGCTACTGCTTTTGATTGCGTCCCGGGCGGCAATCGCAGCCAATCCCATCCGAAAAACTCTTCGCCATCTTCAGCAAAACTGCCTTCGACCACGAACACTTCCAACCCTTTGGTGGCATCCAAATCTATAGTCTCGCCTGCGGCCCAGTTCTGCACCTGTACGTCCTCGCGGTCATCCTTGAACAGACGAACAGTTCCCTCTCCATTTATCGAGCGGCGGATTTCAGTACGGTCATCCGGGTCAAACTGGTGCAGCTTAACCAGAATTGTCGCCCCTTCACTTGCAGACGGGGTATGAGAGGTGGTGGGGGGATTGCGGACATAGCTGCCAACGGGGAAATCTCCGGTTTCATCCTGAAAAACACCATCGAGGACAAGAAACTCTTCTCCCCCATCGTGGGTGTGCGCCGCAAAGGCACTGCCGGGTGCAAACCTTACAATCGTAGTCGCGCGCGCCACTTCATCCCCTATACGATCCAGCATCTTTCGCTCGACGCCTGCAGCCGGCGAAGCGACCCACTCATTGTCGTCGAAATGAACTGCCACTCGTTTGCTGAAATCCGCGTTGACCCGCATGGTCGACCTCCTGATCATTGGCTTGGTTAATACATGTCCCAAAATTTACGATTATCAATCCGTTTCGAAATACGGGTTTTGACGCCCCGGGCAGGTTGCTGTAGTCCCGTTTGAGCAATTAAGTGCAACAACAAGCACCCAATCGGAAAGCACGTGAATGCAGGCGCAACCCCCGAAGTTTAACATTATTATCGTCGGGCAAAACAACCGACTGCAATATGAGGCAGTCCTGTTTGCGGCCTCATTGCGTTATTCTTCGCCGAACTTCCAAGGTCGGCTGTTTGTCGCCGTTCCCCAACCCGGGCCGCGCTGGCATCACGATCCAAGCATCCAGAATCCCGATGTCCTCAAAGCGCTGAAACAACTGGATGCCGAGATACTGCCATTTGAATCGCAGGTATTCGGGGAAAGCTATCCATACGGAAACAAAATCGAATCTCTCAGCGCGCTTCCCGAGGGCGAGCCATTTGTTTTCTTTGACACCGACACGTTGATCACGGGTGAATTGGCCGACGTACCCTTTGACTTTGATCGCCCTGGTGCGTCTCTGAAGGTCGAGGGGAGCTGGCCCAAGCCGACCCTGTATGGGCCAAGCTATGAGGGCATCTGGAGCGCGTTGTATCGCAGGTTCGGGCTGGATCTGGAAAGCTCGTTGGATACCGATCAGCCCGAGGATTACTGGCGGCGCTATTTGTATTTCAACGCAGGCTATTTCTTCTACAAATGCCCGCGCTTGTTCGGAGAGCGCTTTCTGGAATATGCCCGCGTCATTCGCGATGAGAACATTCCCGAATTGACCGGACAGAACCTAGACCCGTGGCTGGATCAGGCTGCATTGCCTTTAGTCATACATTCCTTCGGTGGCGGGCGAGACGCCCTCCCCCCCGGTCTTCTCGATGGCTCTGTGAGTTGCCACTATCGACTGTTCCCTTTGCTCTACGCTCGCGAAAACGATCACGTAATTGATGTGCTGGAAACCGTCGCCGCACCGAACAAGATCAAGAAGGTTCTAAAGAACTATGATCCGATGAAGCGGCTGGTGATACAGGGCAAGGGTTCAAAGATCAGAGACATGTTCGATCGCAATAATCTGCCTCAGCGAGAGCAGGTCATACGAAAGGCGATCAAGGCCAAGGGGCTTTGGCTGCGCTGACGGGATCGTTGTGCGCGGACCAGCAATGCCCTAGAGATTCAGCAACGCGAAGAATCCAACGGGAGATTAAAATATGTCTGATGGCCCCACTTACGGCTTTGATACCCTGCAAATCCACGCCGGAGCCCGCCCTGATCCGGCGACCGGAGCGCGGCAGACACCCATCTATCAGACGACAGCGTATGTCTTCCGTGATGCCGAACACGCAGCCGCGTTGTTCAATCTGCAGGAAGTTGGATACATCTACTCCCGCCTGACCAACCCGACCGTTGCAGTATTGCAGGAACGTGTGGCGACACTTGAAGGGGGCGTTGGTGCGGTCTGCTGTTCCTCAGGTCATGCTGCGCAAATCATGGCCCTGTTCCCTCTGATGGGTCCGGGATGCAATGTTGTTGCCTCGACCCGTCTATACGGGGGCACGGTCACGCAGTTCAGCCAGACCATCAAACGGTTCGGTTGGGAAGCCAAGTTCGTGGACACGGACGATCTGGATGCCGTGAAAGCCGCAATTGACGAAAACACGCGTGCGGTTTTCTGCGAATCCATCGCCAACCCGGGCGGGTATGTCACCGACATTCGCTCACTGGCAGATGTGGCCGACGATGCCGGAATTCCGCTGATCGTCGACAACACCTCGGCCACACCATATCTGTGCCGCCCGATCGAACACGGCGCGACACTGGTTGTGCATTCGACCACCAAATACCTGACCGGCAATGGCACCGTCACCGGCGGCTGCATCGTGGATTCGGGCAAGTTCGACTGGTCGGCCAACGACAAGTTCCCATCCCTCAGCGAGCCTGAAACGGCCTATCACGGTCTCAAGTTTCACGAGACATTTGGCCCGCTTGCCTTCACCTTCCATGGTATCGCGATCGGATTGCGCGATCTTGGGATGACCATGAACCCGCAAGCGGCCCATTATACATTGATGGGCATCGAAACTCTCAGCTTGCGGATGGAGCGTCACGTAGAGAATGCTCAGAAAATCGCGGCTTGGCTCGAAGCAGATGATCGCGTCGATTATGTAACCTATGCGGGCCTGCCATCATCGCCCTATCATGATCGGGTCAAAAAGAATTACCCCAAAGGCGCGGGCGCTTTGTTCACCTTCGCCGTCAAAGGTGGTTACGACTCTTGCGTCAAACTGGTGAACGCGCTCGAAATCTTCAGCCATGTGGCCAATTTGGGTGATGCCCGGTCGCTGATCATTCACTCTGCATCAACGACGCACCGCCAGCTGTCACCGGAACAGCAAGAGGCTGCAGGCGCAGGCCCGAACGTGGTTCGCGTTTCGATTGGCATCGAAGATGCAGATGACCTGATCGCCGATCTGGATCAGGCCCTGTCCAAAGCCAGCGCCTGATACGATGGCAAAGCACGACACCAACGAACTGGGTCAACCTATCGGGTCGCCGGTATCGGGCGATTTCCCGCGCCCGACGCCACCATACACACCGATGGAAGGTCGGTTCTGCACCGTCGTGCCACTGGACATAAATCGGCATTCGCCCGGACTTTACCGGGCGTTTGCGCAAGACGCTGACGGTCACAATTGGACCTACCTGCCTTATGGGCCATTCGGTGCTGAGCTTGAGTTTGAAGACTGGGTTCGAGCCAACTGTGCCGATGCTGACCCGATGTTCCACACTGTACTGGATCGAGACGAGACGCCAGTTGGTCTTGCGTCATATCTCAGAATTGCACCGGCAGCTGGCTCAATCGAGGTTGGCCACATCCATTTCTCACCTCTCCTCCAACGCACTCCTATGTCGACTGAAACCATGTATCTGATGATGCGCCGGGTTTTTGATGAACTGGGCTATCGTCGGTACGAGTGGAAATGTGATGCGTTGAATGCCCCGTCTCGCAACGCGGCAGAACGTTTGGGCTTTACCTTCGAGGGCACATTCCGTCAGGCGACACACTACAAAGGTCGGAACAGAGATACTGCCTGGTATTCGATCATCGATAGTGAATGGCCACGTGTCCGGGATGCGTTCGAAACATGGCTTGAGCCCGACAACTTTGATGCGTCGGGCCAACAACGTCAGTCATTGATGGCCCGCGCACAGACGTAAGTTTATTCGGATATCTCGAAGACCATCGAGATATTGACCGAAACCCCAACTTCGCCGCCCGCCACCGGAACTGATCCTGCATCGGCAAAACTCATTTCGCGCATCTGCATCATTGGGCGCGCACCGCCGCCCTGATCCGTGATCGACACAACAGACCCCAATGTGATCCCGGCTGCTTGCGCAAGCTGTTCTGCCTTGGCGGTTGCATCGGCTACCGCCTCGGCACGCGCTTTGGCCTCCAGCGGTTTCGGTTCCTGCACATCAAAGCTGAGGCCGCCAAAATCGTTGGCACCGTCCCGAATCACGGCATCCATGATCTCACCCAGGTTACTCAGATCCCGCACCCGGACAAAAACGCGATTGGATGCTACAAACCCAGAGATTTTCGGGGCCTCACCGTCAGGATTGTGACGCCCTGCCCAAACCGGCGACAATGACAGATCACGGGTTTGCACATCGCGCGCCTCGATCCCCATGTCATTCAGCCGTGCCAAAATTTGAGCGACTGCGTCAGACGTCGCCTTCATTGCATCAGATGCCTGCGCATTCTCATTCGTCACGCCCAGGGTGATGGTCGCCATATCTGGTTCCGCCAACGCAGTTCCCGTTCCGCTAACGGTGATGCGACGTTCTTCCGCATGCGCCATCCCAACCGAGGTCGCCGCCATCATCGCGGCCAGAAAAGCAAGTGTCTTCAAGGTGATCCCTCCTTTTGCCTTATCCTATACATGGGTTGGCAAGCCTTTGCCGGACAAGGGGAGATTTTGCCTTTTCCTTTCCCTCGGCGGGTTCCTGCTTTAATCTCAGAGGGCAGACGCAAGCGCGTTTGCGCGAATTCTGACAAATATGGTTCTGCCAGATTATGAAACCCGCCTTCGCGCTGTCTTTTGATGATACCGGGATTACCTTACACCATCACTCAGATGGCGAATGGTTTTGTGTGGGAACTGTTCCGGTTGATGCACCTGATCTGAATGACCGCATGCAGGCGCTGCGCGAACAGGGATTCGCACTTGAGAATGACCTGAGCTGCAAAGTGGTCATTCCTTCAGATCAGGTAAAGTATCTCACCTTGGATGCTGAGGGCTTAAGCCCTGAAGATCTGGATCAGAAGGTGGCAAAAACCCTGACGTCCGAAACACCATATTCGCTGGCTGAATTGGAGTTTGCGACACAGCAGCAGGGAGACTCGGTCCGTATTGCGGCGGTGGCCAAGGAAACAATCGAAGAAGCCCGTTCCTTCGCGATGGGTCATGGATTTATCCCAACAACCTTCACCGCCAACGATCTGGAATCGAAAGAGGGTTCCATATCAGAGTATCTGCTTTCTGATGCTGCAAGGCTGACGGAGGCAAGCGCGGACTCAATCGAGTCGGAAACCTCACCCGAACCAACTGAAACCGTGCCGGTCATTCCGTCCGAACCGACCGAAACCACAAAAGCATCGCCTGTGTTGGAAGTCGAAAGCACTGATTCAGAAGATCCGGCTGCCCCAACTGCTCACCCAATCGCAGGAACTGCCGACCCGGACGTGTTTCGATCGCCAGAGATTACTTCTGATGTTCCTGCATCTGCCGGGACATCAACCAAACGTCCAAAGCAACTGATCCCTTTGGCCGCTGCTGTCGTCGCAGTTGGTGTGGCCGTAGGCGCATGGACTTTGACAGGCTCCGAAGGCGACGAAGCCGAAGCGATTTCGGATTTGTCACAGGAAGAGACACCTCAGGAACAGGTCGTCACAACCACCGAGCCCCAAGAAACCATTTCACCCCCCGTCCCCGAACCTGAAACGCAAATCGCTCTGCCGGCGGAAACAGAGCTCGAAAACGTCGCCCCCGATGAAGAACTGGAACTGACCGCGACTGACACTGCGATTCTGGAAGCCCTGAATATCGAACCTCAACCGGTCGAACAGGTCGCTCGGGATCCTGAGAGTGAAGAGGTCTTTTATGAAGTCACCGGGTTGGCTCCTACACCTCCGCAAGCACCGACCGCGCCATCGCTGGAGGAACCCGAAGAGCTTTACCTTGCCTCGATTGATCGTTCGGACCTGTCTCAGGATGCTGTCGCCCTGCCTCCTGTTGAGAGCTTTGATACCGATCTTCCGTTCGAGCAAGCCGGGCAATCCAGCGTCGCAGGTACCCGTTTCGAATTTGACGACCGGGGCTTGGTGATCCCTACCGCAGAGGGCACGCTGAACCCGGATGGCATCGTCGTGTATCTTGGTCGCCCTTCCAAAGTCCCGCCAGAAGTACCGGTGCGTTTCGAAACCGATCCTGATGTGATCGAGGAAGTCGATGTGTTGGCCGACACACGCCCCCGAGCCCGCCCCGGCGATCTGATTGAGCAATTTGAGCGGCAGCAACTTGGTGGGCGGTCTCTCGAAGAACTGGCCGTGCTACGCCCCAAGTTACGCCCCGAATCACTGCAAGATACGCCAAAGGTTGACCATACCCCAACAGCCTTGGCCGTTGTAAGAGTCCCTCGCCCTAAGATCCGACCAGCCTCAATCGCAGTGATTGCCTCGAGGAAAGCAAGCACAGGTACAGCCCCGTTGGGTTCGACGGCTGCTGTTGCACAATCGAGTGAAGAAGCTGGAACATTTCAGCCGAAATCCGTTGCACCCAAAATCCCGACAACAGCCTCTGTCGCCCGGCAAGCGACGCTGGACAATGCGCTGAACCTGCGAAAACTCAACCTGATCGGGGTGTATGGCACACCTGCAAATCGACGCGCATTGGTCCGGCTTCCCAGTGGACGCTACAAAAAGCTGAAAGTTGGGGACCGGGTCGATGGTGGCAAAGTAATCGCCATCGGTGACAGCGAACTGCGCTACCAGAAACGCGGGCGTAGTGTGACGTTGAAAATGCCTCGTGGCTGACTACGCGGATCAGGTCATCCATGGTTATGAGATTGAAGCGCCCTACCTGATTGAGGCTTATGGGCAGCTATGTCCCGAAGATGTTCTGGCACCAGTCGCTGAGTTTCTACCTGACACAGGCAAAGTGCTTGATGTCGGTGCGGGTATCGGCACAAACGCGGCATGGCTGGCTTCGCGCGGATGTCAGGTAGCAGCGGTAGAACCTGCCAAGACATTCCGGGATCATGGGCAAAACGGCTATCCGAGCAGGAACGTGTCATGGGACGATGGCAGACTGCCGACGCTCAGTGGCATAGGTTTCAGCAAAGGGGATTTCGATACCGTTCTTGCCATCGGGGTCCTTCATCATTTGGCACCTACCGATCAAGCAGTTGCCATCGAAACGCTTGCAAGCCTGCTGAAACTATCCGGACGCATGATCCTGTCTCTTCGACATGGTCCCTGCCCTGCATCTCGTCCCGGGTTCTCAGTATCGGCTGATCTGATCACGGAAGTAGCGGTGCAAAGCGGATTTGACGTACGCCATCGGTCTGAGACTGGATCTATCCAGCCAGCAAACCGGCGCGCCGGGGTCACTTGGACCTGGCTGGTGTTGGACGCGCCGGAGTTTCATTTGCAGCCAGGCTGTTAAGCAGCCGAGATTTCACCTGATTCAATCTGCTCGCGCTCGATGGATTCGAAAAGGGCTTTGAAGTTACCTTCACCGAAACCGTCATCGCCCTTGCGCTGGATGAATTCAAAGAAGATCGGGCCAATCACGGTCTTCGAAAAGATCTGGAGCAGAATCTTGGTCTCGCCTCCATCAACGACACCTTCGCCATCGATCAGGATACCGTGCTTCATCATGCGGTCTTTGGGTTCGTCATGACCCGAAACCCGGTCGAACGACATGTCATAGTAGGCTTCGTTCGGGCCGGGCATGAACTTCAGACCCTTCTCCGCAATCGCATCGGTGGATTCATAGATATCGTCACTACCAACCGCGATATGCTGAATGCCCTCGCCGTTGTACTTCTTGAGATACGCCACGATTTGCCCGGTTTCACCCCGATCCTCATTAATTGGAATGCGGATACGACCACACGGCGAGGTTAAGGCACGGCTGTATAGACCCGTGAATTTGCCCTGAATGTCAAAGAACCGGATTTCGCGGAAGTTGAACAGATCGCCATAGAAACGGAACCACTTGTCCATGTTTCCTTTGTAGACGTTGTGGGTCAGGTGATCGAGATAGTAGAAACCATCCCCGCGTGGCTTCGATTGCTTGAGCCACTCGAACTCCTGATTGTAGGGTGACGTTTCATAATACTGATCGATGAAGTAGATCAGCGATCCACCGATGCCTTTGATCGCTGGAACATTGATGGTCTTATCCGCGCCATCATAAGGTTCTGCCCCCTTTGAAATTGCGTGCTCATAAGCCTTTTGGGCATCGACAACACGCCAGCCCATCGCCGGGGCGCAAGGACCATGATCTGCGACGAACTTTGCGGCAAAGCTCTCGGGGTCGGCATTCAGGATGTAAGTCACATCACCCTGCTGCCAAAGCTCAACGGCGGGCTTATCCTTGTGATGCGCAACCAGTTCGAATCCCATCTTTGCAAACAAGTCACGCAGTTCCTGCGGTTCCGGGTGCGCGAACTCGACAAATTCAAAGCCATCGGTGCCGGCTGGGTTTTCTTCACTGATCGTTGATTTCGGGGCGTTATGCGGGAAAGGACCCATGGCGCGTCTCCTCCAAAACAGGAATTTCTTTGCTGATTCAAAAATACGCTTTAACTGGTGCTGTTTCTGCGCATTGTTTTCGTGTAATCTATGATTACGCGCGCGATTGCCGCACACATTGATAGAAAACCGGGAATTCTCCGCATATGCTGGATGCCACCGATACACGTCTGCTGTCAGCACTTCAAAAAGACGCTCACCTTACGGCACATCAATTGGGCGAATTACTGAATCTCTCGCCCAGTCAGGCGGGCCGCCGAAGACAAAGGCTTGAAGCTGATGGGTACATAACTGGATATGCCGCCCGTCTGGACCCACTCAAGCTGGGCTTGCAGGTTCAGGGCTTCATTCAGGTACATCTCGGCACGCATGGCCCTGACCAATCCGCAAGCTTTGCCCGTATGGTCGACAGCCGCAGTGAGATTACGAGCGCCTGGACGATGACAGGTGAGGCAGATTATCTGCTGCACGTCTACTGCGACGACCTTTCCGCCCTCAACCGCTTGCTTCATGAGGTGATCCTGCCGCATCCTGCAGTGGCGCGTGTGCAAAGCCAGATCGTCATGGACCAACTCAAGCGCGACGCCCCGTTGCCGACCTGAAAATCAAGAAAGAACCACTATGGAAGAATTCCTCTACCAAGCCACGATTTACCTGGCAGCGGCAGTCATAGCCGTACCTTTGTCGGCGCGCTTGGGATTGGGGTCCGTGCTGGGGTATCTGGCGGCGGGTATCGCGATTGGACCTATTCTTGGCTTGGTAGGTGCAGAAACCGAAAGCCTGCAGCATGTTGCAGAATTCGGCGTCGTCATGATGCTGTTCCTGATTGGTCTGGAGCTTGAACCGCGCGCCTTATGGGACATGCGTGACAAGCTGTTGGGCTTGGGCGGGCTGCAGGTGGCTATGTCTACCATCGTGATCGCAGCCGTTGCGATCTATACCGGACAACCCTGGTCTGTTGCGTTGGCGGTAGGCTTAACTCTGTCACTCTCATCAACTGCAATCGTTCTTCAAACCCTTTCAGAAAAGGGTCTGATGCAAACAAACGGCGGTCGAGCTACCTTTTCAGTGCTGCTGACACAGGACATTGCGGTCATTCCGATCCTTGCATTTCTGCCATTGCTGGCGCTGCCTGCCAGCATTCATATCGAGGATGATGGCTCGATCGACCGCGGTGGCGATGCGGCGCATGGCGCAGACGCACATCACGCCCTTTCGCTGGTCGAAGGTCTGCCCGGGTGGGCCGTTACTTTGGTCACAATCGGTGCCGTCGCTTTTGTTGTGCTCGCCGGCATCTATCTGACCCGCCCCCTATTCCGTTTCATCCACGCCACCCACCTGCGCGAGATGTATACCGCACTTGCCCTGGTGATTGTGGTCGGCATCTCGTTCCTGATGACCTTGGTGGGGCTCTCACCGGCTTTGGGCGCTTTTTTGGCGGGTGTCGTTCTGGCGAGCTCTGAATTCCGGCACGAAATGGAGAGTGACCTTGAGCCGTTCAAAGGCCTGCTGCTCGGGTTATTTTTCATCACCGTCGGGGCCGGTATCGACGTCGGTTACTTCTTTGCCGACCCGTTCGACCTGATCGGTTTGGCCCTGTTAGTTATTCTGGCCAAGGGCATCATCCTGTTTATCGTTGGCCGTGCGTTCAAGCTGCGGGGACGCGATCACTGGCTCTTTACACTTGGGCTGGCGCAGGCTGGTGAATTTGGATTTGTGCTGCTCGCCTTCTCGACACAACAGAATGTCATTCCGCCCGGACTGTCACAAAAGCTGCTGATGATCATCGCACTGACAATGCTGATCACGCCTCTGCTGTTCATCATCTACGATATGGTTTCTCGCTATATCGGAGACAGCAGCCCAAAGGTCGAGGCGGACACTATCGACGAAAAGGGACCGGTGATCATCGCAGGTATTGGTCGTTTCGGTCAGATCGTAAACCGGCTGGTGCAGGCGAGTGGCTTCAAAACGGTTGTTCTCGACCACAACATCGAGACGATCCAATTGATGCGGCGCTTTGGGGTCAAAGGGTTTCTGGGCGATCCCACTCGCCCAGAACTATTGCGCGCAGCAGGCATTGAAAAGGCTGCGGTACTGGTTGCAGCGATGGATGATCGCAAGCAGGTCACCCGCCTTGTCGGCTATGCGCGGCGCCAACGGCCCGATCTGCATATCGTGGCACGCGCACATGATCGTAACCACGTCTACGAACTGTATCAGGCTGGCGCAAATGACATCGTTCGCGAGATGTTTGACAGCTCATTGCGTGCGGGGCGCTATGTTCTCGAGAATATTGGTCTGAGTGAATACGAAGCCGCGCAGGCCGAGCAGACCTTCTACCATCATGACCGGAAATCGATCCGTGATCTGGCGGAACTATGGATTCCCGGGATGCCTACGGCTGAGAACAAGAAGTACATTGAGCGCGCCCAGAAACTTGAAAAGGATCTGGAAACCGCGTTGCTGGAACTGGCCGAAGAACACGCCAAAAAGTCTGCCTGACCCAAGGCGTTCCTTGGATCAGGACTGGCGTTTATCCGTCTGAAACACCTGCTTCAGCGAACGTTGCCATGCCTGAATGGCAGGCGACCGCACTTTTGACGATGTTGATGGCCAAGGCTCCGCCCGATCCTTCGCCCAGACGCAAACCAAGGCTCAGAAGGGGTTCCTTACCCAGTTTGGCCAAAACGGCACCATGGGCGCCCTCAGCGCTCTGGTGGCCTGCTACGGTGTGGTCCAGAGCGTTGTCCGAAACCTGCGCCAAACACGCCGCAGCCGCAGAACATATGAAGCCATCAAGAACAACAGGGATACGCAACACGCGTGCCGCGGCAATTGCTCCTGCCATGGCGGCAATTTCGCGCCCGCCAAGACAGCGCAGAACTTCCAGACCATCAGAGCTGCCATGCAGCGCCACACCTTCGGCCACAACCCGTGTTTTATTGGCAAGACCTGCATCATCGACACCAGTACCACGCCCGGTCCAATCAGCAGCATCACCGCCGAACAATGCACACGCGATTGCCGCTGCGGGGGTGGTATTGCCGATGCCCATTTCACCAACGACCAGAAGATCCGCCCCGGCGTCCACTGCGTTCCAGCCGGTACGCAGCGCTTCGAGCAACTCCTGCTCGCTCATCGCCGCTTCTTTGGTGAAATCAGCAGTCGGGCGATCCAGTTCAAGCGCATGCACATCCATCTTGGCACCTGCGGCTTTCGCAAGTTGATTGATCGCCGCACCACCGTGTTGGAAGTTCATGACCATCTGCACTGTCACTTCTGACGGAAACGCAGACACCCCTTGCGCCGTCACTCCGTGGTTTCCTGCAAACACGATGACTTGTGGCGACGAGATCTGCGGCCGGGCATCCCCACGCCAGCCTGCATACCAGATCGCCAGATCCTCAAGCCTGCCCAATGCTCCGGGTGGCTTGGTCAATTGACCATTGCGGTCTGTTGCGCCCTGCAGGGCGGACTCGTCAGGTCCAGGCGCCCCTTTCAGGGCTTCCCGGAACGTATTCAGATCATTCAGTTCGGGCAGCATTCAAAGCCTCGTTGCATCAGAGTGGTCCTGCGTGTTTAACCGAAGCAAGCAAACCGACAAGACCCTGAAAGGCCTGGGAGTGCACAAAAACGACACCACCCCGTTTTCCGCGTGGGATATTCCGCTGGCGCTGGTTCTGCTGACGCGTTTGCCGCTGCCACGTTTGCCTGAGCAGGTTTTTACCCGTCAGGCACAAGCGGCATGGGCCTTTCCCCTAAGCGGCCTGGTCGTTGGTTTGATTGCCTGCGCCATCGGCTGGTTGGCCATGGCCTTGAACCTACCTGTTCTGGCATGCGCGACCCTATTGGTCGCAGTACTGGTTGCCACGACCGGGGCCATGCATGAAGACGGGCTGGCGGATACCTTCGACGGGCTATGGGGCGGTTTCACCGTCGAACGCCGTCTTGAGATCATGAAAGACAGCCATATTGGTACGTATGGTGTGCTGGCGTTGGGTATCGCGCAATTGCTGCGCATATCAGCGGTCATGGTTTTGCTGAATAATGGCGCTTTGACCGGCATACTGGCAGCTTGCGTTGTTTCCCGTGCCTCGATGCCCTTGCTGATGAGCGCGTTGCCAAACGCCCGGAAATCGGGACTGAGTCACAGCGTGGGCGCGCCCTCATCCCTTGCCGTTGTTTCCGGGTTGGGGATAGCCGTAATTCTGGCATTGCTGCTGATTGGAAAGCTCGCGTTGTTACCAGCCCTGTGCGCACTAATGGCAGCTGGCATTCTGGCAGTCATCGCAAAGGCCAAGATTGGCGGTCAGACAGGCGATATTCTCGGCGCATCCCAACAGATCAGTGAAATCACGTTTCTACTTACCCTGGCAGCACTGATCTAAGCCACACCGCCGGTTTCAATACGCAAGGTCTCGCCACAGTGTTTGCAATGCACGGCGTCCGGATCATGCCTGTAAAGCCCGCAGCTGGGGCATTTGTGACGAACCTTTTGAGGCATGAAAATAGCCTGCGCGAGGCGTACGAATAGCGCAACGCCGACCACCATGATGAATACCGAGAACAGTTTACCCCCCGGGCTGGGCAGCGTGATGTCCCCGAACCCTGTTGTCGTCAGCGTCGCCATCGTAAAATACAGTGCGTCGATATAAGGCGTCTTGCTATCATCCGGAATGAAAAAAACCAGCACTGCTGTTGAAGTGGCAAATACAAAAACGAGCAGGTTTATCGCAGCTATCACAGCGTCTTCGTGAGTTCTGAAAAAACTGCTGTCCCTCCGAAGATCTCTGAGCAGATGATAGGAATGGATCAACCGCAGGGCACGCAATATCCTGAGGAACGCCAAGCTTCCAGTAAGGAACGGGTCCAGGATCAGGGAAACAATTACCACGATGTCAGCAAGGGTATAAATCTGCCGCAGCAGTTTCCATCTGTCTTTGGCGATCCACATTCGTGCAGAAAAATCCAAGAGGATTACCAGCCCTACGGCCCAACTTGCTGCGATCAAGCCAGGGCCGTGCGGCACATGCGCGGTTGCAACAAAGAATACGATCGTCGCTGCGTCAAACAGGATCAGAAGGTAGCGGAACCGGATCGAGATCGGTTCCTTGCCTATGTACAGGAATTTGACCGTTTGCTTCATCCAAGACCCGATTTCGGCTTCACCTTTCTGGAAAATAACGAAAAACCGTTTTCAGACCAAGCGACACGGTACAAAAAAGGCCGCCCCAAAACTGGAGCGGCCTCAAACTAAAGTGCAGCGATATCAGGCGGCAGCGCGCGACATCAGTACTTCGTCGACCTGCTTGGCAGCAGAGATTTCGTCGGCGCCGGAAACGGCAGCCACTTCACGCGTCAAACGCTCCAGAGCGGCTTCGTACAACTGGCGCTCGGAATAGCTCTGTTCGCGCTGGTCATCGGTGCGGTGCAGATCACGGACCACTTCGGCAATCGAGATCAGATCGCCCGAGTTGATCTTCTGCTCATATTCCTGAGCACGACGCGACCACATTGCGCGTTTGACCTTGGCTTTACCCTTGAGCGTTTTCATCGCCTGGCTGATCACATCCGGTGAGCTCAGCGAGCGAAGGCCGGATTCGGTCACCTTGTTGGTCGGCACGCGCAACGTCATCTTGTCTTTCTCAAAAGAGATGACGAATAGCTCAAGCGAGAATCCCGCAACTTCTTGTTCTTCGATCGAGATGATCTGACCCACGCCATGTGCGGGGTAGACAACATAGTCGTTCGGGCGGAACTCAAGCTTTTTCGACTTTGTCATTCACGTGTATCCTTGGTTGAAGAGCGGGACAGAGGCGACAAAAAACCACAAGCGGGACCGGTCAGGCCCCGTCAGGCGGCTATATTGTCAAAAATTTAGAACCCCAAAGCGAGCATACTTACGGAGCGCATCCCATCTCGGTCATCATGTAAGAGTTAAGTATATCACAAAAAAGCGACACCCGAAAGGTTACGCACTGGCAATTTTAGACAATCGCCACGTTTCCAACGGGTTACAGCACAATCGTGCCAGATTTAGGTCAATTTGACCTGGCGAATCGCTCAGCCGCCCTCGCCCGGCGCTTCGGAGAAGTACTTCTCCATCTTACCTTCTTCGCCATCACGTTCCTCAGCTTCTGGCAGAGGATCCTTTTTGGTAACGATGACAGGCCACTGTTCAGCGAATTTGCGGTTGAACTCGACCCACGTTTCCATCCCAGGCTCGGTATCGGGACGGATCGCATCTGCCGGGCATTCCGGTTCGCATACTCCGCAATCGATGCATTCATCGGGATGAATGACCAGTGTGTTTTCACCTTCGTAGAAACAGTCCACCGGGCAAACTTCGACGCAGTCGGTGTATTTGCAGGCGATGCAGTTTTCGGTGACAACATAAGTCATGGTTATTTCCAGTTTGCGGTTTGGCGTTTAGCTAATCCAGTCTGACCCTGTCTTCAAGATAGGATCAGCCTTCCTGGGTGCGAGAAAGATCAAGTGCCCGCCGATCTTTCTTGGTTGGACGACCTTTTCCCTCAAACCCCGGGTTCTTGGGCGGCGTGTCCTTCTTTTCCGTCATATCGAAGTACAACGTTTGCGCTTCGGGCGCTGGACCTCGTCGTTCCCCTAGTTTTTCGACGCGCACGACCCGGACGATGCGTCCTTGCGGAAAGGTCAGAACGTCGCCGGGCGCCACAGCCTGAGCTGGCTTCAGCACCCGGTTTCCGTTTACACGCACATGACCGCCGCTAACCTGTTTGGCAGCCAGGCTGCGGGTTTTAAAGAACCGCGCCTGCCACAACCATTTGTCAATTCGCAGCTTGGCCTGTGCTTCGGCCATAGTAGGTTAGTTTCCTTCTTTCAAACCCATAAGCGCCGCGGCGAAGGGGTTGTCAGGGTCGATAGCCTTCTCTTTTTTGGGAGGCCGCGACGAGAAAGTCTTGGCGCCTTGAGGCTTGCCACCCTTCTTGCCCTGCGGTTTACCACGCCCTTCCTGAGGTTTGCCTCGCGGTTTGCCTTTGCCCTGCCCCTGCCGCTGTTCGCGACGCGGACCACGGTTGGCCTGACGCTGACGGCCCCAGGTAAAGGTGTAGAACACTTCGACCTCAGGCTCATCGGATGCGGGAGCCTCAGCTGGTGTTTCGGCGCTTTCGGTGGTCTCAGCTGGTACTTCAGCGGGTGAAACGACTTCATCGGTCACGGCTTCAGCTGCCGATGTTTCCGCAGCTACGGATTGCTCCGCAGCTTCTTCCCCAGCGGGTTCAGGTGTCGCGGCCACTTCAGCCGGTACCGCTCTGGCCTTCTCACGCTCGCCCCGTTCGGCCTTGTAACCAAGTCCCTGCATCAAGTCAGCGAACTGCTCCAAAGTCATACCAGTGATGGACAACATGTCGGGCTTGGCTTCGAACCCGCCCCGGCTGTCTTCGGCGCGCAGCATGTCTGCCAGGCGTTCCAGCATGTCGATACGGATCGAACGTTCTCCCGCATCGCGGTAGCCGCACATTGTGTCGTAACCCTCGGGCGCACCTTTGGCGACCGGCACTGTGACCAGACCCGGAGGCGGTGCTTCGGGGAACTCCTGCAAACCGCCAGCCAGCGCCCACAGCACCAAACGCAGGCGCGTCGGAGCGGGTTTCAGCAGTAGCGGCATGAAGATCGTGAATTGTCCAAACCGAATGCCATGCTTGCGCAGCGCACCGCGGGCATCCTGATCCAGATCTTTGACCTCTTGCGCGACACCTGCACGCGGCAGCACGCCCAGCGCCTCGACCATCCGGAACGCAAATCCCTTGGCCAGACCGCTCAGCTCCTCATCACGCGACAGGTTCAACAGCGGCTCGAAAAGCGCTGCGATCTTGCGATCAATGAAATGTTGCAGGCGCCGCTGAACTTTCTGTTCAACTTCCGGGCCTGCAGCCTCATCCACAAATACTTCAACCACGGGCTTGAGCGGTTCGGCACCAGCAACCAGTTTCCCGACTGCGTATTCGCCCCACATCAGGCCGCCCTGATCAGTGAAATCAATTTCGGTATCGGGTGCATTGTAGAAGCGATCGGCACGCAGATGGAATTGCGGCGCGAGTGCTTGCAGGGATGCCGATTTGAGCGCTTTCGCCTCGGTTCCTTGCGCGCTTTTGTCCGGACTAAACCGGAACCCTTCCAGACGACCGACGAATTCACCTTCGACGGTCACTTCACCCTTGTCATTTACTTCGGCCAAAAGGGCCTCCTTCTGTTTGAGCCGGCGCAACAAAACGGACGTGCGCCGGTCCACAAATCTTTGAGTCAAACGTTCGTGAAGAGCGTCTGACAGCCTGTCTTCTACAGTGCGCGTTTCATCACGCCAATGAGATTCGTCACGCACCCAACCATTTCGTTGCGCAACATATGTCCAGGTGCGAATATATGCCAACCTTTTAGACAAAGCATCGATATCTCCGTCGGTTCTGTCGATTCGGCGGATTTGCCGCGCCATGAAATCATCGGGAATCGAGCCACGTTCGTGCAGGTGCCCATAGATCACCTCGAGCAAACCGGCGTGTTCGGCATGGCTGATGCCGCGAAAATCGGGGATTCGGCACACATCCCACAGCAAACGGATCGATGGGCCATCACTGGCACGCGCAGCGACCTCAGTTATCTGCGACAGCGATTTAAGCGCATTCAGATCATCAGCGGGCCTCGCTTTGATCAAATGTTCATCATTCGGACTGATCTCAAGCGAGTCGATCAACGCATCGATCGAACCAAATCGCAAAGCGGCATTCCGCCAGTTCAGCTTTTTCATCGGTGTGAACCGGCTGTCCATGATGGCCTGTGCAACACCTTCATCCAACGGAGGTGCCTCGCCCGTCACGCCAAAGGTTCCGTCAGACATGCCGCGCCCTGCCCGACCGGCGATCTGTGCCAACTCATTCGGGGCAAGCGGACGCATCCGTCGTCCGTCGAACTTGGTTAAGGACGAGAACGCCACATGATTCACATCGAGGTTAAGACCCATCCCGATGGCATCGGTGGCAACAAGATAGTCGACCTCGCCATTCTGATAGAGATCAACCTGTGCGTTCCGAGTCCGCGGGCTAAGCGCCCCCATAACGACTGCCGCCCCGCCCTTTTGGCGACGCAGCAATTCAGCGATGGCATATACGTTTTCCACGGAGAAACCGACAATCGCGCTGCGCGGTGGCATTCGGCTGATCTTTTTTGAACCGGCATAAACCAACTGAGACATGCGTTCGCGGCGAACAAACTGTGCCTCAGGCACCAGTGCCGCGATTGGGCCGCGCATCGTGTCAGACCCCAAAAACAGCGTCTCGTTGGTGCCGCGTGCACGCAACAGGCGGTCAGTAAAGACATGGCCGCGTTCAGGATCGGTACATAGCTGGATTTCGTCGATAGCTACGAAATCAGCGCCCATACCCTCGGGCATCGCTTCGACGGTACACACCCAATATTGGGTGCGAGGTGGAACGATCCGCTCTTCGCCCGTAACCAAAGCGACGACAGACGGCCCTCGGATGGCAACAATCTTGTCATACACCTCGCGCGCCAAAAGACGCAGCGGCAGGCCGATCACACCTGTTCGGTGCCCCAGCATCCGCTCAATCGCGTAATGGGTTTTACCTGTGTTTGTCGGGCCGAGAACGGCCACGATTCGGGATGACCCGTTCACCTTTGCCCCCTGCCCCGGACCTTTAGAGTGCTTTGCCTTCGATCTGAGGCTTCAGCCGATTCACGGCATTGGTTACTTCTTCGTGATGAGGATGTATAGACAATGCACGCGAATAGGCTTCGTACGCCTCTTCAGGCTGGCCGATCACTTCGAAAATCAAACCGAGGCCATAGATAGCTTCGTAATTATTGGGGTTTAGCGTCAGAGCATACTCAAGATCAGCAACGGCCATACCGAACCGTTCCAAACCAAAGAATGCTGATGCCCTAACATGCCAACCTTCGGCAAACTCAGGGGCGTGGTCGGTAAGCGCGGTCAGATGGTCAAGCGCGGCGTCTATATCCCCGTCATTCAGAGCCTCACGCCCTCTTTCCAGTAACAGATCCGCTGATGCGGAACCGGATTGCGACCATAGGGCCTGTAACTGCCGATCAATGCTGATAGCCTGTTCAGGCGTGGCTTGTGAGAGTTGTTCCAACAGCGCTGTCTCGTCCCGCGAATCCGCCTGTTGCGCGAAACAACTGGTGGAAAACGTGACTATGACGGCAAGTGCCGCAACGGTACCTTTGAGATTGGAGATTGCAATGCTCATAACAATGTTCAGTGTAGCGTTGCGACCGGGGATGTCCATTCACGGCGCACAAACAAAATGAGGAAGACCATGAGCGAGATTCTTGAAAAGGCGGCAGCCGCGCTGAACGAAAAACTGGCAGGCGGTGATTTCGACGCATCTGCCAAATTCGCCATCGCGGATCTGGGCGCTATCGTTCTGGATGCGAACGGCGCCCGCGTGAGCGACGAAGAAGCAGACGTAACCCTGAGCGCGGACGCAGATACATTCGAACAAATCCTCAGCGGTGACCTGAACCCGACTGGCGCGTTCATGTCCGGCAAGCTGAGCGTTGACGGAGACATGGGAATCGCCATGAAACTCGCCTCGGTGCTGGCCTGATGGAATTGTCGCCGGCCCCCTTTTTTGAAGATGTGGCCGGCGGTCCTGCCGGTGGCAAAGCCCATTGGCTGACGACATCGGACGGAAAGCGCATCCGTGTGGGCCATTGGATGCCCCAGGGTGAAGTCCAAGGCACGGTGATGATGTTCCCGGGCCGTACGGAATATGTCGAAAAATATGGCAACGCCGCTGGTGAGTTCACTGGTCGGGGATTTGCATTTCTGTCGATAGACTGGCGCGGTCAGGGTCTTGCTGACCGACTTTTGCACGATCATCGTATCGGCCACGTTGAACACTTCCCCGACTATCAGAAAGACGTTCAGGCCGTATTGGGTTTGGCACGCAACCTGGATTTGCCAAAGCCATGGTACGTCATCGGGCATTCGATGGGTGGGGCCATCGGGATGCGCGCGATTCTCGAAAACGATTGCTTCTCGGCTTGCGCCTTTACTGGCCCGATGTGGGGTATCTTTTTTACCCCCATCATGAGGCCGCTCAGTCGGCTGACCGCCTATTGGGGGCCACGTTTTGGATTGGGTGAACGAACACCACCGACGACTTCTTTGGAAAGCTATGTCGTTTCACAGCCTTTCGAAGGCAACGTACTGACCCGCGACCCGGAAATGTACAAAATGATGCAGGATCAGCTGGCCGCACACCCTGAGTTGGCCCTTGGTGCTCCATCTACCATCTGGTTGCGTGAGGCATTGGATGAATGCGCCTATCTGATGGCCCAGCCTGCCCCCAACATGTCTTGCCTGACCTATCTGGGCAGTCACGAACAGATCGTGGATCGAAAAGCGATCCGTGCGCGCATGGCAAACTGGCCTCTCGGCCGGTTGATCGAAATTCCAAATGGCGAGCATGAAGTCATGATGGAAGCCCCCGAGGTGCGCGGCCCGGTCTTTGAGGAGTTGGCGTCTCATTTCCTCTCCAGCCAGACTGAAAGTCAGCCTGAGGGGGCGGCGGCACGCTAACCCGGCTACAAGTCAGCACAAATCGACAGGCCGCTTGTGATCCTTGCGTCCTGTGCCTAGATGTTGCCCAAAGCAATTTTTCGAGGTGATCCATGCGCGACCTTCCCTTTCCCGTCCGTGACGCAAATGCCGCCGGGGGCGCCGACAATCTTGGCAACCTGCCGGAATGGGACCTGACAGATCTCTATACATCGGAAGACGCGCCCGAACTGTCTCGCGACCTGGATTGGCTGGAACAGGAATGCGCATCGTTTGCCGCAGATTACGAGGGCAAGCTGGCCGATCTGGATGCCGAAGGTCTGCTGACCTGCGTTCAGCGCAATGAGAAAATCAATTCCATCGCCGGCCGCATCATGTCGTTCGCTGGTCTGCGCTATTACCAGCTGACCACTGATGCCGAGCGTGCCAAGTTCCTGTCGGACATGCAGGAAAAGGTTACGATCTTCACCACCCCGCTGGTGTTCTTCACGCTCGAGATCAACCGTATCGACGATGACGTTTTGAAGGCCCATTTTGATGCCAACGCAGATCTGGCACGCTATGAGCCTGTCTTCCGCCGCATCCGCGCGATGAAGCCCTACCAGCTCTCGGATGAACTTGAGAAATTCCTGCACGATCTCGGCGTTGTTGGCGACGCATGGGAACGCCTTTTTGACGAGACCATCGCTGGCCTGACCTTCACAGTGGATGGCGAAGAGCTGAATATCGAAGGCACCCTGAACCTGCTGACCGAGCAGGACCGCGCCAAACGTGAGGCCGCCTCTCGCGAGCTGGCCAGCGTGTTTCAGGACAACATCAAGACCTTTGCCCGTGTCCACAACACACAGGCTAAGGAAAAGGAAATCGTCGACCGCTGGCGCAATATGCCGACAGCGCAGACCGGTCGTCACTTGTCTAACGATGTAGAACCCGAGGTGGTTGAGGCCCTGCGCGAGGCCGTCGTTGCCGCCTACCCAAAGCTTAGCCATCGCTACTACGAACTGAAGCGTAAGTGGCTTGGTCTGGACGTCATGCAGGTCTGGGATCGCAACGCGCCGCTTCCGATGGAAGACACCCGCATCGTGGGCTGGGACGAAGCCGAGAAAACCGTGATGAACGCCTATAACGCGTTCGACCCGCGCATGGGCGAAATCGCAGCACCGTTCTTTTCGAAAGGCTGGATCGACGCTGCTGTAAAACCGGGCAAGGCACCGGGCGCATTTGCGCATCCAACGGTCACCGAGGTGCACCCCTATGTGATGCTCAACTACCTGGGCAAACCTCGCGACGTGATGACACTGGCGCACGAACTGGGCCACGGCGTCCATCAGGTTCTGGCCGCTGATCAGGGAGAGATGTTGTCATCGACGCCGCTGACGCTGGCTGAAACTGCATCTGTGTTCGGCGAAATGCTGACTTTCCGCAAAATGCTGGATCAGGCTGAAACCCCGGAACAGCGCAAAGTGCTGTTGGCAGGCAAAGTCGAAGACATGATCAACACGGTTGTCCGCCAGATCGCTTTCTACGATTTCGAATGCAAGCTGCACGCGGCGCGTCGTGAGGGCGAACTGACGCCAGACGACATCAACGCATTGTGGATGAGCGTTCAGGCCGAAAGCCTTGGGCCCGCGTTCGAATTCATGGATGGGTACGAGACCTTCTGGGCCTATATCCCACACTTCGTCCACTCGCCCTTCTACGTCTATGCATATGCGTTCGGCGACGGTCTGGTGAATGCGCTCTATTCCGTTTACGCCAGCGGTTCGGAAGGGTTCGAAGACAAGTATTTCGAGATGCTGCGCGCCGGTGGATCAAAACACCACAAGGAATTGCTTGCCCCGTTTGGCCTTGATGCCAGTGATCCCAAGTTCTGGGATAAGGGCCTGTCCATGATCTCTGGCTTCATTGATGAGCTTGAGGCGATGGAGGGGTGAGAACACCCCTCGCCTTTTTCTTGGTGGCGGCCGCATCAAATGCGGCTGCTGACACACTACTTGGCTCTTGGGTATGCCGTAGCGACTTACAAAATGCTCGCTCACAAGTAGAGGTCAATATTCGTATCAATTTGAACTTTCTTCCGAACGGGAAAATGACAGAGGTTTTCCGGTATCATGCTGTACTACCAGAATCGGATTTGGAATCGACCGTATTGATCAAAACGGAAAAAGAGTGGTCATTCGTCTCGGGGCAACTTACGACCACTGTACAGAAAGTTCTCGCTGCTAATATAAAATCTGGCTCAGATGCAGCAGTACCAATTCCCCAAGACGATCTCCAAGAATATGTTAGCGACTCAGCTGCAACCAATAGTATTCAGTTTGATGGCAACAACAGGTTTATTGTGGCGACCACCGGTTCACTCTTCGAATGCAACCGCGAAAATTTCATGCAAATAGGATGAAAAGACTGTCATCTCCAGGTACACGCTGATCAGCTTTTTGCACTCGATTTAGTCGTGAGAAAAACAGCCAAGACGATCAACGCAGCACCTATTGCGGCCATTGGCGTGATGGATGCCCCCAGAAACAGTGCTGAATTGATGAAGGTGAACACCACCGAAGCGGCGAACATCAAAGTTGCAGTCAGGGTCGATACCCGCGCTGCCGCTTCGTACCAAAGGTAATAGGCCAGCGCCGTCGGTAACACGCCAAGAAGCACCAGAAAAACAACATCGTTTGCCGTCGGCATCTGAAATCCAAACAATGAAAGTGGCAACAGAATAACGCCTGAACAGATGAATATCCCAAACAGGAAATTCAAACGTTCAGGAGTGGATTCAGAGGCTCTCATGGCCCGACTGCTGGAAATCAGGAACACGGCCCAGCTCAATCCCGCACCGATTTCCATGAGGTCGCCAAACAAGGGCTCTCCCCCTCCCTGAAAATCGCGAAATACGGTCAGAAACACCCCGATTATGGCCAGCGCAGTCGCCAACACATCCGTCCTGCCAACTGGTGTGTCCGCAAAGAAATAGAGAAATACCAGAACGAAGAAGGGCGCTGTATTTTCCAGCACCATCGCGTTGGCGGCACCGGTATGCTCCAATCCGATGTGGAACAGAATGTAATTCACCACCGTCGACAACACAGCCAGACGAAAATTCCAATCCCCAAACCGGATCGAAACTGACGCCCCCATCGCACGCAACATGCAGTAGATTGCAAGCGCGGCGATGAACAGCCGGGTCGTTGCGATCTGCATTCCACCCAAATCGCTGGTCAGGTAGCGAACGATGACGCTGTGAGTACCCCACAGGAACGCAGCCAAAAAACCAAGAACCAAACCGTTTTGCAGGAAGGATACGTGCTTGGCAGGGTTATCTTGCAAAGAGCCGCTCCGCTGGAATTTACTTCAACTGGCTGTCTTTTGACCCGCGCCGATTGATGCCGCTGCGGGCTTTGAATGTTCCGTCGCGTTCCTGCTGACAATCCAGACACAGTTTCACACCGGGGATCGCATTGCGCCGCTTCTCGGGAATTGGCTCTTCGCATTCAGCACAATGGGTAAGGCTTTCGCCCACAGGGCGTTTTTGCGCCTGCATCCGTGAAAGCTCATCGGAAATTGACGCCTCAATCTGTTCACTTACCGCGCCATCGCGCGCCCAACCGCCAGCCATAGGGCACCTCCTAAATAGGTACCCGACAGGCTAGCCGAGCCTTGCCACCAAGCGCAAGTGAGTGGATCAGAGCGATACTGCCTGACTGAAAACCTGATCGATCATTTCTTGCGTTCCACGCGAGAACTCAAGCGGGCATGGATACTCCTCCCCCTCGCGAACCGACCTGCAAAACGCCTCGACCTGCAGTTTGTAGTGATCATCACCTGGGAAGCGCGTCACCAGAACCTCCAAACCTGGGCGATGCAGTTCAACCCGCGCCTCGCCAAAGACACGTGCGTTGAAAGGTGCTGTAAGACGGATCAGCCCGCCTTCACCATGAAACACCATTTCCTGATGTGGGTGCATTCTTATGGAGACATAGCTGGAATAGGTAAAATCGGGGAACTGCGCGCGGATTTCGGTGAAGATGTCGATGTCATCCTGCCAGCGGATTGCTGATTGTACCGAAACCGGCTCTTGCCCCATGGCAAAACGTGTACCGCCGATCACATAGACACCAATGTCACGCAATCCGCCCCCACCCGTTTCAGCGCGGTTGCGGATGTTTCCGGTATCTGCCCGGTTGTCGAAGCTAAAGGCTCCGGTGACGTGTACCAGCTTGCCGATCGCGCCGTCTGCAATCAGTTTTCTCACAAACTGCCACTGTGGATGGTGCACGATCATGTATGCTTCTGCTGCGAGCAGACCGGTCTGGTTCCGCTTTGCGATCAGCGTGTCAAACTCCGGCGCCGTCATGGTCATTGGTTTTTCACACAGAACATGTTTTCCAGCCTCAAGCGCCTTCAGGCTCCATTCGACATGCAGGTGATTGGGCAGCGGAATGTAGACAGCTTCGATTTCAGGGTCAGCCAACAAGGCATCATAGCTGTCATGCACCTGCAAATCAGGACAGAAGTCTAGGAATGGTTCGGCCTTCACGGGATCGGAAGTTGCCAGTCCTGCTAACCGCGCGCCACCTGCGGCGTGGATTGCTGGTGCCATGAACTGACGGGCAAATTTAGCTGCGCCAAGAATGCCCCACTGAACCGGTTTTTGCATGATATTCTCCCACGTGCGCTGGCAAAGTTTTTCGCTGCTTCCTTTTTAAAAATCGCAAAAGGACGCTGCGTCGGAACCTCTCTATCAACCAACCGACGCCAAGTCAGGCTTTTCTCGAAAATCTTCAGCCGTAAGCTGCCTTTACGTATTGGGAGGGATAACAGATGCGCAAATTTCTGAAATGGTTGGCAGCCATTGTCGTCTTGGCTGTGGTCGTAGGAGCAATCATATTCTTCGTGTTTCTGCCGCCTTACATCGAAGGCGCCCGGAACAATGTCATTGATCATGATCCCTATCCTGTATCGGATGACGCGAACGCGCTGCACGAAACACTGATTGTCGGCGATTTGCACGCAGATCCGCTCCTGTGGAGTCGCGATCTGACCGAGCGTGGAACACGAGGACAGGTTGATATTCCGCGCCTGATTGAAGGCAATGTAGCGCTGCAGGTGTTTACCGCAGTGACCAAATCTCCGGCCGGGCAAAACTACGAGGCAAACTCAGCAGAAGCATTCGACAACATTACCCTGTTGGCCATCGGCCAGCTCTGGCCCCTGCGCACATGGGACAGCCTGAAAGAACGTGCGATTTATCAGGCGGAAAAGCTGCATCAGTTCGAAGAAGCATCCGATGGTCACCTGAAAGTCATCAAGACCCGCGCAGATCTGGAAGAGGTTCTGCAGGCGCGCGCCAACGGAGAACAGGTTGTCGGAGGCATCTTGGGAATTGAAGGCGCCCATCCGCTTGAGGGCGATTTGAACAACCTCGACCCGATCTTCGACGCCGGTCATCGTGTATTCGGTCTGCAACACTTTTTTGACAACGAACTCGGGGGATCCCTGCATGGGCAAGCGAATTCGGGTCTAACTGAATTCGGGCGCGAGGTCGTAGCTGAGCTTGCGCAACGGCCTGTTGTCATCGATCTTGCTCACTCAAGCCCACAAGTGGCGCGAGATGTGTTGGATATGACTGATGTTCCTCTGATCGTAAGTCATGGCGGGTTGCATGGTTTCTGCCCAGTCAAACGCAACTATCCGGACGATCTGATGCAGGAAATTGCAGCAACCGGCGGTGTTATCGGCATGGGATACTGGGCGGATGTGACATGCGGTGATATTGCCCCGGCTGGAATTGCAAAGATGATCAAAGCGGCCATCGAAACGGTTGGGGAAGATCACGTTTCACTCGGATCAGATTACGACGGGTCGGTCGAGACGGCCTTTGACACTTCTGAACTTGCTGCCCTGACTTCAGCCCTGCTGGACGAAGGCCTGACTGAAGATCAGGTTCGCAAAGTCATGGGGGCAAACATGGTTCGGGTCTTTCGCCAGCAGCTCAACTGAACCCAACTTCCCCATTACATTTGCGCACTAAAAAAACCGGCCTGAAACATCCAGGCCGGTTTCTCTATTTGGGATATATCTCAAACAGTGCCGAGCATACCTTTTTCACGTGCAAGTTCGCGCATCTTTTTCTGAAGCTTTTCAAAAGCACGAACTTCGATCTGGCGAATCCGCTCGCGACTGACGTTGTACTGGTTGCTCAGCTCTTCCAGTGTGACAGGCTGATCCATCAGACGACGCTGAGTCAGAATGTCCTTTTCGCGGTCGTTCAGCACATCCAGCGCAGCAGTCAGCAACTCGCGACGTGCATCCAGTTCATCGCGCGCCTCGTAGTCGCCAGCCTGATCGGCATCTTCATCTTCAAGCCAATCCTGCCACTGCATGGTGCCTTCGCCTTCGGACCCTACAGTCGCGTTCAGCGAAGCATCCCCACCGGACATACGGCGGTTCATGCTGATGACTTCATCCTCGGTCACGCCCAGATCATTCGCGATCTGCTTGACGTTCTCAGGACGCAGGTCACCTTCTTCCAAGGCACCGATGCGGGCCTTGGCTTTGCGCAGGTTGAAGAACAGCTTCTTCTGTGCCGACGTGGTGCCCAGTTTGACCAATGACCACGACCGCAGGATGTACTCCTGAATCGAGGCGCGGATCCACCACATTGCGTAGGTTGCCAGACGGAAACCCTTTTCCGGATCAAAACGTTTCACGGCCTGCATCAGGCCCACGTTGGCCTCGGAAATCACCTCGGCCTGTGGCAGGCCATAGCCGCGATAGCCCATGGCGATCTTGGCCGCCAGACGCAGGTGTGATGTCACCATTTTATGCGCGGATTCAGTGTCTTGCTCTTCGACCCAGCGCTTGGCCAGCATGTATTCTTCTTCCGGCTCCAGCAGGGGAAACTTGCGAATTTCCTGCATATAGCGGTTCAGGCCGCCCTCAGGCGTCGGCGCGGGGAGATTTGCGTAATTTGCCATGTTTCATGTCCCTCCGACAAATGTTTATAGCTTTAACATAGGATATGGGTGTCATACCCGGTCCGTTCAAGAGGTGCTGCTTAACAGTCTGAAATTAAGCTTTGATAAAGGAAAGATAAGAAACTCTTACTCACGTCTGTTTGCGAATTATGACAGTGGTTCGCGCAGCTGAGCAATCAGATTTTCCATATCCGCAGGAAGTTCGGCCTCAAATCGCAAAACCTCGCCAGTTACCGGATGCTCAAAGCCCAAAACGGCGGCATGCAATGCCTGACGAGGGAATCCGCGCACAGCCTCAGCAGTAGCGGTGCTGAAGGCACGGGCAGCCAGCTTTCGCTTACCGCCATAGACGGGATCACCAACCAATCCATGACCGGCATGGGCCATGTGCACGCGTATTTGATGGGTGCGACCGGTCTCAAGCCAGCATTCAATCAGCGATATGGTACTTGGAGCACCAAACGTTTCGACCACGCGCGCTCGTGTGACGGCATGGCGGCCACCATGGAACAATACCGCCTGTTTTTGTCTGTCGGTCTTGTGCCGCGCTAGCTGAGTGGTCAGACGCATGATGTTTCCGGGCTCGAAACTGACGCCTTTCACACCGCGCAAGCGAGGGTCATTGGCATCCGGCACACCATAACAAATGGCGCGATAATAGCGCTCAGCAGTGTGTGCCTCAAACTGAGCCGCCAGACCCTGATGGGCCGCGTCAGATTTGGCAACCACCAGCAACCCGCTGGTGTCTTTATCGATACGATGCACAATACCGGGCCGCTTTACGCCGCCCACACCGGAAAGATCCTCACCGCAATGATGCAGCAGAGCGTTTACAAGTGTACCATTTGGTGAACCGGGCGCAGGATGCACCACCATACCAGCCGGTTTATTGACCACGATCAGGTCAGCGTCTTCGAACACGATGTCCAAAGGAATATTCTCGGGACCGATATGGCTATCTTCTGCCTCGGCTACCGTGATTACCACCAAGGCTCCTTCGGCAATCTTAGCTTTGGGATCGCGGACCTCTGATCCGTCGATAAAAACCGCACCATCTTCGATCAAGCGAACCAACCGCGTCCTGGACAGGCTTTCCTCGGCTGGCACATCCCGCGAAAGCGCCTTATCAAGGCGGGGCGGCGGAGCGGCCGCGATATGAAATTCAATCTGGCGAGTGCCCATGACTGTCCCTTCCGATCCCCAAGAACCGCAGGAAACGCCTCAGCTTCGCCTGCTGAGACGCATGGTCATGTTATTGACCGCGGTGATGATTGGCGGCGTTCTAGTGACATTTGCCTTGATTGTCATCCGCCTATCGGACCGGACACCCGCCCTGCCCGATCAGATCGAATTGCCGGATGGGGCCAAGGCGCAGGCACTGACCATTGGCAACAACTGGTACGCGGTCGTGACAGATGACAACCGCATTCTCATATTTGATAAAACGACAGGTCGTCAGAGGCAGGAAATCACGATCGAATAAAGCGGTGTCCCAAGGCCGATTGTTTCAGTTTTTCAAAGCCAATTTATGAAGCCGGCTGAAACGCCTCACACGCCGCGCGTTGAATAGCTTCGACACCTCCCCAGACAGTGGCCAAATCTCAGGCCAAACGGATGCAGGTCAGTATCATAAGTGACCGCGCGCCCGTGCGATCCTTTCGCACGCCGATAAATGCACCTCTATCTGATTTTACAGATGGTTCCCGTTCACAGCATTGTTCTGGTTCGGTAACTGCACCCGCCTTCTGCTCGAAAAGTCAGAGTTTACTGCCGCATTTTTTGCGAGCGCTCCTTCGACCTCGACACGACGGCTTTCAGATTGTCCAGCTTTTCCAAGAGCTTTCAGTACCTTCAAACAATACTACGTTGACAGCGGCGAGAACAGAACTGATCGGAAAGTAGTTCAAAGCAGGTTGATGCAAGTCGCCATGTATTCATGACGCAGAATGACCAATACCGTGGCTTCACGCGCTACCGCCGTACCGGCACATCATCATTTCGACACTGCTGTCTATTGTCGCCTTCATCTCGGAATGGCTCAGAACTGATCCGCTGAAGACCATGGGCCAGAAAGCCTTGGCCTTGATAAGACCAATGAATTCCTTCCCGGCCTGCTCTGGATCATCGATACTCAGTTGGCCGTCTTCGGCCGCATCGTTCAGCATCGAAATGAAGATAGATGTTTTGTCCAGCTTGCCTTGTGCAGCTGCCGCCAGTTCAGGATTGCGCATGGTTTCGCTGATGATCATACGCGACATGGCCATCACGTCCGGAGACATCAAAACACGCCCTTCGGCCCAAGCCAGCTCGGTCAGTTGCTCGCGAACATCACGCCCTTTCTGATAGCGAATCTCCAGCACTTCCGAAAAACGATTAGAAAGCTCGATCACGATCGATCGAAACAGGTTTTCCTTGCTTTCAAAATACTTATACAACGTACGCTTTGACACTTCGGCGCGTGCCGAAATGCGATCCATACTGGCTGCGACGAACCCCTTTTCCTGGAACTCTGCCACAGCCGCTTCGATGATCTGCGCGTGTTTCGACGCATTCGGAGCGTTGCATTCGTTCATGATCTCCACCTATAGACGTAATTCTCTTCGCTGGTCAAACCATGTGGTAAACTTATCAGTTTACAAACCCATATTCCGGGCTATTGTAAACGCGCCAGTTTACCGATTCAGGAAACCAGCGCGAACAGGAGAGTCCCCTCATGGCTTTGACTTTGAAACTGAATGGCGAGACCCACACGGTTGACGCCGAACCCGGCACGCCCCTGCTTTGGGTGATCCGGGATGAGCTTAAGCTAACCGGAACAAAATTTGGCTGCGGCGTAGCTTCGTGCGGCGCCTGCACCGTTCATATGGATGGCGAACCCATCAGATCCTGCCAGACCTACATCGAAGATGTCGAAGGTTCTGAAATCACGACCATTGAGGCCGTGGGCGAAGACAAGATCGGCGCTGCCGTTCAGCAGGCGTGGGTCGAACTGGACGTCGTCCAGTGTGGCTACTGCCAGTCTGGTCAGGTGATGTCAGCCGTTGGTCTCTTGTCCGAAAACCCGAAGCCATCGGCTGAGGAAATCGACGAGTATATGTCCGGCAACGCCTGCCGTTGTGCCACCTATCAACGTATCCGCGCCGGTATTCAGCGCGCATCAGATATTCTGGAGGCCTGATCAATGACCATCAACACATCTCGCCGCGGCTTCCTGAAAGGCGCAGCTGCAGCGGGGGCTGTCCTGCTGATCGGTGCGCGCACTGACGGGGCATTGGCCGCCGCCTCTTCTGACACTGCACAGCTAAACCCATTCGTGAAAATCGATGCCGATGGCACTGTGACAGCCATCGTAAAGCACTTTGAAAAGGGTCAGGGACCGGCAACCGGCCTGCCTACACTGATCGCCGAAGAAATCGGCCTGCGTATGGACCAGATCGAATACGAATTCGCGCCGTCCAACCCCGAGGTCTACAACAACCTGCTGTTCGGCCCCTTCCAGGGCACCGGCGGTTCAACCGCGATGGCAAATTCGTGGTTGCAATATCGCCAGGCGGGCGCTGCAGCGCGTGAAATGCTGATCGCTGCCGCTGCTGCCGATTGGGGCGTCGATGCATCCGGCATCACAATCGAGGAAGGCATCATCAAGGCAGGAGACAAGTCAGCCCCGATTGGTGACTTCGTTGCTGCGGCAGCTCAGTTGGAGCCACCGGCCGAACCTCGTCTGAAGGATCCGGCAGAATTCAAACTGATCGGGAACGAAGCTGTGCGCCGCAAGGATTCAGCAATCAAAGGTAACGGTCAGGCGATGTATGCCATGGATGTTCATCTGCCAAATCAGATGGTCGCCCTGATCAAACGTCCGGAATCGCGCGGTGGTCTTGTCACCGGCTTCGACGACAGCGCATCGAAAGATGTTAAAGGCTACATCAGCGCTGCTGTGCTTCCCAATCAGGCCGGTGTCGCCGTCTACGCCGAAAACACCTGGGCCGCCATTCAGGCACGAGACGCGCTGGAAGTAGAGTGGGACCTATCCGCTGCCGAAACGCGCGACTCGGATCAGATTGAGGCCGAGATCATGTCGGCACTGGATGCCGAGCCAACCTACAATGTGAACAACGCCGATGTAGCATCTGTTGCAGCCGCCATTGATGGCGCGGATACAGTTGTCGAAAAGACCTTCTACTTTCCGCTTCTGGCTCATGCACCGATGGAGCCGCTCAACTGCACGATCGAACAGACTGCAGATGGTAACATCGTACTGCACGACGGCAGCCAGATGCCGACAGGACCTCATATGGCGTATCAGCAGATCTTTGGTCTGCCGCCGGAGAAAATCCAGATCAATACGATGCTGGCTGGCGGATCGTTCGGGCGGCGCGCAACGCCGGATGCGGACTATCAGGTCGAAGCGGCGCTTGCCTTCGTCGTCACCGACCGTTCTCGCCCGGTCAAGCTCGTCTGGACGCGTGAGGACGATATCCGGAGCGGGTACTATCGCCCAGCCTTCGGCCACAAGGTCCGCATCGGCATTGATGAAGGTGGGAATATCGTCGGATGGCAGCATCAGGTCGCTGGACAGTCCATCATGAAAGGAACCGCATTCGAGTCGTTCGCGGTACATGACGGCGTGGATCACAGCTCGATCGAGGGTATCGCGGACAGCCCGTATCAGATCCCCGGAATGGCACTGGGATTAACCGACACCCCCAAGGCGACCTCGGTCCTGTGGTGGAGATCGGTGGGCCACACGCATACAGCTTATGTGATGGAGACCATGATGGATCTGGCAGCAAACGCGGCTGGCCGTGATCCGGTTGAATTCCGTCTGTCCCATCTGACGGATAGCGGTGACGCCGATCAGCAACGCAAAGCTGGTGTCCTGAAACTGGCAGCGGAAAAAGCCGATTGGGGCAACGTTCCCGAGGGACGATCGCAGGGCATCGCCGTGCATAAGTCGTTTGGTTCTTATGTCGCCGAGGTGGTCGAGGTTTCTGGCGATGCGGAAGAAGGCATTCGCATCGAAAAAGTGACTTGTGCCGTCGATTGCGGAATCGCAGTGAATCCCGATGTCGTGCGTGCCCAGATGGAAGGTGGCATCGGATACGGAATCGGCCATGTCATGCGTGATCAGATCACACTGACAGGTGGTTCTGTGGATCAGTTCAACTTCCCTGATTACGAGCCCCTGCGAATTGGTGATATTGCTGCGATTGACGTGCATATTATCCCATCAGCCGAAGCACCTACCGGCGTAGGAGAACCGGGCACTCCACCTTCTGCACCAGCTCTGGCCAATGCCATCGCCAAACTGTCAGGCGTGCAGGTGACCAACCTGCCAATGGCAGAAAACGGCGTCAGTTTCGCCTGATGCATCATCAACCGCGCCGTATCCAAGGATGCGGCGCGGTAATTCGTTGCCTCGAAAGTTCCGGCAACACCTACAATTTCCTCTAGAAGCAGAACTATACCGATCAAAGCCACGAGGCTTTGTGAGAGCGTTGATATTTGGGAGATGGTACCGCCTCCCTGGCTTGAACAGGGGACCTCTGGATCCACAATCCAGCGCTCTAACCAACTGAGCTAAGGCGGCACTTGTGAGGGGCGATGTACCCAACGCGCACGGGGAATGCAAGAGGATTAAAGCTGAATTTTCCAGCTTTGTTCGACAAGATCGACACCAAAGGAATGGACCGGTTTGCTCTCCATCAACTCCCAACCATTTGCTCTATATAGTGCACAAGCTGCCCGGTGACTTTCATGTGTCCAAAGGGCCATTTCCCGGTATCCCACCTGCCGGGCAAATCTCATGCAGGTCTCCAGCAGGCGCCTACCCAAACCCAATCCTCGCGCTTCGGGAACCAAAAGGAACAACCTCAATTTCGCGGTATTCTTACCGAGTGCGACGCAGAAAATGCTGCCCAGCCGCTCCCCTGCCCGCTCAGCGATCCATCCTTGTTCTCGCTTGGGGTCATGATCTGCAATGAACTCATCCAGAATACGCGCAACAAGGGGACCGAATGTGTGGTCAAATCCTTCATCCTGCGCATAAAGCGTGCCGTGCCTTTCGACCAGCCAAGGCGCATCATCGGCACGAAAAGGTCTGATTACGATATCATCCATGTTCCCATCAGACCCCATAGGCCGCTTGATTCTCAACCCGTTGCGCGCTAGCAGGAACGCTCAGTCCCCGGAGGCGAACATGAGCATCAACACCGAACGCGACATCGAAGCAAACCTGCAGATTGGTCCAACTGACCATGGCATGGTGCGCCTGTTCATCGAGGCGGACAATCTTGAAATCCCCATGGATTTCGACCCCGAAGAAGCCGAAGAAATCGCCGAGGAAATTCGTGCCGCTGCTCAGGCAGCGCGGGCCGTTAAAGACTGACATCTCAGACGCGGGGATCTCGCAGTGTTTGCAACCTGCGTGCCGCATCTGTTGCAAATTTCTGAATCATTTTCTTTCGGCGCGCCGGGGCCACTTTGGTCTCTGGTCCCATACGGATTATCTCTGCGTCATAGGCATCCGCAATGATCAGACCTGTTTCAGGCGGCAGCAGGTCCACCGGAAACTCGGTATCGACGGCCCAAAAGAATCGGTCACACCATTCCAGATAGCCCTGCCATTTGGAATCCGACTGATAATCAGCTCGACCGGATTTACATTCAATCACCCATAGCTCGCCTTTGGGACCCAGCCCCATTACGTCCACGCGCAAGCCGCGGGCAGGAACAAATTCTTCAATCGAAACATAACCATGGGTCGTCAGGTGTCGTGAAACACCTCGGGCCAGTTTTTGTCCAGGTTGCAGATCTAGCATCATCCCCCAAATGTGAACAATTAGTGAACAAAAATCAAGTCTCGACACCCTCTTGACATGATACCATTTAGTATCCCATTAATATGATACCAAATGGTATCTCAATGGGGTTTACCATGAATACACAGACCCAAAACGCGTTCCGCGCTCTTGCGGATCCAACCCGTCGGGACATCGTTCAGATGCTTGCGGTCGAGGATATGACCATCGCGCAACTGACAGATCGTTTCGATATGACCCGTGCCGCTGTCAAAAAGCACCTGACGGTACTGTCGGACGGCGGGCTTATTTCGGTGGAAGCAAGAGGCCGGGAACGCATCAACCGACTTGAACCAAAGGGCATGGCCCCTGTTCTGGACTGGCTCAGCTACTTTGACCAGTTCTGGGATGAACGCCTGGCCGATCTCAAGAAAGCTATTGAAGGAACCCAGAAATGACCCAAGCAGTATTGCAGAAATCGATCTTTTTACGCGCCACTCCGGAAACGGTATGGGATTATCTGACAAAGCCCGAGCGTTTGGCCGAGTGGTTTCACAAACCAGAGCGCCCACTTGCGACAGGACAAAAGCTTGAGATGTACGGGACAACCAGCGGCGACCTTCTGATCTGGGGTGAAGTACGCGAGGCGCGACCGCCGGAATATCTGGAATATACTTTCACAGTTAAACCGATGGGCGACGCCGTTAGCACCGTCAAATGGACACTGGAGCCCGTGGCCGGAGGTACGCGCCTAGGATTGGTGCACGAGGGCCTGCCTCAGGGCGCAGACGCATTTGGTCTGATCCTGTCGCTGGATAGTGGCTGGGATGAGCATTTCGTCAAAATGCGCACTGCCCTACACGAAACCGTTGATGCGTGACCCCTTGTGCAAACCCGCCGCACACCCTACTTAGGCGCGTGGCGGGTTCTGCCCTTCTCGTGACAGGCAGCATTCCGGTGGCCTTAAGCAATTCCGAGGGAGCTGGCTCTGTTCAGGTCCTGGCCTGATTACCTGGCGCCCACCTGTATATACAGGTCCTCGGGAATCAAAGCCCCACGGTTGACTGGTGGTCCCGCCACATTTTCCTTGAAAATCAGCGCGCTGATTTCGCCTCTTGCTTGACGACAGCCGGTTCAAAGTTGTGCACAACAGGCGATCCACGACGCGGTCCGCCGGGCTTTTCGGCCATGCTCATGATCTTGTAGCCGAACTGAACGCCAGCAAAAACGATCCCGTTCATGAACCAGATCATCGCCAACGCGATCAGTCCGATTTCAGAACTGGTGATCAGGTGACGTAGATTTGCGACGTTCAGGGCCAGTAGCACCCCGACAAACACAGCCGAGATAACAAAACCCCAGGCGACTTGCGTGATGTACAGGCGGATCAGTTTGGGCATGATGAACCTCATTGCGCTATGACATTCAGGTTAGCGCATATCTGGTTCGGGTAAAGGTGTCAGAATGCCTCGGGCTGCGCCTCACGCGCCATGTGATCCAGCACCGCGTTGACGAATTTCGGCTCTTTCCCTTCAGGGAAAAACGCGCGTGCGACGTCGACAAATTCTGTGATGACAACTTTGGGGGGCGTGTCGCTCTGTGTCAGCTCGGCCCCGGCTGCCCGGAACAGCGCGCGCAAAGTCGGATCAATCCGGGAAATCGGCCATTTCGCCACCAGCGCTCGGTCGGTCATCTGATCGATCGGCGCCTGATAGTTCACAGCATCATCCACAAGCTTACGGAAGACGCTGATGTCACCATCCAGCATTTCCTCACCCTCATAGACCGCGCCGAACCGGTGATCCAGAAACTCGTTTACAACCTGTTCGGTCGTTTGCCCGGACTGCTCCATCTGGAACAGGGCCTGCACGGCATAGAGTCGCGCGGCAGACTTCATAAGGCGTTTCTGATTGGCCGGCTTCGGCGCGTCTGTCTGGGTCATGCTGTCGTGGGTCCGTTGCTATCGCCCGCCACAAGGATGGACTCGGACGGCGGCTTGAATCCGACGCCCTTTTTGGAAGAGCCCCACTTACGGCTGAGCGCGATCAGATGCAAGGCCGCAGCAGCGGCTCCGCCACCTTTATTCATCTTTTCGGGATTTGCGCGGACTTCAGCCTGATCATCATTTTCGACGGTTAGGATACCATTGCCGATACACAGCCCCTGAAGGCCCATCAACTGGATCGCACGGCTTGAATCGTTACAGACCGTCTCGTAATGCGTGGTCTCACCGCGAATGACGCAGCCCAGCGCGACATAGCCGTCAAAGTTGCACTGGCGATCAGCCATCGCGATGGCAGTGGGGATTTCCAGCGCACCGGGCACTTCAACCACTTCGCATGTGCCGCCCGCCGCTTCGATCTCGGCCTTGGCACCAGCTACCAGATTGTCCGCAACGGCACGATAGAACGGCGCCACAACGATCAGCAGTTTCACCGGCTTGTCGAATGTCGGTGTCGGCAGCACGCCGTGTTTGTCTTGTTCAGCCACGATCAGTCATCCTTGAGAATTGAGCGGGTCCCCACAATCGACAACCCAAAGGCATCGAGGCCCAGATATACGGTTTCCGGCGAGTCGGTCAGCAATACGAGTTCCTGAATGCCCATCTTCGACAGAATCTGCGCACCCAGACCAGTTTGTTTAATAGTGCGCGGTCCTTCGTCATCCGCTGCATAAAGCGAGTTGCGCGGTTGGCGGAAGAGGCACACGACTCCACGCCCTTCGGCAGCAATCTTTTCCATTGCCCTCGGCAGTTCCTGCGGGGATTTCGGCCCGAGCCCCAGAATATCCGGTGCCTCATGCAGGGCGTGGGTCCGGGTCAGCACCGGCTCGGGCGTGGTGATGTCGCCCTTGATCATGACCACATGCTCAATGCCGTGTGTCTGATCGGTGAACAGCCGCATCTCCCACTCGCCGCCATATTCTGAGGTGACCATCTCACGCGATGTCTCAACCACGAGATTGTCGTTGCGGGACCGATAGCTGATCAGATCGCTGATCGTACCGATCTTCATGTCGTGTTCTTTGGCAAAAGCAACCAGATCGGGCAAACGCGCCATGGTGCCGTCAGGTTTCATGATCTCGCAGATCACACCCGAGGGGTTCAGCCCCGCCAGCCGCGAGATATCTACCGCAGCTTCGGTATGTCCTGCCCGAACCAGCACCCCGCCCCGTTTGGCCCGCAGCGGGAAAACATGCCCGGGTGTTGCGATCTGTGCCATGGTGTTCTGTTCATTGATGGCGGTCGCCACAGTCAACGCCCGGTCGGCAGCCGAGATGCCCGTAGACACGCCTTCACGGGCCTCGATGGAAACAGTGAACGCGGTCTCATGGCGGGACGAGTTGTTCACAGCCATCATCGGCAATCCCAGACTGTCAATCCGCTCAGCCGTCATCGGCAGGCAGATGAGCCCGCGGCCATGGGTAGCCATGAAGTTGATGGCATCCGCATCCGCAAACTCTGCGGCAATGACCAGATCGCCTTCGTTCTCACGATCCTCATGATCGACCAGAATGTACATCCGGCCTTTGCGTGCCTCTTCGATGATCTCTTCGATCGGGCTGATCGCATCGCGCAGCTGGGCCTCGACCGGTCCGGGTGTTTCAAAGCTCATTGGGCAGCCTTTCGCAGAGCATGTGTTGCTGCGCGGGATAGACCAGTACGGCGCCAAACACCAGACCACAGACGCAACGGCGGCATATGATCATTGTTTCCAATCGATGCCATCATCACGCGACCAGAGGCATGGGCATCGGACAAGCCCCCACCAGACATGCCGAATGCTCCACAAACGGAACAGTCCGGCAAATAGCAACCGCGCGCTGAACCATCTCTCAACCCAGAATTGGCGACGCATGAAATACTCTGGGTGCAATAGGTAGTGCCCGCAGTACTGTATTCTAAATGGAAACACAGCGTTCTCGCATGCCCCAGAATAGCCCAACTCTGGCCCTCGCCGGGCCAAAGTATGAACGCACCTTAGGCAGGCGTTCAAACTCGGTCGTCATGTGTGGGCATAATAGATGAATAGTGCTGATGTCTTTAACCAGCCATCTCAGGCAAATGGTCTGTTCTCATCTATCCTGCGGAATAGATTGCTATTGATCATAATAGCCCTCCACGTCATCGGAGGTGCCGTCATAAGCCACTTCGCAGGCCTGCCCTACTGGACCGTATTGGGCTTTAGTCTTGTCGAGATCGTGGGACGCCTGATCAAATATGCCATCGTTATTGGGGCTATATTCTTTGTCTTCAGGTTCGTATACGCCGCGATTTGGATCAGACCCGCAAAACCCATTCAATGGATGATGCAGGATACGCGCAAGTACATCGCCAGGAACATAACTCTGGTCGACGGCACCGTGTGTTTTTTGTCGATCGGCTTTTTGATTACCAGCTTCACCTGCCTGAAAAACATCATCGTCCTGATAAACCCGTTTTCGTGGGACCCATTCTTTGCTGAACTGGATCGAACCCTGCACGGTGGCTATGACGTTTGGCAGCTGTTGTGGCCAGTGTTCGGAAACACCACTCTGACGACGGTGCTGAATGTCGCCTATCATCTCTGGTTCGCGCTGATCTATCTGACCTTGTTTGCCGCCTGTTTTGACAAGCGAGACACGCAGCGCGGAATGACCTATCTGGTGGCCTTTGCTTTGGTGTTCATTGTTGGAGGCAACTTGCTGGCCACAGTCTTTGCATCAGTCGGTCCGGTCTACTACGAGCATTTCGGATTTGGGGACACCTACGCCCAGCAAATGCAAAATCTGTATGATCTTGATCGGATAAGCCCCGTCTGGGCCCTGCAGGTTCAGGAAAGGCTATTGGCCGAATTCAGCGGTGGGGGCGTGATAAAGGGCATATCTGCCATGCCCAGCATGCACGTGGCATCCAGCGTGCTCATGGCGCTTTTCGCCTTCCAATATTCTCGCTGGCTGGGCTGGGCATTTACGATTTTCGCCATCATGATCCAGATCGGATCGGTCCACCTAGCGTGGCACTATGCTGTCGATGGCTATCTCGGAGCGATAATCGCGTTGGCGTGCTGGTGGCTCGCCAACGCGTTGACCAAAAGGTATTATTCTGCGCCTGCGTTAGCACTTGCAAGCCGCGCGACATAACGTGCCAGAGTGTCAATCTCCAAATTGATCCGATCACCGACCGCGACATCGCCCCAGGTTGTGACCTCTTTGGTGTGTGGAATAAAGTTGATGCCAAACTCGCGGCCTTCCACGTCGTTCACAGTAAGGGATGTTCCGTTCAACGCCACAGATCCCTTGGGGGCGATAAAGCGGGCCAGATCAGCGGGGGCCCGCAGCACAACCCGTGTACTGTCCCCCTCGTCCTCTACCGACACCACATCAGCTACGCCGTCCACGTGGCCTGAAACGATATGCCCCCCAAGTTCGTCGCCAACCTTCAGGGCGCGTTCGAGGTTTACCCGCTTTCCAACCTGCCATTTGTCGAGATTGGTTTTTGAAACCGTTTCGGCACTGATCTGCACGTCGTACCAGTCATCACCCAGTGCGATGACAGTCAAACAGACGCCATCGCTGGCAATTGACGCGCCGATATCAATCGTTGCCGTGTCATAGTCGGTTCGGATCCGAGCCCGAAGATCGCCCTGCTGCTCCAGCTCGACGATTGTACCGATGTCGGTGACGATCCCTGTAAACATTCTGTTAACCCTCTGAGCCTAGCTTGTTCCCCATATCAACGCCGAGGTAAGGCCATGGCACGTACTGAGCAAGCCCCGGCTTGCCCGGAATGCCGTAAACAGGCATAATTTTATTAATAAACACGAAAAGATCAGAGTTCGAGCAGCAGAAATGCCCTTTGCACAGATCAATCCGGACAGCCGCGTGTTTCTGTTCTTGCAGGGACCACATGGTCCGTTTTTCAGCAAGCTTGGACGATCGCTACGCACCACCGGTGCAAAAGTGTTACGTGTCGGATTCAACGCAGGTGACGAGGCATTCTGGTTTGATCGAGATACCTACATCCCATACCGGAACCCACCCGAAGACTGGCCCGCGACGTTGACGGATCTCATCATCGCGAATGACGTGACTGATATTGTTTTATATGGCGACATCCGTCCCATTCACGCACGCGCTATCGAAATTGCAAAGTCACGGGGCATAACCGTTCACGTTTTCGAAGAAGGGTACCTACGCCCTTGGTGGATAACTTATGAGCGAGGTGGATCGAACGGCAATTCGCGCCTTATGGACCTGAGCGTTGAACAGATGCAGCTCGCTCTTGAACAATCCGACACGCAGACACCCCCGCCGCCTTCTCATTGGGGCGACATGCGCCAGCACATCTTTTACGGTGCTTTGTACCACGGATTTGTCATGTTCCTGAATCACAGGTACCGGAGTTTTCGCCCTCATCGCGAACTGCCGGTGTCCAAAGAATTCAGCTTGTATTTCAAACGCCTGGCCCTGATGCCCATTCATCGCTTGCAGCGCAGCTGGGCGACTGCCCGCGTCAGGCGGGGCGGTTTTCCCTATCACCTCGTGTTGCTGCAATTAGGTCACGACAGCTCGGTTCAGGCGCATTCGGACTATTCCGGCATGTCTGATTTTCTTGAGCAGGTCATTTCCGGGTTCGCTGAAGGTGCCCCGCTTCACCACCATCTGGTCGTCAAAGAACATCCATTGGAAAACCACCGCGAACCGCTGAGAAAACGCGTTCGCGAAATGGCAACAGCACATGGCATATCCAACCGGGTGCATTATGTGCCGGGCGGCAAGCTCGCCAAACTGCTTGATGACGCAAGTTCGGCAGTCACTGTCAACTCGACCGCCGGGCAACAGGTGTTGTGGCGCGGCATTCCGTTACGCATCTTTGGCCGGTCCGTTTATGACAAGCCCGAGTTTGTATCTCAGCAGTCAGTGGCAGAGTTCTTTGCGACCCCCTCAGCTCCTGACAGCGATGCATACAAGCGTTATCGACAGTTTCTTTTGGAAACCAGCCAGGTGCCGGGTGGCTTCTACTCCCGGCGCGGTCGGCGACAGTTGCTGCGTCGCGCCACAGATATGATGCTGCGCGCAAACGACCCATATCAATCCATGATGAACGATACAGCGGCCATGACGCCACAGTTGAAAATCGTTGAGTGACATTGGCAACCTGTCGCTGGATGTTGTGGGCTGAAACAGTTAGCCTGCCCAAAACAGGCAACCAAAGACGTTTGAGGAATATCGGCAGTGCAGCGCTTTGCAATCCGTTGGGTACGGGGAGTATCCTTTGTCGCCGTATGCGGCTTGCTGGCGGCGTGCCAGCTTCCAAAGTCCGGTCCAAACAAGAATGAAATTCTGGCGGGCTCCACTGCAAATGGCGGAAATGCATTTGTTGTCGAAGTGGATGACAGGGTCGCGAAAGCAACATCTGCAATCCCGCAATTTGGTTTTTCTTCCACATTTACAAGCGCGCAAAGTCTTACCGCAGATACAGTTCGTCCCGGTGACGTGTTAGGGCTTTCAATCTGGGAAAACGTCGACGACGGTTTGCTGACCAGCGATCTGGGCGGGGCAACCATCCTCGATCAGGTTCAGGTGGACAGCGATGGGTACATTTTTGTCCCCTACGCAGGCCGTCTCCGTGCAGCGGGCAACACGCCCGAGCAGCTGCGTGCCCTGATTTCCAGCAAACTTGATGAACAAACACCCGATCCGCAGGTTCAGGTGCGCCGCATTGCAGGCGACGGATCAACGGTATCTTTGTCGGGAACAATCGGTGCGCCCGGCATCTACCCGATCGAGCGCCCGAGCCGCACTTTGTCGGGCATGTTAGCTCAGGCAGGCGGTGTGGCAGTCGCCTCAGACATTGCCTTGGTCACCGTGATCCGCGGCAATCAACGCGGTACCATCTGGTACAATGACCTGTTCCGAAACCCCAAGAGCGACATCGCCCTACGCGGCGGAGATCGTATTCTTGTTGAACAAGATTCCCGTTCGTACATTGCCTTGGGTGCGACCGGCGGTCAGTCCCGCGTTGCCTTTGAAAGTCAGGATTTGTCCGCGCTGGAAGCTCTGGCACAGGTCGGCGGTCTGCAATCGTTGTCTTCTGACCCAACCGGTATCTTTGTCTTGCGAGACGAACGTCAGGATATCGCACGAAAAGTTATGGGACGACCCGACCTGCAGGGAGAGCAACGCATGATCTACCTGCTGAATCTTACAGCACCCAACGGGCTTTTTGTTGCACGCGACTTCGTTATTCGCGACGACGACACCATCTATGTAACCGAAGCGCCTTATGCACAGTGGACCAAGTCCATCTCACTCATTGCAGGTGGGTTGACGCCGCTGGCGAACGTAAAAACGCTGACAGGTAATTGATGGATGCATCCAGAGTTGGAACAGTCGGCCGGGAGTGAACGCTCTCGGTTGTTTGTTTATAATGGCGGTTTTCTGAAGCAGCGCCGGGTTCGCCGAATTCTGGCACTGGCAGGATACGATGTTCGGCTAGGCCTGCCAAAAGACGGCGATATCGTAGGGGTTTGGGGCAACAGCCCGACCGCGTATCGCGGATTGAATGTCGCGCAAAAGTACACAAGCCCAATTCTCCGTGTTGAGGATGCCTTTCTGAGGTCACTACATCCGGGGCGAGACGGAGAAGCACCACTTGGTTTGCTGCTTGACCGAAAAGGCGTGCACTTTGATCCAACCAGCCCGTCTGATCTCGAAAACCTGTTGTCAAAACACCCGCTTGATGACACGGCCCTGCTTAATCGTGCACGCGAGGCGATGGAGAGAATAGGTGAGCTTCATTTAAGCAAGTATTCAGCCTTTGACCTGACCCTCGCCCCTCCTGCCCCGGGTTATGTTCTGGTTGTGGACCAGACGCAGGGCGATGCAGCTGTCACTGCGAGCGGAGGTGATTACGCGAAGTTTCGCGAAATGCTGGTCATCGCTCAGGAGGAAAACCCCGGCGCGCGCGTGATCATCAAATCACACCCGGAAACACTTGCTGGACATCGCGCGGGGTATTTCTCTGATCAGGATCTGTCTGATCGCGTGTCGCTGTTACGCGATCCAATTAGTCCTTGGTCACTGCTGGAAGGTGCTGTTGGGGTTTACACCCTTTCTTCTCAACTCGGTTTCGAAGCAATACTGGCCGGTCATAAGCCCCGCGTATTCGGACAGCCGTTTTACGCCGGTTGGGGACTGACACAGGATCAGGATACTTTACCGAACCGCCGACGCACTCTGACTCGAGCGCAGCTATTTGCGGCGGCCATGATTTTGTACCCGACCTGGTACGATCCCTATCGGGACCAGCTTTGCGAAATCGAAACCGTACTGAACACGCTGGAGGCGCAAACAGGTGCCTGGCGGCAAGACTACAAAGGCTGGACTGCGTCCGGAATGAGACTGTGGAAGCGTAAACACCTCCAAAAGATGTTTGGACGGTACCGCAAGCTTCGCTTTACCAGCGGTCCAACTAGATCTTCCGAAAAGCCGCATATGGTTTGGGCCAGTCAGGATCGTGATGCAGAAGATATCGTTCGCATCGAAGATGGCTTTCTGCGATCTCGCGGTCTGGGTGCCAGTCTTGTACCACCCCTATCTCTGGTCACGGATGATCTCGGCATCTACTACGATCCAACCCGGCCCAGCCGGCTTGAAGAGCTGATATCCGCCCGGGAAACACTTCGCCCGGATCAGGAACAGCGCGCTGAGCGCCTTGTCGCCCGCCTGACATCATTGGGCTTAAGCAAATACAACATCGGCAGTTCAGTTCCGTCATTGCCCGAAGGGCATCGCATTCTTGTGGCGGGCCAAGTGGAGGATGACGCATCCATTCTGCTGGGCACCAATACAGTACGCACAAATTTAGATCTACTGCGCACTGTGCGCGAAGCGAACCCTGATGCGGTCCTGATCTACAAACCCCATCCCGACGTCGAAGCTAGCCTGCGCGACGGAAAAGTCGAAGCTCATGAATGGGCGGATGTCATCGCGACCGATGTCGACCCGGCGGTATTGTTGCCCGAGGTTCACGAAGTGTGGACCATGACCTCGCTGTTGGGGTTCGAAGCGTTACTGCGCGGCATCAAGGTGACAACCTTGGGCGCACCATTCTACGCTGGCTGGGGTCTTACAACTGATCTTGGATCTGTTCCCGCCCGACGAGGTGCTCGCCCCTCTTTAATGGGGTTGGTTCATGCATCCCTGATCGACTATCCGCGTTACTATGATCCCGTTACCCGTCAACCGTGCCCCGTCGAAGTGGCTGTGGATCGTCTTGCAGAAAGAAATTCGCCTCAGGCAGGTCCACTGAACCGACTTCTATCTAAGCTGCAGGGTGCATTGGCCACACACGCGCATATCTGGCGTTAGTTGGGTGTTCAGCGCGATGCGCGCCGCCAGCGATGCAGGATATCGCCACCGATCGCCTGCGTTTCAATCAACTCAAAGCGAGGGGCGCTTTCAAGCGTCTCCAGACCGAGTGATCCGACCGCAGGCAGACCCTCTGCACCGATGGTCAAACCAGCGCTGAACCCGACCAACTCATCGACAAGGTCATCAGCCAGTAGGGACGCGGCCAAAGCGGCTCCGCCCTCGCAGAACAACCGGGTCAACCCGGCTTGCCCGAGCTGTTGCAAGAGATCAGAGGCATCTATGTGATGATCACTCAGAGCACAGGGTATCAGACGTGCGCCCAGCCCTTCCCATGCACGTGCGCGTTCGGCATCGGGTGCCGGCCCATGGCATAACCAGACCGGAGTTTCCTTGGCTGTGCGAGCGAGTTGCCCCATCAAAGGCAGATCCAGATGCCGTGAGACCACGACCCGCACGGGTTGCTGAGACACGCCGAGATCGCGCACCGTCAGCGACGGATCGTCTGCGCGAGCAGTCCCCGCACCAACCATCACAGCATCATGTCGCGCACGCATCGCATGCACGGCACGCCTGGCCTGAGGTCCGGTGATCCATTGGCTATGACCAGTGGAGGTAGCGATCCTGCCGTCAAAGCTGCTTGCCAGTTTTAGCGTAACGAACGGACGCCCCTGTTCGGTTTTGAGGAAAAAGCCTGCAAGATCCCATGCGGCTTGCTCCATCAAGACGCCCGTTGTGACCTCGATGCCAGCATCGCGTAGCATCGTAAAGCCCTGCCCGGCTACACGCGGATCACTGTCTTCGATGGCAGAGACAACACGCGCCACCCCAGCATCAATCAGGGCCTGCGCACAGGGAGGTGTCTGTCCATGATGCGAGCAGGGCTCGAGTGAGACGTAGGCGGTTGCACCACGCGCAGCTTCGCCCGCCTGTGCCAAGGCCTCGGTCTCGGCATGTGGACGACCACCTGGCTGCGTCCAACCGCGTCCGATAATCCGACCATCACGAACGAGTACGCACCCGACGGACGGATTGGGCCAACACGTGCCTTGCCCGCGCCGCCCTAATGAAAGGGCCAACGCCATATATCGCTTATCAGTTTCGCTCACTCGTCCGTCGAAGGCTGCGGCGGGCGCAGTTCGTGGACAAACTCCTCGAAGTCATCGGCCGCCTGGAAATTCTTGTAGACACTCGCAAAGCGAACATAGGCTACGGTATCGATCCGCGCCAGCGCCTCCATGACGATTTCACCGATTTTGTTGGATGGAATATCCGTATCGCCCATGCTTTCAAGACGGCGCACGATACCAGAGATCATCTGATCAATCCGGTCCGGCTCAACCGGGCGTTTCTGCATGGAAATGCGGATTGATCGTTCCAGCTTGTCGCGATCAAAATCTTCGCGCTTACCGTTTGTTTTTATCACAACCAGATCGCGCAGTTGAACGCGTTCATAGGTCGTGAAGCGGCCTCCGCAAGCGGGGCAGAACCGGCGCCTGCGGATCGCGACGTGATCCTCTGCCGGGCGTGAATCCTTGACCTGAGTATCGATATTTCCGCAAAACGGGCAGCGCATCCGCCGTCTCCTCGTCCCTTGTTCCGCCTCTTTTTGTAAGCACTACGGCTGACTTATCCACAACTATAGGCGACCCGCTAGGATTTGGGTAGTCGGAATTTTTCAACGCAAGATAAAGGGGTCAGGCGAGGTGCGCTGCCACCTTGCGCGCATGAGGTGCGCTGCGGTGTTCAAACAGATAGATGCCTTGCCATGTGCCCAATACCGGCTGCCCTTTGACAACAGGAATCGACAACGAAACCGGCATCATTACCGCTTTGATATGGGCGGGCATATCATCAGGACCTTCATAGGTGTGCCGCAGATAAGACATTGAAGGATGATCCGAAGGCGGGACCAGACGCTCAAAAAATGCCTGCAAGTCCGACTGAACCTCAGGGTCAGCGTTTTCCTGTATCAGCAATGAACACGAAGTATGGCGGACGAACAGCGTCAACAGCCCGTCCCCACCGACCGAGTTCAGCCAAGCACGAATTTCCGCAGTAAACTCATAGAGTCTTGAACCGCGCGTTTGAACAATGAACTCGGTCTGCATTTCAGCCTTTTACCGATGATTTATCTGTCTATGAAGGGCCGGAGATTGCAACGCCCGTTTGCCCCTTGTACCGACATGCTGTCACCGGGTTGAAAACCGGCAGAGACGAAACTGCCCTGTTGCGGCGCGCCACCAGTTGGGGCCTTAAGCGTAAACTGTACAGCCGTGCGGCGGCCGGTGGTAACACTGGGACCGTAACCTCTCAGTACGTATATTCTCTGCTGCCATCCAGCACCCAGAGTTCGCCGTGCAAAATCAGCGGCAGCACACCAATAGCCATCCACATCTCTTCGAGTTCTTGGAATAACTTCAAAATCGGTGCTGTTGATCGCTTCTGTCCGATAACCGTTCGGGGCTGCACTTACCTCGATAGCTGCGCTCAGCGCCACCGCTGTGAGAACTGAAACTCTAACAATCTGTTTCATCATTAACATCTTTCCTATGTTGACCTGAAACAAAGACTAGTATGTCGCAATTATCAGGACAGTGAAGTTCACAATCATTTCAAACGTCGACCAGTTCCGCGTGAACCGGAGACAACCATCCCTGATATCTTATCAGCATGCCCAATCCGGGCACATCGGCTGAAACATCAAACCGAAATCGTCCCTCATCATCTTGCCATTCAACAGTATTGGAGCGCGGCAGAAGAAATCGCGGACACGGCACCCCAAGAACGTGAAGACGCAGAATTTCTATACTTAGTTTCTCACCACGCATGACGGGCTTCAACCAGATAGACAAAGCCCCGATCCGCTCATGCACACAGTCAAGGCGTGGGTCATAGGTCAGCTGAGATCGGGTTAAATGCGTGCCGAACTTCCGCTCCCAGATCCAGTTCTTTTCCTTGCTTACAACCTCGAGTGAGACTGGCGCGTCCTCTGATGCTGCCGGGAAACCACCAAGTCTGAGCAATAGTGAGATCACCCCCCTCTCACCACGTTCAATCCGGCAACGCCCAACATAAGCGCCTGCCCCACTGTGCAATTGTCTGACGGCGGGTGGAACAGGTTCGCCTGATGCAAGAGACACTAGAAACGGATCATGCATACTTCAGAACCCTTGCGGCACAAATCGGGACCTGATCGCCTGATCAGGCACTATGCAGGTGTCGTACCGACCGAAGAACTCATAACGATTTCGGGCAATTAAATTGTACAATGGATCTTTGAGAATTGACGGCAAGAAGCGACAAATAGAAAGCACCGGCCAAGGACCCGGCAGAACCCTCATGGCAGCGGCAAATGCATCCAGCTTTTGATAAACAACGCCCCTCACGATCACGAGATTGGTTTCGAAATCATCCATTGGCAAGCCCAGCTCTGAATAGAGTTTCTGTCCAACCGGGGATTGCGCCGTGGCAAAGCTAAACCGTTGGTTCTGGTCATGCTTCAGCATGAAGCGGAAAAAGCGCGAACACAAAACGCATTCGCCATCGAATACGATGAGGTCGTCTTTATAACCCGTTATGAGAGATAAACTTTTCGGCAATCCTGATCTCTGCTGCACTACACGCTCAGTCAAAACTGCCACGCCGGTCTGCACCCGGCAATGCGACATGTAGGGCTGCCAAGGCATTGTTTCTTTCAGAGTGGAGACGTGTCGGGGAGCTTCGGACCGGTGATGTCCAGAGCTCAGCCTAATCCCCAAAAGGCACCGACCCGACACATCCTTTCATTTAGGAACCTGACCGTGGATTCTCTTTCTCGAAACTGACAATGATTTGTGAGTATCGGTCAAAATGGCGCAGACACATGATTACCGGGGCTGACGCTCTGCGGTTCAGAGGGAGGAAAAACCACCTCTAACAAAGCCATGTGTCCAAATTTCTCAAACTTGCTAATATGATATCTGGTTAAACAGGGTTCAGACTTCACGATGGATGTCGATGTTTCCAGAATCCACATGCTGATCAAGGCGCTGAATGATCAGGCGCAGGATCAGCCACTTGTCAGTCAGGTCATGAAAAACAGTGGCCTGAAGCAGGAAGACATTGCCCCACCCGCAACTGTCTACAGCGCCCATGGCGAAGCACTGTTTGTCCGATACGCATGCGATGCATTGGATGACATTACATTCGGCGCCAGGTCTGGTTTGTTGGTTTCCTCCTCCTCCAGCCTGACAGCCTATATCAGCAAATACTCGCGCGATCTTCGCCAGGCCATGGAGAATGCAGGCCGGTTTCACAAGTTCATTGATCCGGCCATTGTTTTCAGCCTGCGTGTTTCAGGGAACTTCGCATCGCTGGAGGCTGACTGGAAAGACCCGAGCTTTGCCCGGTATCATCGGAGAACTGAATTTCTGATGTTCGCTGCGCTGGCGCGCATGCGCACGCTCACACAATCTAAAATCTACCCGATTGAGATTCGTTTTCAGCACGAGATCGGACATCACGAAGCGATTTATCAAAAGATCGACGACTTCCCGGTGGTGTTTGGTGCGGAAAAAATGGAGATCGTCCTACCGCTCTCTGCCCTCGACATTGGTATTCCCACGTATGACCCCAGCCTGCGCGCGCATTTGTTGGACTACGGGGAACGCCTGCTTGCTGAAAGCCAATCGACCAAGAACATGGTACGTGCACAAGTCGAGGGTCTGATTACACGTTCAATGCCGGGCCATGTCATTCCCGCCGAAGAAGCAGCAACCCGCCTGGGAATGAGCCCGAGAACACTGACACGCCGCCTGCAATCCGAGGGGACCGGCTATCGCGAGGTCGTGGAAGACCTACGATGCGATCTGGCTCAAACATTTATCAAAAACGGAATGACCCTGTCCGAGATCTCATACTCGCTTGGGTACGCTGATCAGGCAGCGTTTTCGAATGCCTTTAAACGGTGGACTGGACAAGCACCGAGCACATTCAAAAAACGGGTGAGCCACCCCATCAACGTGTCGAAACGGTAACCGGGGGTCATCAGCTAGAATGCCTCGCCCCGGCCAGCCCCATGAGTGGACAGGAGAGACATAAAACCGGGACAACTCAATGCCTTGTGAAATCTCGCCAAAGTGATGTCACAGATGGCCACATATTGGTGTTTGGCCAACAAAAAAAGGCGCCTCAGATGAGGCGCCTTTGTTTTTACTGATCCAGGAAAGATCGTAATTTGCGCGACCGGCTGGGGTGCTTCAGCTTGCGGAGCGCCTTCGCCTCGATCTGACGGATACGTTCGCGGGTCACGCTGAACTGTTGACCAACTTCTTCCAGCGTGTGGTCGGTGTTCATGCCAATGCCAAAACGCATCCGCAGAACCCGTTCTTCACGCGGGGTGAGCGAGGCCAGAACCCGTGTCGTCGTTTCCTTGAGGTTTTCCTGAATGGCGCTGTCCAGCGGCAGCACGGCATTCTTGTCCTCGATGAAATCGCCCAGCTGGCTGTCTTCTTCGTCGCCAATTGGCGTTTCGAGCGAGATTGGCTCCTTGGCGATCTTCATCACCTTGCGAACCTTCTCCAGCGGCATCTGCAGCTTTTCGGCCAGTTCTTCCGGCGTCGGTTCGCGGCCAATCTCGTGCAGCATCTGACGACCGGTCCGGACCAACTTGTTGATCGTCTCGATCATGTGAACCGGAATACGGATCGTACGGGCCTGATCCGCGATCGAGCGCGTGATCGCCTGACGAATCCACCAGGTCGCATAGGTCGAGAACTTGTACCCGCGGCGGTATTCGAACTTGTCCACCGCTTTCATCAGGCCGATGTTACCTTCCTGAATAAGATCAAGGAATTGCAGGCCACGGTTCGTGTACTTTTTGGCGATCGAAATCACCAGGCGCAGGTTGGCCTCGACCATTTCCTTCTTGGCCTGACGCGCCTCTTTCTCACCTTTCTGAACTTGCTGCACGATGCGGCGGAATTCAGGGATATCCAGACCGACATACTGACCGACCTGAGCCATGTCGTTGCGCAGCTCTTCAACTTTTGCAGTCGAGCGTTCGATGAACATCTGCCAGCCCCGGCCCGGCTTCTCGGCCATGTCGGCCAGCCAGTTCGGGTCCAGTTCGCGCCCGCGATAGGCATCGATGAATTCACGACGGTTGATACGGGCCTGGTCGGCCAGTTTCACCATCGAGCTGTCCAGCGACATAATTCGGCGGTTGATGCCATAAAGCTGGTCGATCAGCGCTTCTATACGGTTGTTATGCAGATGTAGACCGTTCACCAGTTCTACGATCTCGGCGCGCAGCTTCTGGTAAGTCGCTTCGTCTTTCTCGCTGAACGAATTGTCTTCATTCAGTGTGGCCGAAATCCGGCTGTCCTGCATCTCAGACAACATCGAGAAGTCGGTCGAGATCCGTTCCAGAGTGGTCAGAACCTGATCTTTCAGCGCGGCTTCCATTGCGGCCAACGACATGTTGGCCTGTTCGTCATCATCGTCGTCGTCATCGTTGTTCAGAGGGTTGCCGTCGGCATCCAGCTCAGGACCCGTATCCTTGGCTGGTTTTGCCGCCTGCACTGCCGAGGTATCCACAACGGGTTCTTCAACATCGCCGTCTTCGTCCATCTGGTTGCCAAATGTGGCCTCCAGATCGATGACATCACGCAGAAGAATATCTTCGGACAGCAATTCGTCGTGCCAGATGGTGATCGCCTGGAAGGTCAGCGGGCTTTCGCACAGACCGGCGATCATGGTGTTCCGACCGGCCTCGATCCGCTTGGCGATGGCAATCTCGCCTTCGCGGCTCAGCAGTTCGACCGAGCCCATTTCGCGCAGATACATGCGCACTGGGTCATCGGTGCGATCCAACTTTTCGGTGGCGGCACCAGCAAGTGCAACCTCACGGTTGCTTTCGGTTGTGACGAGTTCGGTCGAGCCTTTATTCTCTTCCTCCTCGGCCTCTTCATCTTCGATGATGTTGATGCCCATCTCGGACAGCATCGACATAACGTCTTCGATCTGTTCCGAGCTGACCTGATCAGGCGGCAGAACCTGATTGAGCTGGTCGTAGGTGATGTAACCTTTCTCGCGGGCCTCGGCGATCATCTTTTTGACCTGGGCCTGGCTCATGTCCAGCGAGATTTCCTGTTCCTGCTCTTCGGATTTGCGATCCTCAGTCGTGTCCTTGGCGGCCATTCAGTGCTCCTGCAGGGATGGGTGATTCGTTTGAACCGAATCATTAGCGCGAAGAAGTGATTCGGCTACCCGTTTACCCGTTTTTCTTTTCCAGTGCCTTACGAAAACACCACTTTACCGGCGTTTCCGTTCAAAATTGATACCCGACATGATCGCCGCAAACGCGTCTTTCTCGTCTCGGTTGATTCGCGCGCCATTGTCAGCGACATCGAAAACCGCCCTGTCTTCGTTCTGGCTACGGCTTGTGCGGTTACGTTCTTCGGCAGCCTGAGCCAACCGGTACGTCAGCGCCTCATCAGCCAGATCGGACAGTTCTTCCGCAGCTTCGGCAATCTCGGCATCCAACCCCCGGAGCGCTTTGATTTTTGCGAGTTCCTCGGCCAGCGTCATCTCGGCCTTTTCAACGTCGCCTGGTTTGAACACACAGGGGATTACTGCCACATGGCGAAGGCTCAACAGGTTTTCAAGGGCATGCGGGCCCATTGCTGCAATAATGTGGTCTTGCAGGTTGTCCGGATCGTCAATCGCATGCCGCAGTATGGCCTCGCGCAGCGCAGCATGATCGGGATCATGGCATTCCATTTCTTCCAGCTGATGTTCAAACTGAACAACTACCTTTGGGTTCAGTATTGCGATGGCCAGAATGGCTGCTTCACGCAGTTGAATGTCCGCATTCTCGGACGAGGCTAAGAATGAGGTCCTTGCCCCGGGCGACGCAGGTTGAGGTTGGGACTTCCAATTTCCGCGCGGCTGCCAGTTTCGGTTTTGCGATTGGCGCTGTGGCCGGAACAGCTGCCAGCGAAGGTCTTTTATCTCTTGTCCGTAGTGATTGCGGATAGAAGGATCGCGGATCAGTTTGATCTTTTCCCTCAGGGACTTGTCGAGAGCGGCCTTACGTTCAGGACTGTCAAAGACCTTTCCCTCAGTCTCACGCTGCCACAGCAGCTTGACCATGGGAATCGCACCTTCCAGAACCGTCTGAACAGCCCCTGCCCCCTCTGCCCGCAGCAGATCGTCAGGGTCTTTACCCTCTGGCATCAGCGCAAAGCGCAGCGATTTTCCCGCTTCCAGCAACGGCAACGCCAGATCGACCGCCCGCATCGCCGCGCGCAAACCCGCCGTGTCACCGTCCAACGCGATGATCGGTTCGTCTGAGATGCGCCAAAGCAGTTGAAGCTGATGTTCGGTAATCGCAGTTCCAAGCGGCGCAACAGACGCACCGAACCCGGCCTCGGCCAGCGCAATCACATCCATATAGCCTTCGGCGACAATCAACGGCTGGCCCTTGCCCGCAAACTGTCGCGCAGGCCCGTGATTATACAGGCTGCGGCCCTTATCGAACAATTCAGTCTCGGGTGAGTTCAGGTATTTGGCATTGTCGTTGGGGTCCATCGCTCGCCCGCCAAACGCAATGCAACGCCCGCGCGGATCCCGGATCGGGTAAATGATCCGGTTGCGAAACGTATCGTAGGGCTTTTTGCCTTTATTCGAAGGCTTAGCCAGTCCGGCACCAAGGATCAGATCCTCCTCGATGCTCTTGCCGCGCAGGTGATCCCAAAGCCCCTGCCAACCGTTAGGCGCAAATCCGATCTCCCAGCGATCCAGCGCCTTTTCATCCAAACCCCGGCGCGAGAGATAATCCCGCGCATCTGCCCCTGCCGCTGTTTTGAGCTGCAAGCGGAAGAACTGCGCCGCCTGCTCCATCACATCGGCAAGCTGACTGCGGCGATCTTGCTTTTCCTGCGCTTTTGGATCGCGCGCAGGCATAGGCATACCAGCCTCTCGGGCGAGGATTTCAACCGCTTCGATGAACGAAACGTTTTCGGTCTCTTTCACAAAGCTGATCGCGTCGCCTTTGGCGTGACAGCCAAAGCAATAGTAGAACCCTTTTTGGTCATCGACGTGGAATGAAGCGGTCTTTTCATGGTGGAAAGGACAAGGTGCCCACATATCCCCCTTGCCCTGATTGGACTTGCGGGCATCCCACGTGACTTTGCGCCCCACGACTTGAGACAGGCTCAGTCGGGTACGTAGTTCATCCAGAAATCCAGGGGGCAGTGACATGTATCAAACCTGACAGAAACAGAAACGCTCGCCAAGGGATTGACGAGCGTTTGTCCACAGCGAATTCGCAAACCTGTGGATTATTGCTGTAAACACAGCTCCAGCCAGGCAGCACCAAGGTCCTTTTTGCGCACATCGCGCATCTTTTGCTCATAGACCCAAGGCGTAATCAACGGAATTGCCGCGTTGTAGTTCTCGGGCCATGTAGGACCAGTTGCGGCGACCGCCTCGGCCACATCGCGTTCCTTGACCTTGTCGAGTCGTGCCTTTTGGACAGCAGCAACAACATCTGCCTGATACTGACAGCTTTGTTCCTTGGTCTCGGCAGCAGCCAGAGGTGTAGCCAGCAATGCAGCGGCAACGGCAATACGCAACATGGGGTTCTCCCGGAATCGTTTCTTTGCCGTAGCTTACCCTCGCGTGGCCACGCCTTCCATCGCCCTTTTCAAATCGTGAACCAATGTCTCAGCCATCGAGCGAAACACCATGATCTGAAACGCATTTTCACCGACACGCGTGATCGATGCCGTCATGTGAAACAACAGGCTGCGCACCGTATGACCGCGTTTGAAATGCCCAGACCTGAGATCAACAGGCACCAATCGCGCTAATACCTGCTCAGCCCGATCACCTTCCAGCCGGACAACCGCCCAGGCATCAGACTGATCCACCACAGCGGCATGTTTCTCAAGCGATGCATCCGGCTCTGGCCCTATCAGCATCGCATGAGAATGCCCGAGCCAGACCGCGCGTGCGCCAGACTTTCCTGTCGCACGATTGGCGGCGGGATATGCCATCCCATGCGCAGCCTTAAACGCATCGGACAGGGCCTTCTTCTGTCCCTTCAATGGCGAAACTGAAGTGATGGCACCGACATCCTCCTCGCTGACAGAAACCGATCCAACGGTCAGAGGCAAAAGACCGGCACAGGCTGTCTTGGCAATCAGCTTATCCACGAACGCGCCCTCCCTCGGGGTCAAAGAACACCGGATTTACCACTTCGCAAAGCGTGGTTACGCCACGCAGGTGATCCACCATTTTCACAACCTCGCCTTCGCGGTCTGGCCCATCCGCCAGAAACGCCAGCCCGATCATGGTTTCCAGCGTCGGAGAGTAACAAACCGATGTTATGTATCCCTGATCGCTGGTCCGCACGGGTTCGGCTTCTTCATTGTAAAGATGTGCCCCGGCCAGCAGTTGCCTGCTTTCTCCGATTGGCTTGAGGCCGACCAGTCGTTCGCGCCCCGCCTCTTCCAGACCAGGTCGCTCTGACATTGTTTTACCGATACAGTCTTTCTTCTGCGAAACCATCCGGCCCATACCGATGTCATAGGCGGTTGTGCGACCATGGATTTCCGCGTGCGTGATAAAACCTTTTTCGATCCGCAAAACGTTCAAGGCTTCCATACCATACAGGCCTCCACCCAGCGCCTCGGCCCGTTCAATCAGAATATCGAACAGGCTGCCTCCGTAGCGGGCAGGAACCGCTATTTCATAGGCATGTTCACCCGAGAATGAGATGCGGAACAAACGCCCTTTGACACCAAGCACTTCGACTTGCCCACAAGCCATGAAAGGCCAGCTTTCATCGTCAAGTATTTGATCTAAAAGGCCATTCAGCAATTCTCGTGATTTCGGTCCGGCAACAGCGAATTGTGCCCACTGTTCTGTAACTGACGTAAAGGACACATCCAGATCTGGGCATAAACCCTGATGCACAAACTCGAGATGTTTCATCACCTCACCCGCCGCAGCGGTTGTCGTTGTCATCAGGTAGTGGTTTTCACCCAATCGCGCAGTTGTGCCGTCGTCCATCACATAGCCGTCTTCGCGCAGCATCAGGCCATAGCGCACACGCCCGACCTTCAGCGTCGAGAACATGTTGGTATAGACGAAATCCAAAAACTTTCCCGCATCCGGGCCTTGAATATCGATCTTGCCCAGCGTCGAGACATCGCAGACACCGACCGCATTACGCACCTGTTTGACCTCACGATCACAGGATTCCCGCCAAGTGGTTTCGCCCGTTTTGGGGAAGTAGCTCGGCCGATACCACAATCCTGCCTCGATCATCGGAGCATTTCGAGCGACGGAGGCTTTGTGCGAAGTTGTAAAACGCTGAGGCTTGAAGCCCTCGCCTTCTGCACCAGCGCCATAGGCCCCGATAGCAATCGGCGAATATGGCGGGCGGAATGTGGTGGTTCCGGTTTCTGGAATGCCCCGCCCCGTCGCATCCGCCAAAATAGCCAGCGCTGCAACATTCGAGTTCTTACCCTGATCCGTCGCCATACCTTGTGTGGTGTAGCGCTTCATATGCTCTACCGAGCGGAAGTTCTCGGTTGCCGCCTGTTTGACGTCTTTGACTGTCACATCGTTCTGGAAATCCAGCCACGCGCGCCCTTTGCCCGGAACCGCCCAAAGCTGCGTGATCTCGTAAGACGCATCTTCTGCTGCAGGCAATGCCATATCCGGTGCTGTCAGACCAAGCCCTTCCAGCGCTTCACCCGCCGCAGCAATTCCCTCGCGCAAACAGGCCGAAGTCGAGAACGAACCGTTGCAGGCCCCTGCAATCGACATTCCGGGTACTGATCCAGGTGTCGGCACAAACGCTTCGATATCGCGCCGCCACGTGGGTCGCCCATTCATGTGGCAGGTCAGGTGCACCGACGGGTTCCAGCCTCCGGTCATGGCAAGACAGTCTGTGTGAATACGTTCCTCACCGCTTGGGCGCCGTACCGTAATGGATTCAAGCCCTTTTCGGCCCGAACTACCACAAACCTGAGCACCGCGCAGAACCTGATAGTCCTTCGACAGCGGAGCGTCATGACGGCTGTCGATCACGGCCGCAACATGAACACCGGCATCCAGCAAATCACGCGCAGTACGGTGAATGTCATCCGTATTGCCAAAGATCGTGACATTCCGACCCGCGCTGACACCCCAACGGTTCAGATAGGCCCGCACCGCGCCAGCGGTCATGATCCCGGGGCGGTCGTTGTCGCGAAATGCAACCGGGCGCTCCAACGCGCCAGCCGCCAGCACCGACCGCTTAGCCACAATGCGCCAATAGGTCTCCAACGGTGCGCCGTTCGGTCGACGCTCGGTATGATGCAGCACACGTTCAAGGGCGGCGAAAGTGCCCTGATCATAAGCGCCTGCAACCGTCGTCCGTGTCATCAGCCGAACGTTGTCCATCGACTTCAGTTCAGCCAAAACCTCGTCGGCCCAGACATATCCAGGCTTCCCATCGATTTCATAGGTTTCAGCCAGCAGACGCCCGCCCATCCGGTTACTTTCATCGGCTAGAATGACGTCAGCGCCAGCGCGCGCGGCGGTAAGTGCTGCCATCAGTCCTGCGGGTCCGGCACCAATAACGAGCATGTCGCAGAAGGCATAGGCGCTTTCATATTTGTCCGTATTGTCCTGCCCAGACAATGCACCCAGTCCGGCAGCGCGCCGGATCGCGGGTTCATAGACCTTTTCCCAAAAGCTCTTGGGCCACATGAAGGTCTTGTAGTAGAACCCCGCCCCCAAAAACGGGGCCGCCAGATCGTTGAGCGACAAAAGATCAAAGTTCAGGCTGGGCCAGCGGTTCTGACTGCGTGCCTCAAGACCAGGATAGACCTCCTGCATCGTGGCGCGCACATTAGGCTCCTGTGTCGGACCACTTCCAACTGTCATAAGCGCATTGGGTTCTTCGCTGCCCGCCGTCAAAACCCCACGCGGGCGATGATATTTGAAAGACCGCCCCATCAGTCGCTGCTCATTTGCAAGCAGAGCCGAGGCAAGTGTGTCGCCTTCAAACCCGGAATAGCTGATACCGTCAAAGACGAAAGGAACAGGCTTTGAACGATCAATCAGACCTTTACCATTGATCCTCATGATTTCGCCTCCGATGCCAGTTCAGTCTTCAGAACCTCATGCGTAACGGTGTCCCGGGTCACGACGATCCATGCCCCGCAGCCGCCTTCGTGGTACCAGAGGTCGCGCGTCACACCGGCTGGATTATCACGTAGATAAACGAAGTTATCCCATGCCTCTTCACCCGCGTCAGGCGCCGGGCGCTCAAGATCGACCGCTGCGCCGCGATAGTAAAACTCACGCCGGTCCCGTTCTCCGCAATGCGGACAGGTGATCCTCATGACCGCGCCCCTTGCTGTACTTTGTTGTGAAACTGCATCTACCCAACCTCAGTGCAGGTTATGCTGAGAGCCTTTGCCCTCTTCATCTATGATCCCACGCCCTGTCCGGAACCGATCCAGTCGAAAGCCAGTTGCATTCTCGTGGTACTGCCCCGTGGCGATCAGATGCGCGAACACGTTGCCCGATCCTGGTACGGCCTTGAAACCACCGTAGTTCCAGCCGCAATTCAGGTAGAGCCCCTCAATATGCGTTGTATCGATAATCGGAGAACCATCAGGCGACATGTCCATGATCCCACCCCACGATCGCAGAACCTTGGCCTTTGAGATCATCGGCATAAGCGTGACACCGGCCTCCATAACGCTTTCGACCGTCGGCAAATTGCCGCGTGCGGCGTAAGACGCGTAGAAATCAAGATCACCACCGAAGACAAGGCCACCCTTGTCCGACTGGCTGATGTAGAAATGCCCCATGCCGAAGGTGACGACGTGATCGATACAGGGCTTCAGCCCTTCGGTCACAAAGGCCTGCAAAACATGGCTTTCGACCGGCAGTCGCATTCCCGCCATCGCGGCCACCTGCCCCGAACGCCCAGCCGTTACCATAGCGACTTTCTTAGCCCGGATCGGACCGCGAGAGGTCTGCACACCACGAACCACACCGTTTTCGATGTCAATTCCAGTAACCTCGCAGTTCTGAATCAGATCAACACCACGTTGATCCGCCCCGCGCGCGTATCCCCATGCCACAGCATCGTGACGGGCGGTCCCACCACGCGCGTGATAAAGGCCGCCGTAAATCGGAAAGCGCAAATTGTCGTAATTGAGGTACGGCAGCATTGATTTCAGCTCGTCCCGCCCCAGCAATACGGCGTCGTCGCCCTGACTGATCATCATGTTTCCACGACGTGCAGCTGCGTCCCGCTGGCCGTCGGAATGGAACAGGTTGATGATGCCGCGCTGCGAATGCATGACGTTGTAGTTCAGATCTTCTTCCAGCCCTTCCCACAGCTTCAGCGAATGTGAATAGAACTCGGAATTTCCCTGAAGGAAGTAGTTGGCGCGCACGATCGTCGTGTTTCGACCAATGTTGCCGCCACCGATGTAGCCCTTCTCAAGCACCGCAACATTTGTCAGGCCATGTTCCTTGGCCAGATAATACGCGGTGCTCAGACCGTGACCGCCGCCGCCGATGATGACGATGTCATACTCAGCTTTCGGCTCAGGATCGCGCCAATGAGGCGTCCACCCTTTGTTACCAGTCAAACCCTCTTTGAGGACGCGTAAGCCGGAAAAACGCATTCAGATCTCCCTGCGAGTTCGTCGGCATCAAACCAACTCCCGAAAGCAGTAGCAATGCGGTGAAACGGTTCCGCCTCTGTTTTCGACAAGAACTTGTCTATCGGCGACCAAAAAAATGGGCATCACGACTTACGCTTTGCAAGTCAGCATCGAATGAAAGATATATAAATCTGATAGTTAACCACATCAGACAGTATTCTCTGCCTGGTGTTGCGCATAGTTCAAGAAAAACGACAATCGGCTCACCAATTCCAAGCCGATTGTCGCTCGTTTTCAGTTACAGACCTTTTGCGCGGTAGCTTTTCGACACGCGGTCAATCGCCACGATATAGGCAGCAGTCCGCAAATCATCGACGTCAGCCCGGTCATGCCAAACCTCGCTCATCGACTGATAAGCGATCCGCATGGTGTCATCGAGGCCTGACCGCACCAGTTCAAGCTCATCCGCACCTTTCAGATACTTGGCCTTAAAGTCCGGAGACATAGACCATGCATCGCCGAGGTAGCGATCAAGCCGTTCCAGTTCGCTGACGATCAGCTCATGCCGCGCCTCTTCCTGGCGACGCTGCATGCGACCGAACCGGATATGGCTAAGGTTCTTGACCCATTCAAAGTAGGAGACCGTCACACCACCCGCGTTGGCGTACATATCGGGGATAATAACGGTGCCCTTCTTGCGAAGGATCTCATCTGCACCCGCCGTCACCGGTCCATTTGCGGCCTCGATGATCAACGGTGCCTTGATGTTCTCTGCATTGGACAAGTTGATTACACCTTCCAGCGCCGCCGGGATCAGGATGTCACATTCCTGCTCCAGAACTGCACCACCTTCGGCGGTGTGGGTCGCATCCGGATAGTCTTTTACACCGCCATGTTTGACGATCCACTGGCGTACAGCCTCCACATCAATCCCGTCGGGATTATAGAGTGCACCATCCCATTCGATAATACCCACGATGCGAGAGCCGTCTTCTTCGCTCAGAAACTTGGCGGCGTGGTAGCCCACGTTGCCCAACCCCTGCACGATCACGCGCTTGCCATCCAGTTTCCCGGACATTCCCGCTTTCTTGACGTCCTCGGGGTGACGGAAAAACTCGCGCAAGGCGTATTGAATACCGCGACCGGTTGCTTCTACGCGCCCCGCGATACCGCCAGCATTCAACGGCTTACCGGTAACGCAAGCACGCGAGTTGATGTCCGTAGTGTTCATCCGAGCGTATTGGTCAGCGATCCAAGCCATTTCACGCTCACCCGTTCCCATATCAGGAGCAGGCACGTTCTGAGACGGATTGATCAGGTCACGTTTTGCCAGCTCATAGGCGAAACGACGGGTGATCTGCTCCAGTTCATGTTCTTCATACTGACGCGGATCAATACACAATCCACCCTTTGATCCACCAAACGGCGCTTCGACCAACGCGCATTTATACGTCATCAGCGCTGCAAGGGCTTCAACCTCATCCTGATTCACCGCCGTGGCATAGCGAATACCACCCTTTACCGGCTCCATATGTTCGGAATGAACAGATCGATAACCAGTGAAAGTGTGGATTTGCCCGCGCAGGCGAACGCCAAATCGCACGGTATAGGTGGCGTTGCACACCCGGATCTTTTCCTCCAGCCCCGGCGGCAGGTCCATCAGGGACGCAGCCCTGTTAAACATCAGATCAACACTTTCACGAAAGCTGGGTTCATTGATGGGCGTCATAAAATCCTCCGTGCAGGTAAATGACTTACATATTGACGTTTTGTCGCACCCCTAACGGATCACTGCAATCGCCAACTGCACTTTTTTTCATCAAAAAATAAACAACCCGTTTCGCCGCTTACCGGCGAGTCGCTGTGGTTAACAAATAGAAGCGCATTGTCCCTACCGACGAAACAAACGCACAGAGAGCGTGCGAACTAAAGCCAATTTCCATTCAATAATAGCAACATAGTGTCGAATCCGCCCAAATCTCGCCACGTTCCACATCTAAATTATTAAAGTTGCGAAGGTCTGGTTTCAGCGTGCCGTATCCGTGTGCGTGGCCGCCAAGGGGACTCGTTATGAGAAATTTTGATTGGAAGTCTAGATTCAATAAGCCCAGCCTGAAGAGCGCTCGCCCAAAATGGCTGGAGGCATTCATGGCGTCGGAAAGCGGCGCGATGACCATACTCACACTGTTCCTCATAATGATCGTTTTTGTTGCAGCAGGATTTGCCGTGGATGTCATGCGATATGATCGCGAGCGCGCCAAACTGCAGTATGCCCTGGACCGGGCAGTTCTTGCCGCTGCCGACCTTGATCAGGATTTGTGCCCGAAAGACGTTGTGAAAGACTACCTCAAAAAGGAAGGTCTGGATCAGTATCTGGTGGGAGAACCCATAGTCGAGCCGGAGACCTGCGGATCGCAAGCGGTGGTGCTTGAAGGCTATCGCCGCGTCGAAGCGAGCGCGAAGATGGACATCGAAATGCACTTCATGAAGTGGCGCGGTGTTGAAACAATCGCCAGCGTCGCGTCCAGCGTGGCTGAAGAGTCGATCGGCAACGTGGAAATTTCGCTGGTTCTGGACGTCTCGGGCTCGATGCGCGGCACCAAGCTGACCAACCTCAAGAAAGCAGCCAACAATTTTATCGACGAGATGATCAACAAGTCCGAGGACGGCAAATTGTCGATCTCGATCGTGCCCTATTCCGAACAGGTTGCGATACCCAGTTACCTGATGGATCTGCTTAAAACTGAAGGTGAAAACGACATCGCCAACTGTATCGACTTTAACAGCGGTGACTTCACAACAACAACTTTTGACAATTTTGACGCCAAAGATCCAAACAGCGGCCAAGTCGTCCGCGTTGGTACGCCAATTCCCAAAACACTTCACTTTACCGATTCAGGAAATGCAGACTATCGGCCCTCTAACGGCGTGGTAACAAGCTACACATGCTTGCCAAACACAGCCACGAGCCATCGTGAAATCACGATCATGCAAAAGGACGCTCAAAAGCTAAAGGATGAGATTGCCTTGCTGCAGGCGGATGGCTGGACATCTATCGATGTAGGTCTGAAATGGGGTCTGACGCTATTGGACGAGAGCTTCCGTTACCTGACCAATGAAATGTCCAAAGACGGTCATATCCCGACAGAGTTCAAAGCGCGCCCTGCACCAAACAAAAGTGCGGATACGCTGAAAGTTGTTGTGCTGATGACTGACGGGGCAAATACCAAGCAGCATTTGGTCCTCCCGCCATATCATCAGGGTACATCTGACGTCTGGTGGAATGCATCTGACGATATCTATTCCTTCTACGACCGCGATCAAAGCAACTATATTTGGCCTGATGTTGAGATGACGGAATACAACTCTAGCAGAGGTTGGTATTGGGCGAGAGACGAGCGTCAGGATCACGCCTATGGGGAAGGCAATAGGAAGTATATGCAATACCAATGCACATCTTACAGCAACGGTACCTGCTATTCGATGAACCGAAGCCGATCCAGAGAAAAGTCAGAAGGCACCGATGTTGTAGAGCTGTCGTGGCCAGACCTTTGGAAACGTACGACCAAGTATCGTATCTATCAGATGTTCTACGATGCTTACGGTTCAAGCTATGCCTATGACTGGTACTATGCTGCATCGGACGAACTCGATCAGCCGGACAAAGACCCGCGTGTCAGATCCCTGTGTGACAAAGCAAAGGAAGAGAAGGTCATCACGTTCTCAATCGCCTTTGACGCCCCAACAGCGGCTAAAAATCTGCTGAAATACTGCATCAGCGACGACGGTGCATATTACGAGGCATCCAATGAGGATATCGTTGACGTCTTTGCCTCGATCGGTTCGACAATTCAGAACCTGCGGTTGACCCAATGATCCGCCGCGCGACCATATGGCTGCGCCGGTTTCGGCGTCGCGAAGACGGCAGCGCCACGATTGAACTGCTGTTCTGGTTTCCCTTCTTTATCTGGGTAACCTACTCCGGCGTTGATCTGGGTTTAATGTCGTTCCATCACGCAAATCTCGAACGTGCGCTGGACGAAACCATCCGCGAAGTACGGCTGAACCGATTGCCTGCAGGCGAGACCGAGTGGAAGCATGACCTGCTCAAAGATATGATCTGTGACCGCGCTCGACTTCTTCCCGATTGCGGCGCTAACCTGTCTCTGGAGATGAAATCACTCGACCCCTTCTCTTCTTTGGCAGCGCAGAATTTGAATCAAACTCCACTTTGCGCGGACACGCCTGAGGAAGTCCGGAAACCTGAGGATCGGGTCTTTGAAGCGGGTGCATCCAACGAGTTGATGATCATTCGTGCATGTATGGAGGTTGCTCCCGTTTGGATCAGTACAATCCTGGGCCAGGGCGTCAGGGAGAATGCCAGCGGTCAATTCGAATTACATTCCACAACGGTATTCGTCCATGAGCCTGCTTAATAGTTCAATCGTCAGAAAACTACGGATCCACCTCAAGCGTTTCAAACGTAGCGAGGATGGCCTGATTACGATCGAAGCAGTGTTGATGGTGCCGGTCCTGTTCTGGTCTCTGACCGCATCCTACACGTTCTTCAACAGCTATCACCAAAGTGCGAGAAATCTGAAAGCCGCTTATGCAGTAGCAGATATCATCTCTCGTGAACGCGGCACCATTACGTCCACTTATGTCGAAACGCTGTATTCTTTGATGCAGAATATGGTCGAAGAGCGGTCTGACATGAACATGCGCATCTCATTCCTGCGCTACGACAAACCTGACAAGCGCCACTATGTCTTGTGGTCCTGCGCCCGAGGTGCTGACTTTACCACCAAGTGGGACAACGGCAACATTCATCAGCTCGAAGACCGTCTGCCCACTATGCCAGACAATGGCAAGATGATCGTGGTCGAAACAAGCAACCTCTATCGCCCGCCTTTCAAGCTGCTTGTCACGCGCCCGCCCTACTACATGAACAACTTTGTTTTCACGCACCCGCGTGTGTTCGACAACATCAACGCTGAGAACAACTGCTAAGGGTCATCCCCTTTCGGCGAGTATCGCGGACAGAATCTCTGACATGAATTTGGTTTCGGCGGCGGCGGTCATCCCGCCTACGCCGACCCGATGCCCCAGTCGCCACCAAAGGCCGGGTTCCCATCGGGCACCGGTTGACGTCTTGGTACGGATCAGAAATCCATTGGACGGCTTGAACGCGAAAACCCCGCGATCCACGCTCTCAATATCCTGCACATCTGCAATCTTGTGGCCGGAACCTGTTCTGATTTCCGATTGAGTCAATTCGATCCGGTCTGCGGTTGCAAACCACATGCGATAGGCCAGCCAGAACGCAGCCCCACCGACAACAATCAGGAACAATTGCCACCCCAATGCTGGGGGCGAGGCAAGCGCTACGTACAGAACCAACACCCCAACCGTTGTCAGCATCCCTACCCCAATCCAACGTCTGGGCGCGGATGCCTCAACTGTTGCCAGCACTTCGTCCTGCATAGTCGTCTCCATCTGATTTCCTTGTCGTTTAGCGACTTTTGCAGCCGGACAACAGACCTCGAAATGAAACGAACAAATTTGCACAGATGTAGTGCCCGAGTGCAAATTGACCGCACGATTGCACGAAATACATAGTGCTCGTACAAGCAGGAGGTCGCTATGTCCCTCAGACCAACATTAGAAACACGCAAAGCCGTTCCAACCATGGAGGGTGCAGGCGTCAAACTACACCGAGCCTTTGGATTTCAGGACCCTTCCGAGCTGGATCCTTTTCTTCTGTTCGACGATTTCAGAAACGAGCGGCCAGAGGACTATCAGGCAGGATTCCCCTGGCATCCGCATCGCGGGATCGAGACAATAACTTACGTGCTGTCAGGCACGGTCGAACATAGCGACTCGCTGGGCAATAGCGGTTCTCTGGGCGCAGGTGATGTCCAGTGGATGACTGCCGGATCAGGAATCCTGCATCAGGAAATGCCTAGCGGAAACACAAATGGCCAGATGCACGGGTTTCAGCTTTGGGGCAATCTTCCCTCTGCGCAGAAGATGACTGCTCCGCGGTACCAAGACGTTCAAAGCAAAGAAATCCCTGAGGTCACCGATGATGACGGTACTATAGTTCGGATCATCGTTGGGGAATTCTGGGGGCAAACCGGGCCAGTTGATGGGATTGCAGCTGATCCACAATATCTGGACATCTCAATTCCAGCGGGAGTGAAAAAAACTTTCCGCATAGACACTTACCGCCGGGCGTTTGCTTATGTTTTTGAAGGGCAAGCTGCGTTTGCCGATGCATCGCAACCAACTGGTATCCTTCTTGAAAAAGAAGTCGCGGGACAAGAAGTCAACATTCGCGATATGTCCGGCGACCGTACTCTGGTCCGATTTGGAACAGGGGATGAAGTCACGGTTCAGGCCGGGCCCGAAGGCGTTCGATTTCTGTTGATATCTGGTGCTCCGATCAATGAACCGGTGGCATGGCATGGTCCAATTGTCATGAACACGCGATCAGAACTGGAGAAGGCTTTTCGTGAATTGCGAAATGGAACTTTCATTCAGCCTGCGCACTAGAACCCGAATGCCCGGCCATCTTTGGTCGGGCATTTTCAGGATGTGACTGCTTTGCGCACCATATCCCAATAGATCAGCTCAACCTCATCCAACGACAATCGCCCACCCGACCGATACCATGTCATGACGCCGTTCAGCATGGCGATCACCGCCAGAGTGGCGATCTTGGTATCTGCGATCGAGAACAGGCCTTCTTGCTGACCCTCTCGCAGAACATTCTCCAGTGAGTCTTCGTAGCTGCGGCGCAGCGCTTCGATCTCGGTAAAGTTCTCGGGCGAGAGATTCCGCAGCTCCATATAAGCGATGAAAACCTCATCAGGCCGTTCAAGATGGAACCGGATATGAAAGCCCACGAACTGACGTAAAGCGCCAAGGGCATCTGGTTGTTTCTCCAGATCGTTGTAAGCCGCAAGCAGGTCTTGCATATGCTGCTGCATCAGGCGGAAGAGCAGGCTCTGCTTGTCTGGCGTGTAGTTGTACAACGCCCCCGCCTGTACACCGACTTCACCAGCGATCTGACGCATGGAAACCGCAGCATAGCCGTGCCGGGCAAAAAGCCTCAGCGCTGCCTGCCGGATACGCGGGCCTGTTATGTCAGAATGAGAACCTTGAGTACGTGCCATAAGGCCACCGTATATGAACAAATGTTCAGATAGAAGCCTGCTTGAACCAGCTTCGTAAAAGATGCATCACAGAACCCGGACGCATCCCCGAAAGGCTGGTCATGAAACACATATCTCTGCTGACCCTGTTACTGGCATTCGCCGGATGTACGGATATTCCCGAGTTGGAAGGGAAAGAGGCCCCATCCATCCGCAATGCGGCTTATCCCAAGCTCGTCCCGCTTGAGGAAACACTTGGCACCCCTGTTGATCCCGTCAGCGAGGCATCTGAGGTCGAAGAGGAACTGACCTCCCGCAGTGAAGAACTGGCTAAGAAAGCCGCAGCTCTACAGGCCGCTGAAATCAACTGACACACCGATTCTGACACAGAAAATTCACCGGCTTTGCTGGTGCATGACGCATTGCACCCCTGCCCCGAACCCGCTAAGGCAGCCTGCAAAGGACGTTTCGTCTAATACGGCAGATCGAGCGGAAAGGACCCACGGAATGACAAAGGCGCTGCGGCTTGGAATTGCGGGTTTGGGAACCGTGGGCATTGGTGTCGTGAAGATTGTACGCCGTCATGGCGATCTGCTGCAGGCGCGTACGGGCCGCCCCATCGAAATCGTTGCTGTTTCGGCGCGCGACCCAAACAAGGATCGCGGCGTAAGCCTGTCTGAATATGCTTGGGAAACCGATCCTGTGGCGTTGGCCAAACGGGATGACATCGACGTTTTCGTAGAGCTCATGGGCGGTGAAAACGGGCCGGCCAAAGCTTCGGTCGAGGCCGCACTTGCCAGCGGCAAGGATGTCGTGACCGCAAACAAGGCGCTGCTGGCGATCCATGGTCAGGAACTGGCTGAAACCGCCGAAGATGCTGGACGAGTGATCAGGTTCGAGGCAGCCGTCGCAGGCGGCATCCCGATCATCAAGTCCTTGACCGAAGGTCTGGCCGGTAACGAAATCACGCGCGTCATGGGTGTGATGAACGGCACATGCAACTATATCCTGACCCGCATGCAATCGCAGGAACTGGGCTACAACGCGCTGTTCGAGGAATGCGCCGAACTAGGTTACCTCGAAGCTGATCCCAACCTTGATGTAGGTGGTATTGACGCGGCGCACAAGCTGGCTCTGTTGTCCTCAATTGCCTTCGGGACAAAGCCGAACTTCGACGGCATTGAGATCGAAGGTATCCAGCATATCAGCCTCGATGACATCCATCAGGCCGCCGATATGGGCTATCGCATCAAGCTGCTGGGTGTTGCGCAACGCTCTGCCCGCGGCCTGGAACAACGGATGCAGCCCTGCCTTGTCCCAAGCGATTCACCTCTGGGTCAGCTCGAAGGCGGAACGAATATGGTCGTGATCGAAGGTGACGCTGTTGAACAGGTCGTTCTGCGCGGCCCCGGTGCCGGTGAAGGTCCAACTGCCAGCGCCGTTATGGGTGATGTCTGTGATCTGGCGCGTGGCCTGCAAATCTCGACCTTCGGCCGCCCGGCAAACACTCTGACAGAGGCGTTGCCAGCACGGACCGGCCTGCCCGCGCCTTACTATCTACGCCTTGCACTGTTGGACAAACCCGGTGCACTCGCCAAGGTGGCGGCAATTTTGGGCAACGCAGGCGTTTCAATCGACCGTATGCGCCAATACGCACATTCCGAAGCCACCGCACCAGTTCTCATCGTTACACACAAGACCACCCGCGCCACGCTGGATCTGGCGCTTGATGATCTCAGAACCACGGACGTTGTCTCGGGCGAACCTGTCGCACTGCGCATTGAACAGGTCTGAACTCTTGCAGCCTGCACCATGGGCGGGCTATGCCGGACATAATGTCTTCGCTGACCAAAGGATTACATCGCATGAACGCTGCCAAAACCGACTTTAACGACCGCATGCTGTCTCTGGGCCTCGCGCGGGTTGCCGAACAGGCGGCGCTGGCCTCAGCCTCGCTGGTTGGCCGAGGTGATGAAAAGGCTGCCGATCAGGCCGCCGTAAACGCGATGCGCGAACAGCTGAACCTGCTGGATATCTCTGGCGTCGTCGTCATCGGTGAAGGTGAGCGGGACGAAGCACCGATGCTGTATATCGGTGAAGAGGTTGGAACCGGCAACGGCCCCGGCGTTGATATCGCGCTGGATCCGCTGGAAGGCACCACGCTTACAGCCAAGGATATGCCAAACGCGTTGACCGTGATTGCAATGGGTCCGCGCGGCTCGATGCTGCATGCCCCTGACGTCTATATGGACAAATTGGCGATTGGTCCGGGCTTTCCCGAAAACGTCGTAAATCTGGACATGAGCCCGCGCGAACGTGTCGAGGCCCTGGCCAAGGCAAAGGGGTGCGAGCCTGCAGACATCACCGTTTGCATTCTGGAACGCCCGCGCCACGAGGCAATGATCGCCGAGGTGCGCGAGACCGGAGCATCGATCCGCCTGATCACCGATGGTGACGTCGCAGGCGTCATGCACTGCGCTGAAAGTGAAGTGACCGGCATCGACATGTACATGGGTCAGGGCGGAGCGCCCGAGGGTGTTCTGGCCGCTGCCGCACTGAAATGCATGGGCGGGCAGATCTTTGGTCGCCTGCTGTTCCGCAACGATGATGAACGCGGACGCGCAGCCAAGGCCGGGATCACCGATCTGGATCGCGTGTATTCGCGGGATGAAATGGTGACGGCGGACGTGATCTTTGCCGCAACTGGCGTAACTGGTGGTTCGCTGCTACCGCGCATCAAGCGCGAGCCGGGTTGGGTCGAGACAACCACCTTGCTGATGCGTTCGAAGACAGGTTCCGTGCGCCGCATGTCCTACCGCACTCCGATGTGGTCTCACGACTGAGGCTGATGGCTTGAACTCTCGCCTGTCGCGTGAGTATCTGTATTAGATCATAAGGCCGGGTCCGATTGGGTCCGGCCTTGTTTTATCGGGAGCAGACATTGAGCTTTCTTGGAGTTGAGCAGTCACTAACGGGGCGACGCTGGGTCGGCCCTTCCGCAGACGTTGAGCGGGCCGCGGAGATGCTTGTTCAGCAAGCCGACCTTCCTCGTGCTGTAAGTCAGGTATTGGCCCGACGCGGTGTACCGCCGATGGAGGCGCGCGGATTTCTGGAACCCAAGCTCAAGGAACTGCTGCCTGATCCGCGCACCCTCAAGGATATGGAAAAAGCCGCCGAACGGTTTATCCAAGCTGTCCGCGGCAGGCAGCGGATTGCGGTCTTTGCAGACTATGATGTGGATGGCGGCAGTTCCGCAGCACTGTTGATTGTTTGGCTGCGCCAGATGGGCCTGCAGGCCACTCTCTATGTTCCGGATCGTATCGATGAAGGATACGGCCCCAATGTACCTGCGATGCAGGAACTGGCGGCGTCTCACGACCTCATCATCTGTGTCGATTGCGGAACGTTGAGCCATGAACCCATTGCTGCTGCCAAAGGCGCGGATGTCATCGTCTTGGATCACCACCTTGGTGGAGAAACGCTGCCGGATTGCGTCGCGGTGGTGAATCCCAATCGACAGGATGAAAGCGGTGATCTGGGCTATTTCTGTGCAGCAGGCGTCGTGTTCCTGATGCTGGTCGAGGCCGGGCGCCAGATGCGCGAAGCCGGTATCAAAGGCCCAGACCTGATCTCGCTGTTGGATTTAGTGGCGCTGGCAACAGTGGCTGATGTTGCGCCACTGATAGGCGCAAACCGGGCACTGGTGCAGCAAGGCCTCAAGATCATGGCGCGCCGTCAACGCCCCGGTTTGGTGGCCCTGTCAGACGTGTCACGTATGGATTCCGCCCCCAACAGCTATCACCTTGGCTTTCTTCTCGGACCGCGTGTAAACGCCGGCGGGCGGATCGGTCAGGCGGATCTGGGCGCGCGGCTGCTCAGTACAAACTCAATGACCGAGGCCGAAGCCTTGTCGCAGCGGTTGGATGAACTGAACACCGAACGCCGTGACATTGAAAACGCCGTGCGCGCGGCCGCATTGGAACAGGCCGAAGAACGCGGGCTGGATGCACCTTTGGTCTGGGCGGCTGGTGAAGGCTGGCATCCCGGCGTTGTCGGAATTGTCGCCTCGCGTTTGAAAGAGGCCGCCAACCGACCCGCAATCGTCATTGGTTTCGATGGGGATGAGGGCAAGGGGTCCGGCCGGTCTGTCTCTGGTGTGGATTTGGGCGCGTCGATCCAACGGCTGGCGGCCGAAGGGCTCCTGGTCAAGGGCGGTGGCCACAAGATGGCAGCGGGCCTGACAGTTATGCGTGACAAGCTGGAACCAGCCATGGAGCGTCTGAGCGAACTGCTGGCCAAACAAGGTGCTGGTCAAGGCGGCCCTGTCGATCTGAAACTGGATGGCGCCCTCATGCCCGGTGCTGCAACCGTCGATCTGATTGAGCAGATCGAACAGGCCGGCCCGTTTGGAGCAGGTGCCCCTGCCCCACGATACGCGCTGCCTGACCTGCAGGTACGTTTTGCCAAGCGTGTGGGCGAATCTCACCTGAAACTCTCGCTATCCGATGGGATGAACGGCGGAATAGACGCAATCGCCTTTGGCGCTTTCGACGGCCCGATGGGAGAACGCCTGTCAAATCATGGTGGAGCCCGGTTCCATTTTGCTGGTCGGCTCGAGATAAATTCATGGGGTGGACGCCAGAATGTCCAGCTCCGGCTTGAAGACGCCGCCGAGGCGAATTGACAGCGATTCCAGACATAAATTCCATCTGGTAAAAAAGTTTCACATCCCTGCATTTTTCGGCTTGCGGGGGTTCGAGGTAAACCGTAAAAGGCCCTCCACAAGCCAGCGTGGCCCGTTCGTCTATCGGTTAGGACGCCAGGTTTTCAACCTGGAAAGAGGGGTTCGATTCCCCTACGGGCTACCACTTGTGCTTGTGCCATTATCAGATGGCCCGTTCGTCTATCGGTTAGGACGCCAGGTTTTCAACCTGGAAAGAGGGGTTCGATTCCCCTACGGGCTACCATTTTCCCAAACAATCTCGCAGAGTACGGATTTCTCCGGCGATATTGCCCGCCGGAAAAACTGTTCCTCACCCTAGTTATCGGCGCCGTTCAGATCCTCTTCAGCCATCTGAGGCAACTCCTCGATCAGGCGGGTCTCCAGCAACTGACCGTGGCGATAAAGGATCGGGTACGCAACAGCAGAGATATGGCTGTTGAACTCGCGAAACGCCCGCAAGGTTTCCAGATGAATATCGCTGGTCTCAAAGCTCTCGGTCGTACCGTGCTGTAGTCGCCGCAGGTGCCGCTTGCGGCTGTCTCTTTCAGCTCGCTTGATCTCGCTCTTTTCCAAGCTCAGAAGGCGAGCGCTTTCGAGGTCATCGGAAATCAGAACGTTCGAAGCCAGCTTCACATTGGCCAGAATGCTCTCATGCATCTGCAGCAGTTCGGACCAGCCTTCTTTTGAGAACGTGGCCCCCTTCTTACGCATTTCATCTGCCAACTGGGTAAGTCGCTTGGCCACAACGTCACCGGCTGTTTCAAGGCGGATGGCATATTCCATCATATCACGTGCGAGTTTGGCATTCTTTTTGCCAAAGCTATCGGTCGGGATCGTGGCGACAAATGCCCGAATTCCCGACAGGCATTCGTTCACATCGCCGTCCATCGCGCGCACGGCACGTATCTGATCCTTGTCACCCGACCGGTACAACTCGAGTGCTGGCCGGAACATGCCCTCAACCAGATCGCACATGCGCAGCAGCTCACGCTTGAGGCTGGAAACGGCCTGACTGGGGCTTCCGATGTTGCGAGGGTCCAACGCGCTTGCTGGGCGTGCCTGCTGAGCCAGATCAACACTGGTCTGCTGCTCTGGCAATAGACGCTCTGCCAGGGGCTGCAATCGTCCACAGATCGGCAAGGCGAGCAAAAGCAGCGATGCGTTGAACGCAAGATGCGCGCTGACCAGCATCTGCCCTCCACCAGGCGTATCCACCAGCCCCGACCGTAAGGCAAAGTTGCAGGCAAATAGTACGACGATCGCCCACGTGCCGCGCAGAACGAGGTTTGTGTAGGGTATTCTTCGGGCTGGCATTTCCATACCACGGCTCAGCCATACCGGAATGAAAGCCGACCCAAAGTTAGCGCCAAGGACAAGCGACAAACCTGCCTCGAACGGAATTGCTCCGATCTGGACAAGAGTGACACACATCAGGATCGCGGCCACCGAAGAGTGCATGACAAAAGCCAGCGCCCCGCCGACCAAAAAGGCAGTTATGTAGTCGCGGGCCAGATAGTCAGCAACGGCAGGCAGAAACGCGCTGTCACGAATGGGATCCATCGCCTCGCGCAGAAATCGCAGCGATATCAAGATAAAGGCGATCCCCATCAGAATGCGCCCTAACTGTCGGGCTTTCTTGGCTTCTGTTTTGACGAACAGATACCCGCCCACAGCCAACAGAAGTGGAACCAGCCAGTCCATTCGGAATGACAATATCTGAATAACCAACGCCGAGCCGAGGTCGCCGCCCAATACAATCGCCAGACCAACAGGAAAGCTCAGGAGTCCGCTCGCAGCAAAGCCAGACGTCAGCAACGCAACGGCGGCCGAACTTTGAAGGACAACGGCCATTGCAATGCCCACGCCCGAAGCCTGTACATAGTTCTGCTGCCCTGTCATGACGCGCTGGAAGGACGCGCCATAGCTGCGTTCAATCCCCGTACGCACCATCCGTACCGCAAAAAGCAGCAGCATGGTGGCACCGGCCAGTTGAATCAAAAAACTTACTATTGCCATCTTCTTATCCGTGGACGAGCTGCAACATCTGAGTATGCAGTTCCGGCGTTGCTGCCGAGATTACCTTGCCGTCTGAACTCAGATTCAAAGGCTTACCTTCCCAATCTGTCATAATGCCACCTGCAGCTTGAACCAGGGCCGAAACCGGCAGGAAGTCATAGGGTTGAAGATCGTAATCGATCACAGCATCCACATGCCCGGCTGCCAGCAAGGCGTGCGGATAGCAATCATAGGCAAAGCGGCGCGTTTGCCCCGATTGCATCAGTCGATCAAACACAGTCGGATGATCACGATGAAGCTTGTCGCCTTCATTCACATATAAAATCGCTTGTTCAAGCTGGGTCTTTTCCGAGACCGAGATACTCTCGCCGTTCAGTGTTGCACCCTGCCCCTGCACGCCAAGAAACACTTCATTCAGTGCAGGCATTGCGACGACACCCAGATCGGCAATCCCGTCAACGAGATGTCCGAGCAAGAAACCGAACAAAGGATGACCCGACAGAAAAGAACGGGTCCCGTCGATCGGATCGATTATCCACATCTCGCGCCGGTCGCCACCCTGAACACCGTGTTCTTCGCCCACGATCCCGTGATCAGGAAAGTGCTCCTGCAAGTATTCACGCACTTTGGCTTCGACAGCCTTGTCGGCCTGTGTCACCGGGCTTTCGTCCGCCTTGAACTCGATACCAAGGCGCCCGCGGAAATATTCGCGCGCGGTTTCTGATGCTATTTCCGACACACGCACCGCATGTGCCGCATGATCATTACGAACGAGCATCATCTATGCTCCACTTGCTTTTTGAGCTTTCACACCCCAGCCCTCTAACGCGCTGGCCAGCGCGCCTTTGGGAAGTTTGTCGGATACGAGCAGGTCAACATCCCGGGGGTCTGGGCCGACATAAGGGGCTGTTTCACCAAACTTGAAATGCGCCGTTGCGACTACGACCTGATCGGCATTTTCCGCAATCATTGCAGACAGTTCAGCCTCTGCAGCGCTGCGATACATGAAACCTTTTTCTGCCGAGACGGCATCTATACTTAGCAGCACCATGTCAAAGGCATATCGCTGTGCCTGTCTATGGGCGACGTATCCAAAGGTTCCACGTTCATCGCTCTGTAATTCACCACCCAACAGATGCACACGATTTCCGTTGGTTCCCGCCAGCGTCTGACCAATACCGATGGAATTGCTGACGATTGTCAGATTTCCGATCTGCCTCAACTCCTCGGCCACAAAAGCCGTTGTCGAACCGACATCCAGAAAGATGGTCATTCCGCTTTGCACCAGCTTCGCAACATGAACCGCAATTTGCCGTTTTTCATCTGAATGTTGCGATATTCTGCTGAAGAAACTGGGATCCCCCTGTGTTCCCGCCAGATACGCACCACCATGGACGCGCTCGACAGCACCAGTTTTGGACAGGGATTTGATGGTACGCCGGACCGTCTCTTCTGACACATCAAGGGTCTTTGCCAGTTCTGAATTTCGGGCTGTGCCGCCAAGTCGCCGCAGGACATCCAGCAGCTCCAATTCTCGGTGCGTATGAGGTGCGCGATTTTTCACAGGCGGCTCCAAATTCCCAAATATCCCCACATAAGGGCACATAATATGGTCAACAACAACCCGTATCCCGTGATTCAGGCATATCGCTGCCTGATCATCGCGCTGTTACCACATATTTGGTGAATTTTTGCTTCAGATGCCGAATTTTTCGCGGCAGAGTTCTTCGATCTGGGTCCAGATAGACTTGAACTCCGGCGTGTTTTCAGCGGCATAGTGGAAGTTCTTCATCAAACCTGTCAGCTGAGTAAAGACTTGACGCACCTCGGCCTTGTCCGCAAACCCAGCCTTTGACTGAGTAACGTCATAGACAAGCTTGAAGGTCTGTTTCTGTCTCTCAAGCGGGACGGTAGCATCCACCTTATCAAAGGCGTCTTGCTGCAGGTAAACCATATCAACAAACAGTGCTTTTTGCTGAGTCACGAAATCCTCAATCGTGACACCCTCTTCGCCCGTGACCTGCATCATTTGGTCGACCTGCTCACCCTTTTCGATGAGCGACAGCAAGTCCCGCACCTTTCCGGTCCAGCCCGGTTCGGCATTTTTGTCATACCAGTCGGAAAGCTGATCCAGATAGCGTGACCAGCTGAGCATCGGGTCCACCGCCGGGTAAAAGCGTTTGTAGGCGCGCTCGGATGACAATCCGAGGAAACATTTGACTGTGGACAACGTCGACTGAGTGACAGGTTCATCAAAGTTACCACCTGCAGGTGAAACTGTCCCGATCAGGGTCAGACTGCCCAGATCCCCATCATTTGTCTTCAACGCTCCGGCCCGCTCGTACAGTCCTTTGATCGAGCTCTCAAGATAGGCCGGAAACCCCTCCTCACCCGGGATCTCCTCAAGCTTGCCGGAAGTTTCCCGCATTGCCTGTGCCCATCGGCTGGTGCTGTCAGCAATCAAAAGCACGTCATAACCCATCTGGCGGTAATACTCGCCAAGTGTAATCCCGGTGAAGATCGAAGCTTCACGTGCCGCCACAGGCATGGACGACGTGTTACAGATGATGATTGTCCGGTCCATCAGGCTGCCACCAGATGTCGGGTCGGTCATCTTGGGAAACTCGGATATGGTTTCGACCACTTCGCCCGCGCGCTCACCGCAGGCCACCACGATTACGATATCCACTTTGGCATTTCGCGCGATCAGGTTCTGAAGAACGGTCTTCCCCGCCCCAAAAGGCCCGGGGATACAGGCTGTCCCGCCGCGTGCAATAGGGAAGAACGTATCAATCAGCCTCTGCGACGTCAGAACGGGCTCGGTTGGGTACAGCCTCTCTGACAATGTACGTTTCAGGATGTTCTCTGGCAGCGCCCGCCGAACCGGCCACTTCTGCGAAAGGGTTAGCGTGTGTTCCCCGCCCAGCTCGTCCTCTAAGCGGGCGACGATGTCGTGGATCGTCGCCGCGCCCTTCTGTACCCAGACCACTTTGTACTCACCTGCCCAATTGAACGGCAGCATGATCTTGTGGTTGAAACGACCCTCGGGAACTGTCCCGATACTGTCTCCGGCATTAACCGTATCACCAACCTTCACGGATGGCGTAAACGACCATTTCGCCTGATCATCCAGTGGGGCAACATCTGCACCACGCGGCAAGAAGGTTCCGAATTCGGCGGCAACTTTGGGTAAAGGAGACTGCAACCCATCGAACACCTGCCCCAGCAGGCCCGGCCCCAGCTCAACCGAAAGCAATTGACCAGACTGCTCAACCGGATCGCCGACCGCTACACCATCCGTACTCTCATAAACCTGCACATCCGCAGTATCGCCGCGCACCCGCAACACTTCGGCCTTGAGACGCTCCTGACGGCCACCGGGGCCTGCACGTGTTGGAAGGATGAACACGACTTCGTTCTTGACCAACTGTCCTGGCTGGCCCGAAGCATCCTTGTTGGCTTGAATCTGCACAAGGCCTTCCTGCACAGAAACAACGCGCGCGGTTGCGGTCTGGGTCGATGAGGTTGGGGCTGTCATGCGCTTACTCCCTCAAAATCAATATCGGTGACATTGGCCATCGCCTGTTGTGCCAGGGCCTCAAATCTCTTCGCCGCGTCTTCGGCATTACTTTGGGACCAGCGATCAAATATATTCCAGATCAACACGTAGATCGCGACCGCTTCGAAATCGAAGAAATGGCGGGCGGCGTGCCGTTTGAGCTGTTTTTGACTGACCGACAAAAGCAGCCTTTCCAGACCAAGCGGATCATCGCTTTCCAACAACTGATGTGCCTCTTTCACCCAAGGCATGGGTGTTTCCAATCGAAACCCCGGATCGCTCCAGTTCGCAGGAATGTGACGACTCCAGCGGCCCAATCCGAATGCGCCGGAAGGTGCCCCCTCACCCCGTTTACGCAGACGCATCGCAGCAATCACGGTACGCATTTCGATGCGCTCCATGAACAGCTTACGCAGTGTCGGTTGCGGGACCTCTTTGAGCGCCTGTTTACAACGCCCTATGGCCTGCGCATCCGTAACGTCCATGTCATAAGCGCTCCAGCTCAGCGCGTTTTCCAGCACCTTCAAGACACGCGCATCTTCAGGCTTCAAAGCCTTCAGGCGACGATCCAGCCTAAGACGTGACAACGGCGGCTGTTTAGCAATGAACAAACGCTCGGAACCCGGCAGGCTGCAGATCAGCGAGATATAGGCGTCGGGGTTTGACATCTCAGCGGATCACGCCTTCCAGCACTGCACGGAACCTCGGCTGCAGATGCTCCATCAACAACGAGGCTACCGCTTTGTCCGTCAGATCGAGCACAACACCCTGATCTTCGGCCCGAACGCGAATTCCCTCCTGCGTATCATCAGAAGCGTGCAGTTCTACGTTTTCCCGTAACATTTTGGCGGTCAGACCCAGCACGTACTTGGTCAATTTGCCCGACTGAATATCATCTGCGTTTTGCTTGATATCTTCCTGTGTCGCGACCTTGGCTGGCAGAATGACCTGAACCTTGCCATCCAGATTTGCGCCCTCAGCCGCTCGCCCAACGACTTCGAGGATCATCTGCTTCAGCAATTCCGGATCAGCCATGTCCTTGGTGACCAGCCGTTCGACATCTTCTTTGAAACGATCGGTCAATCCAGCTTTCATGGTCAGAACTGCATCTCGCATGGCGGTGTTCAGAGCTTCTTCGCCTGCCGCGCGATAATTGTCAGAATCTGACCGTGCCTTTTTCATGTAATCTTCGGCTTCGCGCTTGGCGTCCGCCACGATTCGGGCCGCCTCAGCCTTGGCGTCCGACCGCAGTTTTTCCGCCTCAGCCTGACCAGCCGCGACCCCATCATTGCGCAACTTGTCAATCAGGGCGTCGACACCATGAGAGATTGTGCCATCCTGTGCCATCAACTGATCCCCGCGCTGATCACCAGAGCGAAGACAAACGCAAACACTCCGAACCCTTCGATGATCGCTGCCGGAGCAAGTGCGAGACCAAAGATCTCGGGTTTCTCTTTGGTAGCATTGATCGCAGCCGCACAGGCACGCCCCTGCCAGATGCCACAATACATCAGTGCGATTCCCGACAAGATCCCAATCCCAAACAAACCGCCCGCGTTTTCGGGCGTTACGTCCCGGTTCAGCGTGAACATGATGACAATGCCATAGATCACCATCGTCGACGGAAAGGCCGAGACGCCAACAAACCGGCCATATCCCCCATCGGTTTCGGTCATCGCGCCAATACTGGCTTGTCCCGCGATGGCACAACCAATGGCACTTGCCGCAGCGCCCAGCGCCATCGGCGCGTAGATGCCCAGCCAACCCAATGTGACAACAAGCTCATTCATTCCTGAACCTCCTTGCGGGCAAACGGACGAAAGATAGTGCCCTCGTCCGGTAGACCCCATTTAAAGAATTCGATGTAATTGAGACGTAGCCCGTGAACGACGCCACTCATGATCGCGAGGGCGAAGTTGAGAACGTGGCCGATGATCAGGATCAGCAACCCGAACAAGATACCCGGCCCTTTGAGTGAATGCATCACCGATACGGCCAGATCGTTGAACGTGATTGCCAAAGAAGCCGATGCAAGGCCCAGCGCAAAGAGACGCATGTAGCTCAGTACATCGCCAAATGCACCCATAGCACCTGCCAGGCTTTGCAAGCCTTCGATCAGGCGCCACACCCAATCCGTTGGCTTTTTGATTTTGCGTTCGCTTGAGAACAGAACGATGGCAATCACACCTACGCACAGGATCGCTGCACCGGGATTTGGGGATTGGCCTTTCATATAGCTAAGCCAGAGGACAAAACCGCCGATCAAAGCAGCAATCCAGCCCAGATTAGCGACCGCCTTGCGTTGCCCCCATGCCGCACGTGCCGCCAGCGCATTGGCCAGGATCAGATGCAACACTCCAACGACGATCGAAACCATCATCATCGCACTGAAGTTATTGATATCCAGAACCTTAAGCTTGGCCCAGATCGAACCCGCATCCGGGGACGCCCCAAAGTAGCTGCCGACCATCACCCCATACAGAATGGTTGCACCTGAAATAATCAGCCCATAGCGACGCCATGATCTCAGAGATACCGTTGAGCCCATCCGCTTCCAGAAGAACAGCAGGCCAAGCAGGATAACGACCCCATAGCCAGCATCAGCGATAATCATCGCAAAAAAGATGGCAAACGAGGCTGATACGATCACACTCGGATCCCAATCCTTATAGCCCGGCACCTGATAAAACAGTGCCAGATCGACGGCAGCTGCGCGTTTGTCAGGTTGCTCCAACAGTGTTGGCGGGGTGTCGTCCGAAGTCGGCTCTTCGATCAGAACTGCCGATTTGTTGGCATTTGCCATATCCAGAACGGCGTCAACGCGATCTTCGGGAACCCAGCCCTGCAACGCGAACATTGCCTCTTCATCGCGAACCTTTTGAGTGGCATGGGCCAACTCAGCAGCACTTTCTGCCACCGAAAGATTGCGCCGCATCAATGTCAGGTATCGGGTCTGAGCAACTCGCTCAGCCTCCAGAGCTTCCAGAGCTATCTCTGCCTCTTCCAGTTGCGCTTCCAGTTCGTGGATCGGCAACGATCCCACATGCGTACGCGGTATGGGCAGGATGTCGTCATCGGGCTCATCCGGTGAGATCAGGACAGCGTAAAGAAACCTGTGATCCTCGTGCAGAACGGCCCAGGGAAGATCGACACTGGATAGTGCGTCGCGGTGTTTCTGCGGCAACTGATAGAACCACAATCGATTACCGGCCAACACATCCGTGGGCGGAAAGTCCAAATCACCCCATGGACGCACCTGCGCGATACGATGCGCCAGAAAATCCCGACGATCCATCATATCGCGGCTTCGCTGCATCAGGTCTCGTACGTCCTTGACGAATGCATCCATTTCAAAGTCGGGATCACGTTGTATCTGACGCCTCGGATCTGAAACCTCGGCCAAGAAACGCAGCGCCTTGTAGGCTTCTCTTGCGCCGCGCTCACTGATCTTCTCGGGTTCGTTGGGGGGCGGTGCAAGGGGCAGCACATGCATGCAGCCAAGATCCTGCAGTGCCTCAAGCGTCGCTGTCTTGTGCGCAGCAGGCCCGACCAATGACAGCTTTTTGAGCCGGGCAACCGTCATGTCAAAGCCTCCTGCGCATGTTTGCGCTTGGAAATCTTCGACCGGACCACAGCCTGCATCTGTTCGTCGCTCAGATAGATGCGGATTTTCTTGATATTGGCCTTGGCGCGCGGGATCAGAACCTTTTCAAACAGATTGACCCGCTGTGTTATTGTCGCCACCGCCTTATCGAATATTCTAACTCGTTCCTCAGCCACTTTGACCCGTAATCGAGCCTCGATCATGTCGTGCAGCAGGCTTGCAGTCGTATCCACCCAATGCGGTTTGGCCAGCGTTGAATATGGGCGCACTACGACCTCGATCCGGTCGAGATCAGGCATTTTGACCCCTACTACGTTGACCTCATTGACCTGGTAATCCTTGAGTTCAACCAACCCGTCCAGATCGATGCCGCGCTGAGCCAACATAGGCAGCTTTTCCCCGACCTGTCGGGCCAGTTCCTGAACTTCATCCTGTAACTTACGAACGTTTTCCCGTGCCTTTACACGTTCTGCCATCAACTGCTGGCGTTTCAGATCCAGCGACGGCAGGAACCGTTCATAGCTTTTCAGCTGCGTCTGCTCGCGTGCGAGCGACGATTTATTCAGCTGCAACCGCGCCATTGGCATCCTTCGGGAAATACTTGTCGATCAGGGATTGCTTCATCAGCAACTGTTCTGGTGCGAAACACTCGGCAAGAGTTTTCCAGCCCAGATCCAGGGCCTCCTCCAGTGGGATGGAAACGTTGATATCCATGAACCTGGTCCGAAACAGATCGCCGAATTTCAGCAACTGGTGGTCATAGTCAGACAGATCAAACGCCATCGCCTGCTTTTGCGCGGCATCACGGCTCTCTGAGTAGAACCGGATCATCGTGTTCATGATCTGCCCGTGATCTTCGCGTGTGGTCTTGCCAATCACATTCTGCTTTAGGCGCGAAAGGCTGCCAAATGGATCAATCACGCCAGAGTGCAAATAAAACTGGCCCTCGGTTATGTAGCCCGTGTTGTCAGGTACAGGATGGGTCACATCATTTCCGGGCATCGTCGTAACTGTCAGCACAGTTACCGATCCGCCCTTGGCATAATCGCAGGCCTTCTCGTACCGACGCGCAAGCTGGGAATAAAGGTCACCCATGTAGCCGCGCTGGGAAGGCACACGTTCCTGACTGATCCCGACTTCTTTCATCGCGTCGGCATAAGCGGTCATGTCGGTCATCAGAACCAGAACACGCTTACCCTCTTCCACCGCGAATTTCTCGGCGACCGCCAGCGCCATATCGGGTACCAACAGACGTTCAACCAAGGGGTCCATTGCCTGATTCACGAACATCACGGTTCTGGAAAACACACCTGCATCCTCAAACGAGGTCCGGAACGTGTGGTAGTCATCAAAGATCAAACCCAGCCCGCCAAACACGACAATATCGGCATCCGCCTGGATACCGATTCGGCTCAGAAATGCGTTGAACGGCTCGCCTGAGACCGAAAAAATCGGAATCTTCTGGCTCTCGACCAATGTGTTGAACACATCGATCATCGGCACATCGGTTCGGATCATCTTGTTGGGCACGGCCCGTTCGGCGGGGTTTACTGTCGGTCCACCGATATCGATCCGAGGCTCCGCAGAAAGATCAGGTCCGCCATCGATCGCAACGCCGGCGCCATCAAAAACGCGCCCCAATATGTTTGCGGAATACGGTGTCTGCATCGGGTGACCAAGAAACGATGCTGTCGCCTCGGTCGAGATCCCCTTGGTCCCCGAGAAGACCTGCAGGGTCACAACATCCCTATCAATGAAAATGACCTGAGCCAGGGTCTTTCGCCCATCAATGGTCTCGATCACGGCCAGATCATTGAACCGAACTTCCGAGTCGGCCGAGCCGTCGACGGGTACGCGAACCTTGATGGTGTCGCCGACAATTTCCAAAACGCGAGTGTACTTCAACAGACTTTGGGACATATCTTATCCTCATTAGTCCAAACGAATTTTTGCGAAATTAGCGCAGTGAAAACCCTTGATTATTCTGCTTAATTTCACGCTCAGCTTACAACGAATTCAATTATAAGCAAGCGAAGATGATTTGCCATGTTCGGGGGCTTTGAAACCATGATCAGGCTAGGCAAAGGCGCTCCAAAATTCATTTACTAAATTTTTAGTTTGACAGATGCGCAACAAATCGCTGATGCTGCCCGCCATCCGGTCCCCACCGGGTAACCATAATTTTTTGGGAGGAAACAGATGCGGAGACATCTACTTTCCGCAGTGGCGGCGGCTGCCGTCATTGCGGGGCACGGTTCTGCTTGGGCCGACGAAGCCGCAGCACAACGTTGGATCGACGACGAATTCCAGCCATCGACCCTGTCGAAAGACGAACAGATGTCGGAAATGCAGTGGTTCATCGAAGCTGCACAACCCTACGCTGGCATGGAAATCAACGTCCTGTCCGAGGGCATTCCGACCCACTCTTACGAATCCGAGGTTCTGACCAAGGCGTTCGAGGAAATCACCGGCATCAAGGTCAACCACCAGATCCTTGGCGAAGGCGAAGTGGTTCAGGCCGTACAGACTCAGATGCAAACCGGCCGGAACCTGTATGACGGCTACGTCAATGACAGCGACCTCATCGGCACCCACTCGCGTCTGCAGCTGGCCTACCCGCTGACTGACATGATGGAAGGCGACTGGGCGGCAACAACTTCACCGACATTGGACCTGAATGACTTCATGGGCATTCAGTTCACGACCGGTCCGGACGGCAAGCTGTACCAGCTGCCCGATCAGCAATTCGCGAACCTCTACTGGTTCCGTAAAGACTGGTTTGACGACGAAGCCAACAAAGCCGCGTTCAAAGAGAAGTACGGCTATGATCTGGGTGTTCCGGTCAACTGGTCAGCCTACGAGGACATTGCTGAGTTCTTCACAAATGACGTGAAAGAAGTCGACGGCGTGGCGATCTACGGCCACATGGACTATGGCAAACGCGCGCCTGACCTTGGCTGGCGCATGACCGACGCCTGGCTGTCAATGGCTGGTGCCGGCGACAAGGGTGAACCAAACGGTGTTCCCGTCGACGAATGGGGGATCCGCATGGAAGCGGGCACCTGTAACCCTGTTGGTGCGTCCGTCTCGCGTGGTGGTGCTGCAAACGGTCCGGCTGCGGTATACGCGATCCGCAAGTGGGATGAATGGCTGCGCAACTATGCACCGCCGGGTGCGGCGTCTTATGACTTCTACCAGTCGCTGCCAGCACTCAGCCAGGGCAACGTGGCCCAGCAGATCTTCTGGTACACTGCCTTTACGGCCGACATGGTGAAGCCGAAGTCCGAAGGCAACAACACCGTGGACGACGAAGGCACACCGCTGTGGCGTATGGCGCCCAGCCCGCATGGCCCCTATTGGGAAGACGGCCAGAAGGTTGGCTATCAGGACGTGGGTTCATGGACCTTCCTGAAGTCGACCCCCGAGGATCGTGCTCAGGCAGCTTGGCTCTATGCGCAGTTCGTGACCTCCAAGACTGTCGATGTGAAGAAGTCCCACGTGGGTCTGACCTTCATCCGCGACAGCTCGGTCAACCACGAGTCCTTCACCGAACGCGCACCCAAGCTGGGTGGTTTGGTCGAGTTCTACCGCTCGCCTGACCGTGTGGCATGGTCGCCGACTGGCATCAACGTGCCGGACTATCCGAAGCTGGCCCAGATCTGGTGGCAGCAGATCGGTGACGTGAACTCGGGTGCCTTTACACCGCAAGAGGCGATGGACCGTCTGGCCGAAGAGATGGACATCACCATGGCCCGTATGCAGGCCGCGGATGAAAGCGCCGGTGTTTACGGTGGCTGTGGCCCGCGCCTGAACGACCCGCAAGACCCTGCTTTCTGGCTGGAAAAAGCGGGCTCGCCCAAGGCCAAGCTTGAGAATGAAAAGCCGCAAGGCCAGACCGTCAACTATGACGAACTGGTTCAGCGCTGGCAGTCTCAGTAAGCCAATGAAACCCGGGGGTGCCGCATCAGGCACCCCCAGCTCAAGACCAGTGCACCGCACTGAAGGACCGGAACCCACGGACATGATCGAACTTCAAGACGCGACCAAAAGGGTCGGCAACGTCATCCATATCAAGCCCACAAACCTGACCCTTCAAACAGGCCACTTCAACGTGCTGCTGGGCGCGACGGGCTCGGGCAAGACCTCTCTGATCAAGATGATGGCCGGACTGGACCCGATCGCCTCGGGCAAGGTCCTGATGGATGGGCAGGACGTCACACGGCTGAATACGCAAAAGCGGAAAATCAGCCTCGTGCACCAGTTCTTCGTGAACTACCCACATATGACTGTATTCGACAATATCGCCTCGCCGCTGCGCGTGGCAGGCATGGCGCAATCCGAGATCGAAGGCCGCGTCGAAGAGGCCGCCGATCTGCTTCAACTGCGCCCGATGCTGCACCGCCGCCCACATGAATTGTCGGGTGGACAACAGCAACGCACCGCTCTCGCGCGTGCCATTGCAAAAGAGAGCCGCGCCGTCTTCCTAGACGAGCCGTTGGCCAACCTTGACTATAAACTGCGTGAAGAATTGCGCGAGCAGCTGCCCGATCTGTTTGCAGGTCGTGGCGCTGTGGTGGTTTATGCCACGTCAGAGCCCGAAGAAGCACTGCTACTGGGTGGATACACGGCCTTGATGGAAGATGGCCGCGTGACCCAATTCGGGCCGACCGCTGACATCTATCGCAACCCTGAGAACATCGCCGCCGCGCGGGTCTTTTCGGATCCGCCGATCAATGTCGCGCGCATCACTGTTTCTGGTGCTCAGGCGCAATTGGCTGGTGGAGGTGGCTGGACTGTCACAGACATGGCCGACGGAGATTACATGGTCGCAGTGCGGCCCCATCGGGTGACCCCGTTTCGCTCTTCCGATGATGATGTGGAGCTTACCGGCCGGGTGATTGTGACCGAACTGTCCGGTTCGGATTCCAGCGCCCATTTCCAACATGGCGATGATGCGTGGGTGTCGCTCGCCACGGGTGTGCATCCGTATCAGGTCGGCGAAGATCACAGCTTCTACATGAACCCGGCCCACTGCCGGTATTTCGGCCAAGACGGCAAAAGGGTGGCCTGACATGGCACAGATCAAGCTTTCAAACCTGCGACACAGCTACATGCCGACGCCGAAAGGCCCGGAAGACTATGCACTGAAGGAAATCGACGTGACTTGGCGCGATGGCGGGGCCTATGCTCTGCTGGGCCCTTCGGGCTGCGGCAAGTCCACGTTGCTGAACATTATCTCGGGTCTTTTGACGCCGTCCGAAGGACAGATTCTGTTTGACGATCGTGACGTGACCGCCCTGCCCCCCGACCAGCGCAACATCGCACAGGTGTTCCAGTTCCCGGTGATCTACGACACGATGACCGTGGGCGAGAATCTGGCTTTCCCACTGAAAAACCGGGGGGTCGACCCGGCGACAATCAAGCGTCGCGTCGATGAGATTGCCGAGATGCTTGACGTCACGGATATGCTGGGTACACGCGCCTCGGGTCTTAGCCCGGATAACAAACAGAAGATCTCGATGGGTCGCGGTCTGGTGCGAGACGACGTGAACGCAGTGATGTTCGATGAACCCCTGACTGTGATCGACCCGCATCTGAAATGGAAACTCCGCTCCAAACTGAAAGAGCTGCACCAACGCGTCAAAGCGACAATGATCTACGTGACCCACGACCAGACCGAAGCCCTGACCTTCGCGGATGAGGTCGTGGTGATGCAGGAGGGCGAAGTGGTACAGATCGGCACCCCGGTCGAACTGTTCGAACGCCCTCAGCACACGTTCGTTGGTCACTTCATCGGCTCGCCCGGCATGAACGTTCTACCCTGTGAGGCGAAAGGTGACCGCGCTGTGTTCGAAGGTCACGAGGTTATGTTGGAAGGCCCCACCCATGGCGACGGAGGTCGCACCGATCTGGGCATCCGCCCAGAATACGTGGGCTTTGGCGACGCGGGCATCCCGGCGCATGTGACTAAAGTTTCAGATATCGGTCGCCACTATGTGGTCAGCGCCATGGTCGGCAACACCGCCCTCAAGGCCGTGACCGAACACAGCGTGCCCGAACCCGGATCACAGGTCTTCCTGCAATTCAAACCTGAACAATCCCGCGTCTACCGTGACGGCTGGATCGCAACCGAGGAGCGGGCGCAATGAGAACGGAAAACCAAAGAGCATGGTTCTTTGTCCTGCCGGTGCTGGCGCTGGTCGCGTTCAACGCGCTGGTGCCAATGATGACGGTGGTGAATTACTCGGTGCAGGAAACCTTCGGCAACAACCAGTTCTTCTGGGAAGGACTGGGCTGGTTCGAACAGATCCTGCGTTCCGACCGCTTCCAAGCCGCGCTGGGTCGGCAATTCCTGTTCACCTTCCTGATCCTGATCATTGAGGTGCCACTTGGTATCATCGTGGCCCTGTCGATGCCGCGCAAAGGTTTCTGGGTGCCTGTCTGTCTGGTCCTGATGGCCCTGCCAATGCTGATCCCGTGGAACGTGGTCGGGTCGATGTGGAACATCTTCACCCTGCCCCAGATCGGTCTTCTGGGATACTTCCTGAATGACGTTCTGGGCATCAACTATGACATGACGCAACAGCCGCTGTCGGCCTGGATCACAGTCGTCGTGATGGATGTCTGGCACTGGACTTCGCTGGTGGTGCTGCTTTGCTACGCGGGTCTCGTCTCGATCCCGGACGCCTATTATCAGGCCGCCAAGATCGACGGTGCCAGCCCCTGGTCGGTGTTCCGCTACATCCAGCTGCCCAAGATGAAGACCGTCCTGACCATCGCCGTACTTTTGCGGTTCATGGATAGCTTCAACATCTATACCGAGCCCTTCGTTCTTACCGGCGGCGGCCCCGGCAACTCAACCACTCTGCTGTCGATCGACCTCGTGAAGATCGCGCTTGGACAGTTCGACCTTGGCCCTGCGGCCGCGATGAGCCTGATCTATTTCGCCATCACGCTGCTGGTCTCATGGCTCTTCTACACTCTGATGACAAAGGATGACGCGCAATGAAGATGCGATCCATCATCCCGATCCTCTATATCGCGTTCCTGATGCTGCCGATCTATTGGCTGGTAGCAATGTCATTCAAGACAACGAACGAGATCCTGTCGGGCTTTTCCCTGTTTCCCCAGACCTTTACGCTGGAGAATTATATCACGATCTTCACCGATCCAACGTGGTATTGGGGCTACATCAACTCGATCACCTATGTGACTCTGAACACTGTACTTTCGGTCTGTGTTGCCTTGCCTGCGGCCTATGCGTTTTCGCGCTATCGGTTTCTGGGTGACAAGCAGCTGTTCTTCTGGCTGCTGACCAACCGGATGGCCCCTGCCGCAGTCTTCGCCTTGCCGTTCTTCCAGCTCTATTCGTCGATCCACCTGTTCGACACCTATCTGGCCGTGGCACTGGCGCACACCCTATTCAACGTGCCGCTGGCAGTGTGGATCCTGGAAGGTTTTATGCGTGGCATTCCGAAGGAACTGGATGAGACGGCCTATGTCGACGGCTATTCCTTCCCGCGTTTCTTCGTGACCATCTTCCTACCCAATATCAAAGCGGGCGTTGGCGTCGCGGCGTTCTTCTGCTTCATGTTCTCTTGGGTGGAAATGCTGCTGGCCAAGACCCTGACAGCGGTCGAGGCGAAACCCATCGCCGCCGTGATGACCCGTACAGCTTCCAGTGCGGGATACGAACTGGGTCTACTGGCCGCCGCCGGAACCCTGACCATCATCCCCGGTGCCATCGTCATCTGGTTTGTCCGCAACTACATCGCGCGTGGTTTCGCGATGGGACGTGTGTGAGGTTCGATATGCGTAAACTTCTTCTCGCCCTCTCCTTTCTTGCCCCATCGACAGCTTTCGCTCAGGCCAAGGCCGGTTGGGGGAATGTCGGCCAACAAGAGGAAAAAGGGTTCTCTTGGACTGATCCGCTCTGGCCTGATTTCTGGATGGCCTGGACACCTGCAACTCTGGCCGTGTTCGTGGGCATCTTTTCGGCCATCGCCCTGATCGGTGTTCTCGAGGTTGTCAAATTCCGCGACGGGCTGGAACGCCGAGGTGTGTTGGGCCTTACAACAACTCTGGGCGACCGGTTGTTCATCACGCTGCTTGGCTCGGCCTATATCTTCCTCGCCTGGCTCGGGTTGGTGGGGCAACCGGTCTGGACGCCGCTTTTCCTGTCGATCGGATGGGGCGTTTTCGTGTTCTGGAAAGTTTAGGCTTTGCGTAAAGGCAAAAGGATGCTTGTCTGGCAGGCACACTAGGTAAAATGGCGACACCGAGATCAATGCGAAAAAGAAAGACGGGAAATCTTCTGACCGAGGTTGAACTTGAGTTCATGAACGAACTCTGGGTCCTCGGGCAAGGCTCGGTACGTGATGTCCTGGATCGTCTGCCGCCAGAGCGCAATCTGGCCTATACATCCGGTGCAACCATCCTGCGGATTCTCGACGAAAAAGGTTTTGTCGAGAGCCGCAAGGACGGCAAGACGCTGATTTACACGCCGCTTCTGGAAAAAGACAGGTATCAGGCAAGATCGCTTCAGAACCTTTCTCGCACTTTGTTTGACGACACACCCGCGACCTTGGTTGCGCGACTGGTCGATGATGCGGGGCTGAGTGAAACCGATTTGGAGGAAATTCGGGCACTGGTAGAGAGGAGACTGCAAAATGACAGCGGTTAAACCGGTTCTCGATGCGTATCTCGAATTGAACATAGTTCTGGCTATGTCGGCTGTAATCTGGCTGGCTGCGCGGGCAGCTTTGTCACGCACTGCGCTGGGCCATAGCTATATTGTGCAACTGCGCGCACTCAAGGCGCTATGTGTATGCGTGTTACTCAGTCCACTGTTGGCATTGGGTGCCACTTTAGTTGCCGGTCAGATCTGGCCCGGTCAAGCGGTTGCCTTTGGGGATATCGCTGTGGCTGCCTATCTGCGTGGCGACATTGCGATGCCCGCAACACAGTTCGAAACACTGCTGAATACACGCCAGCGTTGGATTGAACTGATCTTGTCCGGAGAGCACCGCCTGCTGACTGCGCTTATTGTGAGTGCCGTATTGCTCTCTGCCGTATTTGCCTTTCGGGCCTTCCGTGATGCACTGGCAATCCGGCACACTGTCCGAACCAGCTTTCTGTGGCGGCGTTCTGCCAAAGTAGACATCCGTCTTTCAGATCGCATCAGCGTGCCTTTTGCGGTTCGTGGATTGCGCCGACGCCATGTTGTTCTGCCAAGCCATCTTCTGGACACGCCACGCGACTTGCGGTTTGCCCTCGCTCACGAGTTGCAGCACGTTCGCGCGCATGATGTCGAATGGGAGTTGGGCTTTGAACTGCTGCGTCCGCTGCTATTTTGGAACCCGGCCTACCTGATCCTGAAGTATCAGTTCAGCCGACTGCGTGAGCTGGCCTGCGATCAGTCAGTCGTCACCCGCAAGGGTATCGATACACGCGACTACACTGCGTGTTTGCTGGATTACTGCGCTCGGACCGTGTCGCGCGGCAGCCCTCGTGTTTTGAATGTGGCACTGGTTTCGAGCGGAAAAGCAAAGCGCGTGCTGCGACAGCGGGTCATCGCGTTGGCTGATGCACCGTCAGCCCAATCTCATCTGCCAATGGCCTTTCTTGGACTGACGCTGGTTTTTGCGTTGCTTCTTGCTTTGGGTTCAGCCTCGATCAGGCAAACGCAGGACTGGAGCCATGATCGGCTGATGTTGTCGACCGTCGTCAATCTGGAACGGCTGGAAGCACGCAACCAAGGGAACTAATCGGCCAAACAGTATAGGCTCACCAGCCTCGACGCCCGAACAACGAATGCAGTCGGTTCTGCTCGGTAAATGGCTCGACCTCGGTTGGCCGTGACAGGTTCGAGACCACGCGTCCCACCAGAAACCAACCAATCCCGGCGAAGATCACGCCACCAAAGGCCTGCCCCAACAAAACTCCGGATGCCCCGCCCAGATACGAGCCGATGACGACAAAGATCCATGTTCCGATGGTGTGACGCCCCCAATTTATCCACGTGGAATAGATGGGGTGGCCCAGATTATTGAAACTGGCGTTGGTGACAAAAATGACCCCGTTAAAAAACGCAGCCAACGCCAGCGGTCCGCAGAACAGATAGATCAGTGTCCGCGTTTCACCCTGAGCCTCGAACAAATCCGCGATTGGGGCGCGTAGCAGAAACAGAACCGCTGCCATGATCAACACATATATCCCGGTGAACTGAACCCCGGCGTAAAAGGCAGACCTGACCCGGTCATACCGTCCTGCGCCAAAGTTTTGCCCTATGATCGGGCCAATGGCCCCGGACAACGCAAAAATGACCGAAAATGCGACGGGCAGCAGCCTGCCGATCACCGCCATACCTGCAACCGCATCTGTCCCATAGCTGGCGATTTCCCGAACCACGATCGCATTTCCAATCGGTGTTGCGATATTTGTTAGGATCGCTGGGAAGGCAATTGCACGAACCGCACCAAAGTCGTCAAACACCTGACGAGGTGATGGTCGCGCAAAGCCGTCGTGAACCTTCAAGGCAGGCAACAACGCAGCGCCCAACATTGTGATTCTCGCCAATACTGAGGCAATGGCAGCACCATCCAGTCCAAGTCCAACCGCAAAAATTAACACCGGATCAAGAACGGCGTTTACAATGCCACCATATATCGTTGCCATCATGGATCGACGAGCGTCCCCATGCGCACGCAGTACAGCCATGCTGGTCATGGCAGCGGCCATAACCCACATAGTTGGCAGAATGATCGAAACATAGCGGGACGCCAGTCTCAGAACCTCTCCCTCCGCACCAAGTAACGACAGTAAGAATTCGACATTCATCATCACCAGTGCTGAAAGCACCAAGCCAACTACGATACCCAGGATCGCGACGCTGGACCCGTAGTTTCGCGCCTGTTCAGGCCGCCCTGCCCCCAGTTCACGCGCAACTAACGCTCCGGCCGCGATGGACAGGCCGATATTGACCGCATTGGTAAAGAACAAAAGCGTACCGGCATAACCGACTGCCGCTGCAAGCGCGTCGTTACCCAACATCGAGATGAAGACCATATCAACGAAGTCCACGGCAAAGATCGCCATCAGTCCGATGCTGGTGGTCAACGACATTCTTACGACATGCCGCATTAGGCTGCCGTTTAGAAATACAGCGTGGTTTTCAGATTGGGTTGCCATTCTTGAGATGATTCCTCACTGCCCTGCTCGCAAGCACTCTGCAGAGGTTAACTTACCAACAGCAAGAGGTGCGACAGCTTCTTAGACGCTGTTTGCCATCCAGATCGGATTCATTGCGACCACATTGCCTGCCGAAGAGAGCCATGTCATGTCACATTCCTGGCCCAAAAAGTACAATCCGACGAAGTACATACTGATGACAGGAATTCTGTCTGAACAGATTGGCTCAGGCTTATGGGCGTCGGATTTATCTGATCTCAGCACCCTTAGTTTGCTCATGCTATGATGGCATTTTCTGCTGCTTCGCAGTGGCAGCAACCTATCTCAATGAGTTCCTGCAATGCTTACTCAGAGGACGTTTTGGCACATGAACGGGCGTCCCTGCATGCGGCCCAGATTCGACTTTTTGGCCAATTTGTGAGATGCTTACCTTGCCGTTTTTGTTTGGGGTGTGGGGGTATGTTCCAGCTTCGGCTGTATTGGGTATTGGTTTTTATTCTAGTGTTTGGCAATTGGGCGCCTGTTGTTTTTGCGCAAGGCACCGAAAAGCCTGCAATTAATTCTGAGGGTTCGAAGCAGACAGCCGCCTCGCTTCGACAAATCCTTGCGCTGCTGGAAGAAGAAATCGACCGGGCCCAGTCAACCAGAGACAACATACTCGAAGACATCACCAAAGCCGAAGATGATCTGACCGCGCTGCACGCCCAGATTGCGGAAGTCGATTCTGAGAGGTTGAACCATGCCTCGCGGATCGCCGAGCTGGAAGAAGCCCGGACCCTGCTGACAACTGAGAACGAGGCAAGCGAGGCCGCAATCGTGGCTCGGCAGGCAGAGCTTGTGGATCTTGAGACCAGCAAACAAGAAGCCAGCGTCAGGCTGGCGGAACTCAACGTTCAAATCGAAACCGCTGCAGCAGAGATCGGTAACCTTGAGCAACTGAAACTGGAAATGCGCGACGTAAAGAGCAAGATGGAAGCGGACCAGATGCTGGCCGATCAATTGACAGCAGATGTTGACGAGTTGACGCGAAGCCAACTTCAGGTCAGCGCCGAAGTGGATGCTCTGAACGAGACACTGATCGGGACCAAAGCCAGCCTGGAAACAGTCTCAACTGAACTTTCCCATGAACAAGGCAATCTGGAAACTCTGAAGGCAGCCGTAAGCGAGACGCAGGCTAAGCTTGAGGCGGACCGATCAGGCCTGTCAAAACTCCAGAAAGAAATCGTCGACGTCACGGCGGAACTCAAGCGCGTTCAGGACGCGGTGCAGTCGCGCAAACAAGAGAAAGAAGCGCTGGAGACACAGATCGTCAGTCGCAACAAAGAATATGAAAGCTTGGCTCAGCAAATCGAACAGACGCGCGCTGAAACAACTGATATCGAAGCAACCTCCCAAAAACTGACTCAACTGGCGCAACAGCGCCGCTCTGCCGAAGAAGACCTGAGCGATCTTATGCAGGAACTGGCAGCGACACAGGCTGAGTTCGAACAAACTGATGCTGCGCTGACAGAGCTGGCCGATCGCCGTGACACGATGTCCATCGAGCTTGCAACGCTTTCTGCCGTACGTTCGCGCGCTGAACTGGCTGCCCGTGCCGCAGAAGAAGGAAAGGCAGCTGCAGAATCCGAGCTGACAAAGCTGCAAACCAAGCTTGTTTCTTTGCAGGTGGAAATCACGAACCCCGGACGGGAACGTGCTGATCAAAAAGTTGTCGCAGAGGAAATTGTGCAAGCGCGCGCGACGCTTGAGGATTTGCAAACTGAAATCGCGAATGGGCAGTCTCAGCATTCCAAAGCACAGTCAGCTCTTGCAGAGTTGCAATCCCAGGCTTCATCTTCGCGAAGTGAGCTTTCCCAGAACGAGGCAAGGCTTAGCGAACTGACCTCCGAATTGCAGACGCTAGCTGACCAACTGCAGGAAGACGAGAAAACGAAAGCAGATCTGACTGCATCACTGGATGATTTGCGTAAAGAGCGAGATCGACTGGATGATGATATCGCCAGTTCCGGCGAAGAACTGTCTCAGTCCCGGCAAACAATCACCCAAGCCAACGCTACCCTTACAGAGTTGAAGACTGAAACAGAGGCTGTGACCAAAAAACGTGACCAAATGGTCGCCTCACTTCAGCAGACCAGCGAAGGGGTTTCGGCGGCGAAAGAGGAGTTGGATTCGCTTTTGGGTGAACTTGAATCCCGGCGCACAGAGCTCAGCCAGCTAAATACGGAAGTAGCACAGGCAAATGAGCAAACCGCCGCGACCAAGACCGCATCGCAATCTCTGGAAGAGATCAACACTCAGCTTGCCGACGCCAAATCCGAACTGAGTGAGATACAGCAGGAACTCGCACTCGCCCGTGAGGAACTGAACCGGCTGATCGCAGAGGCGAGCGAAGCCGAAGCACGGCGCGATGCAGCGGCGACTCAAGTTTCCGAACTCGAAGAGGAACGAGCAAAAGCTACACAGGAAGTCGAGAATGCTCGGGCACAGCACTTGGACAATCAGGCTGTTCTTTCGGAATCGGAAACGAATGCAGCCAACGCTCGGGCAGAACTTGATTCGTTGCGACTGCAGGCTGCGGCTTATCGTGACGAGCTTGCAAATCTGGCCGCCAGTCTGGAAGAACTGGAACGTCGTGCTGTCGAAGCGGATTCCAGATTTTCTTCGCTGACCGATGAACCGCAGGAGGATTTGACCTCGCCAGCTGCAGTCGATGCAGCGACCGGCTCCCTGCCCGTTCCAAACATAGGACAATCTACTGATGCCATTCGCGCCATACTGATTGGCGCTCCTGGGCTGAGCGATCTGCCGATACAAACACTTGATAGCCTTATTGCCGATCTCGCCAGCGGAACATGTGCTGTTGATGCACTGGAAGCCGCTACCGGTGAGATCAACCGGCAAACCCTGTTGCATTTGGTCCGGTCCGGAGAATTTTGCTGATTTTTTTTGTTATTTTCGAGGGAGGGTAAGATGAATTTATTCAAACTGGTTAATGTCCTCACCAGAACGGTGTTTCCAATGGTGCTGGGGCTGGCAATACCGGTATCCGCGTCGGCATTTGAGCGGAACATTCTGACCGGTGGCCCCACAGGAACATATATTCAGATCGGCGGCGACATGAGTGACCTTGCTTCCGCTTGTGGTATCGAACTCAATGTCCGCGAAAGTGCGGGATCGCTGGAGAATTTTCTGGGGGTTCGCAAGCGCCGCCACACCCAGCTTGGGATCGTACAGAGTGACGTTCTGGAGTACCTGAAGACCTATTCCAGTGAAGACCCCGAGATCGCCCGCGCGATTTTCGGCGTCCGCATTGCCTTCCCGCTGTATAACGAGGAAGTTCATATTCTTGCTAAGCGTGACATCAACTCCTTATCAGATCTTAACGGTCGCCGCGTGGCGGTTGGCGTAGAGGATAGCGGAACATTTCTGACCGCGTCACTCGTTCTGGATCTCGCTGGCGTGGTGCCTGCCGAGCGTCTCACCATCAATGCCGATACGTCACTGCAGATGCTGCTTGATGGTAGTATCGATGCGTTCTTCTACGTTGCCGGGGCGCCCACCAAGATTTTTCAAACCGATCAGATCGACCCTGAAAAGCTGCATCTTCTGTCGGTCACGGATCCTACTTTGGCAGCGGTTTACACTCCGTCAAAGATCGAGGCTGGTACCTACCCGTTCCAAACCGAAACCATCGACGTGGTCGCGGTAAAGGCCGTTTTGATGACATACGAATACGATCGCGCGCGTAACTCTTACCATCAGGAAAGCTGCAAAGCGGTCGCGGATGTGGCCCATCTGATTGCAAAAGAGTTTCAGACACTGCAGCAATCCGGCCATCCGAAATGGAATGACGTGGACCTGAATGACATACCGCCGGGCTGGAACATTTCGGAATGCGTCAATCTGGGGCTTAGCGAAGACTACGAACTTGCCTGCGGTCCCGTCGTGTCGTCGGGGCAGCCCAGTATCGAAAGCGAGGCAAACACCGCTTATCGCAACAGAATTTGCGCCGTAATCGGCTGTTGATCAATCGAGAAAGGCTCGGCAAAGCGGTAACGCCTAGTTCGCACTGATGTCTACCCAAGGCGATACCGCTTCTTGCCCGCCATGTTCATCAATCGCGGCAACACGCCATTGCTGCGCATCCGTCGGTACCATCAATCGCACCGCTGATAGCTCTAAATCTGGCACGTCGAGGATCACGCTTCCTTCTGGCGAGGCGACCTCGATACGGTAGGCAGACGGATCCGCCCCCTCCCCACTTGTCCAGACAAATTCAGCAACTCCGTCGGCCGACAAGTTCGAAAAAAGCTGCGTTGGTTCTGTCAACGCTCCACTCTCGTAGTTTGAGTGCAGATCGTTGAGCCGATCGACAGCGCCACCTATTTCCGGGGCAGCCATCTTGTACCAAGCCCTGGCCAACGCAAGGTCCACAGGCACGCCTTCACCCGTTTCGTAAATCTGGCCAAGATAATAAGCGGACCTATCATGCCCGGCTAATGCCGCTCGGGCATAGCTAGCGACCGCAGCATCGGCGTCAGTTCCCGCCAGCCGGAGCGCGGCTTGAAACAGGCCGCTGGCGCTGGGATCGACCTCAGCTATTACATCCGACAGTCTTGTGACACGTGCTTGGGCCTCGATAGCCTTCTGAATATCTCCACCGACCTCAACACTATTGCCAGCGGGATTGATTCCCGGAAGATTCTGCGGGGTTGCTTCGCTCTCTCCGATCAATGACGACCGATACTCATCAAAGCCGCTTGCTGACATCAACAGATATGCTGCGGTCGTAACCGTCGCCAACCCTAGCAGACCGGTCACAACTGCTGTGTTTCGGCCAAAAAAACTTGTGATCCCCTGTGTGTCATGAGGTTGGGAAAAACCTGCCTTAGTTGAGAACTGCGCATCAGTTCCAGCATGGTGAGCAATGGCTTGTGCACCTAAGCCCGCGGGCGCCAATGGGCTCAACCCGTTCGATGGAGGATCATCCGCGACCAACTTTCCGGGTTTATTGCTTCTGATGTTGGCAGCAATATTGCGAATGCACTCGCGATCTATTTCGGTCAGATTTCTCTCATCCATAAAATGGCGAATTCCATCGCAGATAATGTTTATTTTGGCAGGGATACCGTTCGTCTGCAGAAACATCTCTCTCACAGCGTCGTCCGTAAGACCGAGATCGCTGAAACCAAGCGCAACCAGATTTGCCCGCGCATATCCTCCCACATCTTCTTCGCTCATCACCTCCAGCATAAATGCAGGACCGGTGAGATCTGGCTGTGTATTCGACAAAATATCAGCTAGATTGGTGCTTCCAACGAGGACGAGCTTCAACTTGGGTCGTGTGCCCGCGCTTTCGTCGCACAGCGAACACAAATTACCGAGATATGTGTCAGTTAACTGGTCAGCATCGTCTACAACCAAAACCGGAAATCTCTGTGCTGCATGAAGCGAGCCCAAAAGACTCGTTAATTCGTTTTGATTGCTTTCAATATCATCGGAGCAAGTTCGCTTGGGGTCAAAAGCCAACAACGCGTCCGAGTGCACGTCACCCGTGAGGTGTCGAGGATCGAGAATTGCTGCGATTGTGAAGCCGGGGGTTTTTGCCGCGATCAATTCTTGAACCAGCCGGGTCCGCCCTGTTCCGGAGCGCGCCCCAAAAATCGTTAGCGGTGCGCGGCTCGTCGCTGCAAAACGCAGTCGTTCGAACGCTAGTTTATGAACTTGGCTCCAATAAATCTTCGCGGAGTTCTCTGGCCCGGACTTCGCGCCTAAAGATAGTTCCGGTTGCGCCTTGGTGCCTTCCATTTCCCCACTCGCTATAAATTCTTAAAAACTCACAAATCTGGCCCATTCTGAGTCGCGGACTTCGCCGCTCCCTAAAAACCGGGGGCGCATCCGTCGATACGGCAAAGATGTGGGTGTCTCACATCCTGCTCATTCTGAATCGTCAGTTTATTATTCTTGGTCGGCAGCGCCGGTTATTTTGCCGGAAAACACGAAAAAAATCTAGGATCGCGATGGTTGTGTTCCAAGCACGCAAATCACAAACGATTCGCGAAGCAAGTCCAGATCCTGAGAGCGCGAAACAGGAACAGGAGGTGGTCTTGGGACAATTTATCGGAAGAAACGCCAATATCGAGCGTCTTGGTGGCTAACTGTGGTCGTAAGCTTCGCCTAGTTTCTTATGGCGGGGAGACAGGGATTCGAACCCTGGGGACGCTCTCACGCCCAACGGTTTTCAAGACCGCCGCATTCGACCACTCTGCCACCTCCCCGCTGCGGGCAGGGTCTAAGGCCAAGTTGAAACGGTGGCAAGTCAAAAGAGGGAATTTTTGCCGAAGCCCGAGCAGCGGTCTTTCCATGCCACAGTACCCGCGTTATGATCCCGGCGAAAGGCCGCAAGAGACTGGCACAAGAACCAGTCGATCAGCGGTTGGGGCTGGGTGAACACAGCCCTTTCAGGCAAGGGATGACAAAATGAAGCGAGCGACAGGGACACGCTTTGGGCCGCATCGGCTAGCGGTTCTGGCAGTGACGTTGACGGCTTTAACTGCGTGTGACGAGGCGTTGATTCCTGGAAATACTTCAACCGATCCGGAATCCGATGAGGCGCAGGCAAACGACGGTACCGTCGAATTGCTACCGGTTCCGAGTGGACCACAACGCGATGTCGAAGCACCCGATGTCTTTCAAACAACCGAAGCAGGACTTTGGGATGGACGCCCATCACTGGGTGGTATCTGGGTAGCGCACCCCGATGCGAAACAGCCCGAACGTGTTCTGATCAAAAATACGGCCAACAACAAAAAAGTGACAGGTGCGTTGTTCCGCAGAGAACGGGACCTGCCCGGACCTGTGCTTCAGGTTTCATCTGCGGCCGCGAGTGAGTTGGGAATGCTGGCAGGGTCGCCGACGCGCTTGCAAGTTGTGGCGCTGCGCCGTGAGGAAACCGAACCGACACCGCCGCCTGCACCCGCCGAAACTGAAGAGAACGAGACCACAGGCGAGGATACTGCGGCAACAGCTGCAGACGCGACTTCGGACACACCAGTAGAAGCCGCCGAAAAGCCGGCCAAACGAAAATGGTGGCAAAAGAAAGAGCCTGAAAACACCGGTGCCGTCGCTGCTGGGGCAGCAGCCGGAGCTGCCGCCGTGGCAGCTTCAGGGGATGCAGCTTCAGGGGATACTGCTGCCGAAGCGGCAGAAGCCGTTGCAGAAACCGCATCTCCAACGGCCGCTCTGTCAGATGCCCCTGTTGCACCGCCGCCTGAAAAACCCGCAAAGCGGAAATGGTGGCAGAAAAAGAAACCAAACGAAATCACTGAAACCCCACTGGACCCGATCGCAGGCGCCGCAGCCGCGATTGAAGCATCCGAGCCAACTCCGGCTGCAGCCAGTACCTCGGGCACGTCAGCCTTGACCAAACCCTATATTCAGGTTGGCACCTTCGGAATCGAGGCCAATGCGAACAGTGCAGCCGACAAGATTCGCAGCAATGGTATGCTTGCCGAAGTGCGTGAGCTAAAATCGGGGGATAAACCCGTTTGGCGTGTGCTGGTCGGCCCAGCCATGACAAGAGCCGAGCGAAAGGCGATCCTCGGCGATGTGAAAGATCTCGGTTTTGCCGATGCCTTCACGGTGAAAAACTAGGAAGGAGGCTCCATATGCTTTCCTCATTACGATCAACTGCTCTGGCTTTTGGGTTGGCCCTTATGGCCCTTCCGGCACAAGCGTTCGACACCACAGCGCGTGCTGCCTATGTCATGGACCAGAAGACCGGCACCGTACTGCTGTCCAAGGATGCGGATCAGCCCCTGCCCCCGGCGTCCATGTCAAAACTGATGACGCTATATGTGGCTTTCGAAGCGTTGCGAGATGGTCGTCTAACTCTGGATGAAACTCTGCCAGTGTCCGAGCACGCCATGAGCTATGGTGGCTCGACCATGTTCCTGAATACGCAAGATCGAGTCCGGGTCGAAGATCTTTTGCGCGGCATTATCGTTCTGTCCGGCAATGACGCCTGCGTTGTGATTGCCGAAGCGCTCAGCCCCGATGGAACCGAAGCAGGGTTTGCCCGCTATATGACCCAACGCGCCAAGCAAATGGGCATGGATAACTCCAACTTTGCTAACTCGAATGGATGGCCAGCGGCTGGGCACATGATGTCTGTGCATGATCTGGCTGTTCTCGCGGATCGACTGATTTCGGATTTCCCCGAATACTACCCGCTGTTTTCCGAAGAGATTTTTGAGTTCGACGGTCGGGCGCCATCGAACGCACGCAACCGAAACCCCCTGCTGAAGCTGGATATCGGCGCTGATGGCCTGAAAACCGGCCACACGCAGGAGGCAGGTTATGGCCTCGTCGGGTCTGCCAAACAAGGGGACCGCAGGGTAGTTTTCGTTCTCTCTGGCCTGGACAGCACAGCCCGTCGCGCAGAGGAGGCTGAGGCCGTGGTTAACTGGTCGTTTCGAAATTTTGTCGAGAGGACAGTTGCCCAAGCCGACACGCCCATAGCAGAGGCCAAGCTGTGGATGGGCGCTCAGAAAACCGTTGGTCTGGTTCCGGAAGAGGATCTGAGCGTATTGTTCCCTGTTCTGACCGATCAGAATGTAGAGGCCGAAGTTGTTTATGAAGGCCCCATCAACGCGCCTGTCGCCAAAGGGCAGCAATTGGCTGAACTGGTGATCAGGCCCGAAGGTTTGCCAGAGATTCGTCGGCCACTGGTCGCAGCTCAGGACGTGCCGCAGGGTGGATTTGTCGTACGCCTGATGACGGTGGGTGGCATAGTACTCAAAGACGTTATCAATATCCCGCTGGAGTCGATGTGACGCGGCGGGGGTTGTTCCTGACATTCGAGGGAATCGACGGATCGGGCAAGTCTACTCAGGCACGTTTGCTGGCTGAGCACTTGCAGGAAGCAGGCCATGAAGTCGTTCTGACCCGTGAACCCGGTGGTTCGCCGGGGGCCGAAGAAATTCGCAGGCTGGTTCTTGAGGGAGATCCTGACCGTTGGTCGGCGGAAACAGAGATTCTGCTGTTCACCGCGGCCCGCCGCGATCATCTGGAACGCACGATTGAACCTGCCTTGGACGCGGGAAAGGTCGTGATCTGTGACCGGTTTGCGGACAGCACCCGCATGTATCAAGGCCTGTCACGCGGTGATCTGCGTGGGATAGTCGATCAATTGCACAGTCTGATGATCGGACGAGAGCCCGATATGACGTTGCTGATCGACATGGACCCGGAAACCGGCCTGTCACGCGCCAAAGGGCGGCAGGGCACCGAAGAACGGTTCGAGGATTTTGGCCCGGAACTACAACGGCAAATGCGCGCGGGTTTTCTGGCTCTGGCTGATGAATTCTCAGAACGTTTTCAGGTTGTGGATGGCAACCGGGACATGGACAGCGTTGCACAAGATGTGACAGATATCGTCTTGCAAGCCTTGCGATAGACGACGGATGAGCGACGATATTCCAACCCCGGATCAGGCGCCCGGCGCCCCCCACCCGCGCGAAACCGAGCAGTTGTTCGGACAAGATGCGGCCGAACAGGCGTTTCTCGACGCCTTTAACTCAGAACGGTTACATCATGGCTGGCTTCTGACAGGCCCAAAGGGTGTGGGTAAGGCGACACTTGCTTGGCGGATCGCACGTTTCCTTCTGGCGACACCTCCTACAGAAGAGAATGGGTTGTTTGGGGCCCCTCCTCCTGTGTCGTCGTTGAATATCGGCTCAGAACATCCCGTTTCGCACCGCATTCTGGCGGGCGCGGAACCCGGTTTGGCTGCGATCACCCGATCCTTGAATGATCAGGGAAAGCTACGGAATGAGATCGTAGTGGATGACATTCGCAAACTTGGTCGGTTCTTTGGCCTGTCGTCTGCGGATGGTGGTCGGCGGGTGGTCATCGTGGATTCGGCGGATGAAATGAACATCAGTGCTGCGAATGCGCTGCTGAAAATGCTCGAAGAGCCCCCGGCCCGAACAACGCTTTTACTGATCTCACACCAGCCATCGCGATTGTTGCCCACGATACGTTCGCGCTGCCGCACACTGCGCCTTTCGCCTCTTGGGCCAGAAGACATGCAAGCTGCGTTGACCCAGACCGGTGCTGAAGCACCAGCGCAGACAGATCATCTGGCCGCGCTCGCTTCTGGTTCAGTTGGCGATGCTGTCCGCCTGATCAATCTGGGTGGTTTGGAGATATACGCCGAACTGATGGCCATTCTGGGCACCCTGCCCCGGCTGGACCGGCAGCGCGCTTTGCTGCTGGCAGAAAGTGCCGCCCAACGCGGTGCGGCAGAACGCTTCGAGCTGCTTCTGACCTTGATTGATATCGCCTTGTCCAGATTGGCACTAACCGGAGCCACCGGCAGCCCGCCTGTTCCCGAGGCCGCCCCAAACGAGGCAGAGACACTGGCTCGCCTGTCCACCTCACCCCAAAAAGCCCGGCAATGGGCCGAAGCTGCGGCGCTGATCACGGCACGGGCGCGACATGGTCAGGCGGTGAACCTTGACCCTGCCGCTCTGGTCCTAGATACGGTGTTCAAGATACAGGAAACCGCCGGTCAGAGCAGATGAGCGATACCACAATTCCCCCGGAGATCACCGATAGCCATTGCCATCTGGATTTCCCGGATTTTGACGGCCAATTGAACGAGATTGTTACCCGTGCAGCCGAGGCCGGAGTGACTCGGATGGTCACAATCTGCACCCGGCTGCGGAATGAGCCAACTGTTCGGGCCATTGCCGAAAACCACGCACCGGTTTTTTATGCGGCGGGTACGCATCCGATGAGTGCGGCTGAAGAGCCAATGGCATCAGTGGAAGAGCTGGTTAACCTGGCAAAACATCCCAAATTCGTGGGTATTGGGGAAACCGGACTGGATTACCACTACACCGCAGAAAGTGCCGAGGTACAAAAAACATCGCTGCGCATCCACATTGAAGCAGCCCAACGCACAGGGTTACCGCTGATCATTCACGCCCGCGCTGCAGACGATGACATGGCGCGTATCCTGGCAGAAGAGCATCGCAACGCATCCTACACATGCGTCATGCACTGCTTTTCTTCCTCGGCCGAGCTTGCAAAAGCCGCGTTGAACCTGGGTTTTTATCTGTCGATGTCGGGCATAGCTGCCTTCCCCAAAAGCCAGGAACTACGCGACATATTTGCGATGGCTCCTGTTGACCGGGTTTTGGTTGAAACGGATGCGCCCTATCTTGCGCCCCCGCCATATCGCGGCAAGCGCAATGAACCTGCTTACACCGCTCATACTGCGCGCAAAGGCGCCGAGGTGTTTGGGATGGACTACCCCGAATTCGCTGCACAAACGCAGGCCAATTTTGACCGGCTCTTTGCAAAGGCCGCATCTTACAAGGTCGCTGCATGAGCGGTTTGCGCTTCACCATTCTGGGTTGCGGCTCGTCCGGTGGTGTCCCCCGTCTGGGTGGACATTGGGGCGATTGTGATCCGGCCAATCCAAGGAACATTCGCCGTCGCTGCTCGATGCTGGTGGAGCGGGATGGGCCGGACGGTACGACCTCGGTCTTGATCGATACCACTCCGGATATGCGCAGCCAGCTGCTGGACACCGGTACCGGGCGGCTGGATGGCGTCGTTTACACCCATTCGCATGCCGATCATGTCCATGGCATCGATGATCTGCGCATGATTGTCTTCAACATGCGGACCCGGGTTCCGGTCTGGGCTGATGGCGACACCCAAAACGCATTGCTCGGGCGTTTCGGCTATGCCTTCATACAGCCAGAGGGCTCTCCGTACCCGCCGATCCTGGATCTGAAATCCATCGACGGGCCGTTTGAAATTGATGGACCCGGTGGCCCGATTCCATTTCGTCCATTCAAGGTCAATCACGGATCAATCGACTCACTGGGTTTCAGGATGAACAATCTGGTGTATCTTCCTGATGTTGCTGAGATTTACGATGACGCCTGGTCGGAATTAGAAGGACTCGACTACCTTGTCATCGACGCGCTGCGCCGTACGCCGCATCCCACACATGCACATCTGGACAAAACACTGGAATGGATCGAACGCCTGAATCCCAAACAGGCCGTTCTGACCAACATGCACATCGATCTCGACTATGCCACGGTCGATGCTGAAACCCCTGATCACATCACCCCTGCTTATGACGGTATGGTGATCCATCAGCCATTATAGGCGGACCGCTGCGCGCTCCCGTCATATCTCCGTCTGCAGCGGACAAGTCAGACTGGCAGGGACGATAAGATGCTCCAAAGCCTGATCAACGTCATTCTGCCGGTCTTCCTTGTGATCGGTGCAGGATATGCTTCCACCCGTTTGGGCTATTTCAAGGAAATCCATATCGATGGGCTGATGAAGTTTACTCAGGGCTTTGCGATCCCATGCCTGTTGTTTCTTGCAATCGCTCACCTCGATCTAAGCGCCAGCTTCGATCCACGACTTTTGGTCAGCTTTTACACAGCAGCCGCCTTCTGTTTCACGGCTGGTATGTTTGGTGCGCGTTTGATCTTTAAACGCGACTGGGAGGATTGCGTTGCCATTGGTTTTTGCTGCCTCTTCTCTAACTCTGTTCTGCTGGGGTTGCCCATCACAGAACGAGCCTACGGCCCGGATAGCCTGACCGGAAACTACGCCATCATCGCCTTCCACTCTCCGTTTTGCTACGACGTCGGGATCACGGTTATGGAGGTCATTCGAAATCGCGGTCATGGAAGTGCACGCATGGTCAAATCCGTGTTTTCAGCGATGTTCAAAAACGCCCTCATTCTGGGCATCGCACTGGGGTTTCTAGTCAACCTTTCCGGAATGATCATCCCGGCCGTTGTGGATGAGGCTTTGGATCTGATCACGCGGGCCGCATTACCCGGCGCGTTGTTCGCATTGGGCGGAGTATTGGTCAAATACAAGCCTGAGGGGGATCTTGTAGCAATCAGTTTTGTCTGCTGCATCTCGCTGATCCTGCACCCGGCTCTGGTATGGATGTTTGGCTCTCTGACTGCTTTGCCGCAAGATCTGTTCCGCTCTGGCGTTCTTACGGCTGCGATGGCGCCAGGATTCAATGGCTATATATTCGCAAGTATTTACGGCCGCGCTAAACGCGTCGCGGCATCATCTGTGCTTATCGGTACAGGGGTTTCAATCCTCTCCGTATGGATGTGGCTAACTTTGCTGGGTTAGGGAAAAATCTCTGTTGACTATGAGCCAAAGCGGTACACTTAACGCTAAATTGTCAGGAGCTTAGCGTATGTCGCACGCTGTTATTGTTGCCCATGGTCAGCCATCTGATCCGGAGCCAGCCGAGGCTGCGCTGGCTGAGTTTGCTTCCGATATCTCAACGCTGGCGAAGCGGGTTTCCGTTCATTCGGCCACACTCGCTGCGCCGGACGCGCTGGAAGCCGTTCTCGACAGCTTGCCCGAAAACAGCGTGATATACCCGCTTTTCATGGCCAGGGGATGGTTCGTGACCAGTGCATTGCCCAAGCGTGTTGGGAATCGGACTATCAGGATACTTGATCCGCTGGGCATAGACCCGGATCTGCCTGATCTCGTTGCGAGCAGCGTACGGAACGCAGTTTCAGAACTTGGCTGGCAGACAGAGTCTACTGATCTGGTGATCGCGGCCCATGGCTCTGGTCGCAGCCGAAACCCGTCAGCTGTGGCCGGTGAATTTGTGGATCAACTGACCAAACGAATGCCATTTCAGAGCATGCGTCTGGGCTTTGTTGAGGAACTCCCATCGATTGCCGAAGCCGCCGCAAATACCGGGGATCAGGCACTTTGCCTTCCTTTCTTCGCCTGTAGAGGTGGGCATGTTTTAGAGGATGTCCCGGAGGAACTGAGTAAAGCGGGTTTCCGCGGGCAGACGCTGCCGGTGATAGGAGAATTGCCCCCAATCAAGCAGCATATTGCGGGAATTTTGGATAAGGCCTTTGCAACCTGACAAGAAATACCAAACTGGCGCCGCCAGATCGCAACTGAGCCAGTATTGCTCTGTTCTTCGCGTTGACCGCAGGGCTGAGTATCACAGCTGAGCGTTGCTAGGGACGGAGTAAAAACAGCTGCAGGAGCGGCCGCTTCTTTTGGCTTCGTACAATGCAAGGTCAGCCGCATGCAGTACCTCTGACACTTTCGGCACCTGAAACTGTGTTGACAATGCTATACCAATACTCGCGGAGACTTCGCAGGATGCGCCCTCGAATGATATCGGCTCCTGTAACCGAGAGATCAGACGCTCGGCAATCCGCACCAATATTTTGCGATCCATCAACCCCTTGAAGATCAACACAAATTCATCGCCACCCACCCTAGCGATAGTGTCGTCTCTGCGGGTTTCCTCCAGCATGATTTGTGAAGCCACCTTAAGAACCTGATCCCCTGCAGCATGACCAAACCTGTCATTGACCAATTTGAAGAAATCCAGATCCAGATGCATCAGCGCGAATGGCAATTTGGAAGCGATCAAATGCTCCAGAACATGATCCATTGCCCGTCTGTTTCTAAGACCTGTCAGCGTATCGGTAACTGCCTGTTCTTCAGCGGCTAACATAGCCCCCTGCAGTCGCAAATTCAGCGATCTAGACGCCTCCATAGCTGCTGATTTTGCTTCGACGAGGTATAGGAGCTCAATGGCCAGATCTGTGCCAGAGAAATCCGCACTGGTCAGAGCGTAGTCGCGAACAGCGTCCAGAATCGAAATCCCAAAAGACAGATTGATGACCGCACCGTTTCCGGTCGGCAATGGTGCAACCAACCCCTTGAGGGCAGTTCGTGGCTCATCATGAAATTTCAGGTGTACCTTTGTGCCCGCCATCGACATGAGTGCCGGAACCGTCGATACATTCCTTGGGCGCAGCAGCTCAAACAGATCAAGAAACCTCGTCCCTGTCATCTGCATATCAGGTCGTAACTTCTGCAACGTTGGCCCAACCTGTTGAATTTCCCCGTCCTTATTCAACAAAAGAAACATCGGGCACAGAGTTTCCAGGAGGGTTGCGAGATCGTTTTGCTCCATCATTGCTTGCGTGCCCCCAGATCAAACCGGCGTCCTTCGGAAAATGCACTTTCAAACAAAGACATCGAGATCACTTCGACGCCGTCCCTATCTCCGTCATGAGACAGCATAACCAATGCACCATAGTCATCCGCCATCGCCCGCAGGACCCCCACCATGACACTGGAGTAACCGGGCAACCCCGGATGGCATTTCAGTTCATATTCGGATGGTGAAAGCTCACACAATTCAAGCGCAGGCAAATTGAGATCGGAGACCGCCAGCCTGACCCGATCTGAGAGATCGTCCAGCGAATGCAGAAACTCGACATAGGTCACACCGCCGAACCTCAACAATCGGCGCAGCCCTTCCATATTTGGGTGTGAGACCAAGTACGTTCCCAAATCCTCAAGGAATTCGGATTTAGGGCGTTTTAGATCAGCACAAAGCGCATCAAGAACGCGGCTGGATAAGCCCTCTTCATAAACCAGCATCGCCTCGAATTCAGCAAAGCCCAATCCTGCTGCCTCAGTCGCGCGCAGCCAGCACGCACGACCATATGTTGCACAGACAAACGACTGTATCGCGCTGTTGATCAACCCGTGCATGGAACGCCTCACTCGAACACATGCACCACTTCAACCGACAAAGCTTAACAAATACCGAAGACAAGCTATGGATTGCAGTAAATGCCCTGCAATCTCAAATTGATACACCAATTGTTCCTGCGCTTGGCAAACAGATCAGAAGTCTGTGGGAGCCCCGCCTTCAGCCTTCCTTCGCGCAACAAAATCTGCCAGTTCCTCTCGCACAGCCTCGTCCATCGGCGGCGCCTCAAAGCTGCCTATGATTTCCTTGAACATGTAGTGCGCACGCTCAGCAGTCCAGATGCCGCCAGCCACTTCCCAACCTTCGTAATTCTTCCAGTCACTCAGGAAGGGTTGATAGAACGCCGTGGTATAGCGATCCTGCGTGTGTTGGATTCCAAAGAAATGGCCATCATTGCCAACTGAGCGGATCGCATCGAGCGCAATTTCGTCAGGACCGGTGGCGTTGATCTGCGGATCCATATAGCGCTGAATTTGCTGCAGGATTTCACAGTCCATGATAAATTTCTCGGGGCTGGCAATCAGCCCGCCCTCAAGCCAACCGGCGGCATGGTAAACCATGTTGGTCCCTGACTGGACAGCGGCCCACAGTGAATTGGACGTCTCCCACATCGCCTGTCCATCCGGCACATTGGCTGCGCAGACACCTGAAGAACGCATTGGAAGGCCATAATACCGCGCCATTTGTCCTGTCATCTGAGTGGATCGCATATATTCAGGTGTACCAAATGCGGGCGCACCGGACTTCATGTCTACATTCGAGGTGAAAGTACCGATCGCACATGGGATTCCAGGCCGTACATACTGAAATAGTGCAATTGCGCACAGACCCTCAGCCAGCGACTGCGCCACCGCGCCGGCCATGGTTACAGGCGCCATCGCGCCGGCAAGTGTAAACGGCGTCACGACAACGGCCTGACCACGACGGGCAAGGCGCAAACAGCCATCGATCATCGGATGGTCATGCTTCAACGGCGAGGTTGAATTGATGTTGGAATACATCCGCGGAGTCGCCTCGAATTCCTCATGACTCAGACCACCGGCGATGCGGACCATCTCCATCACATCCTCGACCCGCTCTTTTCCAAGGCAATAGGCGTGCATTACCTTATCCGTCAGGGTCAGTTTGTCATAGAGAACGTCCAGATGGCGGACACTTGCATGAATATCGACCGGTTCAACCGGATAACCGCCGGCAAAGTGGATGCAATTGAAATATTGAGTCAGCTTCAGTAAGTTCCGGCACATTTCACGGTTGCCCGGAACTTTCTTTCCAATCTCCATATCCCAATAGTTCGGGGGTGAAGACACGTTCCCGAACACCATGGTTTTACCACCGATTTCGATCGTACGGTCCGGGTTTCGGGGCGTGATCGTAAATTTACTCGGGGCCTTGCCAACCATTTCCATAACGAAGTCGCGCCCCATGCGAACGTTATCGCCATTCACGATGCACCCCGCCTCTCGCAGGATAGCTTTGGCTTCTTCGTTATAGAATTCGATCCCGATCTCTTCGAGGATGCGCATTGCCCCCTCGTGAATCGCTTCAACGCCTTCGGGACCCAATGGTTCGGTCGGCCGATCAATGTTCACTGGCGGGTTCCAGGGCATCTGCTCGATGACTTCGGCACCTCTGCGGGCTGCGGCTCCAGCACGGCCGCCGCCGCGGCGCCTGCGTGTCGTGTTGTCGGCCATTTACTCCTCCGGCATTTGCTATTTTTCAAGCAAGCCCCGAAGCGACAGGTTATGGCCGCTCTGTCTGCGACAGGTTGTGTCGGTTTTAATAGATGAAGCGCCGAAACCTGCCCCAGATGATCAGTTTTCTGCAAGCCATCCCGGAATATACCCGATATCGGGCAGCACGACATCCGCCATTGGGGCGAGATCTTCGGCGGTCGCAAGACCGGTCAGCACTCCAATCGTTGTCATACCCGCAGCGCGCCCGGCCTCCAGATCATGCAAGCTGTCACCCACCATCGCGATATTCGATGGATCGACACCTATATGTTCTGAAAATGCCAGCAATTGCCCTGGCCCCGGTTTGAACCCATGGCCGCTGTCATAGCCTGCGACAAAGTCGAAATGATCGCGAATGCCCACCGAGGCCAGATGCTCAAGCGCGGGCATTTCTCCATCATTTGTGGCCAGTCCCACCTTTTTGCCACTGTTTCGAAGTTCCTCGAAAAATGCAGTCAATGGCACCGCCGGAATTTGCGGGGCTTGAGCCGATTCCCTGTTCAGCATTCCTACGAGTTCATCCCGCGAAACATCTCCTAGATGCGGCAACAGCACCTCAGCAATCTCATCAACTGTACCTGCAATGACCACACTGTCCTCAGAGTACTGGCTATTGGCGAGATCGAAGCCGATGACCTGCCCCAGTTCAGCAGCTCGGGTCTCGTCACCTTCGGCAAGGCGCAACAGAACAGCGCGTCCAAATGCTCCCCAAGTCGCAGCGAAATCAAATAGAGTGCCGTCCTTATCGAACAAGAGGGCGTCAATTGGCATTCCTGGTGCTCCTACAAATGCACTGGGTTCAGGTCCAATGGACGTCTGAACCGCCGGATAACTGCATGCGGGCCTGACCGGGAAGATCATACGGCACCGCGTTGGCGTCACAAAAGTCCACGACCCACGAATCGTCAAGCATCAGAAAGTCCAAAACCGAAGACAAAAACTCGGGCTCGCCAGCCCTTTCGCGTAAATCATCGGTCGTCGCACCTGTTGCCCCCAGAAAAACCGGAAGCAGTTCTTCGTTGCCGACAAGCCAGCCAAGTACATATAGCGCCAGTGTTTCCGCGGATTCGGCTGAGATCGCCATCAACTAGCCTCTGATTGGAGTTTGGAAAGGGTTTATTAACCAGAGTCATAAACACTTTGCTAACGCGTGCAATCAACGGTGAACAACTATGTCCGTGCAGGGAACCATCCTTGTCCTCGACGGGGTATCGACCAATCGTATCATGCTGAAGGTTCAGCTGACAGCAGCGTGGTATCACGTCGTGCAGGGTGAAAAGCTCAATGGTCTTGGACCATTGCTTCGGCGAACGCGGCCAGACCTTGTTCTGACATCACAATCGCTACCCGACGGTTCGGCCTCTGACGTCAAAAAACTTATGCTCGCCGACCCCATGCTCAGGGATGTACCGGTGGTTGCAATCGCCCCACATAACGACAAGGCTGCGCGCCTTCGCGCCTTGTCTGACGGGCTGGATGATGTCCTGGCCTATCCTTTTAAGGACACTCTGCTGCTTGCACGAATTCGCAGCTTCTTGCGCATGCGGGCCGATATTCAGGACTTGAGGATCAAGGATGACCCACAAACTATGGGTCTCGCGGAACCCGCAGCTGCGCTGATATCACCACCCTCTGTTGATCAGATCGGCATAGTGACACAAAGCCACCGCACTAGCACACTTTGGCAACGTGCGTTGGCTACGAAAACACGTCACCAGTTGACCTGCCACACTCAATCAAACTTGAAAGGCATTTTGTCAGGTCAGGTTCCTGATGCGATTGTCGTCGAACTGGGTAACGATACCAACGGCCTGAATGTGCTGGCAGATTTGCGATCCCGCGTTACGACTCGACACACCGCTTTGATCGGGGTCCTGCCTGAGGAAGATGGTCAATTGGCAGCCGAGGCACTGGACATGGGGGCCGATGCGGTCTGCATGGGCGAGTTCTGTCCCCACGAACTGTCTCTGAGGGTCGATACACTGGTTGCCCGCAAGTCTCGTGATGATCAAATGCGCGCGTCGCTTCGAAAAGGACTAGCGGATTCATGGATCGATCCGTTGACCGGTCTGCACAATCGCCGATTTGCGATGTCTGCGATGGCGCAGATAGTTCGGCAATCGGTACAAGCCAAACAAGGGTTTGTGCTTATGTTGGCGGATCTTGATCACTTCAAGGCCATCAATGATCAACACGGTCATTCGGTCGGTGATCTGGTTCTGACCGAAACGGGCAAACGCATTCAGGATGCACTTGGCGAAACCGGATTTGTCGCACGTATCGGTGGCGAAGAGTTCATGATTGGAATTCCTGCCGTGACGAGGCAGGGCGCGATGCGCATGGCCGAGAGGATTTGTGATTGTATCTGTGAAAACCCTTTCCTGTTGCCGGGGCGCACGGCCCGGATCGAGGTTACAATCAGCATAGGCCTCAAGGTCGACGAACCTCCGTTCCCAACTGTCTCTGAGGATATGGAAACTGTCGAAGACCTGATGCAGAGTGCCGACAAAGCGCTCTATGCGGCCAAGAAAGCAGGCCGCAACCAAGTCCGTATGAGACAGAGCGCGGCCTGAACTGTTCAGTCTTTCTTCTTATGCCGATGTGGCCCGCGTTCTACCACTTCCTGCAGCCTTTCGGCATAAGCAATCCGCTCGTCGTCGCTCATTTCGACAACGCGCGACAACCATTGCTCTTGCAGAGCTTGCTGCAAATCGGCGGTCGATTGCGCCTGCTGCGCCAACAGGACCTGAACTGCATCAGGATCAAAGGGCACAGTGCGCAAGGCCTGGCTCAACGCTTCAAAGTCCTGCTTACGAGTGTTGGATCCCTTTTTGTGCAGATATGACAACTCACCTCGCAAAGCCTTGCGATCAGCCCCTGGTAACGCCCTGTAGAGAGCAGGCCCGAATCCGGGAGGCGTTTTTGCATGTTCACCACCGCGGAACCTTAGTGCGGTTCCCAGCACGACGCCCACCACCAACAGATTGAGGGCAAGAGAAACCGTCAGCAAAATGGGCATCCAGCGACGTTTTGGCTTGGAATTTTCGCTCATTCCGCATCCTCCAAATAGGCTGTATCCAGACCGAGATCAGCGACCAGATAAGCTGTTTCCTGCGAGATCAGGTAATTCGCAGGATCAGGCAGAAATGACGGTGCTGAAAAGCCGATCCAAACACCAGCAGCACTGGCTGCAAGCAGTCCTCCCATCCCCTGCCATCCACCTACGTTGTCAAACAGGTGCCACCATGATCTGCGTTTCGCCTCGGTTGGCGGCGCAAGCCGGCTCAACCGTACGGACTCAGCGTCTGTCATCATCCGAACAGCCAAATCATCAGGCAGCTGCGAACGCTCCTGTCGCGCCTGGGCGAACAAACGATCCAGTTCTGTATCATCGTCAGTCATTGTCATACCCCAGTTCATCTCGACGCCCGGCCAGTATTGCAGCCAGGGACCGTTTCCCACGCGCGGTCAGGCTCTCGACCGCTTCTACGGAAATGTCCATGATCCCAGCAATTTCGGGGTTAGACAATTCCTCGATATGCCTGAGGACCACGGCTTCCCTCTGCCGTTCAGGCAATTGCGACAAGGCGGACTGCAATGCATCTTTCCGCGCCTCATCCTGCATCTTTTCAACCACGCTTGCAGAGTCATCCTCTGGTTCAGCAACTTCATTCAAAGCGGCGTGGGTCTTTTTACGCCGAAGGTCCACACACAGGTTCAACGTAACCCGATACAGCCAGGTCGAGACCTTTGCCTGCCCCGGAACCCAGTCTGGCGCCATCTGCCAAAGGCGCATCATTGCCTCTTGCGCCACATCCTCGGCCTCAGCTTGATTGCTCAGCATCCTTAGCGCGACCGAGAAACTGCGTGGTCCAAGCCGGTCCGTCAGCAAACGGGCAGCACCAGCATCACCATCAGCAAATTGCCTCAGCAACATATCGTCGCTGAGTTCGGTCGCGGCGAACTGGTCGCCGCGAACCTCGTGCGGTGAGGAAGTCAGATCCTCCATCCTGCATCAGTTGCTGTCTGAATCCGCATTATCACGCTTCTTCTTGTGCCGACCCATCTTGTCTTTTGCATCGGCGAATTCCTGTTCCGAGATCGATCCGTTGCCATCTGCGTCGATCCGGTCAAACATCTTGCCGGCGCGGCGCGGTTTCGGCAGCTCGTCTTCGCTCAGGTAACCATCGCTGTTGGCATCATGCTTTTCAAACAACTTTGTCACGCGGTCACTGGCTTTTTTCTGGGCAGCCGCCTGCATCTCCTCGACACTCAACTGACCGTCACCGTTGGTGTCAGCATTGGTGAATCTCTGGGTGCGATGCGCCTGCATTTCTTCTTTGGTCACTTGACCATCACCGTTGGCATCAAGCTGCTGAAAAGTAACCGGCTCGCGATCGCCTTGCCCTTTCGCCAGGGCTGTTGTGCCCGTGATAGCAACTGCAGACAGAACGATAGCGGACATAAACGTTGCACTTTTCATAACATTCTTCCCTTTTTTGGCGGCCCAGTGCCGCTGCTCATACCTATTCAAACGCAGCACCAATGGATTTCCGTCGCCACCAGAGAGAATTTTTTGCAGATTTGTGTGAGAGCACGTGTTGCAGTCCACCCGCCGCAAAGCGACGCACCCCCCTTTTATACAGCCCAAAACAATAGCAGTATCAGCCCAATTCGAACGCGCGAGTATCAAGATGACAGATCAGACTATCGAAACCATTACGGAAGACGAACGTCCGACATGGCCAGCTGTAGTTAAAGGTTTCAAGTGCCGTTGCCCCAATTGCGGCAAGGGTAAGCTTTTGCACAGCTATCTGAAAGTAAACGACAATTGCTCGAACTGCGGTCAGGAATTGTTCCATCATCGCGCCGATGACGGACCGGCCTATCTGACCATTCTGATCGTGGGTCACTTGCTGGCGCCAGCGCTGCATGTCTCATATGTGCACTGGCGACCCGATCCTTTGACGATGGCCCTGATGTTCTCGGTTGGCTGCGTCGCACTGTCGCTGTACCTTCTGCCGAGGCTAAAGGGAGTCGTCGTTGCCTATCAGTGGGCACGCCGGATGCACGGTTTCGATAAAACCGACTGATCCCTTCCACCAGAGCGGAGGGGACATGACCATCGACAAGACCGCAATTCGCAATGCCGCGACTGTAATCGTTCTGCGCAACCGCCAGAGCGACCCAGCAATCCTGATGGGGCAGCGCGGCGCCTCTGCGGCCTTTATGCCGAACAAGTTTGTGTTCCCCGGCGGTGCCGTTGACCCGGCGGATGCCGAAGTTCCTTTGGCCACTGCCCTGCCCGAAATTTGCCATCAACGACTGGTTGAGAAATCACCGGAAGGATTGCAGAACGCTTTGGCAGCAGCTGCAATTCGCGAACTATGGGAGGAAACCGGATTGGTGCTGGGACAACCGGGCCAATGGTCAGGTGCCCTGCCAGCCGATTGGCAGTCTTTCGCAGACATGGGGTTTGTTCCTTCCGCCGAAGGTTTGCAATTCGTGTTCCGTGCAGTCACGCCACCGGGACGACCACGCCGCTTTGATGCGCGGTTCTTTCTAGTAGATGCCGAAGCCATTCAGGGCGATTTGGACGATTTCACCCATGCGTCGGACGAACTGTCCCATCTGCAGTGGATCAAACTGCACGAGGCGCGCAACTTCGATCTGCCTTTCATCACCGAGGTTGTTCTGGCCGAAGTTGCCGCGCGTGCTGCAGATCGCACCCCGCCGGAGACGGTTCCGTTCTTTTTGAACAACGAAGAGGCGAGCCTGTTTCTGCAGCTCAAGGGCTACCCGATGCCAGAGACCGGATAGCCGGCATGGTCGTTTAGCGCATCCTGCTGATAACGACAGTCACCTCGGGCTTTTTGCCGATTTCCACCTGTGCACTTTGGCGGGCAATCCGGCGCAAGCCTTCCTCCAGCTTGTCGTCATCGCGCAGAGTTTTTGCTTCTGCCCGCATGAGGAACTGGTTCATATCTTCTTCCAGCACTTCGATCAATGCTGCGCGCGAGGTACCAGTTTCAGGCAGTCCCATCGTGTCGCACCATGGCTCGCCCAGCGGTTCGTCTTCTTCATCCAGAATGACAGTGATCGTCACATGCCCGTTCAGCGCCATCCGAATGCGGTCGCGCACGACACCATCCAGCGCACCAATTTTGACGGTGCCGTCCAAATAGGTCCGACCCGTTTCAATATAATCGACGACTTGGGGCGCGTTGCCGGTCAGATCCAGCATCGTACCATTAACCGCCAGAATACCTGTTCGACCTGCAGCCTCGGCCAGCTTGGCGTGTTCGCGCAGATGGCGATGTTCGCCATGCATCGGGATCACCATCTGAGGGTCTACAAGAGCATGAACCTTTTCTAGGTCTGGACGGTTGGCGTGACCGGAAACGTGATAGAGACCCGAACTGTCATCTACGACATCCACACCCTTTTCGCTTAACTGGTTTATGATACGGATCACGCCGCGTTCATTTCCAGGGATCGTTTTGGAAGAGAACAGGAAAAGGTCACCATCCTTGACCTCAAGCCCGCGGTACTTTCCGCGCGCCAACTGCGCGCTCGCAGCACGGCGTTCCCCCTGACTGCCGGTCACGATCAACATCAGGTTTTGACGCGGCAAATCCAACGCCTCTTCTGCACTGATCACACGCGGAAAATCCGTCAGAATTCCTGTCTCAGTAGCTGCCTCAATCATGCGCCGCATAGCGCGCCCTAACAGAACAACCGAGCGGCCGGCCTTTGCCCCCGCCTCTGCCAGAGTTTTCACACGCGCCACGTTCGAAGCAAAGGTGGTCGCAATGACCATGCCCTCGGCCTCTTCAACCAACCTTGTGATTTCAGGTCCGACATCGGATTCCGAGCGCCCCGGATGTTTCGAGAAGACGTTCGTGCTGTCGCAAACTAAAGCCTTAACACCAGATTTTGCCACTTCGGCCCATAGATCCGGATCAAAAGGCTCGCCCACAATCGGGTCAGCGTCCAGCTTGAAGTCACCCGTATGCACAACCCGTCCACTTGGCGTGTCGATCACCAGCCCGGCACTTTCGGGGATCGAGTGCGAAACAGGCAGGAAACCAACTGTGAACGGCCCCGCCTCGATCTGCTCTGGCCAAGATGATGCTGTACGAACGGCTTCGACCGGATGGCCATGTTCATCCATTTTTCGGCGCGCGATATTCGCCGTGAATGCGCGTGCGTATACCGGTGCCCCAAGCGCCTCATAGCAATGCGCTATGGCACCAATATGATCCTCATGCGCGTGAGTGATAAAAATTGCCTCCAGACGATCGGCCCGCTCTTTCAGCCAGCTGATGTCCGCAAAGATGAGATCTACCCCCGGCGAGGTATCCATGTCGGGGAATGCCACACCGAGATCCACAAGGATCAAACGCTCCTGCCCCGGTTTGCCATAGCCATAAACATAGGCGTTCATGCCAATTTCGCCTGCGCCGCCCAGCGGCAGGTAGATCAGTCGTTCGCTGCTCATGTCGAGCCATTATCCTTGTTATAGCGATGTATCACGGTCAGACCGTGCATCGTCAGATCATCTTCGATTGCGTCGAACCCCACGTCGGCCTGATCGAACAAAGGCGCCAGCCCACCGGTTCCAACGACTTTCATCGGCATTCCATATTCAGCCTTGATGCGGGAAATCAGCCCCTCAATCAGCCCGGAATAGCCCCAATACACGCCGGACTGGATGCAGCCAACCGTATTTGTTCCAATCACTTTTTCCGGACGGGTGATGTCGATATGGGGCAACGCAGCGGCCCCCTGGTGCAGCGCCTCAAGGCTCAGGTTCACACCCGGTGCGATGATGCCACCAACATACGCCCCATCCGCCGCAACAACGTCGAAATTCGTGGCGGTTCCAAAGTCAACCACGACGACATTGCCACCATGGCGATCAAACGCACCGGCGGCATTTGCCAAGCGATCCGGGCCGGGCACTGTCCCTTCGTCGATACGGGGATTCACCGGCAACAGACATTCGGGTTTACCGACCACCAGAGGTCGACAACCAAAGAAACGATCCGCAAAAACGCGCAGGTTGAACACAACACGCGGTACGGTTGAGGCAATGATCACATCAGTGATATCCGCTTCGATCCCATAGTGTTTGACCAGCGTCGAGTACCACGTGAAATAGGCATCAGCAGTGCGCGCGTGGTGCGTCGAGGTACGCAGGGTGCACAGGAATGTCTCGCCGTCCCAGATCGAGAAAACGGTATTGGTGTTGCCGCAATCGATTGCCAGAAGCATCTGCGCCCCTTTCAGAAAAACACATCCGCCGCGGGAATGCTGACGCGGCCTTTGGCGGTGTTTAGGACAAGGTTGCCCCCTGCGTCCACCGTTTCAAAGGTCCCGACCGTTTCCGACGCTGCGGTACGCGCGGTTATGACCTCCCCCAACCGTGCCGCCCGCGAGAGCCAGGCAGTCCGTATTGGTTCGAAACCATAGGTGACAAACTGCGTCTCATACCGGGCATAAGCAGCCGCAAGTTCCGTCAAAAAGTCCTCGGGCGTGACATGCGCACCGGTTTCCGACAGTAGTGAGACCGGGCGGACAGCCCCAGCCTCGACCATGTCCGCACCCGGGGCTTCGGCCAGATTCACCCCGATCCCGATCGACAAATGTGAGACGCCTCGCCCCTGCCCGGTGCTTTCCAGCAGAATTCCTGCCAGCTTGCCACCATTCAGCAGGACGTCATTCGGCCATTTCAACGACAGACCACTGGCGCGACCTGTCACAGCGACGCATGCATCAAACAACGCAAGTGCAGCAACGAAGCTGCGAAGGGCAGCCTGCTCGGGGTTGCCCTGTGGACGTAGCAGCAATGTTGCAGCCAGGTTTCCCTTGGGGTTGGCCCATGCCCGTCCCCGCCGACCACGCGCCGCCGTCTGGTGATGGGCCATGATCCAGACTGGCCCCTGCGCAGTGGGCGCAATACGCGCAGCCTCGTTCAGGGTACTGTCCACCTCCTGCACAACGTGCAGTCCATATCCACTTGGCCAGTCGTTCATGTCAAAAAGGCCCGGTCCATTGACCGAGCCCCCTTTTGCTTGAGTTGGGTCGTTTTAGTTGACAAGTGTGACCGCCGCAGCCGCAGCTGCCCCTTCGATACCGAACTGATAGAATACACCGATCAACATCAGCGCTGCTGATCCCATCAGAGCGACCCACAGGACCGGAGAAGGATTGGTTTCAATCGGGTCTTCGTTTTCAGCACCGAAGTACATGTAGAAAACGATCCGCAAATAGTAGAACGCACCGATGACCGAAGAGATTGCAGAAACGATAACCAATCCGGTCAGACCAGCATCGATACCTGCTTGCCAGACGCCGAACTTGGCGAAAAAGCCCAGCATCGGCGGGACACCGGCGAGGCTGAACATCAGGATCAGAACCGCCAGAGCCTTGCCCGGATCGCGTTTCGCGAACTGGCGCAGCGCGTCGATATCCGTCACCGGCTTCCCGTCACGTTCCATCATCAGGATGAAGGCAAACGTACCGATGTTCATCGTGACGTAAATCGCCAGATACATCAGCATGGCCTTGATCCCCAGCTCGGTTCCTGCAGCAAGACCGATCAGGGCGTATCCCATATGTGCAATCGACGAGAAAGCCATCAGCCGCTTGATGTCCCGCTGCCCAATCGCGGCAACGGCGCCAAGCAGCATCGACAACACAGACAACAGCACAATCACCTGCTGCCAGTCCTGCACCACCCCTCCAAAGGCGTCATGCAGCAAGCGTGCAAACAGGGCCATTGCTGCCACTTTGGGTGCTGTCGCAAAGAAAGCGGTGATCGGCGTTGGCGATCCCTCATACACATCCGGTGTCCACATGTGAAACGGAACAGCCGAGACTTTGAATGCCAGACCCGAAATCAGGAAGATCAACCCGAACAGCAGCCCCAACGACACTTCGCCGTGATGAACTGTCTGGACGATGCCCGAAAACAGGGTGGTGCCAGTGAAACCATATACCAGCGACGCACCATACAGCAGCAGACCCGAGCTGAGTGCGCCCAGCACAAAATACTTCAGGCCCGCTTCGGTCGACTTCGCGCTATCGCGCCGCAGTGCCGCCACAACGTAGAGCGACAGCGATTGCAGCTCCAGCCCCATGTAGAGCGACATCAGATCACCTGCGCTGACCATCATCATCATGCCAACGGCTGCAAGTGCCACAAGCAACGGATACTCAAAGCGCAGCAGATCGCGGCGGGTCATGTAGTCTTGGCTCATCACCAGAACCGCCGCAGCAGAGAGCAGGATCGCCACTTTCGCAAACCGGGCGAACCCATCATCGACGAACATGCCGTTGAAAGCTACACGTGTACCGGCACCGTTTGTCACGATCCAGAAGGACAACAGCGCCATAAGGCCCGCTGTCGTCCAGACCAAAACAGGCGCCAGCGCATCCTTGGTTGTATAGACAGCCCCAAGCAGCGCCACCATCGCATAGATTGCCAGAACAATCTCTGGCAGGATTACATTCAGATCAGCTTGGATCATGTCTCCAAAGCTCCCTTAGTGCGAGGCGACCTGGGTCGCGGCCTCAGCCGCGGCCAGAGCCGTGTCGTAGTTCGAAATCAGCGCTGCGGTAGAGTTCCCGATCACATCCGTAACCAGAGATGGATATACCCCAAGCAGTATGGTCATCAGGATCAGCGGTGCGAAGATCAGCCGCTCACGCGAGCTCATATCGGTGATCGACTTGAGGCTTTCCTTGATCAGGTCGCCAAAGACCACCCGCCGATAAAGCCACAGTGCATATGCTGCCGAGAAAATAACACCCGTCGCCGCGACTGCGGTCACCCAAGTGTTAACCTGGAACGTGCCCATCAATGTCAGAAATTCGCCAATGAACCCGCTGGTACCCGGCAAGCCAACATTGGCCATGGTGAACAGCATAAAGACCAGCGCATAGGCGGGCATCCGGATCACCAGACCGCCATAAGCCTCGATATCGCGCGTGTGCATCCGGTCATAGATAACACCGACACAAAGGAAGAGCGCGGCTGAGATGAAACCGTGGCTGAGCATCTGGAAGATTGCACCATCGATACCCTGCTGATTGGCTGCAAAAATACCCATGGTCACAAAGCCCATATGCGCGACCGAGGAATAGGCAATCAGCTTTTTCATATCCTCCTGCACCAGCGCGACAAGTGAGGTGTAGACCACGGCGATCGCCGACATCCACAACACGACATCCGTCATGACCGCCGATCCTACCGGGAACATCGGCAGACTGAACCGCAGGAAACCATAGCCCCCCATTTTCAGCAGGATTGCCGCCAGCACGACCGAACCCGCGGTGGGCGCCTGCACGTGAGCATCCGGCAACCAGGTGTGAACCGGCCACATCGGCATCTTCACGGCAAAGCTGGCAAAGAAAGCGAGGAACATCAGGGTTTGCAGACCACCTACCACATAGATGCCCAGCACGCTGAACCCTTCAGACGAGAACTGATGGTGCATCAGTGCCTCGATATCCGTGGTACCCGCATCCGAGTACATCGCAACCATCGCCACCAACATCAGTACCGAGCCGAGGAAGGTGTAGAGGAAGAACTTGAAGCTGGCATAGATACGATCTTTGCCACCCCAGATACCGATGATCAGGAACATCGGGATCAGACCTGCCTCGAAGAACAGGTAGAACAGCACCAGATCCAGCGCCATGAATACGCCCAGCATCAGCGTTTCAAGCAGCAGGAAGGCGATCATGTACTCTTTGACGCGATCGGTCACTTCCCAGCTGGCCAGAATGGTCAATGGCATGATGAAAGTGGTCAGCAATACGAACAGGACGCTGATACCATCCACACCCATCTTGTATTTCAGCCCCATCAGCCACTGGCCTTCTTCCACCATCTGGAAGCCGGTGTTGGAGGGGTCAAAGTCCGTGTAGATCCCAATCGAGACCAGGAAAGTCACTGTCGTCGCCAACAGCGCGATCCACTTGGCGTTTTTCTGCGCCGCCTCGTCATCCCCATGCAGGAACAGCGCCATAAGAGCTGCCGCGATGGCGGGGATGAACGTAACAATGGAGAGGATATTATCCATTAGTGTGCGCCTCCGCCGATCGACATCCAGGTGACAAGGGCTGCGATGCCCAGAACCATCCAGAAGGCGTAAGTAAAGATGTACCCGGTCTGCGCCTTGCCAGCGAGACGGGTAAAGAAGGGAACAACCCCCATTGCTACTCCATTCAGGAAGCCATCGATCACGTTGCCATCGCCGCGCTTCCACAGGAAACGGCCCAACGCAACGGTTGGTTTGACAAAGACCGCATCGTAGATTTCGTCAAAATACCACTTGTTCAGCAGGAACAGGTACAGCGGACGCTGGTTTGCAGCCAGACGCGCTGGCAACGCTGTATTCTTGATGTAGAACCAGTAAGCGATGACAAAGCCCAGCAGCATCGCGGCAAACGGCGAAACCTTTACCCATTTCGGGGCCGCATGCGCGTCATCCAACACATGGTTGTCAGGAGCGATATAGATCGCGCCTTCGCCCGGCTCACCGGCGAATACGTAGTGGTGATAGCCCTCTTTCGCATCCTTGTCGCCATGCGCAGCGTCATCGGCATGGCTATCATCTGCATGGGCGGTATCGGCATGTGCCGCTTCGTCATCGTGCCCTTCGGCCTTGCCATGATCACCGGCTTCGGCATGTTCTGACGCTTCGGCGACCGGAATGCCGTAGAACTTACCAACTTTGTCTGCGTGACCAAAGAAGTTGCTGTACCAGATCATGCCGGCGAAAACCGCACCCAGAGACAGCACGCCCAAAGGCACAAGCATAACCATCGGGCTTTCGTGCGCGTGGTCATGAGTGTGCTTGTCTCCACGCGGCTCACCATAGAACGTCAGGAAGATCAGGCGCCAGCTGTAGAACGAGGTGAACGCAGCCGCGATCACCAACAGCCAGAAGCCATAAGCCGAACCACCCGCATATGCGCTCTCGATGATCGCATCTTTTGACAGGAACCCGGCGAACCCGATTGTCGTTAGCGGTATGCCCACGCCTGTGATCGCGAGTGTCCCGATCATCATGGCCCAGAAGGTATAAGGAATCTTTTTCCGCAACCCGCCATATTCGGTCATCTCCTGCTCGTGATGCATCGCGTGGATTACCGAACCGGCGCCAAGGAACAACAACGCCTTAAAGAAGGCGTGGGTGAACAGGTGGAACATGGCGGCCGAATACATGCCGACGCCAGCCGCAACAAACATGTAGCCCAACTGCGAACAGGTCGAATAGGCAATCACACGTTTGATGTCGGTCTGAACCAACCCGACAGTCGCCGCAAAGAATGCAGTAGTCGCGCCCAGTACGGTCACGAAACCAGCCGCGCCCGGTGCGAACTCGAACAGCGGAGACATCCGGCAAACAAGGAACACACCCGCAGTAACCATGGTCGCGGCGTGGATCAGCGCAGATACAGGCGTCGGGCCCTCCATCGCGTCCGGCAACCAGGTGTGCAGGATCAACTGCGCAGATTTACCCATCGCGCCGATGAACAGCAGGACGCAGATCACCTCAATCGCGGTCCACTCTCCCCAAAGGAAGTGCAACTTCTCTTCTGCAAGTGCAGGCGCTGATGCAAAGATGTCCGAGAAGTTGATGCTGTCCGTCAGGAAGAACAGCGCGAAAATCCCCAGCGCAAAGCCAAAGTCGCCGACCCGGTTGACGACAAACGCCTTGATTGCGGCCGCGTTTGCAGATGGCTTGCGATAGTAGAACCCGATCAGCAGATAAGACGCGACGCCGACGCCTTCCCAGCCAAAGAACATCTGAACCAAGTTGTCCGCCGTCACCAGCATCAGCATCGCGAAGGTGAAGAAGGACAGATAGGCAAAGAAGCGCGGCTTGTAGCTCTCGCCCTCACGCCACTGCGGATCGTGATCCATGTAGCCGAAGGAATAGAGGTGAACGAGCGCGGAAACAGTCGTTACCACGATCAGCATGATTGCGGTCAAACGGTCCAGGCGAACGGCCCAGCTTGTCGACAGCGATCCGCTCTCGATCCAGCGCATGATTTCGATCTGTTGTGTTACACCGTCGAACGAAAAGAAAACGATCCACGACAGCAGACAGGCCAGAAACAGCAGGCCTGTCGCAGTCCACATGGCGGCTTTCTCACCAATGAACTTCCAGCCGAACCCGCAGAGCAGCGCGCCCACCAGCGGGGCAAAGAGGATGGTGGTTTCCATGTTCTCTTACCCCTTCATCATATTGACGTCTTCAACCGCGATGGTGCCACGGTTGCGGAAGAAGCAGACCAGAATGGCCAGCCCGATCGCCGCCTCGGCTGCCGCCACGGTCAGAACGAACAGCGTAAACACCTGCCCGACGAGATCGCCGAGGAAACTGGAAAACGCCACGAGGTTGATATTCACCGCCAGAAGCATCAATTCGATGCTCATCAGCAGGATGATGACGTTCTTGCGGTTCAGGAAGAGACCGAAGATGCCGATGACGAACAGCGTCGCTGCGACCGTAAGATAGTGTTCAAGTCCGATCATCGTCTCAAAGTCCCTGCCCCGGTTTCACGTCCTTCAGCTCCATCGCCTTGGCCGGATCACGCATCATCTGGCCGACGATGTCCTGACGTTTGATGTCCTGACGGTGGCGTAGCGTCAGAACGATTGCGCCGATCATGGCCACCAGCAGGATCAGACCCGCAAGCTGAAACAGAAGGAAGTATTGATCGTAAAGAATGACACCCAGCGCCTCGGTGTTGTGGCGGTCAGCCGGGGTTGGCTGAGCCAGATTGGCCGCCGCGCCCTGTGCGCTGTCCCAAGCGCCAAAGGCCATGACAAACTGCATCAGTATGACTAGGCCAATCAGCAGGGCCAATGGCATATAGCGCGCCATCTCGGCCTTGAGCTCGGCAAAGTCGACATCCAGCATCATCACGACGAAGAGGAAAAGAACCGCGACCGCTCCCACGTAGACGATGATCAGCAGCATGGCCACGAACTCTGCCCCCAGCAGCACGAACAACCCCGCCGCGGACAGGAAGGACAGGATCAGCCACAGCACCGAGTGCACCGGCTGACGGCTGATCACCGTGAACAGCCCGCCGGTAATCGCGCTGATGGCAAACAGATAAAAGGCAAAGACGGTCATTGATCCTCATCCTCGTTGTCACCCATGACCTCTTGCGCCAAATCCAGCGCGCGGGTCATGGCCGGGATGCCGGCAAAGACCGACATCTGACCGATCGTTTCCACGATCTCTTGTTTCTTGGCGCCAGCTTCCAACGCGTGGCGCACAGTCTGACGCACTGCCGAGTCCGCTTGCGCGCCCTGACAGGTCAGCCCGGCCAACGTCAGCAGCAGGCGGGTCTTGGCATCCAGCCCGTCCTTGTTGACGGTGTTGCCGAACATCATCTCCATGACTTCTTTCGGCATGGTCGGCCACAGCGCCTCGAACCCTTTGGGCGAGAAATTCTCCATCGCCGGATTCATTGCCTTGGCCATGTCCTGAGCCTGCTTCATCATCGCGGCGAATGGGTTGTTGTCATCGGCCATCACAGCTTTTTCTCCAGACCGTCGATACGGTCAGTCAACGCCTCAAGGCTATCGACAACAAAGTACCGCATGTTTGTGATATCCTTGTGGATCAGGTTCATCTTGCGCACGAGATGGCGCAGAACTTCGACCTGAGCGTCCCCAGCGCCGCCGTCCGCGATACGCTCGATCTCGGACATCATGTCGTCGTAGACCTGCTCAACCTGGGTACGCAAAGCAATCTCAGGATCGGCATCAGGTCCATCTGGATCGAAATCCGGATTCAGATTGTTATCTTCGGCAGCTGCATTCAGTCGCGATGTGAGATCGGCGATACTGTCCCGCCAAGTATCGGCTTCGTCAGTCTCGCCCCACAGTTCCACCAGTTCAGACTCGTCCGCCGTCACCCGCCTGACTGCTGCAAGCGCCATACCAACGGTGTCTTCATAGAAGTTAAACGAAGCAGCGAGATCAAAGGGCGCTGCCGTTCCATTCTTTGGATGCCCAAGCGCCGAGGCCACGATTTCGGCCCCCGCCACTGCTGCTGACGCCTCATCAGCGTCCAGGTATTCGTTACCCATCGCAAAGACGTTACCAAAAAGCTCACGCACGGCCTCGGCCTGATCAGCAGGTTGGTCCAAACCACGGATCTGATCCAACAAGTCCGACGCGGTGTCGTTCTCAAAGCTATGTGGTCCCCAGGTTCCCATCAGCGATACGGCGCGTCCATTTCCAGATTGCGGGCAATCTCGGCTTCCCAGCGTTCGCCGTTGTCGAGCAGTTTTTCCTTGTCGTAGAACAGTTCTTCCCGAGTTTCGGTGGCGAATTCGAAGTTCGGGCCTTCGACGATTGCATCGACCGGGCAGGCCTCTTGGCAGAAACCGCAATAGATGCACTTGGTCATGTCGATGTCGTACCGCGTGGTGCGGCGGCTGCCGTCTTCGCGCGGTTCAGCGTCGATGGTGATCGCCTGCGCCGGGCAGACCGCTTCGCACAGTTTGCAAGCGATGCAGCGTTCCTCACCGTTCGGATAGCGGCGCAAGGCGTGTTCACCACGGAACCGTGGGGACAGAGGGCCCTTTTCATGCGGGTAGTTCACGGTGGCCTTGGGGGCGAAGAAATACTTCAGCCCCAGCTTCATGCCGACCCAGAAGTCCTGCAGAAGGAAATATTTGGCGGCACGCGTATAGTCAATTTGTGTCATGTCCTAGAAACCCTTCTCGCAACGGCCAGCGGTATCTTCGAGAATGAACTGAACTTGATCGCTCACATCTGCAGCGCTTGCATCCACTGCCAAAACCCTGCGACCAGCTTCAATCGTGTACATACACTCCGCACTGTTTTGCGCAGAAAGCAGGGATTCTACGTTAACATGGCTGGGTAGATTTCCAGCCTCCACACCCACATCGATGAACTCTGCAAGACGCTTTTCGTCATCCGTTGTTATTCGGAGGCACTCTACCAAGCTCAACAATGCCGACGACTTTTCGCGCGTCGTGTCCGAGATTGTTTTTCCGTTCTTCAGAGCATCTATGTAAGCTGTCATATCTCCGAGTTGCTTGGCGTTTATCACGGATCCAATGACGTATTTATCAAAAGCTAGATGCTGCTCAGCAGATACGAGCGGGTATTTTTGCCCTAGTTCATTTGCGAGGAAGTCCTGAAAACCTTCATCGAATTGAAACACAGTTTTGAACTCAGGCACGCAAATCTCGTGGGCAACATCTAGCAAATTCCTTGCTTCGCCCGGTTCAGTTTCGGCGGCGTAGGCTGCTACGTTCAAAAAGGTAAGCGCAGTGAGCGCGGTAAAAACGTGTCGTATCTTCCGCTCCATCAGCCCACACTCCAACGCGCAAACGCGCCCCAGAACCAGTCGAATTTCGCCGCGAAGGCTACAAAAACCACCCAGGCCAGCGAGAACGGCAGGAACACTTTCCAACCCAACCTCATCAACTGGTCATAGCGGTAGCGGGGTGTGATCGCCTTGACCATCGCGAAAAGGAAGAAGAAGAACGCCATCTTCGCAACCATCCACAGCACGCCATCCGGCAGTCCCGGGATCGGCGACAGCCAGCCGCCGAAGAACAGCAGCGTGGTGAGTGCGCACATCAGGAAAATCGCAATGTATTCACCCGCCATGAACAGCAGGAAGGGCGTGGCCGAGTATTCGACCTGATAACCGGCCACCAGTTCCGACTCCGCCTCGGGCAAGTCAAATGGTGGACGGTTGGTTTCGGCCAATGCCGAGATGAAGAACAGGAACACCATCGGGAAATGCGGCAGCCAGTACCAGCTGAAGAAGCCAAAGCGGCCGTCTTGCGCTTCGACGATATGACCGAAATTCATCGACCCGGTCGAGATGATAACGCCGATGATGATCAGGCCAATCGAAACCTCGTAAGAGATCATCTGCGCGGCAGAGCGCAGAGAGCCGAGGAACGGGTACTTTGAGTTCGACGCCCAACCACCCATAATCACGCCATAAACTTCCAGCGACGATACAGCGAAGACATAAAGAATGGCGACGTTGATATCTGACAGCACCCAGCCGTCATTGAATGGGATCACAGCCCAAGCGATCATCGCCAGAACGAAGGAAGTTAACGGTGCAAGGATGAAAACCGTTCGGTCAGCACCCGCAGGAATGACGACCTCTTTGACCACATATTTCAGCGCGTCAGCCACCGATTGAAGCAAGCCGTAGACGCCCACCACGTTCGGGCCCCGGCGCATCTGAACCGCCGCCCAGATCTTGCGGTCGCCGTAAACAAGGAACAACAGCGAGATCATCACGAACGCAACAACTGCAAGCACTTGCGCCAGAATGATGAGGGCTATTCCGCCTGGGGTGTTAAAGAATTCAGCCATTGGTCCTCACACCGTGGGTCGTCGGGATTGCGCGGGCGCGCAATATTGAAACGGGTCGCATCATTCTGCCGCGATCCTGTCGGTTTTAAGTGCCTGAGCTTGCGCCGATAGCTCTGCCATCAACTGAGAGGCTCGTGCTATCGGGTTGGTCAGATAGAAGTCTTTGATCGCATTTCGGAACGTTGCCTTGCCTAGCGATCCGGCCTCGAGCGGTTGCACCTCGTTCTCGATCACTTCGTCGATACGCGCCAAATGGGGCACTGCCTCGATCAGAGCGCTACGCAGCTGCGCCAGCGAGTCGAAGGGCAATGTCGCCCCCAGTTCGGCGGACAAGGCCCGCAGGATAGCCCAGTTTTCCTTGGCCTCACCCGGTGCGAACCCAGCGCGCATAGCCAGCTGCGGACGCCCTTCGGTGTTCACGAAAAGACCGTTCTCTTCCGTATAGGCAGCAGCAGGCAGGATTACATCAGCGCGGTGCGCACCGCAATCACCATGGCTGCCCTGATAGATCACAAAGGCACCTTCGCCGATTTCGACTTCGTCCGCGCCCAGATTATAGATCACATCCGCAGCGCTGATCGCCTCCATACCGCCTGCATTGGTGGCATCAACATCCATCGCACCAACGCGAGCAGCGGCTGTATGCAGAACGATCAGGCCGCTTTCTGTATTTGCAGCGATGGTTTGCGCCGCAGCCAGAACAGCTGCGCCATCGGCTTCTTGCAATGCACCTTGACCCACAACGACCAGCGAGGATTTTCCCTTGATCTGGTCATCACCGCCCATGTCGACCACTTTCTGCAGGGCAGCGCGGTCATCGCCAACATGGTAGTAATCGTAGGTCAGATCGACAGCCGGACCGACCAAAGCAATGTCAGCACCATGGGCCCATGCTTTGCGGATGCGTGCGTTCAGAACCGGTGCCTCATCTCTCGGGTTGGTCCCGATCAACAGGATACGCTCAGCAGTATCTATGTCTTCGATGGCGGCGGTGCCGGCATAGGCGCCCCGGTTGCTTGCAGGCAGTTTAGCTCCGTCAGTGCGGCATTCAACTACGCCACCCTGCCCTTCGATCATCTGTTTCAGCGCAAAGATAGCTTCGACCGGAGCCAGATCACCAACAATCCCGGCAGGCTTCTCAGCCCCTTTCAATGCGTCAGCTGCTTTGTTCAACGCTTCGGGCCAGGTGGCCGGGCGCAACTTGCCGTTCTCTCGCACATAAGGACGGTCCAACCGCTGACGCCGCAGACCATCCCAGACAAAACGGGTTTTATCGCTGATCCACTCTTCGTTCACACCATCGTGGTTGCGCGGCAGAAAGCGCATCACTTCGCGACCCTTGGTATCCACACGGATATTCGAGCCCAAAGCATCCATCACATCGATGGATTCGGTTTTGGTCAGCTCCCACGGACGTGCAGTGAAGGCATAGGGCTTCGACGTCAGTGCGCCAACTGGACACAGATCAATGATATTGCCTTGCAAATTCGATTGCAGCGTCTCGTTGAGATACGAGGTAATCTCAGCATCTTCTCCACGCCCGGTCTGACCCATCTGCGTGATCCCGGCCACTTCAGTTGTGAACCGCACACAGCGGGTACAACTGATGCAGCGGGTCATCGCAGTGCCAACAAGCGGTCCCAGATCCAGATCATCAACCGCGCGCTTTGCTTCTTTGAAACGCGACCCCGACACACCATAAGCCATGGCCTGATCCTGCAGGTCGCATTCGCCACCCTGATCGCAGATCGGACAGTCGAGCGGGTGGTTGATGAGTAGAAACTCCATCACACCCTCACGAGCCTTCTTGACCATGGGAGAGTTTGTCTTGACCACGGGCGCCTGCCCCTCAGGCCCCGGACGCAAATCACGCACCTGCATCGCGCAAGACGCTGCAGGCTTGGGCGGGCCGCCAACGACCTCCACCAGACACATCCGGCAGTTACCGGCAATCGACAGACGTTCGTGGTAGCAAAAGCGCGGCACTTCAACCCCGGCCTGTTCACAGGCCTGGATCAGGGTCATTGCGCCGTCGACTTCGATTTCCTGCCCGTCGATATTGATCTTGCGGAGGTCAGACATGGTCTAGTTCGCCCTCAAATAAACGCCAATGGCGCTGTTTCTTTCGATTTCCGCGCGTCCCAAAGTACAGAAGGTTTCGGGATTCTCGTAGGTCACACCATGCTGGGCCAGATACGCCTCGCCCATGGATCGCATACGTGCCTTTTCAGCATCCGAGTCCACATAGGCCCGGATTTCCTTGTCCGAGTATCCCAGCTTGTTGGCTTTGGATTTCAGTCCCCAGATCACACCGATTGCTTTCATCCTGCGCCCGCTGATTGATGGGCAGTACTCGGAAATCTCATTTGCGATCGCGATGTAATAGAGTTCATTGTCGATCTCTTTGACATCGCGCAAAGGGGGTTTCGCTTCGGCCGCAACCGGTACCGCCATCAGAGTGGCGAGAGCAAACGTTTTCACAAAAGACATGGTATTTCCTTTCGTCTTGGGTCTCCCAAGACGAAGCACCGAGGCATTGCTATGCAATAACGACACCGAGGCCATGCGCTGATATGCAATAACTTTGCTCATGGTCTTTGGCAGGTACCTGCAAATGTCAACTTGTCATTGTCGATACGCAGGTTCTGAGGCTCGGTCTCAGGTCCCACCTTCCACACTATTTTGGACGTACCAAAGTTCTGAATGCAGAACCGGGTACCCTCGTACCGGCCCGCTTCACGTGCGCCATCCAAAGACGCCGAAACACCATTGATCGTGACCGTAAAATCAGCGCGTGATTCTTTTTTGTTCACATAGTTTGCTTTGGCACGGAAGGCCTGTCCGTCGAACAGAATCCGATCGCTCTTGGATTTACCACATGCAGCAACCAGCGTCAGGGCTGCCAACATGCCTATAACCAGAGAGTTTTTTTTCATTTCCGTATCCCCAGATACCCTTTAGTAACAGTCAGTCGTTTTGTCCGACCGGTGTTACAACGTATTCTGTCCCAATTCAAAACGCGGCTACCAAAGCCATTAAACCCAACACCATCATGCAAGCCCAACCGATGACATAGAGAACAGATCGTAGCCCGCTGTGCGGTTTGCCGACCCCACGAATATGGACGATCAACATCACTACTCGTGCAACCAACGCTATAGAAGCAAGCAGGTTCACCCAGAACGGGCTAGCCCCCAGTAAAATCGCGGCCACAGTGACGGTCAGAAACGCTGGCAGGGTTTCAGTTCCGTTAAGATAAGCGCGGTTTAGGCGATAAGCCTTTTCCGAATAGTCCTGATCAGGCGTCGCACCTGGAGCCAGACCTTTGCTGGCCTTTGCAAGTGCCGAGAAAGGCGACAGAAACAACACGATCAGGGTAAAAATCACCAGCGAGGCGATTGCGTGGGAATACTCAGCATAGACTTCCATTAACTCACCTCTGCGTTAAATCTGCAAAGTATTTCAGTCTGGTGAAAACGCTTAGTTGGCATCCAACAATCTCCTTGCGGCTTTTTGAGCCTGCCAAGTCACCATGGATCCGATAACCGCGATCATTGTGCCAAAAATCGGAGCGTACAACGATCCTTCATAACCGAGGCCGACGGACAGAAACGACAGTGCATACCCGATAACCAAAGGGCTGATGCTCACGCAAATCGCTACGAGTCGGTTGGCCCCGTTCGCTCTCAGCAATGTCGCTAGAGCAAAAACAATCAGGCCTAAACCCAAAACAGCTAGGTATGCTGAAACAACTGTCATCTTATTCCGCTGCCATCGCACCCATGCGGCCCGATTTCTGAGCCTTGATGCGGTCCTCAATCTCTTCCCGGAAATTGCGGATCAGGCCTTGGATCGGCCAGGCCGCAGCATCGCCCAAGGCACAGATTGTGTGGCCTTCGACCTGCTTGGTCACATCGAACAACATGTCGATCTCTTCAAGTTCGGCCTCACCGCGCACCAGGCGGTCCATCACGCGCATCATCCAACCAGTACCTTCGCGGCATGGCGTACACTGGCCACAGCTTTCGTGTTTGTAGAATTTCGACAGCCGCCAGATCGCTTTGATGATGTCGGTGGACTTGTCCATCACGATCACCGCCGCTGTTCCAAGACCCGATCCCAGGTCATTGCGCAGATGGTCGAAATCCATGATTGCGTCTCGCATATCTTCGCCACGCACGCATGGCACTGACGAGCCTCCGGGGATCACAGCCAGCAGGTTGTCCCAACCACCGCGAATGCCGCCGCAATGGGTTTCGATCAGTTGCTCGAACGGGATCGACATCGCCTCTTCCACCACGCACGGGTTATTCACGTGGCCTGAGATGGCAAACAACTTGGTGCCCGCGTTGTTCTGACGACCAAAGCCCGCAAACCAGTCGGCGCCCCGGCGCAGGATGGTCGGTACAACCGCAATGGATTCGACGTTGTTCACAGTGGTCGGACAGCCAAAAAGCCCCGCACCAGCCGGGAACGGAGGTTTCATCCTCGGCATACCCTTTTTGCCCTCAAGGCTTTCAATCAACGCGGTTTCCTCACCGCAGATGTAAGCCCCTGCGCCGTGATGCAGGAACAGGTCGAAATCCCAGCCCGATCCAGCGGCGTTCTTACCCAAAAGACCCGCGTCATAAGCTTCGTCGATCGCAGCCTGCAGTGCCTCGCGCTCGCGGATGTACTCGCCGCGCAGATAGATATAGCAGGTATGCGCATTCATCGCGAAGGAAGCGATCAGGCAGCCTTCGATCAGAGTATGTGGATCATGGCGCATGATCTCGCGGTCTTTGCAGGTTCCAGGCTCGGATTCGTCAGCATTCACAACCAGATAAGCTGGACGGCCATCGCTTTCTTTGGGCATGAACGACCATTTCAGACCGGTGGGGAAGCCCGCGCCTCCGCGACCACGCAGTCCCGAGTCCTTCATCGTCTGGATAATCCAATCACGCCCGTTGCCGATCAGGCCAGCCGTGCCGTCCCAATGCCCCCGGGCTTGCGCGCCTTTCAGCGTACGCTCATGCATCCCGTAGATGTTGGTAAAGATCCGGTCCTGATCCTTCAGCATCGTTAGCTTACCTTTGGCTATCCTGACGCATGCGCCAGAGTTGAAAAATGTTGACGCCCGCGTAAACGAAACCACCCAGAGCGGCGAAATCGAACAGCAGCGCATATCGCCCCGGCAGTCCCAGTGCAGGGCCGATGAACAATGACATCGCAAGCCAAGCCAACATGGTGACGGCAATCACCACTCCGATATGGCGCCCTTTTCGGGCCATGGCCTGTTCTTTGTCTTGGTCCATCTCGTCTGTGTGCCCCTTCAGGCGTACTCATTCCTGTTTGACCTACTCGTCGTAGGTACCGTCTTCCTTAGCGCGCTTGGCGAACTCGGTTTCTTCACCTGCCGCCAGTTTGGCCGCTTGTTCAATCCAGCCGTCACGCTCAATACGACCCTTGAACTTCAGGCGCGCATCGACCCAAGCCACCTGCAACGGTGTCCATGCAGCAACCTGATCAAAGTGGTAGAAACCCAACTCGTTGAGTGTCTGTTCCAGCTTGGGTCCGACACCTTTCAGCAGCTTGAGGTCATCAGGCTTGCCATCCCGCGCCCCTGACAACAGTTCGGGCGCATCTTCCTCGACCTTGGCTTCAGATTTGGCTTTCTTTGCCTCTTCGGCCTGTTTTACCGCAGGCTTCGGAGCTTCTGGCGCTTTCGGAGGTTTAGCCGCAGCACTCGCGCCGGCTTGTTTGCCATCTTTATCCAGCCAAGGGGTCAGGATCGGAACTTCCGTTCCGTCGATGCGCTTGACCGTGTCGTGCAAATCAGTCGCCAGCTCTACGCTTGCATTATAACGCGGTTTGCCAGCGTCATGTTCAACAAGGCTGGTCAGACCCCTCAGCGGCTCCGCTGCATATCGGCCGTTTTGTGGCCCCGGAACCGGAACCTTCCCAGATGTCAGATCATCGAGGATTTTACCAAAACTCTCGGCAGTCAGGTCCTCGTAATAGTCCTTACCGATCTGTGCCATCGGTGCGTTGGTGCAGGAGCCCAGACATTCAACTTCTTCCCAGCTCAGCTTGCCATCAGCGGACAGTTCATGCGGTTTTGACGCGATCTTTTCCTTGCAGACCGCGATCAGATCCTCGGCCCCGCAGATCATGCAGGAGGTCGTGCCGCAGACCTGAATATGTGCCACTGAACCAACCGGTTGCAGCTGGAACATGAAGTAGAAAGATGCAACCTCAAGCACCCGGATGTAGGCCATCCCCAGCATGTCGGCGACAGATTCAATCGCCGGGCGGCTCAGCCAACCCTCTTGTTCCTGAGCACGCCAGAGCAACGGGATGACCGCACTGGCCTGACGACCTTCAGGATACTTGGTAATCTGCGCTTCGGCCCATTGCTGGTTGGCAGCGGTAAAGGCAAAGTTCTCAGGTTGTTCGGGATGCAGACGGCGGAGCATTAGCCTTTGTTCTCCTGCACTGAATTCGGCTGATATTGACCTTCCGGCACAACCCCATCGTACGCGCCATTTACCAAAGGCAGGCAAAGAAAGGAATTGTTCCAAGGCCCAGAAAGGTAGACTGGATTACTTGTTTCAGTTTCAGTTACGTTTAGAAGCCCAACCTGACAAAACGCTGCAGTTTGCTCTTTTTGTACGATAACCAGTAACTCGAAGCCGTTACTTCTCGGCGCACCCACAGTGGAAACAATCTGGAAACCGTTGGCCAGAAAATCGTTTAGGTTACCTTGTGGTGCAGGCTCAGCTGAAAGCCCCGCTCCACAAGCCGCAAAAACAGCTACCGACGCAAAAAATCGCAACCGTCTGCTCACCGATCAATCTCCCCAAACACAACGTCCATCGTGCCAATAATGGCGGCAACATCGGCCAGTTGGTGACCTTTCGCGACGTGATCCATGGCTTGCAGGTGCAGGAACCCTGGCGCGCGCAGTTTGGCGCGGTAGGGTTTGTTGGTGCCATCGGCGACCAGATAGACGCCGAACTCACCCTTTGGGGCTTCGACGGCGGCGTAGACTTCGCCCGCGGGGACGTGGAAGCCTTCGGTATAAAGCTTGAAGTGATGGATCAGGCTCTCCATCGAGGTCTTCATGTCCGAGCGTTTCGGCGGGGTGATCTTGCCGCGCGCCAGAACGTCTCCGGGGCACTCGCGGATTTTGGCGATGGCCTGACGGATGATCAGCAACGACTGCCGCATCTCTTCCATCCGCACCAGATAGCGATCATAGCAGTCGCCATTCTTCCCGACAGGAATCTGGAACTCGAACTCGTCGTAGCATTCATAGGGCTGCGCACGGCGCAGGTCCCATGCCAAGCCCGAACCGCGAACCATGACGCCTGAGAAACCGTATTTCTGAATGTCATCCTCGGTCACGACGCCGATATCAGCGTTGCGCTGTTTAAAGATGCGGTTTTCGGTCAGCAGCCCGTCAATGTCATCCATCACAGCAGGGAATTCATGGCTCCATGCTTCGATATCGTCCAGCAATTCCGGCGGCAGGTCCTGATGCACGCCACCGGGGCGGAAGTAAGCTGCGTGCAGGCGGGCACCACATGCGCGCTCATAAAACACCATCAGCTTTTCGCGTTCTTCAAAGCCCCACAGAGGCGGGGTCAGCGCACCAACGTCCATCGCCTGCGTGGTCACGTTCAGCAGGTGGTTCAGAATACGGCCGATCTCGGAATACAGAACCCGGATCAGCGAGGCGCGCCGGGGCACTTCCACGCCCGTAAGCTTTTCGATGGCCAGACACCAGGCATGCTCCTGATTCATCGGCGCCACGTAATCCAGACGGTCGAAATACGGCAGATTCTGCAGATACGTCCGGCTTTCCATCAGCTTTTCGGTGCCACGGTGCAGCAGACCGATATGCGGATCGCACCGCTCGACGATCTCACCGTCCAGCTCAAGCACAAGACGCAGAACTCCATGCGCCGCAGGGTGTTGCGGGCCGAAGTTGATGTTAAAATTGCGGATCTTCTGTTCTCCGCTCAGCGCATCCGTGCTGCCGTCATCGTATCTTGAGCCGTCCATCAACGCCCCCGTTTCTTTTTTGCTTCGGCCCGCACGCGAACCTTTTCGGCCTCAGCAGCCTTAGCTGCCGCCCCAGCCAGCAGCACGCCCAGTGCGCCAATTACGATCAGTTCCCCCAGCATCAGCATCTCAGCGGCGCTCCAACTCTTGTAGCTTAAGCCCGACCCACCACAGCAACGCGATCGTGCCAAAGGGAACCAAACAGAGCAGACACCAGTACTTGTTGATCCCAAAGAAAGGCAAAATCTTCACCATCGGAATGATGGTCAGCGCAGACAGGATCAGCCACCAGATGCCACCCATTACTCGGTCTCCTGCTTCTCATCCCCTGGTAAAATGTAGTTCGCACCTTCCCAAGGGCTCATGAAATCGAACTGACGGTATTCTTGCACCAGCGATACGGGTTCATAAACCACACGCTTCTGCGCTTCGTCATAGCGAACCTCGGTATAGCCGGTTGTCGGGAAGTCCTTGCGCAAAGGATAACCGCGGAAACCATAGTCCGTCAGGATACGCCGAAGATCCGGATGCCCCGAGAACAGGATACCGAACATGTCATATACTTCGCGTTCGAACCAGTTGGCCGACGGGTGAACCTCAACAATCGAGGGCAGCATGTCCTCTTCGCGAATGGATACGCGTAGTCGAATCCGCTGGTTCTGGTACATCGACAGGAAGTGATAGACGACATCAAACCGCTTGGGACGCTCGGGATAATCGACACCGGTGATGTCCACGAGGGTCGAAAACTGGCACGTACGATCAGCCTTCAGATATTCGACGAATTCAACCAGGTTCGAAGGCGCCACATCAACGTTGAGTTCTCCGTGGGTGACGTCCCATGAAAGAACGCAATCGGCTCGTTTCAATTCCAGCTGCGCGCCAAGTTCTTTGAGTGCTTCACTCATCAGCTTTCTCCTCAGCGCACGATAGTGCCGGTACGGCGGATTTTGCGTTGTAGCTGCATCAAGCCGTAGAGCAGCGCCTCGGCAGTTGGAGGACAGCCGGGAACGTAAATGTCGACGGGCACTACGCGATCACAACCGCGTACGACCGAATAGGAGTAGTGATAGTAACCACCGCCATTCGCACAGGATCCCATCGAGATCACATAGCGCGGCTCGGGCATCTGGTCGTAAACCTTGCGCAGCGCCGGGGCCATTTTGTTGGTCAGTGTTCCCGCCACGATCATCACGTCTGACTGACGAGGGGACGCGCGCGGAGCAATACCGAACCGTTCCGCATCATAACGCGGCATCGAGGTATGCATCATCTCAACCGCGCAACAGGCCAAACCAAATGTCATCCAGTGAAGCGAACCGGTACGCGCCCAGTTGATGATGTCTTCGGACGAGGTCAGCAGAAACCCTTTATCCTGCAACTCGGCATTCAGGGCCTGGGTGGCGACTTCTTTGTCGGCACCTGCGGTGTTTGCGCCCGTCATCACTCCCATTCCAGGGCCCCCTTCTTCCACTCATAGGCAAAGCCGATGGTCAGCACTGCCAGGAACACCATCATCGACCAGAACCCGACATCACTGATGTCGCGGAAACCAACCGCCCAAGGGAACAGGAAGGCGATTTCCAAGTCGAAGATGATGAAAAGAATCGAGACCAGATAGAATCGGACGTCGAATTTCATACGCGCGTCATCAAACGCGTTGAAACCACATTCATAGGCGCTGACTTTTTCGGGGTCGGGATTGCGAACGGCAAGCACGACAGCAGCCAAAATAAGGACAAGGCCAAGGCCTACGGCAACGGCCAGAAACACCAGGATCGGGAGATATTCCCGCAACAGGTCTTCCACGAGTAGCTCCTTTCCTGCGCCCCCATCATCTGGATGCGCCGTCAATTGGCGTGTTGACTGGACATTCTGTATCCGTGTGGGGTCTGAGGGTCAACAGAACACAGGCGCAAAGAGGTGGAATAATCCGTTTGTGACAACCGCAAAATTCACCGCAGTTTCCAGTTCACCGTTAAATTAGGAGATACGGCTAAACCTTACTATTCCATACAGGTTTTCGTTTATCGAAGAATGCGCCGATTCCTTCCTTCGCCTCATCTGTTTCCCATCTGTCAACCAGTGCCTTGATGGTATGATCAATCAAGTCGTCGTCAATAGTAGGACTCAGTGTTCTGACCAATTCTTTCGCTGAAGCAACAGCCCCGGGCGCACAGGAAAGATAGGGTAAGACCTCTGCCTCAACTGCCTCTGCAAGAGCCTCGGCAGGCACGGCTTTTACCAGCAGTCCCAAATCAACCGCTTCTGTCGCGTCAAACAGCCTGGCGGACATAAAGACGCGACGGGCGCGTGCTTCTCCCATTCGGGCGACAACATAGGGGCCGATTGTAGCCGGGATCAGGCCCAAGCGTGTTTCAGTCAGGCCCATTTTCAGGCCGTCCACGCCAATGGCCACATCACAAACCGAGGCCATCCCGACCCCGCCACCGAATGCGTTGCCCTGCAAAGCACCAATCAGGGGTTTCGGCAGTGTGTTCAACGCCTGTAACATCTCGGCCAGCTTACGCGCTTCGACAAAGCGTGTCGCAGGATCCGCGGCCATCTGTGCCTGCATCCACCCCAGATCACCACCAGCACAAAAACTTTTGCCGGCACCTGTCAGGACAACTACCCTTACAGCCTGGTCTTCGCCGAGTTGCCTTGCGGCTTGCGTCAGTTCTGTAATCATCTGCGCCGACATGGCATTGTGCTTGTCCGCGCGGTTCAGCGTCAGTGTTACCACGCCGCGCGCGTCCGTTGTCAGGGTAATTGTTTCAAACATGCTTGCCTCTTAATTCGTTCGCATGGCACGCGCCATTTCCGCGGCCTCTTCCAAAACCGCCATATCCAGACCGGTTTCGTAACCCAAACGCTCCAGATGTGACGCAACCGCTTCGGTCGCCACATTGCCCGCAGCGCCCGGTGCGTAGGGGCATCCCCCCAATCCGCCGACTGCCGCGTCAAATACACGAACGCCCAGCGCGAGGGATGCATCGATGTTATCGATGGCACGGCCATTGGTATCGTGGAAATGACCAGCAAGCCGTGTCACAGGCACCCGTTCGCGAACGGCCAGCAGCATTCGGGCAATCGTGTCGGGCGTTCCTTGTCCGATCGTGTCCCCCAACGAGATTTCATAGCATCCGCGCGCAAAGAGCATATCGGCCACTTCGGCAACTTTCTCGGGCGGTGTTGGTCCGTCATAGGGGCAGTCCGTCACACAGGATACGTAGCCTCGCACCGGCAGATCAATATGACGCGCCGCTTCGAGTATGGGAACGAAACGCTCGATCGATTCAGCGATTGTGGCGTTGATATTAGCTTTCGAGAATCCTTCGGATGCCGACGCAAAGATGGCGATCTCATCAGCCCCGGCCGCCAAAGCATCTTCGTAACCGCGCATGTTCGGGGTCAATGCCGCGTAACGCACACCAGATGCACGATTGATACCGGCCAGCACCTCGGCACTGCCCGCCATCTGCGGTACCCACTTTGGCGAGACAAAGCTGGCCACCTCAATTCTGCTGAACCCGGCGCGGCTCAGGCAATCGACCAGCGCCACCTTTTCGGCCACCGGAATTTCACGTCTTTCGTTCTGCAGCCCATCTCGCGGACCAACTTCAAAAACCTCAACGCGTTCTCCCATGGCCGTCCCTTTCCCGGATCTCTATTTCTATGCTTCACAGCACCACAAGCTGCTGCAAGGCGACAAGCAGAAAGATCATTCCTCTTCCAAACGAACCAGTGCCGCCCCGGCCTCAACCTGCGTGCCAGCTTCTGCAAGAACCTCAGCAACGACACCATCACGCGCAGCCAACAAAGAATGCTCCATCTTCATGGCTTCGAGAATGGCAAGACGATCACCCTCTTTCACCGCATCTCCGGCAGTGGCAAAGACTGCCTTCACCAAACCGGGCATCGGTGCCTCAACCACATTCGTATCGCCTGCCGCGCTGGTGTCCCGATCCAGCGGATCAGCGAACCCAAACACCTGACCGTAACTGTCGAACACCGTAATTTCAGATCCGGACACAGCAACATTTGGCATCGGAGTTCCATCGAGGCTCCAACGCCCATTGGTTCTTTCTGCAACCACAGTCTCAGGACCGACCTGCCAGATCTGCCGTTCAGGGCTTTCAACCTGAACATCCAGATCGACGACCTCACCACCCTGCATCAATTGGACGGCACGATGTAGCGGAGCCCAAAGGGTGAAACCGCTTTCTTCATCTGGATCGTCCAGTTTCAGGGCAACCATGGCCGCGGCCACCAGCGAACATGGTGTCACTGATGCCTCCTGAACCAGATTGTCCAGGTCTCGTCCGATCAGCCCCGTATCCACATCACCTGATGCAAATCCCTGATGCCGTGTCAAAGCGCCGAGGAAGGCAAGATTGGTCACCGTACCCGCGACCTCGGTATGCTTCAGCGCTCGATGCAGCGACTCCAGCGCGACTTCACGCGTGGGCCCATGAACAATCACTTTGGCGATCATGGGGTCATACCAGGGGCTAATCGTATCTCCTGCCCTGACGCCGCTGTCAGCACGGCAATAGGATGGAAACTGCAGATGAGTCAGCGTACCCGTTGCAGGTAAAAAACCTTTGGGCACGTCTTCAGCATAAAGCCGAGCTTCGAAAGCATGGCCGTTGATCGACAGTTCCTGCTGCTGCTTGGGCAGGCTTTCACCGGCTGCAACGCGCAATTGCCACTCGACCAGATCAACACCGGTGATGGCTTCGCTAACAGGATGCTCGACCTGCAGGCGCGTGTTCATCTCCATGAACCAGAACCGATCCGGGCGGAGTCCTTCCGAGGCATCTACGATGAACTCCACCGTACCTGCCCCCTTGTATCCAATGGCCTCAGCCGCGCGCACACCCGCCAGCCCCATCGCCTCACGCATCTCAGGCGTCATTCCGGGTGCCGGAGCCTCTTCGATTACCTTCTGGTGTCGACGCTGTAGCGAACAATCCCGTTCGAACAGATGCACGGCATGGGTGCCGTCGCCAAACACCTGCACCTCGATATGCCGCGGTTTGGCCACGAATTTTTCAACCAGAACCGCATCATTACCAAACGCGGTACGAGCCTCACCACGTGCGCTGTCCAGCGCAGCGGTAAAATCCTCGGGCTCTTCAACAAGCCGCATTCCTTTGCCGCCGCCGCCAGCGACGGCCTTGATGAGCACGGGATAGCCGATGGTATCTGCGGCACCAGACAGATGTTCCGGGTCCTGATTATCGCCATGATATCCTGGCACGACGGGCACACCTGCCTGTTCCATCAGAACCTTCGCTGCATCCTTCAAACCCATCTTGCGGATCGCATCCGCCGATGGCCCGATGAAAGTCAACCCCGCAGCTTCGACGGCATCAACGAAATCAGGGTTTTCAGAAAGAAAGCCATAGCCAGGATGAATTGCACGTGCGCCGGTATCCAGTGCGGCCTGAATTATCACATCTCCACGAAGGTAACTGTCCGCGGGGGCCGCTCCTCCAATATGGACCGCCTCATCTGCGATCTGCACATGCTGTGCCGAGGCGTCAGCGTCTGAATACACAGCAACGCAGGCGACTCCCATCTTCTGAGCCGTTTCCATTACTCGGCAGGCAATCTCACCCCGGTTGGCAATCAGGATTTTGTTGAACATCAGATCATAACCTCTTCTGTTGCCCATATTAGGTGAAGTTCCTCAGGAGCTATCCCTTCCTTATTCCATTCAGCGAAAATGCTTCCGAAGGGAGTACAAGGTCTACCAGTTAGGCAATTCCTCGTGGACGCAACCTGACCGTCTGTAGAATTGCGGCCCAGCTCTTTGATTGTCGCAGATTTACCTGCAATTGATATCTGCATTCCAATCTCAGGTACGCCGTCAATTTGCGTCAAACTAAGAACCAAGCCAGGCCTGTTAGGCAAAAGCCAAGCGTCCTCGATCAATCCGCGAAACGTGGTCATTTCTCACATCCTGAACACGCCAAAACGTGTCTCCTCGATTGGCGCATTCAAGGCTGCATTCAGTGACAGCGACAGCACATCCCGGCTTTTGCGAGGATCGATAATTCCATCGTCCCAAAGTCGGGCTGACGCGTAGAGAGGATGCGATTGTTCTTCGAACATCTCCAGCGTCGGGCGTTTGAATTCGGCCTCTTCCTCGGCTGACCAGGTGCCGCCCTGCCGCTCGATCCCATCACGCTTGACTGTAGCCAGAACACCCGCCGCCTGTTCACCGCCCATGACCGAGATGCGTGAGTTGGGCCAGGTCCACAGGAACCTCGGCTGATACGCGCGACCGGCCATGCCGTAATTCCCCGCACCAAACGATCCGCCGACCAGCATCGTGATCTTAGGCACATTCGTCGTGGCCACAGCCGTCACCATCTTGGCTCCGTGCCGTGCGATGCCTTCGTTTTCGTATTTCCGCCCGACCATGAAGCCGGTGATGTTTTGCAAAAACACCAGGGGGATTTTGCGCTGCGAGCACAGTTCGACAAAATGCGCGCCCTTCTGTGCCGCTTCTGAGAACAGCACGCCATTATTGGCAATGATCCCAACCGGGCAGCCTTTGACATGGGCGAAGCCGGTCACCAACGTTTCACCAAACCGGGGCTTGAATTCGTCAAAGCGCGAGCCATCGACCAGCCGTGCGATCACCTCGCGAATATCATACGGCGTGCGCAGATCAGCCGGAACGACGCCCAGAATTTCCTCGGGATCATAGGCCGGGTCTTCGGGGCTGGCCCAATCCACTGTTTGCGGTTTGCGCCGGTTCAGCGAGCCAACCGCGCGACGCGCCAAGGCGAGCGCGTGGGCATCATCCTCGGCCAGATAATCCGCCACGCCGGACAGGCGGGTATGGACGTCACCACCTCCCAGATCTTCAGAGCTGACCACCTCTCCTGTAGCCGCCTTGACCAGAGGTGGCCCCGCCAAGAAGATCGTGCCCTGTTCTTTGACGATGATCGTCACATCCGACATTGCGGGAACATAGGCGCCGCCCGCAGTACACGACCCCATGACCACTGCGATCTGAGGGATGCCCTTAGCACTCATCCGTGCCTGATTGTAAAAGATGCGGCCAAAATGGTCGCGATCCGGAAAGACCTCATCCTGATTGGGCAGGTTCGCGCCGCCGCTATCGACAAGATAAATACAGGGCAGGTTGTTTTCCTCGGCGATCTCCTGCGCGCGGAGGTGTTTCTTGACTGACATCGGGTAATAGGTGCCGCCTTTCACAGTCGCGTCATTGCACACCACCATGACCTCTTGCCCCTGCACGCGACCTATTCCCGCGATGACACCGGCCGAGGGTGCAGCGTCCCCATACATCCCATGCGCCGCCGTTGCGCCGATTTCGAGGAATGGAGAGCCCGGGTCTAATAGGTTTGCCACCCGTCGCCGAGGCAGCATCTTGCCCCGCGATTCATGTCTTGCGCGGGATTTCTCGCCCCCACCCATCCGAGCTGCGTCGGCTGCATCAGAGATTTGCACCAGCGCGTCGAGATGAGCCGCGCGGTTTTGTTTGAAGCCCTCAGAAGCGGGCACAGCTTTGGAGGTAAGTTTCATTACTCGCGTTTCTCCAACTTCAATAGATTTTGCTCTCGAGCAATTGATCGGGCTTCTGACCATTTGAGGCCTGCCTCAACCATATGGCATTCCAAAGGCACATCCTTGTTGTGCCCCTTCATTTCCGGGCATGGGCTAACGGTTTCATTTGAGAGAAATCGACTCAGCCGAGTCTTGCTAAACGTGTCAGTCTGGTTGTCTAATTGACCGCTTACCTCCTCAAGTTTGCCAATAAGGTCCATTTTAGATGTTTCCACATAGCCAAGGAGATCTTTTCGGCAGGCGATGGTGTCCAAAAACGAGCGGCCCATTGCACAATATTCCACTGCGAGACCAAAGCATTGAATGTCCATTGACATGGCAATGTTACCGTCTGTCAAAGCAGCACAGCCTTTTAGCCACTGCGTGACATCCAGAGGCTCAACCTTTCCATCGGCTAAAACACTTGTTGTCATCATCAATGTGAAAGACGCCGCACCGAGCGCGAGAACTTTCATTGGCCAATCTCCACCACCGCCCGCGCCTTCAACTCCTTCCGGATCACTTTCCCCGTCACCGTCATCGGCAGTTCGTCCAGAAACGCCACCTCGCGCGGGTAGGAGTAATGCGCCAGACGGTCCTTGACCCAATCCTGCAACTCACGCTCCGCCGTTTTGGCTCCCGGTTTCAGCACTACGTATGCCTTGACGATTTCGGTCCGTATCGGGTCAGGCTTGCCGACCACACCCACCGTCGCCACCGCCGGGTGGGTCAGCAGGCAATCCTCGATCTCCGCCGGGCCGATACGATAGCCGGCCGAGGTGATCACATCGTCATCGCGACCAACAAAGCGCAGGTAGTCGCCCTCCCACACGCCGCGGTCGCCAGTGATTAACCAGTCACAGCGGAACTTCTCGGCTGTAGCTGCAGGTCGGTTCCAGTATTCCAGCAGCATTGAAGCGGAGCCGCGCCGGATGGCGACGTCGCCCTCTTCACTCGTCGGAACACCATCCTCGTCGATCACCGCAACCTCATGCCCAGGCACCGGCTTGCCGATGCAGCCGGGTTGGACCGGAAAATCCTCAGCACAAGACGACACGACCATGTTGCACTCGGTCTGGCCATAGAACTCGTTGATCGTCAGACCAAACGCTTTCTCGCCCCAGGCCAGCATCTCCGCGCCCAGTGGCTCACCGCCTGATGCAACCGAGCGCAGACCAGAGATCGACTGATCTGCAGCTTTGAGCATTCGAAGGGCAGTGGGAGGGAAGAACACATTCCGCACGCCACCACGCGCGATCACATCGGCACAGGCATCGGGCGTGAATTTCTCCAGTCGGGCCGCCACGACGGGAACGCCCAGCGCCAGTCCCGGCATCAACACATCAAACAGCCCGCCGATCCAGGCCCAGTCGGCCGGTGTCCAAAGGCAGTCCCCCGCCTGTAAGTGGTTGTGGCTGATGGAAACGCCGGGCAGATGGCCTGTCAAAACCCGATGTCCGTGCAGGGCACCCTTTGGACTGCCAGTAGTACCGGAGGTGTAAATCAGAACCGCAGGATCTTCGGGACCTGTATCTGCGAAGTCTATCGCATCACCATCTTCACCGATCTCATCTACCATCAGTGGCTCAGCCAGAGCGCCAAGCAGAGCGGCTCCTTCCGGGTCGGTCAAGACCAACCGAACACCGGCATCACCCAGACGGGATGCCAGCGCGTTGTGTTTGAACAGCTTGAACAGGGGCACTGAAATTGCGCCGATCTTCCAGATCGCTAGATGCGCCGCCGCACACCACGGCGACTGACTAAGCAACACACCGACGCGATCACCCCGCTGCAGTTTACGCAATAAAGCCCTCGCGATCCCGTCGGTCATTCGGGCGAGTTCGCCATAAGTCACTCGTGCCTCATCAGAACCGGTCAGATCCACGATCGCTATCTGATCCGACGGGTGCGAAAGGCACTGCTGCGCCATATTCAGCCGAGCTGGGATGTCCCAGCCACCCTCAGGGCGCAAACCCGGTATGATCTTAGCGGGACGCATAGCGTTTACCCCATATTTTACAATTACTTGAGCGTCCTTGGATATATCGGCCAATCACTGAAACTTGATGCAGATCAGAGTGAGCAGGCACGCATCCACTCAAAAAGAAGTCATCAACAAATTCAAAGGCCAGATGATGACCAATAAACTCGCCGCTTTGACTCTTTCCACCGCGCTTGTTGCGCTTGCTGTGCCCGCTTTCGCTCAGAACCAGGGTGATTGGACCGTTGGTGTCGGTGTTGGATACCTCGACCCTAAATCCGACAATGGGACGCTGGCAGGCCTGAACGCTGACATCGACTCGGATACCCGTCCGATCTTCACCGCCGAGTATTTCATCCGTGACAACCTGGGTATCGAGCTGCTTGCTGCGACCCCGTTCAAGCACACAGTCACACTGGGTGGAAGCACTGAGGCTGGCACTGTCAAGCACCTGCCGCCCACCTTGTCGCTGAACTATCACTTCCCGACCAACAGCGCGTGGAAGCCCTACGTAGGTGCCGGTCTGAACTACACCGTCTTTTTCGACGAGCAGTCGCCGCTGGGTGATCTGAAGGTCGACAATTCTTTCGGCGTCTCGCTGCAGGCCGGTCTGGACTATATGGTCACTGACAAAGGCGCAGTCCGTCTGAACGTCCGCTGGTTCGACATCGACTCGGACGTCACGCTGAACGGCAACAATATCGGCAAGGCCGAAATTGATCCGTGGCTGGTCGGCGTATCCTACGTCCATCGCTTCTGATCCCTCGATACAAGCGCCTCGCAGTTCCCTCGTCTGCGAGGCGTTTTCTTTTCTCAGAGCATTTTGTTCATCAACTCGCGCCCGATCAGCATCCGGCGAATTTCGCTGGTTCCGGCGCCGATTTCCATCAGCTTGGCATCACGGAAAATCCGGCTGACCGCAGCGTCTGACAGGAACCCGGCCCCGCCCATAGCCTGAACAGCCTGATGTGCCTGTGACATCGCTTGTTCCGAAGCATACAGACAGCACGCTGCCGCATCCTGACGGGTTACATCACCCCGATCACAGGCCTTTGCCACTTCGTATACGTACGCCCGGGCCGAGTTCATCGCAGTATACATGTCCGCGATCTTGCCCTGCATCAGCTGGAAGGTCCCGATGGGTTTGCCGAACTGCTTGCGCTCGGCCAAATAGGGCATGATCTCATCAAGGCAGGCAGCCATGATCCCGGTTCCGATCCCGGCCAGAACGACTCGTTCATAGTCCAGCCCGGACATCAGAACGGCCACGCCCTTACCCTCTTCCCCCAGTACATTTTCGAACGGCACTTCGACGTCTTCGAAAATCAGTTCAGCCGTGTTGGAACCGCGCATACCAAGCTTGTCGAAATGAGGCGAGGTGGAGAAACCCTTCATTTCTTTTTCAACAAGGAAGGCTGTGATCCCTTTTGAACCGGCATCCGGGTCGGTCTTGGCATAGACGACCAAAGTGTCCGCGTCGGGTCCGTTGGTAATCCAGTATTTGTTGCCATTGAGGCGGTAGTGATCATTGCGCTTTTCAGCACGCAGCTTCATCGACACGACATCGGATCCGGCCGAAGGCTCGGACATCGCCAATGCGCCCACGTGTTCGCCTGAGATCAGTCGCGGCAAGTACTTTTGCTTTTGCTCTTCGTTGCCGTTCAGTTTGATCTGATTCACGCAGAGATTCGAGTGAGCACCATATGACAGCGAAACCGAAGCAGATGCGCGAGCGACTTCCTCAACCGCAATGGTGTGAGCCAGATATGACATCCCTGCCCCGCCATACTCTTCAGGCACCGTGACGCCCAGCAACCCGAGATCGCCCATTTCTTTCCAAAGCTCATTGGGAAAGGCATTTGTTTGATCGATCTCGGCCGCCAGCGGCTTAACGCGTTCCTGCGCCCAGCGGTGCACCATCTCGCGCAGCGCGTTCACATCCTCACCTAGATCGAACTTCATCGTGTCCGTGAACATCTGCGCTCTCCTCTTCGCCTTTAATGAACACCCGTTCAAATAACCTGTCACAGAGTCCGGGACGGGTCAAGGCAGACCGCGCAAACCGAGTGCTTACCACAAGCGAAGTTTCGGCTTGAACACTTCTTATTTCTGACACATCACCTCTCTAACCGACTACGGCTGTTTGATTTTTTGAAAGTGAGTGAAAAGATGCCGCCAACCAATGTGATTATAAATGGCGACTTCAATAACGGCAGTGCAAATTGGTCCGGAACAGATATCGAGGCCAACTACACCGAAGGCGCGTATCTGGGAAATGGCTCATCGAACCGCGTGGCAGAGATTGACGGCAACTCTGGTCAGACAACGGTTATGGAGCAAACCTTTACGATCACCGACCCCAATTCGGGAAGGTTGACGCTGGATACCGCACTACGCACAGCCTCGAACAGCAATGCGGGTCAGGAAGGGTTTGTTGTCGAGATTCTGGACAGCGGAGGCAATGTCATCGCTTCAATGACCGTTCTGCCCACGACGAACAGTTTCCAGAGTATTTCGTTGGACGTCAATTTCCCTAGCGCCGGTGACTACACGCTGCGTTTCACAGAGCTGGGGCTGGATGACAGTCTTGGCGCTATCGTCGACAACATCAAACTCATCGTCTGTTTTTGCCAGGGAACGCAGATCGAAACCGAATTCGGTGAACGTCCGGTCGAGACCCTGCGCATAGGTGACAAGGTCTTGACGCAGAAAGGCTTGAAGCCTCTGCAGTGGATCGGAAAACGATCACTAAACGCAACAGATCTGGCAATACATCCAAAGCTTCACCCTGTCAGAATCGGTGTCGGGGCTTTGGGAAACGGGTTGCCTAACCGAGACCTTCTTGTATCGCGCCAACACCGGATGCAGACCTCGTCCGTTGTTGCCAACCGCATGTTCGGCACGCCGGATGTGCTGGTGTCAGCGATCAAACTTACCGAATTACCGGGGATCGAGATCGATCAAGTGCTTGAGAGTGTGACCTACTATCACCTGCTGTTCGACGCACATGAGATCATCTTTGCGAATGGCGCACCTAGCGAGAGTCTGCTGCTTACTGATGCGGCCTTGTCCTCGGTGACCGAGGAAGCAAGAGCCGAGATCGAATTGCTGTTCCCCAACCGGCCTGAGGGCGACGCATCAAATTCGCAACTGCGTATCCCACATGGAAAGCAGCAAAAACGCTTTGTGGAACGGCTGAGCAAAAACAATAAGCCGTTGATAGAATACGAAAGCGCCTGAAGGCTCAGGACTGGTAGACCGCTCCCACCTCTGCACGAATGATACGTGCAATCAGTCGGCAATCGTCCAGCGAGAATGTCAGCGGAACGCGCATGTCCATGATGCCTGCAAGAATGCGGTCGCTCTCAGGCATCTGCTCGGATTCGGCGTAGCGCCAGCTATCATAGCGTGAGGTAAATCCATTTGGCTCAGCCCCGCCAAACCACTTGAGCTCAACGCCGCGCTCTGCGCATCGACGAATAACATCAGCAATGCGCTCAGGCGACCAGCCAAGCAACAGGAATTGAATAGAGGATCCGACATAGGTTTCCTCTTCCGGTCGTTCGACGATCGTCAGACCCGGCGTTCCGCGCAGGCCCTTTTCGATCTCGACATACCGTTCATTCCAACGCTGAACTTGACGATCCAAATCACGCAGTTGCGGCCGAAGGATCGCCGCGCGCAGGTTATCCATACGCCCAGACACGTTTGGCGTGGTGTATTTTATCCTCTCAAACACCTCGGGACCCGGAGCCGCCAGATGACGTTCGTACAGCATGTACGACCCTGACAACATCGTTACCTTAGCCGCCAGTTCTTCATCGTCGGTGATGAGCAACCCGCCCTCGCCCGAATTCACGTGCTTATAGGTCTGGCAAGAATAACATCCGATGGCACCCTGACGACCCGACAACTGACCACGCCACGCAGCACCCATGGTATGCGCGCAATCTTCGATCACGATTACTCCGGCCGCATCACACATCTGCATCAGGCGATCCATGTCACACAGATGACCGCGCATGTGGCTGAGCATCAGGACTTTGGCCTGCCCCAGCTTGGTTTCCAGATCATCCAGATCGATGGTCAGATTTTCGGTCACGCCGACAAAGATCGGACGAGCCCCAACCGATGCGATAGAACCCGGCACCGGCGCCAGAGTAAACGCGTTGGTCAGAACCGGATCGCCGGGCTGAACCCCCACCGCGCGCAGTGCCGTTGCCAGCGCGTAACCGCCAGAGGACACCGCCAGACAGTACTTAGCCCCCATCTGGGCTGCGAATTCCTGCTCGAGCAGAGCTGTTTCGCCCAGCTCACCGGGCAGAACATTGTAGCGATGCAACCGCCCGTGGCGCAGCACGGCCATTGCGGCCTCGATAGCCTCTTCCGGGATGGGTTCCTGTTGGGTGAAGCTGCCAGAAAACGTTTCAGTCATAATGCTGTTGTGGGTCCGCGATGGCTTCGGGTCAAGGGATCACGCTGCCGCACCGATCAGGTCGGTCACAAGCTCTGGCAGGTCGTCGAAGTGATGTAGCAGCGCTTCGGGCTCCAGCGCCGCCATATCGTCACCCGACGGGCCGAAGGTCACCAGAACCGATGGAACGCCGGCAGCTTTTGCGGTGTTTCGGTCGGTATCGGAATCTCCGATCAGAACGCACAGATCCGGATGCCCACCAGCACGCCGCGCTGCCTCACGCAGAGGTTCCGGGTCGGGTTTGCGAACAGGCAGAGTATCGGCACCCACCAGAGACGCGAATTGATCCCGCACCCCTAACCGCGTCAGCAGCAAATCGGCCAGCCCCTCGGGCTTGTTGGTGCAAATACCGACGCCATATCCCGCACCCCGAAGAATATCGACGGCTTCGAGTGCCCCAGGATAAAACTGCGTGTGCGTATCTATCGCCTTTGAATAAGCCTCCAAAAGCATCGGGTAATACTCGAAAACCGTATCTTCAGAATACTCTCCAACACGCTTCAGACCATGTGTCAGCATCATTCTGCCACCGCGCAGGGCAACTGCAGCGTCCTGCCCGTCGATCAGGACATCCCCGTGCCCCATATGACGAAAACAGTGGTTTGCAGCTGCCAGCAAATCCCCAGATGTATCCGCCAAAGTGCCGTCCAGATCAAAGATGACTGTGCGCATTTTTTCTCCTTGCTCGGCAGGTTTCCGCCATGTCGTGTTGCAAACGGCAATCTTGTTTGATGCCCGAACCGCTTGCGCCTTTGCCCTCAGCGGATAAAACGGACGGCAACAAAACACAAAGAGAAAACGATTTCATGAGTATTGCCCTTGTCATCCTTGCAGCCGGAAAAGGCACCAGGATGAATTCGGATATTCCAAAAGTACTGCACCCGATTGCCCAGGTACCTATGCTGGTTCATGCGATGCGCGCAGGTGCAGTTCTGTCGCCCGAGCAAACTGTCATCGTAACAGGGCACGGTGCCGAAGCAGTCGCCAAGGCGGCAGCAGCCGAGGACGACATCGCTCAGATCGCAGTTCAGGAAGAGCAGTTAGGCACCGCGCATGCTGTCGCGCAGGCACGTGATGCACTGAAGGATTTTGAGGGCGATATCGTAGTCCTCTATGGCGACACACCGTTCCTGCAGCCCGACACACTTGAGCGGATGGTTGCAGCACGGTCCGACAACGATCTGGTCATTCTGGGATTTCAGGCAGCAGATCCAGCCCGCTATGGCCGTTTGGTGATGCAGGGTGAAACGCTGGAACGGATTGTAGAATTCAAGGACGCTTCGGAAGAAGAACGCGCCATAACACTCTGCAATTCAGGTCTTTTGGCATGTGATGCAAAAACGTTGTTCTCCCTGATCGATGCGGTTGGCAACGACAATGCTTCGGGCGAATACTATCTGCCTGACGTTGTAGAAATCGCCCGCAAGCGCGGCCTCAAGGTGACCGCTGTTGCCTGTGACGAAGCGCAAACACTAGGCGTGAATTCCCGCGCTGATCTGGCAGTTGCAGACGCAGTATTCCAGAGCCGCGCAAGGGCCGAGTTGCTGGATCTGGGTGTTACAATGATGGATCCGGAAACCGTCTATCTGGCTGCGGATACGGTAATTGGCCGTGATACTGTCATTGAGCCAAATGTTGTGTTTGGCCCGGGTGTCACCGTTGAAAGCGGTGCAACGATCCGGGCATTCTCGCATCTCGAAGGGTGCCACGTCAGCCGCGGCGCGGTCGTTGGCCCCTATGCCCGCCTGCGTCCAGGTGCGGAACTGGCTGAGAACGCCCGCATCGGGAACTTTGTTGAGATCAAAAACGCCGAGATCGCCGAAGGAGCAAAGGTCAATCACCTTAGTTACATCGGTGATGCGACGGTTGGCGCGGCGACAAACATCGGCGCCGGCACCATCACCTGCAACTATGATGGCGTGATGAAACATCAGACCACCATTGGCGAGAACGTGTTTATCGGCTCGAATACAATGCTGGTCGCCCCTGTCACTGTCGGCGACGGTGCGATGACCGCGACCGGTACTGTGGTAACCCGTGACGTGGAACCGGACGCGCTGGCCGTAGCCCGTGCCAAACAGGACAACAAACCCGGTTATGCACGTAAATTGTTTGATATGTTGAAGGCGAAGAAGGCTCGCCGCGACAAAGGAGCCTGATCCATGTGTGGTATCGTCGGAGTTCTTGGACAACACGAAGCAGCCCCAATTCTGGTTGAGGCACTGAAAAGGCTAGAATATCGCGGCTATGACAGCGCGGGCATTGCGACTGTAAACTCGGGCGTCCTGGGGCGTCGCCGGGCGGTTGGCAAGCTGGTCAATCTCAGCGACCTTCTGGTCCATGATCCCCTGCCCGGCAAATCCGGGATCGGTCACACCCGTTGGGCAACCCACGGCGCGCCCACCGTCAACAATGCGCATCCGCACAAGGCTGGCCCTGTAGCCGTTGTGCACAATGGCATTGTCGAAAACTACCGTGATCTGCGTGACGAGTTGTCTGAAAACGGTATAAATTTCGAAACCGATACCGACACTGAAACTGTCGCTCTCATGACTGCCCACTACTTGGATTCCGGGCTTTCGCCGGTTGAGGCCGCGTTCAAAACCATCGACAAATTGCAAGGTGCCTTTGCGCTGGCGTTTCTGTTCGACGGAGAGGACGACCTGATCGTCGCGGCCCGCAAAGGCTCGCCTCTGGCCATTGGCCATGGCGATGGTGAGATGTTTGTGGGCTCGGACGCCATTGCGCTGGCTCCGCTGACCAACCAGATCACCTATCTGGAGGAAGGTGATCGCGCTGTTCTGACCCGTACGTCTCTGGAAATCCGGAATGAGGCGGGTGAGCTTGCAAACCGCGAAAAGCGCAAGATCAAGCTGGACCATGCGCGGGCCGACAAGGGCGAGCATAAACACTTCATGGCCAAAGAGATCGCGGAACAACCGGTGGTGGTTGCCGAAGCGATCCGGTCTTACCTGCCAACCGGTGGCGATCAGGTTGTCCTGCCCGATACCGATTTGGATTTCACCAAACTCGACCGTCTTACCATGGTGGCCTGTGGTACCGCCTTCTATGCCTGTCTGACCGCGAAATACTGGTTCGAAAAACTGGCGCGGATGCCCGTCGAAGTCGATATCGCCAGCGAATTCCGCTATCGCGAACCTCCGATCCCTGAACGATCACTGGCTCTGTTCGTCAGCCAGTCGGGCGAGACTGCGGATACGCTTGCCGCTCTGCGATATTGCGAAGGCAAAGCTGACAAGATCGTGTCGGTCGTCAACGTCCCCGAAAGTTCGATTGCGCGGGAAAGCGATATTGCCCTGCCAATCCACGCAGGTGTTGAGATCGGTGTGGCCTCGACCAAGGCCTTCACCTGCCAGTTGAGCGTGCTGCTGATGCTTGCTCTGAAAGCAGCGGCGGATCGGGGTACACTAACCGATGAGGAGCTGGCCGATCACGCGGCTGCCCTGCGTGGGCTGCCTTCGGTGCTGAATACTGCGTTGGACCAAAACCGCGCCATTCGCAAATCCGCCCAACGCCTCAGTGAAGCGCGGGACGTGCTGTTCCTCGGTCGCGGTCTGATGTTCCCTCTGGCGATGGAGGGAGCGCTGAAACTCAAGGAAATCAGCTACATTCACGCCGAAGGTTATGCATCAGGCGAGTTGAAGCATGGACCCATTGCCCTGATCGACAAACATATGCCGGTCGTCGTCATGGCCCCTCGGGATGAGGTCTTTGATAAGACCGTGTCAAACATGCAGGAGGTGATGGCGCGCAAAGGCAAAGTTATTCTTGTTTCCGATGACGATGGTATCGCAGAGGCCAAAGATGGTGTCTGGAGCACTATCAGAATGCCGCACGTTCATCCCAGCCTCGCCCCGATCCTGTATTCGGTTCCGGCTCAGTTGCTGGCCTATCACACAGCCGTCGCCAAAGGCACCGATGTGGACCAACCCCGCAACCTTGCGAAATCCGTTACGGTGGAGTGACCCATGGCTAAACAGTTCCCGCAGCTTGACCCGCCACATCAAAAGTTCATCGAAGAGCAGCACATGTTCTTCGTCGGCACTGCCGGAACAGACGGGCGCGTCAACATCTCGCCCAAGGGGATGGATTCACTGCGGGTTCTAGGGCCCAACCGAATTGTCTGGATGAATCTGACTGGCAGCGGGAACGAAACCGCTGGTCATCTGCTTGAAGTCAATCGCATGACGCTCATGTGGTGTTCTTTTACGACGCGGCCACTGATCCTGCGGGTTTACGGTTCCGCCCGTACAGTTCATGCGGTGGATAAGGATTGGGCGGAATTGGCCGAGCATTTCCCGAGCCATCGCAGTGCGCGACAGATCTATGACCTAAATGTCGATCTGGTTCAGACCTCTTGCGGCTGGGCAGTACCCTTTATGGAATATATGTCCGAGCGGGACACGATGCAGCAATGGGTTGATGGTAAGTCGGATGATGACTTCCGAACTCATTGGGCTGAAAAGAACCATCAGACGATTGATGGCAAGCCCACAGGCATCCGGGTCTGATCAGACGATGCTCGACGTTTATCTCGATCAGATCAAAGCCCATGCCGATGCTGAACGCGCCGAGCAGCTGGCGGCGTATCATAAGGTGGAACGACCATATCTGGGTGTCACCAACCCCGTTTTGAACGACCTGACCAAAGCCTGGCGACAGGAGTTGGACGTTCCTGCCCGTGTCGAATTGGCCAGTGCCCTGTGGCAGACCAACATTCATGAAGGGCGGCTTGCTGCGGCTAAACTGCTGACGCAGGCCAGAATTCGCCCGGATGAAGCGGTCTGGGAACTGTTGCAGAGCTGGGTACCGGATTTCGATGCTTGGGCAGTGGCGGATCACGCCTGCATGGCGATGCAAAAACGTCTGAGCGCGGACCCGCAGCGCCTCGATCAGATCGAGGACTGGACCAAATCGGATCACATGTGGACACGCCGCGCTGCATTGGTGGCCACCCTGCCCTGGACAAAGCAGAACCATCCAAAACCCAATGACCTGCAACGGCGTGATCGCATCCTTGGCTGGGCCGCCGGATATGTGCCCGACCGGGATTGGTTCATCCAGAAATCCGTTGCCTGGTGGCTTCGGGATCTTTCAAAACACGACCCCGAACGTGTCCGTGCATTTCTGGCAAAGCATGGCGACGCGATGAAGCCATTCGCTCGGAAAGAAGCAGGCAAGTACCTGAAGGATTAGTTGGAATAGACTTCCAGCTCGACGAGTTCGTCAAAGGGTATCAACAAGGCCCGCATTGCATCCACCGACAACCGGCTGCCGCCCCCTTCAGGGCCTGAAACGGGAACCAGAGTGATATAGGCCTGCGCGCCGGTTTTGGGCACCACAACACGCGCAGTCACCTCTGTATTCACCAATGGGGTTTCCAACCACCGACCGCCTTTATTGGGGTCCCCCAACCCGGCAATCGTCGTTTTGGCGCCTGTCCAGCCAACACTGGCAGCCGAAGCAGGCTGTGGCTCTGCAGCGTCTTCAACCACCGTGGGTTCAGCTTGGACAGGCTTGTCTGACCCGCCAAACACACGATCTGACGCCGACCGCACCGTATCGCATCCCGCAAGCAGAACGCATGTTACCAATAACGCATTTCTCATACCCGAAACCTATCGCCCTGCGCGCATCTGCACCAGCCAAAAGCGTAGTTCACACTTGCCGCTGACCAGTCGCCGCTTTACCTATGACGCATGACCGCTCCGCTTATCGACCCATTTGCACGTGCAATCACCTATCTCCGCGTCTCTGTAACGGACCGCTGCGACTTTCGCTGCGTCTATTGCATGTCGGAAAATATGACCTTTCTGCCCAAGAAAGAGCTGCTGACGCTGGAAGAGCTGGATCGCATGTGCTCGACCTTTGTGAAGATGGGAGTTGAAAAACTCCGCATTACTGGCGGTGAACCTTTGGTGCGCCGTAACATAATGACGTTCTTCAACTCCATGACCCGGCATCTGGAAAGCGGTGCTCTCAAAGAATTGACACTGACCACGAACGGATCGCAGCTGTCACGTTTTGCTGATGATCTCTATGCCGCCGGTGTTCGTCGTGTGAATGTTTCGCTGGATACGCTTGACGAAGACAAGTTCGCTAAAGTCACGCGATGGGGGCGGCTAAAGCAGGTGCTCAACGGCATCGATGCCGCTCAGAAAGCAGGGCTTCGGATCAAGATCAACGCTGTCGCCCTAAAGGGGTTCAACGAAGAAGAATTGCCCCGCATCACCGAATGGTGCGCCGAGCGTGACATGGATCTGACATGGATCGAAGTCATGCCTATGGGGGACATCGGCAACGAAGACCGACTGGACCAATACTGGTCCCTCAAGGATGTACGCGCCGAATATGAAAACCACTATCAGGTCACGGATCTGGCAGAGCGCACCGGCGGTCCCGCGCGCTATGTCCGCCTGGAAGATACAGGGCAGAAGATCGGTTTCATTACCCCGCTCAGCCACAATTTCTGCGAAAGCTGCAATCGCGTTCGTCTGACCTGTACCGGTGAGCTTTATATGTGCCTTGGTCAGGAAGATATGGCAGATCTCCGCGGGCCTTTGCGTGATTATCCCGATACGGAAGAACCGCTCGAGAATGCGATCCGGGCTGCGATCAACCTCAAGCCCAAGGGGCATGACTTTGATTATTCCCGCCAGTCGGTCGACGGTCAGATGAGCCGTCATATGAGCCATACAGGCGGCTGAAATGTCAGATCAGGATGGCCGACCCACGCTGCTGTACCAGCTGTACTGCGGCCTGACCTCTGTACTGGCACCCCTGGCATGGCGCACTGTACGCAGCAAGCTGGAAACGGCTGGCGTTTCAAATGATCGCCAACGAGAGCGCCTTGGGTATGCCACCCTACCCCGCCCGAACCAAACGCTGATCTGGTTTCACGCAGCCAGCGTCGGAGAGAGCCTGTCGGTCCTCAGCCTGATCAAACGCCTTGGTCAGCGCCTGCCAGATGCAGAATTCCTGATCACATCAGGCACACCAACCTCTGCGGCGTTGATCGAAAAGCGTATGCCGCCGCGTACGCGCCACCAATATCCGCCGCTGGATACGGGCGGCCCCGTTCATCGTTTTCTGGAGCATTGGAAACCTGACGCTGGCATCTTTGTTGAAAGCGAGATCTGGCCAAGACTCGTTGTTGAAAGTGCCAATAGCGTCACACCGCTCGCGCTGCTGAATGCCCGGCTTTCTGAGAAATCAGTGGAAGGTTGGAAAAAACGCCCCAAAACGGCGCGATACATATTGGATCATTTCCAGCTATTCCTGACGCAAAACGATAGAACCGCGACCAATCTGATTGCAATGGGTGCCCCTGCGGACCGGGTACATCCCGGCACAAACCTCAAGGCCATGTCAGACCCATTACCGGTGGATGAGGAGACGCTGGCCGATATTCGACGTCAGTTGGATGGACGACCCGTGTGGATCGCCAGTTCGACACATGCAGGCGAAGAAGAAACGGTTCTCGCGGCACACAAGGAACTGCTAAAGCTCTGGCCCAATTTGCTGCTGCTGCTGATCCCACGCCACCCAGAACGGCGTGATGAAGTGACCGGGCTTGTAAGTTCCGCCGAATTATCTTTCGCGCTTCGCAGCAAGTGTGATGAGATCACCGCAAACACGCAGGTCTATGTTGCGGATACGCTTGGAGAAACCGGCACATGGTACGCGTTGTGCCCTGTCGTGTTCCTTGGCGGATCGCTTAAGGAAATCGGGGGCCACAACCCATTCGAACCAGCGCAGGCAGGTGCCGCAGTCATCACCGGACCGGGCTATTACAACTTTGCTGAAACCTTCGCCCCGCTGGTCGAAGCCGGAGGAGCGGTCGAAGTACAATCAAGCAAGGAACTGACAGATGCAGTGGCCCATTGGCTATCGGATGACGCTGCACTGATCGACGCCAGAAACGCGGCGGGCGCTTGTGTGAATACCCAGAAATCAGCACTCGATGGTGTCATTGATGCGTTATGCGAGAGACTCGACCTGAAATAGAAAGCCCGGCAACTTCATCAGTTACCGGGCCTGAGTACTGAGGTGAATTCCGCCCCAGACGGTTATGCAGCGGGCATCCGCTGCTCGACGATTTCAGCCCACCAACTGCACCCGGCGGGGATCGCCTCGTCATTAAAGTTGTATTCCGGGTGGTGCACCATGGCCGTGTCGCCATTGCCCACCAAAATATAGGCACCCGGACGCTCCTCGAGCATGAATGCGAAATCCTCGCCCCCCATAACCAGAGGTGCCTCTTCACATTCACCTGCGACCGAGCGGGCAACATCCGCTGCGAAGTCGGTCTGGTCCTCGCTGTTCACCATGACCGGATAACCGCGGATATAAGTGACATCAGCTGTACCGCCAAAGGTCGCTGCGATACCGTTGCAGATTTCGTTGATCCGCTGTTCGGCAAGATCGCGCATATCTTTGCTCATCGTACGCACAGTGCCTTTGATCTGCACTTTTTGCGGGATCACGTTGAACGCCTTAGACGAGGTTTCAAAAGAAGTTACTGAGACGACGACCTGATCGATTGGATCAGCATTACGCGATGCAATGGTCTGCAGCGCCAAAACAGCCTTGGCTGCGATAATTGTCGTATCCACCGTCTCGTGAGGTTTGGCTGCGTGACCACCGCGCCCTTCGAACGTGATATCGAACTGGTCAGTGGCGGCAAAGAACGCCCCCGGGCGGATCGAGAAGCTGCCAACCGGTTTACCCGGCCAGTTGTGCATTCCATAGACTTCCTGAATGTTCCAGCGGTCCATCATGCCGTCTTCGCACATCTCGCGACCACCGCCGCCACCTTCTTCGGCGGGCTGGAAGATCACAACCACAGTCCCGTCGAAATTACGGGTTTCGGCCAGATACTTTGCTGCCCCCAGCAGCATCGCAGTATGTCCGTCATGGCCACAGGCGTGCATTGCGCCTGGCGTCTTCGATGCATATTCAACACCGGTCGCCTCGTGGATCGGCAGGGCGTCCATATCCGCACGCAGACCAATCACCTTGCCCTTGCTATCGGATTTACCCTTGATGACGCCCACAACCCCTGTGCGGCCAATTCCGGAAACAACCTCATCACAGCCGAATTCCTTCAGCTTTTCCTCAACCAATGCGCTGGTACGATGGGTTTCGAACAGGATTTCAGGGTTTTCGTGAATGTCGCGTCGCCATGCAGTGATTTCGTCCTGTAATTCGGCAAAGCGGTTCTTAACTGGCATCTCTTCTCTCTCCTAATTCAGTTCAAGCCGCCGGCATGCGGCGCTCGACCATTTCTGCAAACCACGAGCATCCGATCGGGATGATTTCGTCGTTAAAATTGTATTCCGGATGGTGCAGCCCGGCGCTGTCTCCGTTACCCAAAACAATGAAGGCACCTGGGCGTTCCTCGAGCATGAAAGAAAAATCCTCGCCCCCCATGACCATCGGCGCCTCGGCACAGCTGCCGCCCACAGAAATCGCTGCCTCTTCGGCATAGCCTGTCTGCTCCTCGGCGTTGATCGTGACTGGAACGCCGCGGGTATAAGTCACAGTCGCGGTCCCACCCATGGTGGCGGCAACACCTTCTGTGATCTCTGTCAGGCGCTTTTCGATCAGGTCGCGCATCTCATTGGAATGGGTGCGCACAGTACCCCGCACACGGGCAGATTGCGGAATCACGTTAAAGGCTTTCGAGGAGGTCTCTACAGACGTGACCGACAATACACCTTGCTGGATCGGGTCAGAGTTGCGCGACACAACTGTCTGCAAAGCAACAACAAGTTGAGACAGCATCACAGTGGTATCCACGGTATCGTGTGGTTTGGCAGCGTGACCACCATGACCTTCGAGATGAATGTCGAACTCATCCGCCGCTGCAAGCAATGGGCCTGACCGAATGGCAAATTGGCCTGTCGGTACACCCGGCACGTTGTGCATGGCATAAACTTCCTGAATGCCGAACTGGTCCATCAGGCCATCCTTGCACATCGCTTCGGCCCCGTTCCCGCCTTCTTCGGCGGGTTGGAAAATCACGATCGCCGTTCCGTCGAAGTTTCGCGTTTCTGCCAGATATTTTGCAGTACCCAGAACCATAGCTGTGTGACCATCATGACCACAGGCATGCATGGCATTCGGCGTCTGCGAGGCATAGTCCAGACCGGTCTGCTCCTGCATCGGCAGCGCGTCCATATCAGCACGCAACCCGATAACGCGGCCCTGAGTGTCTGCCTTACCCTTGATCACGCCGACCACGCCGGTGCGACCAATACCGGTGACTACCTCGTCACATCCAAACGCGCGGAGCTTATCGGCCACCAAAGCGCTGGTGCGGTGTGTGTCATATAGAATTTCGGGGTGTTGGTGAATGTCACGCCGCCATCCGGTGATTTCATCGTGCATTTCAGCGAGACGGTTCTTGATCGGCATGTCATTCTCCCCTGTGATTATGCCAGTGGCATTCGTCGTTCCACCAGTTCAGCAAACCAGCTGCACCCGGCGGGAATCGCGTCGTCATCAAAGTTGTATTCCGGGTGATGGCACATCGCCGTATCCCCGTTCCCAATGAAGATGTAGGCTCCTGGCCGTTCTTCAAGCATGTAGGCGAAATCTTCAGAGGGCATGATCGGATCAGTGTTGTCGTTGACTTTGCCCGCCACAGCCTCTGCCGCCTCGGCTGCAAACGCAGTCTCAGCATCTGAATTGACGGTAGCCGGATATCCCGGTGTCCAAGTCACCTTAGCTTCGGCACCAAAGGCCGAGGCCGTATCCTCTCCAATCCTGCGCACGCGCTCTTCTGCAATTTTGCGGTATTCGGGATCCAGCGTTCTGACAGTCCCCTGCAACCGGACCGTATGCGCAATCACATTTGATGCGACGCTGTCAGTGTCAAACGTGCCGACCGTCAGAACAACACGTTTGATCGGGTCAACCGTACGCGACACAACCGACTGCAATGCCACCACGATGTGAGAGGCGACAAGCGTTGTATCCACGGCGTCATGGGGGGCAGCGGCGTGCCCACCCTTCCCGGTCACAATGATCTCGAATTCATCCGAAGACGCAAGCAGAGCACCAGGCCGGATAGCGAACTCACCAACCGGAAGACCCGGCATGTTGTGCATGCCGTAAACTTCCTGAATTCCCCAACGCTCCATAAGCCCGTCCTGACACATTGCCAGACCACCGGCTCCACCCTCTTCTGCGGGTTGGAAAATCAGAACGACCGTGCCGTCAAATTTCCGGGTCTCAGCCAGATATTGCGCGGCCCCCAACAGCATCGAGGTATGGCCGTCATGACCACACGCATGCATCTTACCTGAAACGGTTGAGGCATAGTCCAATCCGGTGGCTTCTTCGATCGGCAGCGCATCCATATCCGCCCGCAGCCCGACCACACGTCCCTTGGTATCAGTCTTGCCCCGGATAACAGCCACAACCCCGGTCTTTCCGATCCCCGGGGTGATCTCATCGACTCCAAATTCTTTCAACCGATCGACCACGAATGCTGCTGTCTCTTGAACGTCATACATCAGCTCGGGATGGGCGTGCAGATGACGGCGCCACTTGGTGATCTCGCCATGCATATCGGCAAGCCTGTTCTTCACGGGCATTGTTCGTCCTCCCTTAAGCTATTGCCTGAATCGAATGCTCAGGCGCTACGTCCCGGTTCAGCCGGTAAGCTTCTCCAGCAGACGTTCCATGAATTTTTGACCTTCGTTAAATTGTGCAATCGTAATGAACTCGTTGGGCTGATGGGCCTGTGCAATGTCGCCCGGACCACAGATGACGGCAGAATACCCGGCCTCCTGAAACTGTCCGGCCTCTGTACCATAGCTCACGACATGGGTCGCGTTGTCACCGGTCAAAGACCGTACAAGCGCCTCAGCCTCGCCATCCTGTTCCGGGACCAAGGCAGGTACCGCAAAGTTCTGAGAAATCTCGATGCGGGCTTCGGGGTGTACTTTCTGCATACGCTCCTCGGCTCTGCGAACCTCTTGCAGATAAGCACTTTCCCATTGCGAGGCCGCCTCTCCCGGCACCATGCGGAAATCCATCATGAACCGGCAGTCCTTGGCGGTGATGTTATGTGCCGTACCGCCTTGAATCATGCCCACGTGGCAGGTGGTCCATGGCGGCTCAAAGATTGCCGCGATGTCACTGGGTTCAGTGGCCATGTTCTTAGCATTCTGATCATTGGCCCAGTCAATCAGAGGCGCGGCCTCCATGATCGCATTGACGCCGGTATGCATAATCGAGCTGTGAACCTCGAACCCAACGATATGGGTATCGAAACCGATACCTCCTTTATGGCCGGTTACCGCCTGCATCATCGAAGGTTCGCCAACGACAACGGCTGAACCTTTGGGCAATACGTCCTGCATCGCCACGATCATCGGCGGTGCGCCGGTACATCCGATCTCTTCATCGAAGCTGAGCGCCAGCTGTAGCGGGCGTTTGACATCAGCGTATTGCGCCTCGACCAAAGCCCAAATGGCCAATGCATCGAAACCCTTCATATCGCAGGTACCGCGACCAAAGTACTTTCCGTCTTTCTCGGTAACGACGAAAGGATCGGTGTCCCAGGGTTGACCATCGACCGGCACAACATCGGTATGCCCCGAAAGAACAACAGCGCCCTCTTCCCACGGGCCGACATGGGCAAATATGGCGGCCTTATGTGGTTGATCCGGGTCAGGCCAGCGATGTGATTTGATCCCGTGGCTGTCCAGATACCCTTCGACCCACTCGACCAACGGCAGGTTGGTGTCGCGGCTCACCGTCGGGAACGAGATCAGCTTGGTCATGATCTCAAGCGGCGTCAGGCGGTTTGACATGGGTTTCAGTACCCGCTGTCTGTTGTCAGAATGAAATGACCCGGTTCCACTTCGTGATAGACCGATGGCTCGGGCTCATATCCAATCGGATGAATTGGCGACGGGATCGGCTTGAAATTCAGATCCTTTTCAGACTTTCGCTTATTGGGGTCTGCGATCGGAACTGCCTTCATCAAGGCCTGAGTGTACGGGTGTTGAGGATTCTCAAAGACGCGCGCACGCGGTCCCAATTCAACGATCCGGCCCAGATACATGACACCTACATGGTGACTGACACGTTCGACCACGGCCATATCGTGTGAAATGAACAGGTAGCTCAGGCCGAGTTCAGACTGAAGCTCCATCATCAGGTTAAGAACCTGCGCCTGAACGGATACGTCCAGCGCCGAAACCGCCTCATCCGCGATGATCAGCTTGGGATTCAGTGCAAGTGCACGCGCAATCGCGATTCTCTGCCGCTGACCACCGGACATCTCATGCGGAAAGCGTCGCATAAAGCTGCGCGGCAGGTGCACTTTGTCGAACAATTGCGCAACACGATCCTGAAGTTCCGTGCCCGAGGCGACGCCATAATTGCGCATCGGTTCTGCCACCTGATCCACCAGTTGCATCTGCGGGTTCAGCGAGGCGAACGGATCCTGAAAGATCATCTGCATATCCAGACGGGCCTTACGCAGTCCGCCCTGATCCAGCTTCATGATATCGACGCCATCCAGATCGACCTCGCCAGACATCGGCTCCACGAGGCGTAGAATAGAACGGCCTGCTGATGACTTGCCGCAGCCGGATTCGCCGACCAAACTCAGCGTTTGTCCCTTGTTCAAAGTGAACGAGACGTCTTCGACCGCGTGCACATTGGAAATCGTACGGCGCAGCAAACCGCCTTTGACCGGAAAGCGCGTCGTCAGATTTTTGACCGTCAGCAGAACCTCTTCGGTGCCGGGGATTGGCGCAATATTCTGGCCTTCGACTCCCAACAGCTTCATTGGTTCAGGCGCGGCCTTGCCTTGCATTTCACCAAGCTTCGGAACCGCAGCCAGCAGCGCTTTGGTATAGTCATGCTGAGGGTTCTCAAAGATCTCTTTGACCGACCCCTCCTCGACCTTGTTGCCGCGGAACATGACGACGACCCGGTCAGCCATCTGGGCCACAACCGCCATATCATGGGTGATGAACATCACGGCCGTGCCGGTTTCCCGCTTGAGACGATCCATGAGGGCCAGAATCTCGGCCTGAATGGTCACGTCGAGCGCTGTCGTCGGCTCATCCGCGATCAAAAGGCGCGGCTCGCAAGCCATGGCCATGGCGATCACAACGCGCTGTCGCATGCCGCCCGACAATTCGTGCGGATATTGCTTCAGGCGGCGTTCGGGTTCGGGGATTCGGACCTGACGCAACAATTCCAGGGCTCGCGTTTCGGCCTCGGATTTGGACATGTTCTTGTGGATGCGCAGCCCTTCGGTCAGCTGGCGTCCGACGGTAAACACCGGGTTCAGGGCGGTCATCGGCTCCTGAAAGATCATTCCGATCTCGTTGCCGCGAATCTGTTTCATCAGATCCTGATCGGCTTTGGACAGGTCCATCTCTTCGCCATCACGCCGGTCGAACAGCAATTGGCCACCCGCGATTTCACCACCGCCAAACTCGACCAACCGCATCAGCGAAAGCGAGGACACCGATTTTCCGGATCCTGATTCGCCAACAATACAAACGGTTTCACCCGGATTTACTTCGAACGAGACGTCTTCGACCCCGACGACGGGTCCATCTTTGGTTTGAAATTCAACCCGCAGTTTTCTGATCTGGGCAATTGGCTGGTCCAGCACGCGCACGCTCCCCTTGGCGGCTTATATTTTTTGATTGCCAAACGCTAAGGCCGCAAAGCGGGAAAAGTCAAACGCATTACCGAATTTCGCAGCGGCAAGGCTTGCAATTTTCAGAAACTCTGTTTCGATACGCCGCGTAACCGTTTTTGGGAGAGGGCGGAAAACACGAAACGTGAATTGCATTTATGTTTCATTTCAGCGCCTTGCACCCAGGTACGGCAACGCCAAATCCGCAGGCCTTGCGGAGATAATCGAGACACGCAAGTGTCCAACATGGAGTGTATGATGAAAATCAAGACCCTTTTGCTTGGTGCGATCGCCAGCACGGCTATGGCCCCGATGGCCTTTGCCGAGCGTGGATCGGACGGCAATGTCAGCATCATCTATTGGCAAGCACCCTCAATCCTGAACCCGTTCCTGTCGGGCGGTACCAAGGATGTGGAATCGGCCTCGCTGGTGATCGAGCCTCTGGCTCGCTACGACCAAGACGGCAACATGGTTCCCTTCCTAGCGTCCGAGATTCCTACGGTTGAAAATGGCGGTGTCAGCGAAGACCTGACCTCGATCACCTGGAAAATCGCACCCGGCATCAAGTGGTCGGATGGAACACCGTTCACCGCTGCGGACGTTGTATTCACTGCTGATTACTGCATGGACCCCGAAGGTGGCTGTGCGCAGGTAACCAAATTCGAAGGCGTTACCTCGGTAGAAGCTGTTGATGATATGACCGTTAAAGTCACATTCGACGCACCTACCCCGTTCCCCTACGGACCGTTTGTTGGCGGCGAGAGCCCCATCATCCAGAAAGCTCAGTTTGAAAACTGCATGGGTGCAAAGGCCCCGGAATGCACCGAGCAGAACTTTAATCCGATCGGCACTGGCCCGTTTGTCGTCACCGAGTTCAAGCCGAACGACGTGATCACCTTCAAGGCCAACGACAACTATCGCGACCCCGCAAAACCTGCCTTTGCGACCGTGACCTTCAAAGGTGGTGGCGACGCAACCGCGGCTGGCCGTGCTGTCATGGAAACCGGCGAGTTTGACTACGCATGGAACCTACAGCTGGCGCCCGAAGTGATTGCGCAAATGCAGGAAGGCGGCAAAGGTACCCCGGTCGCAGGCTTTGGCCCGCTGGTCGAGCGTATCATGATGAACCAGACCAATCCGTCGCCCGAACTGCCGGAAGGCGAGCGTTCGACAGCCAAGCATCCGCATCCGTTCCTGACGGACCCGGCTGTATACAAAGCGATGTCGCTGGCGATCGACCGTCCGCTGCTGGTTGAAATCGGCTACGGTCAGGCCGGTAAGGTCACCTGTAACTGGGTTCCGGCTCCTGCTGCGTTCAACTCGACCTCGATGACCTGTGACCAGCAGGATATCGAAGGTGCGAAGAAACTGCTGGATGACGCAGGCATCGTAGATACAGACGGTGACGGCGTTCGTGAAAAAGACGGTGTTCCGCTGAAAATCGTCTACCAGACCTCGACCAACGCTGTTCGTCAGGACTTCCAGGCGCTGATCAAAGAGTGGTGGAGCCAGATCGGTATCGAATCCGAGCTGCGCAACATCAACGCATCGGTCTTCTTCGGTGGTGACCCGGGCTCGCCGGACACTTTCCAGAAGTTCTATGCTGACGTTGAAATGTATGCCAATACCTTCAACGGCACCGACCCTCAGTCCTATCTGGGCAACGGCCTGTGCGACAAAGCTCCGCGTCCTGACTCCCAGTGGCAGGGTGAGAACATCAGCCGCTTCTGCAACGAGGAATTCGACAAGCTGCATGGTCAGCTGGCCGAGACCGCAGGTCTGGAGCAGCGCGCTGAGATCGCGAAAAAGCTGAACGACATCATGGTTGAAAACGGCGGTATGATCCCGCTGGTACACCGTGGCCGTCTGTCGGCGCATTCGAACACGCTGGGTGGCGTTGTCCTGAACGTCTGGGACAGCGAACTGTGGAACATCGCTGACTGGTACCGCAAGACCGGTTCCTAAGCGTTAGCCTTGCAAAGCCGCGTCCCGATCTTTATCGGGGCGCGGTCTTTCGCATATTCCACCAACAAGAAGACGCATATAAAGGCGCCTTTTAATGCTCAACTTCACTATCAGACGACTGATACTGGCCGTTCCAACGCTTCTGTTCATCAGCCTCGTCATTTTCCTGCTCCTCGAGTTCGCACCCGGCGATCCAATGGCGCAGGTTCCGCTCACTGTTCCTCCCGAAGTCAAAGAAAAGATGCGCGAGGCACTTGGCCTCGGTCAGCCGATGCATATCCGGTTCTGGAAATGGATCGTGCAGTTTTTCTGGATTGAACCGCAGGTGCTGATCGACTCGATCTTTGGCACAACCTTCTCCGAAGGTGATCTGCGCGTGATTTCGTGGCAAACCCGTTCACCCGTCATGGACATCGTCGTTCAGCGTATCCCGCAGACCCTGTGGGTTGTTGGCACTGCCTATGTGGTCGCCATCCTGATCGCCCTGCCCATCGGCATCTATTCGGCCTATCGCCAGTATTCCTGGTTCGACCAGATGGGTACGTTCGTCTCGATGGTCGGCTTCTCGGTCCCACCCTTCTTCTCGGGTGTTCTGGTGATCGTGATCTTCTCGGTTCAACTTGGCTGGTTCCCGTCGATCTATGACACCACCCATGTTGTTGACAGCTGGGACAGCTTTGTCGTTCAGCTGAAGCAAATGATCATGCCTGTCATGGTTCTGGCACTGCAAATCACGGCACAGCTCAGCCGCTTCATGCGCGCCTCGATGCTGGACAACCTCAATCAGGACTATGTTCGCACAGCACGCGCCAAGGGACTGAGCGAATATACCGTCGTCATGGTGCATGTCCTGCGCAACTCGATGATCCCGGTTGTCACGGTCATTGCTCTGGGTATTCCCGCCATCTTCGGCGGTGCAATCATCACCGAGCAGGTGTTCAAGGTAAACGGTATCGGTCAACTGCTGATTGGCGCCATTCAGGCCAACGACCTGCCGATGGTCCAAACCCTGACCTTCATATTTGCTGTGCTGATCGTGCTGTTCAACCTGATCGCCGATGTACTTTACGGCATTCTGGACCCGAGGATTCGCTATGACTGATCATGATCGTACCGACACTCTGGTCCCCGACGAAGGTCTTGCACCTGCATCAACGGCCTTGCCGACCACAGATGTGATGGAAGAGCTGGCTACCCCGCCGCGCAGCCAATGGCGTGACGTTTGGGATCAGTTCAAAACACACAAGGGTGCAATGCTGGGGGCGATGTTGTTCATCTTCATCGTCGCGGCGGTCTATCTCGGCCCCTATATCTGGACGATTGATCCCACCCAGATTGACATCCGGGCGCGGAATCAAGGGCCCAGCCTTGCGCATCCCTTTGGCACAGATCAACTGGGCCGCGATATCATGGCGCGTATGATGGCAGGTGGTCAGACATCGGTTTCCGTGGGCATCACTGCGATGCTGCTGGCACTGCTGCTGGGGTCATTGATCGGGGTGGTCGCCGGGTTCTTCAAACGCCTTGACGGGCCGCTGATGCGCTTGACCGACCTCTTCCTTGCCCTGCCCTTGCTGCCGCTGCTGCTGGTCATGATGTTGCTGTTCCGTGAGCCTCTGTCTGCAGCATTCGGGCTTGAGCGTGGTATCTTCATCCTGATCGTAACAGCGATTGGCGTGACATCCTGGATGCCGACTGCGCGGATCGTTCGTGGTGATGTTTTGGCGATCAAAGAGCGTGAGTTCGTACTGGCCGCACGGTCCATTGGCACGAGCAACACGCAGATCATCACGCGTCACATTCTGCCCAACGTTCTGTCACCCATCATGGTGTCGGCAACACTGGGTATCGCAACGGCGATCATTACGGAAAGTGCCCTGTCGTTCCTCGGTCTCGGGTTCCCGCCCGATTTCCCGACATGGGGACGACTGCTGTTCGATGGAGTCGACTATCTGCAGCAATACCCCGAGCGTGTTTTCTGGCCCGGTCTGGCGATCTCGCTGACCGTGCTCAGCGTCAACTATCTGGGCGATGGCCTGCGCGACGCGCTTGATCCGCGTATTCGCGGGCGCTGACAAAAACTGACCGGTGCGCACCTGCGCACCGGTCTATTCACTGCTCAACATACCAGTTGATGATTCCTGCAAATTCTAGTGACGACTTCGTTTAACGGCTTGCCATTCTCAGCCGCCCATATGTCCGGACTTGTTGTGGATTTGACTGCAATCCCACGATCAAAATACCAAACAACCGAGACCAAAATGCCGCGGTCTGACATCGTGTGCAGTGGCAGTTTCCAAAGCCGCTAGACTTACCATAACAAAAAATTAATTTTGCGCGCAGCAGGCTTTCATCGCCACGAAAATGACAACTTGCGCGTGAATTGTACGCGCAATCAAAATCGCCGAATTTGAGGCAAACACATGGCTACAACGACATATATTCCAAGACCTTCTTCATCCTCGCCAGTCAGCGCGATTCAGGGTACTCGTGCATACGGGGACGGCAACCCGGCAACTGTCACCACCATCACCTATAATTTCGGAAAACTGTCCGACACGCAGAACTGGACCTCCGAATATAAGGCTGAATTCCGTGCCGCCCTTGCGGCAATCGAAGCCGTAGCTAACATTCGATTTGTCGAATCCTCATCATCTTCAGCCGATCTGGTCGAGTATATTGCACCTGCTTCGTCCTTTTCGTCTCCCAATGTCCTGGGTTTTCATTTTGGACCGTCAAGTAGACCTTCGACCGGAGCCTACAACACGAACTACTGGAATGCCGGTCCCGGCGGCAACGGCGATCCAGGCGGGTATTTCTTTACGACACTCATTCACGAGCTAGGTCACGCGCTGGGATTGGGGCATCCACATGACACCGGATTTGGCACGACCGTGATGACTGGTGTTACCTCGCCCTTCAACTCATTTGGCGTTGGCTCGCTCAACCAGGGCGTCTACACCGTCATGTCGTACAATGATGGTTGGACTTCAGCGAGTGGAATTCTGCCTAGCAATTCGACATTTGGCGGATCCACCGGCTTCGGGGCTCTGGACATTGCCGCACTGCAAGCAATGTACGGCGCGAATACCACCACTAACTCCGGCAACAACGTTTATACCCTTCCGTCCGCAAACGTTGCGGGCACAGGGTATCAGGCGATCTGGGATACAGGTGGCAACGATACCATCCAGCATCTGGGCAATTCGGACGCACGGATCGACCTGCGACCCGCAACTTTGGACTACACCGCTACCGGTGGCGGTGTCGTATCATCCGCAGCCGGGGTAAGGGGCGGATTTACGATCGCCCACGGCGTCACCATTGAAAACGCATCAGGCGGGTCCGGCAATGATACGATCTATGGCAACCATGCCCAGAACGTTTTGCGTGGCAACAACGGGAACGACACGATTTACTCGCTTTCCAACGGAAGCAACAACAACACAATCTATGGCGGGCACGGGAACGACACGGTCTATCTCGCGCACGGTACCGGCTCCGATCAGGTATTTGGCGATCAGGGCAACGATATAGCGATCGTGACGAGTAATGACGGCTCGTTTTACGGGGGATCTGGTACGGATACCATCAGGTTTACAACCGCGATCAGCAATTATCTGTTCCTGAGAAACGGAACCAGCTACGAGTTTTTGAACGTCATCACACGTATCACCTTCACCATCGCAAATGATGTTGAGCTGATCCAGTTCCTGAACGGCGTGCAACAGTTAACCTGGTCGAACATCGCATCTGCCATGCAACTGTCTGACGTCGATACAACGGGTACGACGCTGCAGCATGCGGACCACGGTATCTACGTACTGGACTCAGCCGGCTCGAACGTTGCGTTGACCTTGCGCGGTGAGGTGATCGGGGCAGGCTCGATTGCAGGATGGCAAGCCATTCAGGCCGAAGCTTCAGGCGGTGGCTACCGCGTTCTGTGGATAAACGCAGACGGCAGCTTTGGGGAGTGGACGGTCAACAGCGCGGGGCAACACATCTCTGACCGGATTATATCCAACTTTGTGGATGTCGAGACATTCTACAACGCCGACCTGAACGGTGACGGAACAATCGGGCACAAGACCACAAGCATCGAAAGCGATGGCTCCGTGGCGCTCTCCTCGTCGACGCGCAGCGGCTATCTGGTCAATGGCAACATCGAACTGACCCGAGACGGTGCCAATGCCGGACCGAGAAGCATTCCGGGCTGGGAGGCTATCCACGCCGAAGCGATCACAGGTGGCTTCAAGGTTCTCTGGAAAAACGTGGACGGTTCCTACGGCGAATGGATCACTGACGCCAGCGGCGCCTATATCAGCAGCACCGGAATTGGAAATGTCATTGATGTCGAGGCTTTTTATGGTGTCGATCTGAATGGGGACGGTCAGACCGGGCACTTCTCGACCAATATCGAAACCGCCGGGTCGGTTACGCTCGCTTCTTCGACCCGTGGGGTCTACCTCGTCAATGGCAGCATCGAGTTGTCGCGCGACGGTGTCAAAACCGGGCCGGACAGTATCCCGGGTTGGGAGGCCGTTCAAGCTGAAGCGTTCAATGGCGGCTTCAAGGTGCTCTGGAAAAATACAGACGGTTCCTATGGTGAGTGGATCACTGATGCCAGTGGTGCCTATATCAGCAGTGCTAGCCTCGACAACTTTGTGGATGTCGAAACGTTCTACAACGTCGACCTGAACGGTGACGGCACAATCGGGCACAAGACAACCAGCATCGAAACCGCCGGGTCGGTAACGCTCGCATCTTCGACCCGTGGGGTTTACCTCGTCAATGGCAGCATCGAGTTGTCGCGCGACGGTGTCAAAACCGGGCCGGACAGTATCCCGGGCTGGGAGGCCATCCAAGCCGAAGCGTTCAATGGCGGCTTCAAGGTACTCTGGAAAAACGCAGACGGCTCCTACGGTGAGTGGATCACCAATTCGGCCGGTGAATACCTGAGCAGCGCCAGCCTCGACAACTTTGTGGATGTCGAAACATTCTACAATGTCGACCTGAACGGGGACGGCACAATCGGGCACAAGACAACCAGCATCGAAACCGCCGGTTCCGTATCGCTCGCGTCATCAACCCGCGGCGTTTATCTGGTCAATGGCAGTGTCGAGTTGACGCGTGACGGTGTCAAAGCTGGCCCAGATAGCTTCCCCGGCTGGGAGGCCATCCACGCCGAGGCATTCAATGGCGGCTTTAAGGTACTCTGGAAAAACGCCAACGGAGACTACGGTGAGTGGATCACCGACGCTAGTGGTGCCTACATCAGCAGTACGACGATCCCTGATGTCATCGATGTGGAAGCCTTCTATAGCTACGATATCAATGGAAGTGGTACTGTAGGATACGAGCTTCCGAAACTTGCACAGCAATCATCTCCTGCTCAGAAACTCGCACCAGAAGGCGAGATTTCGGGCGAGGCCGGATGGGCGGGTACAGTCGATGTTCTCGAATTTGTGCCGAATGTGACTGCGGAAATCGTTGATGAATTCCTATCCGTCGTGTTCGGTGCAGGCGAAACCAAGATCGCAGGCATTTCTGTTCCGACAAAACTGGTCGATGTGTCGTCGAACAGCGATTTGGCGAACGAGACAGATGCGGTAACAGATCTGATGATTGCGAACCTGCTGGAAGAGGATAGCTTCCTGCTCTGACACCCGCTTCAGATATGAAGTCATCGATGGGCGTGGTTGCGAGTTAATTCGCGACCGCGCCCATTTCACAAATTGAAACCCGATTTGTCGGTGAGTTCTGTTTTTAGGTCCTGCCGATGGCGCTCAATCGGGCCCAAGTTCTATAGTCAGACCAAGGTTATCTGCATTCCTGCAGATGCCTCTGCCAGCAGTCTCTGAGCTTATTCCAACCGGCGGCGTATGCGCCGAATTGCGAACCAGACTGCAAGTACCACCGGCACTGTCACGACTGCCGTCAACATCCCCTTGCTGATTCCAGTTTTGGTGATCGGGTAAAGCAGATAGCTGGCCAGAGAGACTGCATAGTAACTGATAGCTACTACCGACAATCCCTCCACCGTGTGCTGCAGTCTAAGGGCCAGATCGGCGCGGCGATCCATGCTTTCAAGTAATGCCTGGTTCTGCGCACTGCGCTGAACATCTACACGTGTCCGCAGCAATTCACCCGCTCGGATCGCTCGGTCAGACAGGGCTTGCAGACGCCGCTCCGTGGATTTCACGGTGCGAATAGCAGGGTCATATCTGCGCATCATAAAGTCAGCAAAGGTTTGACGACCATAAAAGCGCTGCTCTCGCAGAACCTCGATCCTCTGGTTTACAATCGCTTCATAGGCTCCGGTAGCTCCAAAACGAAACGAGCAACGAGCTGAGAGTGTCTCAAGCTCGGTCGACGTCGACAGGAGTTGGGGCAGCAATTCGTCCGGATGGGTGGCATCGTCCGTCATCTCGACCATCAGATCTGTAAGACGCTTGTCCAATTCACCGATGCGCCCCATGAGGCTTTTAACCCGGGCAAAGCCCAGCATGGACATGGCCTTGTAAGTTTCGATCTCACACAGCCGCTGAATAATACGACCAGTTCTGCGTCGCCCGGTTCCGTCCAAGACAAACAGCGCGAAACGCATGTGCCCTGCCGGATCAATCCGAAAATCACTGGCACAGACTGCTGAGTTGTCCAATACGTTCGCCACGGCCAGACTCTCTGGCTCAAACCACTCCGACAATGCCGCCACCACTTCCTCGTCATCCCGGCGCTTGACCACTCGCAACATGGCCGAGGTAATCCTCTGCCCCGGGCTGCTCATCAACCAATCCTGAGGGAACACTTCGAAATCAGCCGGGTTGAACGGGCGATCACTGACATTCTGCGTGATCGCCGTATAGGTGACGAACTCGGTATGTTGCTCCCACTTTAGCCAGTGACGTCCGATCTGCCCTGCATAGTGTGTGGCCCCTGGCTGAGGGTGCTGTGCGCCATGACGATCTAGCAGATCTATCAGGTGCGCCATATCTTCGTTCCGATCCCGGGCAACTGCCTGGACCGGTTTCTTGACGGCAAGAAAGACGACAGTGCATGGCGCCTTGGCCACCGGAAAGGGGCGTGCGTGCAGTTCATTGGCCAGCGCATAGCGCAGTGGATGGTCGTCGATGGGTGTCATTTTGTGTTCCCTGAGTTCCCGGGAACTATACGCAGCGCCACAAATACATCAATTATCTTTTTATTTCATACACTTACATGGATACCACAGTATACAAGCCTGCTATCTTATTGATTTGGTTGCCACAGCTCGATCGGGTTGCCTTCCGGATCGTGTATTCGAGCGAACTTGCCAACCTCACTATCCCACTCGGCACGGGTCTCTACGGCTATGTCAGCAGATTCTAATTGAGCAATCATGGCCTCCAGATCATCGACACGGAAGTTGATCATCCACTGCTGCTCGGGCCGGCCGAAATAGTCGGTGTCCTGTGCGAAAGGAGCAAAGACTGTGTAGCCTTCGCGCTGTTTCCACGGCACCGGGACATAGTGATTTACGCCTAGGTGCTTTTCGTACCACGCGCTTAACGCTTCCGGGTCACGGGCGCGGAAGAACAGCCCGCCTATACCGTTCACTTTCTCCATTCGGCACCTCCTGTAAGGACAGGGTACACCAAAAACAGAAAAGGCGCCCATGTGGGCGCCTTTCCGAGAGTTATCCGAACCGGATCAGTCGATCATCGGCAGCAGCTTGTCCAGCGACTCCTTGGCGTCGCCGTAGAACATCCGGGTGTTCTCTTTGAAGAACAGCGGGTTTTCGATGCCCGAATAGCCGGTGCCCTGACCGCGTTTGGACACAAAGACCTGCTTGGCCTTCCAGCATTCCAGAACCGGCATGCCGGCGATGGGGCTGTTGGGATCTTCCTGCGCCGCAGGGTTCACGATGTCGTTCGACCCGATGACGATGGCCACATCAGTGTCCAGGAAATCGTCGTTGATCTCGTCCATTTCCAGAACGATGTCATACGGCACCTTCGCTTCGGCCAGCAGAACGTTCATGTGACCCGGCAGACGACCGGCAACCGGGTGGATCGCAAAGCGCACCTCTTTGCCCTTGGCGCGCAGCTTACGGACCAACTCGGAGACAGACTGCTGCGCTTGCGCAACCGCCATGCCATAGCCCGGAATGATGATCACGCTATCGGCATCATTCAGAGCAGCAGCAACACCATCTGCGTCGATCGCCACCTGCTCGCCCTCAACAGCCATTTGCTCGCCCTGGGGACCACCAAAGCCGCCCAGGATCACGCTGACAAAGTGACGGTTCATCGCCTTGCACATGATGTAGGACAGGATCGCACCGGACGAGCCCACCAGCGCACCGACCACAATCAGCAAGTCGTTACCCAGCGAGAAACCAATCGCCGCAGCGGCCCAGCCCGAGTAGCTGTTCAGCATCGACACAACCACCGGCATGTCGGCACCGCCGATGCCCATGATCAGGTGATAGCCGATGAACAGCGCAGCCAGCGTCATCAGGATCAGCGGCAACAAACCACCCGAAGCAGTATACCAGATCAGGCAGATCAACGAGAGACCCGCCGCCGCCGCGTTCAGCGCGTGACCGCCGGGCAGCTTGGTCGCTGCCGAGGTCACCTTGCCCGCGAGCTTGCCATAGGCCACGACCGAACCGGTAAAGGTGATCGCACCGATGAAGATGCCCAGGAACAGTTCGACATGCAGGATCGCTAGTTCGGCCGAGGTTTTCTTGGCGATCAGCTTGGCAAATGCGCCCAGATCAGACAGATCCGCCTGAGACGCGCTGTCGGCGATTGCCATGACCTGAGCCACGTTGCCGATTTCAAAATGCGCGTTGAAGCCGACGAACACAGCCGCCAGACCAACCAGCGAGTGCATGGCGGCAACAAGCTGCGGCATCTCGGTCATCTGCACGCGTTGCGCGACGTACTGACCGATGAAGCCGCCACCGGCGATCAGCAGCAGCGACAGCAACCACAGGCCCGAACCAGGCCCGACCAGCGTGGCAAAGACCGCCAGCGCCATACCGACGATGCCATACCAGACCGCGCGCTTAGCGCTTTCCTGGTTCGACAGACCGCCGAGCGAGAGGATAAAAAGGACAGCCGCAACGACGTAGGCGGCAGTAGTGAAGCCAAATTCCATGTGCCCGGCCTCCTTAAGATTTCTGGAACATGGCGAGCATGCGCCGGGTTACGAGGAAGCCACCGAAGATGTTGATCCCTGCCATAAAGACAGACAACGCCGCCAGCAGGATGACCAGGAAAGACCCCGATCCGATTTGCATCAAGGCCCCGACAATGATGATCGACGAGATCGCGTTGGTGATCGCCATCAGCGGTGTGTGCAGGCTGTGTGCAACGTTCCAGATCACCTGGAAGCCCACAAAGATGGCCAGCACAAAGACGATGAAGTGCTGCATAAAGCTGGCCGGAGCGATCAGCCCCACCAGCAGCATCAGCGCGCCGCCAACACCCAGCAGGGTGAACTGCTGCTTGGTCTGCGCCTTGAAGGCTGCAATCTCCTGCGCCTTCTTCTCTTCCGGCGTTAGTTCTTTGACCTCAGGCTTTTTCTGCGCCGCGATCGCCTGCACTTTGGGCGGAGGTGGCGGGAACGTGATTTCGCCCTCATGGGTCACGGTCGAACCGCGGATCACGTCATCTTCCATGTCGTGATTGATCTGACCGTCTTTTTCAGGGGTCAGGTCGGTCATCATGTGACGAATGTTCGTCGCGTAAAGAGACGAAGATTGCGCGGCCATCCGGCTGGGGAAGTCAGTGTAACCGATGATGGTAACACCATTGTCGGTCACGACCTTTTCGTCCGGCACTGTGCCTTCGACGTTGCCGCCACGCTCTGCTGCCAGGTCAACGATGACCGAACCCGGTTTCATCGCCTCGACCATATCCTCCAGCCACAGCTTGGGCGCCGGACGGTTGGGGATCAGGGCGGTGGTGATGACAATGTCCATCTCAGGCGCAAGCTCACGGAACTTGGCCAGCTGCGCGTTACGGAATTCTTCCGACTGAACCGAGGCATAACCACCGCTGGCTGCGCCGTCCTGCTGTTCTTCTTCGAAATCCAGATAGACAAATTCAGCGCCCATGGATTCGACCTGCTCGGCCACTTCGGGGCGTACGTCGAACGCGTAGGTGATCGCACCTAGCGACGTGGACGTCCCGATGGCCGCCAGACCAGCGACACCCGCACCGACAATCAGAACCTTTGCAGGCGGAACCTTACCCGCTGCCGTCACCTGGCCGGTGAAAAAGCGACCAAAGTTGTTGCCCGCCTCGATCACCGCGCGATAGCCCGCGATATTGGCCATCGACGAAAGCGCGTCCATCTTCTGCGCACGCGAAATACGCGGCACCATTTCCATGGCGATGACGTTCGCGCCTTTGGACTTGGCCAGCTCCATACCTTCTTCGTTACCCGCTGGGTTGAAGAAAGAGATCAGGGTTTTGCCCTTGGTCAGACGTTTGAGTTCTGTCTCGGTGGGCACCCGAACCTTGGCAATGATATCCGCTGTCTTCCACAGCGATGCCGCTGTTTTGATGATCTCAACGCCAACGGCCTCATAAGACGCGTCCGAAAAGCCGGCAGCCTCACCCGCTCCTTTTTCAATGACGCATTCATAGCCGAGTTTCTGCAGCTGCACAGCCGAATCCGGTGTCATTGCGACCCGGTTCTCACCATCCAGTATTTCTTTTGGTGTGCCTATTTTCACCGGCAGGTCCCCCTAATTGTCACTCTGATTGAGCGGGTGGTCGGTATTGTTTGTTAAGCAAAAGATACATCTTGCGCAACATTATTTCGCAGTCGCAGCAATTTTTACGTTGTGTCACGTTCTGATGTACCTCAAACCCAACGGCGTGTTTTCTGTTCGTATCGAGCAAAATCCGCTCGAAATGTCCGGCGCAACCGATCCTCTTCGGGCAGGATGAACCTGCGTTCGATGATCCAGACAAAGATTGGGATCAACACCAGTGAAGCGATTGCATCAAAACGCAAAATCAACCCGGCAAGGATCAAAACGTCGCCAACATAAATTGGATTTCGGCTACGTTTGTAGATACCAGACTGGACGAGTGCGGAAGGCGTTTCATGAGGTATGATCGTTGTGCGGTATCGACGAAACTCGACCGCTGCCAAGACAACGACCAATATGCCTCCACCAATCAATATTCCGCTGAGAAGACCCGTGAATCCACCTTTCAGGGATAAGCCCAAAGGCAGGTATTTGGCCTGTAGCCATGAAAGCAGCACAAAGCCCAGAAGCCAAACGGGCGGGATATCGATCCGGCGCATGAGCATTCCCTGTGAATGACGACATGCACCGACACATGTCGCTTCTGACAGACGTCCTACCGCTTTTGCGCTTATTTGGCAAAACATCAGGTTGTCGCATCGGTTTTTTTCTTTACCTGAAAGCGATAACAACCAAGGCAGAGGCTTTCATACTGTCAAAACGCGCCTGAAATTCGCGATTAGCATTGCTTTCAACCATGCGATCTGCCCATCAGTTCTGCGATAATGGACAGCTAAGGCCCAATCGGATACGTCAAACACAACAATAAATTACGCCTACAACTTCAGGGAGCTTCCATGACAGATTTTGCCGCCACCAAGGCCATGTTCGAACTGCCCGAAGGGGTGCTGTATCTGGACGGTAACTCTTTGGGACCACTTCCAAAAGCCGCCGGGGAGCGCGTTCAGAACATGTTGAGCGCAGAATGGGGGCAGATGCTGATCACCGGCTGGAACAAGGCCGGATGGATGGGGCTGCCAACAGGCCTCGGTGACCGCATCGGCCGACTTATCGGAGCGGAGGCTGGCGCTGTTGTGGTGGGCGACACTTTGTCGATAAAAGTCTACCAGGCGGTCGCCTCAGCGCTGGAACTCAACCCACAGCGCAAGGTTGTGCTGTCAGACAACGGGAACTTTCCTTCAGATCTGTACATGGTTGATGGATTGTTGCGCTCGTTGGGGGCTGACTACGAACTGCGCGTTGTTGATCCCGAACAGGTTGCTGAAAACATCACCGAAGACATCGCCGTTCTGATGTTGACCGAGGTGGACTATCGGACCGGACGCATGCACGACATGAAGGCGCTCACCGAACTGGCACATGCCAATGGCGTCGTTACGGTTTGGGATTTGGCGCATTCCGCTGGTGCGATCCCGGTTGATCTGTCAGGTTGCAACGCCGATTTCGCCGTTGGCTGTACCTACAAATATCTGAACGGCGGTCCCGGCGCGCCTGCGTTTATCTATGTGGCTCCGCGACTGGCTCAATCTGTGCGCCCCGCCCTGTCCGGTTGGCTGGGCCATGAGGCACCGTTTGCATTCGATCTGGATTACCGTCCCGGGAGCGGTATCGAAAGAATGCGCGTCGGTACCCCACCGGTTATTCAGATGACCGCACTGGCCGCAGCGATGGACATCTGGGACATGGCAGACATGGCCGATGTTCGCGCAAAATCCATCGAGCTGACCGAACTGTTCATCAAACGGGTCGAGGCAACCTGCCCGGAGCTGGAACTGGCCAGCCCCCGCAACCCAGAACAACGCGGCAGTCAGGTATCGTTTAAGTTCACCGATGGATACGCCGCCATGCAAGCCCTGATCGCACGTGGTGTGATCGGAGACTTCCGGGCACCAGACATTATGCGATTTGGCTTCACACCGCTTTACGTTGATGAAAACGATGTTGAGCAAGCGGCTGAAATCGTTGCCGACATCATGCGCAACAGATTGTGGGATGTTCCAGAATACAAGGTCCGTCAGCGGGTTACCTGACTTCCAAACCAGCACCTATTAGCGCTGCCAGTTGAGCAGTGCGCTTTTCAAACTCGTCGGCGCTCGAAGCGGTCATCTTGATCCCTTTGAGCGTCGCCGTGATGGTTTTGGCCGTCTCATATGCTTCTTCAAGCAATCGTACCCGCCCGTCTGCGTGTTCCCGGTTTAGCCAGTTTGCGAACAGATCCGTAAGTTCCAATTCGCCCTGTTCGACAATATCGATGGACATGGATTTGGTCGTATCGAGCATCTCAAGACCATGCGGTGACGCCAGAATAGCAGCCATGCCATCAATCTGCGCGTTGATCGCCTTCTCAAAAATCTGCGACACGGTACCTTCACCTTCCAGTGCGTCTGCAACAGAAGCGGTCTTTTCGACGTAGTGCAGCTCGGTAAGCTTACGAACAATCGCCTCTTTGTTCTTGTAGTGCAGATAGACGGCTGGCCGCGACATTCCCGCCCCGCGCGCTATGTCATCCATCGAGGTTTTGCGAAATCCATAAGCTGAAAAGGCCTGAAAGGCCGACGTGAGAATGGCCTTTTGCCGCGTATCGTCGATCAAATCCGTCATATCCGAACCTCTGACATTTTTTGTATATTTTGTCAATTGACACACTGACATTTTTCACCAATTATGTCAGAAACCAGCCACAGCCAAGAGAGGTGCGCCATGGCGACGACCCTGAAGATCAACGGAACATCACATCAGGTCGACCTGCCCGATGATGTGCCCCTTCTCTGGGTGCTGCGGGATGAAGTTGGCTTGACCGGAACGAAATTTGGCTGCGGAGTGGCCGCATGCGGGGCCTGCACCGTCCACATCGATGGCGAGGCGGTACGTTCATGCCAGGTAGCACTGTCTGATGTCTGGGGTGACGTTACCACAATCGAAGGCATCGGCTCTCCGGATTCGATGGCGGCAATTCAGCAGGCCTGGGTTGACCATCAGGTGGCGCAATGTGGCTACTGCCAGTCGGGCCAAATCATGCAGGCGGTCGCCTTGCTTGCCGAGAACCCAAGCCCCTCAGACACTGACATAGATGACGCAATGCAGGGAAACCTCTGCCGCTGTGGCACCTATCCTCGTATTCGCGCAGCGATCCACGACGCCGCTGCAAAACTGAAGGAGGCCTAAGCAATGGCACGCATTGGAAAAATCCTTCGCCGTACATTCCTGATTGGTTCTGCCGCAATCGCCGGAGGCGTGGCCTTTGGCGTCTACTACGTCAATCGCCCTGCACCGAACCCGTTGAAACCAGGCGAAGGTGAGGCCGCACTGAATCCCTTCGTTTTGATTGATCAGAACGGCGTCACCCTATTCGCCCCTCGCGCCGAAATGGGTCAGGGTGTCAAAACCACTTGGGCCGCATTGATTGCTGAGGAGCTGGATGTGGATCTTGACCAGATCACCGTTCTGCACGGCCCCGCAGCAGCCGCCTACTACAACTCGGCCCTGATGGGTGAGAGCCTGCCAAACAAGGGCTACGATATCTCGGACTTCCAGCACAATCTGGGTGAGGCACTGGGTGTTGTCGGCCGGGCGCTTAGTTTGCAGGTCACCGGCGGCTCTACGTCGATGAAGGATGGCTATGAACGCATGCGCGAGGCAGGCGCTTCGGCCCGCGAAACGCTGAAACTGGCGGCGGCAGAACGTCTGGGTGCTGATCCCACGCAGTTGAAAACCGCCTCAGGTCACGTGATTGCACCGAACGGAGACAAAATCGCCTATACCGAACTGGCGGCGGATGCGGCCACACTGGAACCGGTTGAGGCAGCACTGCGCGACCCGTCTGAATGGCGCTATCTGGGCCAATCCCAACCGCGTCTAGACATGACCGAAAAAGCGACCGGTACCGCCGAGTTTGGTGTTGATGTTCGCCTTCCAGATATGAAGTTCGCCAGCGTTCGGATGAATCCAAAACTGGGTGGCACCATGAACGGCTTTGACGACAGCGCGGCAAAAACCATGCCGGGCGTCGAAAAGATCGTCGATCTTGGTAACGGAGTGGCCGTCATCGCCAACAACACATGGCTTGCCAATCAGGCTGTCGAAGCGATTGACGTGGACTGGGGCGATGCGCCCTACCCGCCCGAAACCGACGCAATCTTTGCCAGCATTGCCAAGGCATTCGACGACTCTCCGAACTCCACCATGCGCGATGACGGAGACGTTGATACCTTGCCCGAAGGCGCAACGGAGATCACCGCCGAGTATCAACTGCCTTATCTGGCTCACGCCACGATGGAGCCAATGAATGCCACTGCGCTGTTCACCGGGACAAAGCTGGACCTGTGGTGCGGAAATCAGGCCCCTACACTGATCCGGATGCGGGTGGCAAATGTCGCCAATCTGGACACCGAAGCGGTTGAGATACACACCACCTATCTTGGCGGTGGTTTCGGTCGGCGCGGTGAACTGGATTTCGGCGAGATCGCAACCAAGGTTGCCATGACGATGCCCGGAACGCCGGTGCAAACCACATGGAGCCGCGAAGAAGACATGCGCCACGACTATTACCGCCCCGGAGCGCTGGCTCGGATGCGTGGTGCGGTTAAGGACGGAAAGGCTGTTCTGATTGATGGCAAGGTTGCGGCACAATCCTGTACGCAGCAAGCGGTCGGACGCTACACCGGCTTGCCAGCGGGTGGCCCAGACAAGGTGCTAGTCGAAGGGTTCTTCAATCAGCCCTATGCGGTTCCGAACTACCGCATGAGCGGGCATATCGCAGCGCTTGATATCCCGGTTGGTTTCTGGCGTTCGGTCGGCAACAGCCATAATGGCTTCTTCCACGAGACCTTCATGGATGAGATGGCGCATGCCGCGGGTCGTGATCCACTGGAGTTCCGGCTGGAGCTTATGAAAAACGAGCACGCCCCTTCAGCCGGATGTCTGGAAGCTGTGCGCGAAATGTCAGGCTGGACCGGTAAGACACCCGATGGCGTTGGCCGCGGAGTGGCATTCACCTACAGCTTTGGTACGCCTGTCGCGCAAGTGATCGAGGTCGTAGATGAGGATGGCACCATCCGCATCAACAAAGCCTGGATCGCCTGCGACATGGGTCTTGCGCTGGATCCAGAAAACGTGAAGGCACAGATGTTCGGCGGCATGATGTATGGTCTATCGGCGGCTTGTTTCGGTGAAATCACATTCTCGGAGGGCGAAGTCGAACAGTTCAACTTCCCTGATTATGAGGCCATCCGAATGCACACAGCACCACAGGTCGAAGTACGCGTGCTTGAAACCAATCGCCATATGGGTGGCGCCGGTGAACCGGGCACACCACCATCGATGCCGGCCTTGGGCAACGCTCTGTTTGATCTGACAGGTGAGCGCGCGCGCAGCCTGCCGCTCATCAATCAATTCGACATCTTGATCTAATCTGAACAGATTGCATCGGCTCTACCCTCATCGGGGCCGATGCAAAAAAGCTACTGGTTGCTTGAGAACTAGCTTACGCCATGCGCTTGATCAGCGGAGCTTTCGAGCCTGCAGACCATGCTTGAACAGCAGCGCCGAAGGCTTCGAACAGCGGTCGGGATACCGGGTCATTGGCAGCGTCCCATTCAGGATGCCACTGCACTGACAGAGTAAATCCGGGTGCATCCTTGATGTAAATCGCCTCTGGCGTTCCGTCAGGTGCATGACCGTCAATCACGACCCGTTGACCGACCGTCTTGATGCCCTGTCCATGCAACGTGTTGGTCATGACTTCGCACGCACCGAATATCTGCTGGAATACACCGCCCTCTTCCAACGTAACAACGTGGCGCAGAGCGAACTTTTCTTCCAGCGTACCGTCCGGCGGCATACGGTGGTTCATGCGCCCGGGCAGGTCTCGAATTTCCGGGTACAGCGTGCCGCCCATGGCGACGTTCACTTCCTGAAATCCGCGGCAGATTCCCAGAAACGGCTGGCCCCGTTCGACGCAGGCACGCACCAGAGGCAAGGTGATCGCGTCACGTGCGCGGTCGAACTCACCATGCGCTTCGGTCTCCGCTTCACCATATTCTTCGGGATGCACGTTTGGGCGCCCTCCCGTCAGCAGAAATCCGTCACAAACTTCCAGCAACTCGTCCACCGACACATATCGCGGATCGGCCGGTATCAGCAGAGGAAGGCAATTCGATACATTTGCAACCGCGTCCGAATTCATAGTTCCGCCCGCATGTGTCGGATACTGATCGTTCATCAAGTAAGAATTTCCGATAATGCCGACGACCGGACGCACCATGCAAACCTCGCTAATCTTTGAAACTGCTCAAGCATTCATGCCAGTTTCACACAACTAATCAAAGTGCGTGGGCGCAGCTTGCACTGTGAATTTCTCAACAACTGTCGCCCAGCGCCCAAGATATGCCACAAATTTGGACAATTCAGGCAAAAAGCAAGTGATTGAGCGGAATACGATGACAACCAGCGTCCAAAATCGGAAAGCATCCGAACGGTTTGTGCTCAAAGGGTGCCTCAGTCGACCAGAGATCATTCTCGTCTCGATGCTGGTCTTCTCGGTGCTACTGTCGTTGTTGCTGTCTGTAATGAAATCTCAGCCGATTGCCTGGGGCGGTTTTGCGATGGGTCTGGCGCCTACGGTTGGGTTGCTTGCCGCTGGTCTTTACATTCGCCAATTTAAAAATCAGCCGCGCATCGCACAGCTTGCAATCGCTAACAGCCTGTTTCTGGGTTTCATGGGGATTACAACCCTGCTGATCTATCTGCGCTTTCCGATAGCCGAATTGTCATTCGACAAGCTTTTGATGCAAGCGGATGCGGCACTTGGGTATTCGTGGCCACAATTGCTTGAGGTGCTTGCAGCCTATCCCGATATCGGTCGGGCGCTGAGCTATGTTTATCACAGCTCACTACCCCAACTGTTTATAATGGTTGGCTATCTGGCGTTGACTGGACGGTCCGTCACATTGGACCGGGCCCTGATGGCGGGCACCTTCGGCCTGCTCCTCACAACGCTGATCTGGTGGATTGTACCCAGCGTCGGGCCGTCGGTCTTTTACGACCTGCCTGTTGGGTTGGAAAAAAAGATCGATCTGGTGACCAACAGCACCTACGCACAAATCCTCCGCACGCTATCGGATCAGGGGCTTGCCGTAATTGCACCCTCAGACATCGTCGGGACGATTGCCTTCCCGTCCTATCACACGATCATGGCATTGCTGGTTGTGTGGTATCTGCGCGGTACGGCGCTGTTCATTCCGGCGTTGATCCTGAACGTGGCCATGGTTCCCGCCATCCTGTCACACGGAGGTCATCACCTTACGGACATGATCGGAGGAATAGTCGTTTTTGCTGTTTCAGCGTGGCTTGCGGCGCGTCCCATGTTGCGAGGCGCCGCAGACCAAGACTAAAGGGCGGATCAGATCTCGCCTGTAAGGCCAGCAGCCTCGATACCCGCCATCCCAGCGGCGGCATCATTGTCCGAAGTATCCCCGGTCACACCAACGGCACCGATGATCGCACCCTTGCGATCACGCAACAAAACACCACCAGGGACGGGAATGACTTGCCCGCCATAGACGCCATTCACTGCAGCCATGAAATAGGCCTGGCCTTCAGCACGCTGCATCTGCGCTGTCCCCGCCATGCCCAGCATTACCGATCCATAGGCCTTACCATGTGCAATCGCGAAACGACCCGGCGCTGCGCCATCTTCACGCTCGAACGCGATCACGTGGCCACCCGAGTCCAGAACGACCACGGAAAGAGGCTTCAGCTCCATCTCGCGTCCTTTTTCCAGAGTTTTGCGAATGATGGTGCGCGCCTTGCGAAGTGAAACTGACATGTCCTGCCCTCTTGGATGAAAGTTCTGTTGGTGCTGCGGGGAACTTCCCCCGCAGCCGGGATTTAAGCGCTGGCCGCTTTCAGTTCCAGACGGCGTGCATGAAGTACCGGCTCGGTGTAACCCGACGGCTGCACGCGACCTTTGAAGACCAGATCGCAAGCGGCCTGAAAAGCGATACCGTCAAAGTTCGGCGCCATCGGGTTGTAGGCCGGATCATCTTCGTTCTGACGATCCACTACGGCAGCCATCTTCTGCATCGCCGCCATCACCTGAGTTTCGTCAACGACGTCATGATGTAACCAATTGGCCAGCGCCTGGCTTGAGATACGGCAGGTCGCGCGATCCTCCATCAGACCGATATCGTTGATGTCCGGTACTTTCGAACATCCGACACCCTGATCAACCCAACGCACGACATATCCCAGAATGCCCTGAGCATTGTTCTCGATCTCGCGGGTGATTTCCTCATCGCTCAGATTACGGCCATCCAAAAGCGGAATGGTCAGCAGATCACCCAATGTTCCGCGAGCCCCGCCTGCGGCGATCTCATCCTGCCGCGTCAGTACATTTACCTTGTGGTAGTGGGTCGCATGCAAGGTCGCCGCCGTGGGGGACGGAACCCAGGCACAGGTCGCCCCAGACATCGGATGCCCGATCTTCTGCTCAAGCATATCACCCATACGGTCGGGCATAGCCCACATGCCCTTGCCGATCTGAGCCTTGCCCTTCAGCCCGCAGGCCAGACCGATATCCACATTGCGATCTTCATAGGAAGCGATCCATGGCGTGTTCTTGATGTCCCCTTTGGGCAGCATCGGCCCCGCTTCCATCGAGGTGTGGATTTCATCGCCAGTCCGATCCAGAAAGCCGGTGTTGATGAAGGCTACACGCGATTTTGCGGCTCGGATGCATTCCTTGAGGTTCACCGAAGTCCGACGCTCTTCGTCCATGATACCCAGCTTTACCGTGTTGCGCGGCAATCCCAGAATGTCTTCGACCATGTCGAAGATCTGGGCTGAGAACGCGACCTCTTCCGGGCCGTGCATCTTGGGTTTCACAACATAGACCGACCCGGCGACCGAGTTGCCACCTTCGCGCTGCAGGTCGTGCATCGCGATCAATGTGGTGCAGAGAGCGTCCATCAGCCCTTCGCCAATCTCGTTGCCGTCGGCATCCAGGACCGCGGGGTTGGTCATCAGATGCCCAACGTTACGCACCAGCATCAATGAACGCCCTTTCAGGGTATTCTGAGCTCCGTCAGCGGCGGTGAAGTCAAGATCGCCTGCCAGTTTTCGGGTAAAGGTGTTTCTACCTTTGGTTACTTCCTCGGTCAGGTCGCCTTTCATCAGGCCCAGCCAGTTTCCGTAGGCGACAACCTTATCGGCAGCATCAACACAGGCGACTGAATCTTCACAGTCCATGATCGTGGACAGAGCGGATTCCAGTCGTACGTCCGCGATACCAGCAGGATCAGAGGCGCCGATATTGCTGAAGGCGTCAATCGTGATCTGGATGTGCAGTCCGTTGTTCTTCAGCAGGACGAATTCGGGGGCACTTGCCGAACCTCCAAAGCCAACAAACTTGGCGGGGTCTGCCAACGCAGGTACCAGTGACCCGTCTACGACACTCAGGCCGCTGACATCGGCCCAGGATCCGGAAGCAAGCGGTACTGCATCATCCAGAAACGCTTTGGCCCATGCAATCACGCGCGCGCCACGTTCAGCATCGTAACCGCCACCCGATGGCAAATCGCCCATGGCGTCGGTTCCGTACAAGGCGTCATACAAGCTGCCCCAGCGGGCATTTGCAGCGTTCAGGGCAAAACGGGCATTGGTGATTGGCACAACCAACTGCGGACCCGGTGTGAGCGCGATTTCCGGATCTACACTCTCGGTTTCGATCTGGAATTCATCGCCTTCGTCTACGAGATATCCGATCTCACGCAGAAAAGACTGGTACTCTGCCGGATCAATGTTCTGCCCCTTGCGCGCGATGTGCCAGCCATCGACGCGGCCCTGAATGTCGGCGCGCTTGGCCAACAACTCTCGGTTTTTGGGGCCAAGTTCGGAGACCATCTTTGCAAGGCCAGCCCAGAACACATCCGGAGCTACACCTGTTCCCGGCAGCGCCTGTTGCTCGATAAAATCGGCCAATATCTGATCAACCTGCAGCCCGTTCCGGGTTTCTCTGCCGCTCATATTCCGAATCTCCCGCAATTGTGTGCCGTTGTATGCGCACATCAGTTAGGGCGAAAGTTTCCGATAGGCAACTTGCGCCCTTACGTTTTGATTTTCAGACAGGATTGGAAACTGCTTCAAAAGCAGCAAGGCAATGCCGCACCACAATCGCGTTGGTTGCAGCCACCGGGCGAAGCTCATAACGTCGCGCCAGACATGAACCGATGCGAGGCCCCCGATGCGCGACGCCGCCCCCACCACGATCTATCTGAAAGATTACACGCCGTTCGGTTATTTGGTGGACAGCGTGCATCTGACATTCAACCTTGCTCAGCACGCAACCCGGGTCACATCCCGTATCGCATTCCGTCCCAATCCGGACGCAACCGATCGGACGTTTTTTCTGCATGGCGAAGAGCTGACGTTGATCCGGGCAGCCATCGACGGCGAGGTTATCTCTCCTGACATTTCCGACAAGGGCCTGACCGCTCAGGTTCCTGACGCCCCCTTTATCTGGGAGGCCGAAGTCGAAATCGATCCCGGCAACAACACAGCGCTCGAGGGGCTTTATATGTCCAACGGCATGTACTGCACCCAATGTGAAGCCGAGGGCTTTCGCAAGATCACATACTATCCGGATCGCCCCGATGTGATGTCCACCTTCACAGTCCGCATAAATGGCGATCTTCCGGTTCTGCTGTCCAACGGTAATCCAACCGGCAGCGGCGAGGGCTGGGCCGAGTGGACGGATCCCTGGCCCAAACCTGCATACCTGTTCGCCCTGGTTGCAGGGGAACTGGTTGCACATCCCGATCAATTCACAACGCGTTCCGGGCGCGACGTCGAACTGAACCTGTGGGTCCGCCCCGGTGATGAAGGCAAATGCGCCTTTGGAATGGAAGCGCTGAAACAGTCGATGAAGTGGGATGAGGATGTTTACGGTCGCGAATACGATCTGGACGTGTTCAACATCGTGGCAGTCGACGATTTCAACATGGGAGCGATGGAGAACAAAGGGTTGAATATCTTCAACTCCTCCGCCGTTCTGGCCAGCCCCGAGACCTCGACAGATACCAATTTCGAACGCATCGAAGCCATCATCGCGCATGAGTATTTCCATAACTGGACCGGTAACCGCATCACTTGCAGGGACTGGTTCCAACTATGCCTGAAAGAGGGCCTGACCGTCTTTCGCGACGCCCAGTTTACGTCAGACATGCGCTCTGAGCCGGTCAAACGCATTCATGACGTGATCGACCTGCGTGCCCGTCAGTTCCCCGAGGATAACGGCCCGCTGTCGCATCCCGTTCGCCCAGAGAGTTTTCAGGAAATCAATAACTTCTATACTTCGACGGTCTACGAAAAGGGTGCTGAGGTTATTGGCATGCTCAAGCGGCTGGTAGGTGATGACGCCTATGCCAAAGCGCTTGATCTGTATTTCGAACGCCATGACGGTCAGGCCTGCACCATCGAAGACTGGCTGCAGGTGTTCGAGGATACGACTGGTCGCGATCTGAGCCAGTTCAAACGCTGGTACAGCCAATCGGGCACCCCACGCGTGAAAGTGGCCGAAGATTGGGCCGATGGAACCTACACCCTGACACTCAGCCAATCGACGAACCCGACGCCCGGACAATCGGAGAAGCTGCCGCAGGTAATCCCGGTCGCTGTCGGCCTGCTTGGATCCAATGGTGACGAAGTCAGAGGTACCGAGGTTTTGGAACTGACGGAAGCAGAGCAGAGCTATAGTTTCACAGGCTTGGCTTCAAAACCCGTGGCTTCGATCCTGCGCGGCTTTTCGGCTCCGGTGATCCTGGAACATGACCACGGCAACGCCGAACGCGCGTTTCTGCTGGCGCATGACACGGATCCATTCAACAGGTGGGAAGCCGGGCGTTCACTTGCGCAGGATACGCTGCTGCGGATGATCACGGAAGATGCCGCGCCAAATGCCGATTATCTGGATGGGCTGTTAGCCGTTCTGCGCGACGGCGACCTCGACCCTGCCTATCGGGCGCTCATGTTGGGCTTGCCAACACAATCCGAACTGGCCGCAGCACTGCATGAGAGTGGCACTACACCAGACCCGATGGCGATCTGGGCTTCCGTAGAAACGCTGCGCCAGGCGACGGCGCAACATGTGCAAGACCTACTGCCTCGTCTGCATAGCGAGGCAGTTATCGACGCCCCTTATGACCCCGGCGCAGCACAATCCGGCAAACGCGCATTGGGCGGTGCAGCTCTGGCGCTGACTTCACGGTTGGATGGCGGCGCAAAAGCGGCCGAGGAATATGCCAAGGCCGATAACATGACGCTGCAGCTGACTGCGCTCTCTTGCCTTCTGCGCGCCCGTAAGGGTGAGGCTGAACTGGCAGCGTTCTACGATCAGTGGCAACATGACCGTCTGGTCATGGACAAATGGTTTGCGCTGCAGGTTTCAATGGCAGCGCCAGCGGCAACACCTCAAACTGCCCAATCGCTGACAGAACATGCCGATTTCAATTGGAAGAACCCAAACCGCTTCCGCGCACTGATGGGATCACTGGCCATGAACCATGCCGGCTTCCATCAGGCCGATGGGGCTGCCTATCAGTTGCTTGCGGATTGGTTGATCCGGCTGGATCCGGTGAACCCGCAAACAACTGCCCGCATGTGCTCGGCTTTCCAGACATGGAAACGCTACGACGCCGACCGTCAGGATTTGATGCGTCACCAGCTGACTCGCATTTCGGAAACTCCAAACCTGTCGCGGGATACGACAGAAATGGTCACACGGATATTGGGGGCGTAAGCCCCCGTTCTCGGCGCAACTCAAGAAATGACTCCGTTTACCTTCACTCGCCAGAACCGCTCACCCAGAACCGTGGTGATCCTGATCTGCGTCTACGCGGCGCTCATCGGATTGGTGATCTTTTTCAATGCAGCACTTTGGCTGGTCGGATTGCTGGCGCTTGGCACGCTTCCAGCGGTCTGGGATCTCGTCCAAGACAGCAGCGCGGGCCTGAACCTGGATCAGAATACGCTGAGTTGGCATTCAGGGCGAAGACAGGGCGATATCAGCTTGGATGAAATCGATTTTTTCCGCTTCGATACCCGTTGGGACTTTTCTGTGCGGGCATCCATGGTGCTGAAAACAGGTAAACGCCTGCGCCTGCCGGATGAAGCCTTACCCCCTCATCGGGACTTCGAACAGATACTTCAGCAAGCTGGTTTCAAAGTTGAGCGGCATCATTTCACTGTATTTTGAAACGATCAGCCGCGAATCCCCAAGATTAACTCCAAACACGCAGATTTCCCCCCTAATGCCTTGAATTGGGCGCAAATTGCGGCCAGACTTCGAAGTCAGTTTACGAGTTTGTACAGTTTCGAGTTTCACCATGTTCTGGTCGTTCAGGGCAGCCGCTGCCCGTATATCAGGTTCCCGAAAGCAGATTGCGCCGGACAGACGCGCGCAAAATGCCGTTGCCGCAGCAACCCTTGCGGATACGGGGCAGCTTAACATTCCTGTGGCACAATTAGGTCCAAGTGACCTTATCGGTCGTGATGTAATCGAACGCGGGCGCTATCTAGCCCGTCAGGATCTGTGGACACAATTGTCCGCCGAGATGCACGCAGCCGATGCTGCAAGAGAGGCAGCCCCCGGCGGCCTTCCGATTGCTGATCTGCTGGCCTTTGGTGCACGCTCTGATGTTGTTCTTGCCGCCGAACACGCTCTGACAGATGGCAAAGCGATTTCAGACTATGATCTGCTGGGCGGCATCGCGGAGCTTGAGAACGAACTGCGCGAGCATCCTGACGACCCGATGATTGGACTTGTGGTTGCCTTGGCTCACGTCGATTTGGCCTGGGCATGGCGGGGAACTGCATGGGAGACTACGCTACCTCCGCTGCACAGGTCACGCTGCGCGGCGCATTTTGACCGTGCTGCCGCCATTCTTCCGAATTGCCGTCGTGCCGCGCCTAACAGCCCGGCAGTTGCAGCCGCCGATTGCGCCCTTCTTGCAGGTCAACGCAAAACTCAGGCGCGTGTTGCTGATCAATACGAGAAACTGATCGCGCTCGACCCGCGCAATCATCGCCATATGCGGGCGATGGGCAGTCATTTGCTGCCACGCTGGTTTGGCAGCTATCAGGAGCTGGAGCTGCAGGCTTTGCGTAACGCGGCACAAACGCAGGACATCTGGGGCGCTGGTGGATACACTTGGGTGCAATTCGATGCCATCGCTCTGGACGAAGAGGCCTGCGCGCGCGTGGATGTCGAATACTTCATTGAAGGCCTGCGCGACATCGTTCAACGGCAATCTGATCAGCAAACAATCAACCTTCTGGCCGCCTATTGCGCAATCACGCTGCAAAACGGGCTTGGACTGGATGAACTGGCAGATCTGGCCCGAACTCAGATCGGTGAGGCTGCCGACTGGCTGATCCGTGATCATCTGACAGAGTTGCATCCGCTCATTTGGGCCCACGCTGCTGACGGGTTCAATAACAGCGTCCGTATCAATTCGCCCGAGCGTTTTGCAGCCCGCGGACAGCGCGATGCCCTGCGCGCCATCAGCAACCTGCTGCGTGATGAGCTGGGTAGCGGCAAGAGCGTGACGTTCACGCCAAACGGGTTGCAGTTCACGCACCAATAATTGGTGCGAGGGCCTTTCTGAAATCATCGTAGCGCGGCGTCCAACCAAGATCTTTTAATCGGCGCCCCGAAACCCGTTGGCTGAGCATCGGCCCCTCTGAGGAGTCGTATTTCGCTAGCGCTTCAGACCGTGGAACCACATGCGTCCGGTATGGAACCTCACGCCGGATCGACAAGGCCTGCACGATGTCTTTCACCGCAACCCCTACCTCGGTCACTGCATTGAAATGCCCCGACAGATCGCTGTTTTCGCAAAGCAAAACATAGGCCATCGCCAAATCCTCTACATGAACAAGTGGCCATAGCGTTTCAGCGCTCCCCCAGATTTCAACCGGTTGCCTGTGCTGAATTTGCGCGTCGAAACGTTGGAACATTCCTCGGGCGTTGCTGTCATAAACCAGACCGGGATGCAAAACCGCCAAGTCCACCCAATCATCAGCTGCGAGCACATTTGCTGTTTCCTGCATCCACGAAAACTCAGGGATTGGTGAAAAGGGGCTGGTTTCATCGACAACGTCACCGCCCGTATCCCCATACAGCCAGACACCGCCGGTATAGATGCAACGCGTAGCTTGCCCCCGCCGCTTTGCCGCCCGTCGCAACGCCTCCATCGCCAGAAAATCAACCTGTGCCATTTCTTCATCGAACGTGGCTGCAATCTGCAAAACAACATCCGATGCAACCGCCCGATCAACCCAGCCCTCTGGTTGCCGCAGATCTCCACGACTAACCTGTGCTCCCACTTGCTGCAATTTTGCACAAGATGCAGAGGACCGGCACAAACCGGTCACGCTGTGCCCGCGTGCCAGAAGTTGCGCGGTGACCTGCGAACCAATCAATCCGGTTGCACCCAATACAAATATGTTCATCTGGTTCTCCGAGGGTTTGAATGACTGTGGCCTTCGGTTCTGGCGCCTCAAGTATAGTTGAGATCAAGCACAAATATTCATTCCCCCTTGCCCCCTAGCGCGCACGGGCATAATACGCAGGCCTAGACTTCTGCGGATAAGAGGCGCGCCATGCTCGACCTGACCTATGAAATGCCCAAACCCAAGACCATTGCCGGTGCCAAGCACGACTGGGAGCTGGTGATCGGGATGGAGGTGCATGCGCAGGTCTCATCCAATGCCAAGCTGTTCTCGGGCGCATCGACCCAATTCGGGGCCGAGCCGAACTCGAACGTGGCCTTCGTGGATGCCGCCATGCCGGGGATGCTGCCGGTGATCAACGAGTACTGCGTTGAACAGGCGGTACGAACCGGTCTGGGCCTGAAGGCCGACATCAATCTGAAATCGGCCTTTGACCGCAAGAACTATTTCTACCCTGACCTGCCGCAGGGATATCAGATTTCCCAGCTTTATCATCCGATTGTGGGTGAAGGCGAAGTGCTGGTCGAGATGGGTGACGGCACCGCGCGCATGGTTCGCATCGAACGCATCCACATGGAGCAGGACGCGGGTAAATCGATCCACGACATGGATCCGCATATGTCCTTCGTCGATCTGAATCGGACTGGCGTCTGCCTGATGGAGATCGTGTCGCGCCCCGATATCCGTGGCCCGGAAGAGGCAGCGGCCTATATCGCCAAGCTGCGTCAGATCATGCGCTATCTGGGCACCTGCGATGGCAACATGCAGAACGGCAACTTGCGGGCGGACGTAAACGTGTCGATCTGCCTGCCCGGCGCGTATGAGAAATATCAGGAAACGCAGGACTTCTCGCATCTGGGCACCCGCTGCGAAATCAAGAACATGAACTCGATGCGCTTTATCCAACAGGCGATCGAAGTCGAAGCGCGCCGCCAGATCGCCATTGTCGAAGCTGGTGGAAAGGTCGATCAGGAAACCCGTCTGTACGATCCGGACAAAGGTGAAACCCGTTCGATGCGGTCCAAGGAAGAGGCGCATGACTATCGCTATTTCCCTGATCCCGACCTGCTGCCGCTTGAGATTGAACAGGCATGGGTAGATGACATCGCCGCCAAGCTACCCGAGCTGCCCGACGATAAAAAAGCTCGCTTTATCAGCGAGTTCAGCCTGACAGACTATGACGCGTCGGTGCTGACCGCCGAAGTGGAATCGGCCTCGTATTTTGAGGAAGTTGCCAAGGGCCGTAACGGTAAATTGGCTGCGAACTGGGTGATCAACGAGCTGTTTGGCCGGTTGAAGAAAGAAGATCACGACATCAACGAGTCGCCTGTATCGCCCGCCCAATTGGCCGGCATCATTGATCTGATTTCATCGGATGCGATCTCGGGCAAAATCGCCAAGGACCTGTTCGAGATCGTCTACTCCGAAGGTGGTGACCCGGCACAGATCGTTGAAGAGCGCGGTATGAAACAGGTGACCGATACCGGTGCCATCGAAGCCGCTCTGGACGAGATCATTGCCGCCAACCCCGCACAGGTTGAGAAGGCCAAAGTGAACCCCAAACTGGCAGGCTGGTTCGTGGGTCAGGTCATGAAGGCGACCGGCGGCAAGGCGAACCCGAAGGCCGTTAACCAATTGGTCAGCGCCAAGCTGGGTCAGTAAATCTTGTGTTTTGTACAAACCGGGCGACAGGGTTTGTTCGGTTTGTACAATTCTGATTTTCCCATTTCTTAACGTTTCAAGGGGCTTGCCATGTGCTTGACTCCCCCTTGAATTGCGCTCTTTCTTCCGGATCAGAGAGGTAAGGTTTCATGCAGAAAAGATTTGATCAGGAACTCGAAGATCGCCTGGTTCGCTACGCGTCCATCGACAGCCAGAGCGATGAGAATTCGCCAACTACACCCAGCACGGAAATTCAGCTCAACATGCTGAACCTGCTCAAGCAGGAACTGACCGAAATCGGAGCGCAGGATGTTGAACTGACCGGAGACAGCGTCGTTGTGGCCACCATTCCCGGCACAGTTTCGGGACCAACCGTGGGATTTCTTGCCCATGTCGATACTGCACCGCAGTTCAATGCGACCGGCGTCAAACCGCGGGTGATCAAAGGCTACAATGGTGGAGACATCAGCTTTCCCGATGATCCGGAATTGGTTCTGTCGCCAGAAGAGCATCCCTATCTAGCCGAGAAAATCGGACATGACCTGATCACCGCCTCGGGTACCACACTGCTGGGTGCCGATGACAAAGCGGGTGTTTCAATCCTGATGACGATGACCCGGCATCTGCTTGAAAACAAGGACATCCCGCACGGGCCGATCCGCATTGCATTTACTCCGGATGAAGAGATCGGGCGCGGTGTTACAGAACAATTACCCAAGGATCTAGGCGCTGACTTCGCATACACTCTGGACGGTCAGGAAGTCGGCGAAATCGAATATGAGAGCTTTTCGGCCGACCGTGCCGTGATCCGGATCGAGGGCGTCTCGATCCATCCCGGGCTGGCGAAGGGCAAAATGGTCAACGCTGCCCATCTGGCGGCTAAGATCGTCCAAACCCTTCCGCAGGCCACCATGACCCCCGAGGTCACGGACGGGCGCGAGGGGTTCATCCATATCACCGACATGAATGGCGGTTCCTCTGAGATGGAAATCAAGCTGATCCTGCGCGATTTCGAAATGGAAGCGCTGGAGGCGCAGGGCGATCTGGTCCGGCAAGTCTGTGCCACCGTTCAGGCCACAGAGCCGCGTGCGGTGATCACTTGTGAGACTTACCATCAGTACCGCAACATGCGCTATTGGCTGGAAAAAGACATGACCCCGGTCGATCTGGCGCGCGATGCTTGCCGTGAACTGGGGATCGAGCCGCTTTCCGTACCGATCCGCGGTGGTACCGATGGATCCCGACTGACCGAATTCGGCACACCCTGCCCTAACCTGTTCACCGGTATGCAGTGCATTCACGGGCCGCTGGAATGGGTATCAGTGCAGGACATGGCCCTGGCCACCGAGCTGTGCCTGTCCGTCGTGCAAAAGGCGGCGGGGACTGACGGCAACAGTGCAGGCTGAATTCTGCCGTCCGGCCATGCTCTCTTTTACCCTGCGGCCAACGTGATAAGTTGGCCGCGACAGGCATTTTAGGAACTATTGATGCAGCGCTACGAATACAAAGTTGTCCCCGCCCCGCAGAAAGGCACCAAAGCCAAGGGCGTGAAGACACCCGAAGGACGATTTGCCAATTCGATCGAACAATTGCTGAATCAGATGGGCAAGGACGGCTGGGAGTATCAACGCGCCGAATTGCTGCCGAGCGAAGAGCGGACGGGTCTGACCGGGTCCGCAACGAACTGGCGCAATGTTCTGGTGTTCCGCCGGGCTGTTGAGACCGACATCGATGCCGCATCGCTGGCGACCCCTGCTGCAAAGGATGAGGCCCCATTGGCACAGCCGATTCCCGGGCCGGAAGAGGTCAAGGCACCCGCCCCGATTGCGGAAGAAGCAAAAGATCCACCTTTGTCACTGAAAGGTTCCGAGGAAGAGACGGATCCGTCTGAGAAAAGCAAAGAGTGAAGATAGGTGTCGGGGTCTTACCCGTCGGCGACTACAGGTTTTTGGGCGCTTTCTATCAGTCTAAAGCTAATTGCCTAATCTGAACCATCCTCAGGCAATACGACCATTTTGAAGCTCCAGATTGTCAACTCGATCCAGTCTTTTTCGTGGTAGTCGGAAACCAGAAGGAGCCGGTCGTTGATGAGTCCCCAAGTGAGGATCCCCAATACCTCGTCTTCGGGGAACATAGTGGACAGATCGAGACCAGCAAGTTTTCTGCTGCCGAACCAATTATAAATCTCAGGACTTCCCCCAAGTTGTGCACTGTACCACATCCCTACAGGAGCAAACTGGTCAAGTGGATCTTTGAGCACGAGTTTAGTCGGCACCATAGCGGCAAATCCAAGATCACCCGACAGCGTTACATACCCTGAGCGAACCAGAAAATGCCTGCGGAATGCACATCCTTCAAATTCAAATACAGCCGATAAATTTGCAACTTTATTGGAGCGGCTTTTTGCGATTTTGGTCGAAAGAAGGTGCTCAGAACTTTTAGATTCAACAGAAAAAGTTCCATACTCCCCGAGGTTGATTTCTTTTGAAACTCGTACTGGTCTAAACCGCTCCGGACATGGCTTACTGCCGATTTCCAGCTGCATCGGTTGCAAATTCGCGACAACCAGTTGCTCTTGATCAAATCCCATTTCCCAAGCACGTGCGGAGACACTGTTACCAGATATCGAGACGAACAGGCCAGATACCACCAAAACACCGGAGAGATGCCGAAATACACGAAGTAGCATTATGGAGTTGCCTCGATTATCGAAATTTCAATGACGCTGGACAGCTTCAAATCAGCCAGAACTGTTCCTTTGCCCTGCTTCAGCTCGAAAGGCAGATCTTTGAGGCGCAAAGTAAGATCCAACACGCCAGCAGCCTCGGACGCACCCTCATCTAGATCTGCTTCGCTTGGTCGATGCTCGCTCGTGACATAGCCTAAAGACAGAGCCTGATTGGCGCCCGGACCCAACACATCTTTGTGATGAATGACTAAATTTCCGATTTCACCTTCAAGCTTGTAAGTAAGCCCTACGAATTCAGGGTAGCTATCATAATCGCAAAAGAAAATTGTGGTCAGAAATTCGACGTTGGAATTCGCTACTAGCTGATCAGCAGTGTAGTTCCTCGTTACGAACCGAGCACTTGTATCTTCGTCCCCGTAGTTTTGTTCTATCTGTCCGCCACGTCGCACGGTAACCCGCTTTGTGTTCCTTTCTGCCTGAAAGAGCTTTGCTAACCCGGCCTGTTCCGGTTTCAAGCGATAGCGTATGTCTACCTTGACTGGCCGTTCCGGCTGCTCGCAGGTATACGCCTCGCCCGGGTCGACGGGTTTCATTTGTGTAGAAATATACCCTGTCCGGACCCAAAGCTGGGGCTTTGCAGAGTCGGCGAGAAGCGTCGAACAACATGTACAAGCCGCAAATAGGCCGCCTAACACACGTTTCATTGATTGAGCGTTCATATTCCTAATGAGATAAAAGCTATTGTATTCAAAACAATAGCCTCGCTGTTGAAGTTTGTCGATCTGCCACCGTGCGACCCTGACCTTCAACCGAGTAAAGCTGTTGTCGTGGCGCAAGCGATTTTCGCTGAGTGAAACCAGTCCAAGCAGATACACTAAACTCCGATATCCAGCGCCAGTGCGTGGATGCGTGGGACGATATCGCCCAGCGCTTTGTGCACGGCCCGGTGGCGGGCAACGCGGGACTGGCCCTCGAAGGCAGAGGCGCGGATACGGACGTTGAAGTGGCTCTCACCCCCGTCCTGATATCCGGCATGGCCCCTGTGGCTCTCGCTGTCGTCGACCACTTCCAGCTCGCGTGGATCAAAGGCTGCCTGCAGGCGGTCGCGGATTTCGTCAGTCACGCTCATTTTTACGCTCAACGGCAAAATAAATGCCGCTCCCCTCTTCTACTTTCGGCTGCTTAGATTAAACTGCTGCCTCCGAGTCGAAAAGATGCGTTCGTGAGGATGAGCACATGGTGAAGTCAGACCCCTTCGGATTCGATATGTCCGTTTCCAGCGCTAAGAAAAAGAACCCGCGCGGGCGCCGGGGCATGTCGGGTGCGTCTGAAACTTCGGTCCGAATCTGTGATCATGAAGGTTGCAATGAACCGGGCAAGTTCCGCGCGCCCAAAGCGCCGGATGTTCTGGATGATTTCTACTGGTTCTGTCAGCAGCACGTGCGCGAATATAACCAGAAGTGGAATTTCTTCGACGGCACCACCGAGGCCGAGCTGAACGCGCAGCGGTCCAAGGACAAGGTATGGGAGCGGGAGACCAAACCCATGGGTGATCCCGAGGCCCGCGCATGGGCCAGACTGGGCATCGAGGATCCGCATCAGGTGCTTGGTGCAAACAGCACCCAGAACAAGGGCCGCACCTCTGGCGGCGGCGGTCGTCGCCTACCTCCCACCGAACGCCGTGCAATCGAGATTCTGGAAGCCAACGACAGCTGGACCAAGGCCGAGGTGCGCAAGGCCTACAAGAAGCTGATCAAGGTGTTGCACCCGGACATGAACGGCGGCGACCGTTCGCAGGAAGAGCAGTTGCAAGAGGTCGTCTGGGCCTGGGACCAGATCAAGGACAGCCGGAACTTTAAATAAGTCAGCATGGCCCCTTCCCGTTTTAAGGTGTGGTTGGGGCCTGCGTTTCTTTGTTTGAGTGTTTCAGTTCGCCCAGTGCCTGCCGGATAACAGTGTCTGCACCTTGCAGGGCAAGCAGAGCCATAACACCAGCAACTAAGATATCAGGCCAGCCCGTGCCTGTGCCGAACACGCCCAGAGCCGCAGCGAGGACAGCGCAATTGGCGACCACGTCATTGCGTGAGCAGATCCAGACCGAGCGCATGTTGGAATCGCCGTCGCGCCACGTAAAAAGCAGCGCCAGACAGGCGGCGTTTGCGATCAGGGCCACCATTCCGACAACGCTCATTGTTCCCCATGATGGCACGGTTCCGTTCAGGGTATGCCAAATGACGGTACCAATGACCCACAATCCGAACAGCCCCATTGAGGCGCCCTTGATCAGCGCCGCGCTGGCGCGCCAACGCAGGGACATGCCCAGAACGAACAGGCTGATGCCGTAGTTGGCAGCATCAGCAAAGAAATCCAACGCATCCGCCTGCAAAGCGGCAGAACCGGCGGCGAGGCCGGCAATGATTTCAACCAGAAACATGGTCGCGTTGATCACCAACACGATCCAGAGAACGGTGCGGTACTTACCCGCGGCAACCGCGCCCGAGGCGCAGGTATCATGTGAACAGCAAGGCAAATTGAGGTCCTTTAATCAGGGTTCACATGAGGTATAGTGTCTATAGCAACTATAGGGTCAAGCGATGAAAACCGAGGCCTTCAGAATTGGTGATCTGGCCCGTGACACGGGCACCAAGGTGGTCACCATCCGTTACTATGAGAAGATCGGCTTGCTGCAGAACTCTGGCCGCAGCGAAGGGAATTACCGGATTTATGGTACCGCAGAACTAAACCGCTTGCGCTTTATCCGGCGTTGCCGGGCGCTTGGGTTTTCGCTGGATCAGATTCGGGAACTGGCCGATCTGGCCGAAGATACTGAACGCTCGTGCGCCGAAGTGGATGCACTGACGAGAAGGCACTTGCAGGACATTCAGACCAAGATCGCGGATCTGCAGGCACTGGAAGAAGAACTACAGAGCATTTCCAGCCAGTGTCAGGGAAGCGGCACGATTTCCAGTTGTCGTATCATTGAGGCGATCAGTCCAGCGGCATGACTGCTGCGCCATACTTCAACAGGATCAGCGCCTAAAGAAGCGCAATCCCTGTCAGTCACTTGTTGCGAGTTCCAGAATACTGAGCAGGTTATTGGCGCCTTCAACCAAAGTCAGTCCCGCATCTGCCTTTTCCATCGCGGTCAGGCTTGACCACGTACGACCGGTGTATTCGCCTTTGAGCAGCACGGCATCCGCTTCACCCGTCTCGACATCCATTGTCATGCTGAGATCTTCGGTTTCCATCTGAAGTGCGGCAGAGCCGTGCGTCAGCTGTTTGAGCGCTTCGGTTCTTTCTCGTTGAAGCTCGGCTATACGTTGTTGCCTTTCGGCTTCGTTCAGCTCACGCGCATCGTTCATTTCGTTGCGCCATGCCCGCATCGCGGCAAGCACTGCGCCGCCTGCAGTGAGCGGCAACAGAGGTGGGCACAGAACCCCGACGATTACCCCCAAACCAACGCCAGCGCCTACACCATGTTCCAGAGCGCGACCACTCGCCTTCAATCGCATCGAAATCGGCTTTGATATGTTGTCGGACAGGGTTCCGGACAGTGATTTCTGAAAATTTACGGCCAGTTTAGGAACAGAGGCCGCACGCGACACGGTGTCAGACACCCCCTCTTGCAGATTCCCGACAATACCGGGAACGGCGGTCGCCCCTGACTTGGCACCGTCCCAAACGCTCTCTGAAACCGAAGCAATACTGTCGAAGGCACGCGTGAATCTCGAAGCCTTCTGAAAGGGTTTCGCAGGTTGTGGCGCATATTCAGCCAGCACCTCGATTTCGACTTTGGCATCCGTCAGATTTGCCTGCTCGATACGCTGCCGAGCGTCCTTGGCCAACGAAGCCGCGCGATTTACCGAAGCCAGAACCTGATGCACCTCATCTTCGGTGACCGACGACATCTGATCAATCTCGTCAAGCATCGACATGACCGCGATGAAGCTTGGCACATGAATAAGGTGGAACGCCCGGTTCATGCGCCACGATTCGGGATCATTGCGCAACGTACCAGCGACGAAATCCAGATCTTCCGACAATGTGCCCACGGCCCTTTTGAAGTCACGACTGGATGAAACACGTGCCGTGACAAGCCTGATCAGTGTGTCCAGATTCTCCAGTCTTTCTGGATTGGTAACAGTCTTATTCAATTGCGTTTGGTCCTTGAAAACACTTCGAACAAACAAGTCATATCGGCTGATATCGTGATATTCGAGCGGATAATTTTCATCCAGAGATTTTGGCGCGTGTGCGAGCAGCGTCACCTCATGGTCGGACTGATACCTGAGTGCTTCAACTTGTTAAGAAGCCTTGTTACCGCCTGTCACATGGGTCGCAGACAGGGCCCATATCTGAACTGTACTGGATTGGCCCAAATGGAACGCGATATGGAGCATCTGATTTCGCCGATACATACGACTGCTCTTTTGGTCGCCCTAACCTCGGTTCTTTCCTGCTGAGCTATTAAGGAAATCGGATCTCAAACACAGTGTTCTGCCGCTGAAGTTTCTGAGACCAACACTCTGGCCTCATACGATCTGAGCGCCCGGCGCGCGAGAGACGGGAAACCCTGCTGCAGTCTGTCCAGCTTTGATCCGAATATCTCACCCAGTTCCTGCAGGCCCTCGGAGCTCATGGCAACAAGCGCCTCATCACCAAGATACAGGCTTTCAGACGGTGCGCCCTCGGCGAACAGTATTTCATGATCATCCAGCAAAACATGAACATATGTCACGCCGTCTTGCGGCTTAATCATGCGTATCCCAGGCAGCCCAACCAGATGACAAGCTGCGACCAGCGTTTCCGTTTCCCCAAACAACAGCTCGACAAGGGGACCATTCACCAGCATGCGATGCTGTGGTGATACGCGCAGGGTTCGGGACGGTAAATTTGGACCCAAAGCTCCTTTCGCGATCTCAACCGGGCACAATTTCGGGTTCTCTGCCAAACGCTCCGGGCCGAGATGGGCGGATTCCACCCATCGGATCGGTTGCGCCCCTCGATCCATCGTCAGCACGAGGTCGTCCGGTTCAAGCCGCTCGACAGGTACGGGGCCTATTGGTGTATCGATCAACGTTCCAGATGCGAAACAGACAACCTCGATCTGAATCGTGATTGTTTGAAATGCTTCACCTCCAATAAGATTGCCGCCTGGATTGAGCGCAACCCCTACGCCCCGAACAACAAAGGTATCGGTCACGATATCTCCGGGATCGAGACTATCGTAGTAAGCGGGATCCACTTCATAGGTCCATTCGCCCGTGAAGGGGTTAATCGAAGCTGTACCAAAATCCGGAGGATCCGATATTTCCCAGAATGTTCCGATTGGCGTCCAGTTTTGATTTGGAACACCGATGGTGCCGTCGAGATCTCCGGTCGCAGGCAGCGGGGGGTCGCCGGTTACCGTCCCCGTTGTATCACCTGATATCGTGAGGATCACCGCGTCAAACGGATCAATAGGCGTCGAAACCATGACCAATACCCAACATTACCAGCACCAAGTTTGGGTCGCCGGAAACAACAGCGTCAGGTCGAAGGCATATGTGCCACCACCCCATAACCCAAAAGATTAATCTATTTGAATTTATGATATAGATTTTTAGGCTATTTGACAAATTTGCGCGCATTGTCCGGCGCATACCCGACCGGTTTCAGGTCATCGCCGTAGTCGTCCTCAACTTGTTACAAAGCCTTGTTACGGCCTGTCACATGGGTCGCAGACAAGGCCCATATCCGAACTATACGTGACTGGTCCAAATGGAACGCGATATGGAACATCTGATTTCTCTGGTACATACGACTGCTCTTTTGGTTGCCTTTTGCTCGGCCGTTTTGCTGAGCGGATATCTAGCCCTAAATCTGCGTCTGCCTCGCCTTGGGCTTTGGCCCAGCGCCAGCGGATGGCGGCACCATACGGCCTTTGGTCTGTTCAGGCTGTTTTGCGGAGCGACCGTTGTATTCGCGCTAAGCGAGGTCTGGATGAACGGCTGGGGTCATTGGATACGCTATGTGATCGGAGTTCCGATCATGGTTCTTTCCTTTGGGATTACCCTGTGGGGCTATCGATTTCTGGGGCTCGACAACACCTATTGCGAAAGCGAAGGGCTGGTGACCGGCGGCATGTACGCCTATTCGCGCAATCCCCAATACGTAACCTCGGTCTTGGCCACGGTTGGTTTGGGGATCGCCAGCGGGTCGTGGGTTACCCTGGCGTTGGCGCTGATCCTTTTTGTGATCTATTTCCTGTTCGTGCTGAACGAAGAGCGTTGGTTGCTGCAGGGCTATGGCCGCGCGTTTCAGGATTACATGCGATCGACCCCACGATTTGTCGATGAGCGCAGTCTGGTTCGGGTACGCGAAGCCATTCTTGAATGACCAATATCGCATGACGATAAGGCCAGTTTGAAAGAAACACCCTGCTAGGCCAATGCCTGCGCCGCTTTCCCTTGCCCTTGTCCGCAATATGTTGCACCACACACGGGTTCATACCCGGTGAACGGGCCAAAGGATAAGGACAAGGCATATGGCTGACGGATCGATTGATATCAACGCAAAACCCACCGAAGAAATCTCGGTCCGTGAAGTGTTCGGTATTGATACCGACATGGCAATCAAAGGCTTTGCCGAGCGCAGCGACCGCGTGCCTGCAATTGACCCGACCTACAAGTTCGACCCTGAAACCACACTGGCGATTCTGGCGGGCTTTTCGCACAATCGCCGCGTGATGATTCAGGGCTATCACGGCACAGGTAAATCGACCCATATCGAACAGGTCGCTGCCCGCCTAAACTGGCCCGCCGTGCGCGTGAACCTCGACAGCCACATCAGCCGGATCGACCTGATCGGTAAAGATGCGATCAAGCTGCGCGACGGCAAGCAAGTCACCGAATTCCACGAAGGCATCCTGCCCTGGGCCCTGCGCAACCCAGTTGCCATCGTGTTCGACGAATACGACGCGGGCCGCGCGGACGTGATGTTCGTGATCCAGCGCGTGCTGGAGCATGACGGCAAGCTGACCCTTCTGGACCAGAACGAGATCATCACGCCGAACCCGAACTTCCGCCTGTTCGCCACCGCGAACACCGTTGGTCTGGGCGACACAACTGGCCTGTACCACGGCACGCAGCAGATCAACCAGGCGCAGATGGACCGCTGGTCGCTGGTTTCGACCCTGAACTACCTGAGCCATGATGCGGAAACGATGATCGTTCTGTCGAAGGCGCCGCTTTATAACACCGCCGAGGGCCGCAAGACCGTTAGCCAGATGGTTACCGTTGCCGACCTGACCCGGACCGCCTTCATGAACGGTGACCTGAGCACCGTTATGAGCCCGCGGACCGTGATCAACTGGGCCCAGAACGCCGAGATTTTCCGCGATGTAGGCTATGCCTTCCGCCTGTCCTTCCTGAACAAGTGTGATGAGCTGGAGCGTCAGACCGTGGCCGAGTTCTATCAGCGCTGCTTTGACGAAGAATTGCCGGAAAGCGCGGCGAGTGTCAGCTTGGGATAATGTCGGAAGGTACCTTGGCATCTTCCAGTACCACGTCTTTTTTAATCAACTCACGAGTTCTCTCTGAGTTGGTTGAAGACGGTCTCCTGATCGACATTCGCGTTACGGGTACGACCAAACTGGAATGGAACCGGGTTCTAGAGTTTCTACACACATCAGATCTGACAGACAGAACCAACCAAACGATCGAAGACCAGGAACACCTCGATGTCTCCCGTGTTTTCGAGGATGCTAGCGAAGAAAGCCTTATAAACCTAAGCCTCAAACTTCATGGACCGATAATTCTGACCTGCAATTTCTACTGTGAAGATGAAATCGAGTTTAGTATTGATCCAAGGCAACTCTCGCTGCCGACTGATATCGACAGGGTTCTCAATTTGATGAGACAATTGGGAAACTTACTTAACAAACCAGTTGGCCTTGCTCCTGAGGGCAAGTCTGACACGAACTTGATCTTGTACCAACCTGCTCTGGGGGAGTTTCTTTGCGATGAGTAAACCAAACGACAACCCCGCCGATCCGTTCAAAAAAGCGCTGGCCGAAGCCACCAAGGTCATGGCTGACGATCCTGAGCTGTCGGTAAGCTATACGGTCGACCCGTCGGGCCTGTCGGGTGAATCGATGCGTCTGCCTCAGGTCAGCCGCCGGATGACCCGTGAAGAGGTATTGCTGGCGCGCGGTACGGCGGATGCTCTGGCGTTGCAGCGCAGATACCATGATGACGCGACCCATAACCGCTATGCGCCTCCGGGTGATATGGCGCGGGATCTCTATGAAGCGATGGAGACCGCTCGGTGCGAGGCGATGGGTGCCCGGGATATGCCCGGCACCGCGTCCAACATTGACGTCAAGATCGGGCATGAAGCGTTGCGGCGCGGGTATGACCAGTGCAAGCAGCCTGCCGAGGCGCCTTTGTCCGTTGCTGCGGGCTATCTGATCCGACATCTGGCGACTGGGCGCGACCTGCCCCCTGCGGCTGAGAATGTCATGAACCTGTGGCGTGGTTTCATCGAGGAACAGGCCGGTGGCGTGCTGGAGAACCTTGACGAGGTGCTCTCGGATCAGGCCGAATTCGCCAAATTCGCCCGCCAGATGATCAAGGATCTGGGATACGGCGATCAGCTGGGCGACGACCCGGATGAGCTGGATGAGGATCAGGAGGATCAGGCCGAGGACGACGCCGAAGAACAACCCGATCCAGACAGCACCGGTCAGGACGATCAGGACGAACAGGAAGCCGACGCCTCTCCTGAGCAGACTCAGGAAGAGCAGCAGGATCAATCTCAGGCACAGGTCTCGATGGACGAGATGGCCGAGGATGAGATGGGCGAAGAGGCTGAGATGCCCGAGGGTGAGGCCCCGCTGGAGCCACCTGCCCCGCCGCCAGCATCCGAGGCTGATCCGGACTACAAAGTCTATCTGAGCACCTACGATGAGGAAATTGCCGCTGAAGATCTGGCCGAACCGGCAGAGTTGGAGCGGTTGCGGGCCTATCTGGACCAGCAGCTTGAGCCGCTAAAGGGTGCGGTAAGCCGTTTGGCCAACAAACTGCAGCGCCGGTTGCAGGCGCAACAGAACCGCAGCTGGGAGTTCGACCGCGAGGAAGGCATTCTGGACGCAGGCCGTCTGGCACGTGTCGTGGCGAACCCGACCACGCCGCTAAGCTTCAAGGTCGAAAAAGACACCGAGTTCCGCGATACCGTGGTGACGCTTCTGCTGGATAACTCGGGCTCGATGCGGGGACGCCCGATCTCAATCGCCGCCATCTGTGCCGATGTTCTGGCCCGGACGCTGGAGCGGTGCAATGTGAAGGTCGAGATTCTGGGCTTTACCACGCGGGCGTGGAAAGGCGGTCAGGCGCGTGAGGCCTGGCTGAACGATGGACGCCCACAGCAGCCCGGTCGTCTGAATGACCTGCGCCACATCATCTACAAAGGTGCGGACGCCCCTTGGCGTCGTGCGCGACCCAATCTGGGTCTGATGATGAAAGAAGGCCTGCTGAAGGAAAACATCGACGGCGAAGCCCTGGAATGGGCCCATCGCCGGATGCTAGCGCGGCGCGAGCAGCGCAAGATTCTGATGGTAATCTCAGACGGTGCGCCGGTTGATGATTCAACTCTGAGCGTTAACCCTGCGAATTATCTGGAAAAACACCTACGTGACGTGATTGCGATGGTTGAAAAACGCAAGATGGTCGAACTGCTTGCGATTGGTATCGGTCACGACGTGACCCGCTATTACGATCGTGCGGTCACGATCACCGATGTCGAGCAACTGGCGGGTGCGATGACCGAGCAGCTGGCGGCTCTGTTCGACAGCGACCCGCGGGCGCGAGCTCGGGTTATGGGAATGAAGCGGGCCAGCTAGATCCGTTGACGCCGCCCTGCCGGGCGGGATAGCATCCCAAGTAACCAGCCCCAGATTGACGATCCGTTTGTCGGAGCATTTCGGGGCTGGGTATTATTGTGTCTGTGGCGAACGGCCTTGTGGTGCAATAACGCGATATCGAAGGGTGGCATCATCTGAAGCTCCTGTTTGTTGCCTCTAATTTGGCAACGGCGCTGCCCTCTCGCTTGAAGACAATCCTGAGAAACCCCCGAGAAACCTTTGGGAATGCCATTGAACCTTGTGGCCCCAATCGAAACGGAGTGTATTCAGCCCATGCGCTATGAGTTTGCAGATTGTATTCTGGACGTTGACCGCCACGTGCTGTTGCGCGGGGGCGAAACCGTTCCGGTTGAACCTCAGGTCTTTGATCTGCTGGAGTTGCTGGTTGAAAGCCCCGGCAAGCTGGTTGCACGCGAAGAGATCATCGAGCGGGTCTGGCATGGTCGCTTTGTCTCGGAATCGACCATAAGCGCCCGCATCGCTGCGGCGCGCAAGGCGGTGGGCGATGATGGCAAGACGCAGCGGATCATCCGGACGATCGTGCGTCGTGGCCTGCAGATGGCGGCTGAAGTCAGCCGCGATTCAGAACCTGCACAACACAGCGAACATAAGACACAGCAGCTGAAATACACCCGAGGTCACGATGGTCAGGCAATTGCCTTTGCCGTGTCTGGAGAGGGCCCTCCGGTTCTGAGGGTTGGATCTATCGTCTATGATCTTGAGGCAGAATGGCGACTGGCCTCCGAGCGCGCCTACATTAGTGTGATGGACGCAAAGTTCACGATGTTGCGTTACAACAAAAGCCACCAGTCCCATTGGGGCGATCCATGCCGGGCCAATTACGAGGGGGTGGCAGAGGATATTCTGGCCGTGACGCAGGCCGCAGGCTTTGATCGCTTTGCCATTGCTTCGGAGTTCGGCGGCATCTTCTCAGCCCTGCAGTTCGCCACGAAGTATCCGGAACGCGTCAGCAGGCTGGCAATAGTTGGTGGCTGGGCCGAGGGGCGTGATCACCGCGAAGGCGTCGCTGGGCCGGATTCGATCCGTAACCTGATCATCGAGGGCTGGAAAAACCCCGGCAGCGGATATGCCGTGGGATCACTGCTGAGCTATTTCCCAGAAGGGCCTTTGGAAACCGTTCGTGAAATTGTGGGCGAGATGCAGGCGCTCTATTCTGTCGAGCAGAAACTATATCAGCGTGACAGCGGCAACACGGCCTCGGTTCTGCATCTGTTGCCACAGGTGCAATGCCCTACTCTGGTCCTGCATGGGCGCAACAGTGCGGTACATCCCCTGTCCGAGGCGCGAAAGCTGGCGGCAGGCATTCCCGATGCATCCTTGGTCATTCTGGAAACCGCAAATCACATCCCCCTGCCCGGCAATGACGTCTACGACACCTATATCGAGACGTTGCAAGGCTTTCTGAACGCCGAAGATGAGTGACGGGCCGAGGTGCTGGACATTTGCCGTCGCAGGCCTCAGGTTCGCCGCATCGAGACAAGAATGAGGCCAGCATGTTCCAGTCCTTCGAAGTTACCGCACGCCCGGAACAGGGGCCGCCACGTCTGGCTGCCCTACGCGAAGAACTGGCGCGTGAGGGTCTGGACGGGTTCCTGATTCCCCGTGCGGATGCGCATCAGGGGGAATATGTGGCCCCCCGGGATGAACGGCTGGCCTGGCTGACTGGTTTTACAGGTTCTGCCGGGTTTTGTGCAGCGCTTACACATGTCGCCGGGGTTTTCATCGACGGGCGCTATCGCACTCAAGTCAAGGCGCAAGTAGCCAGCGACTATACGCCCGTGCCATGGCCTGATGTCAGTCTGAGCGCATGGCTGAAAGAACAATTGCCGCAAGGTGGCAAGGTTGGATTTGATCCGTGGCTGCATTCTGCCGGGCAGATTTCTGGCGCGCAGAAAGAGCTGAATGGCACCGGCGTCGAACTGGTCCGCTGTGACAATCTGGTGGACCGGGTGTGGGAAGATCAGCCTGCCCCGCCGATGAACCCGGTCAAGGCGCACCCGATCGAATTCGCCGGAGAAAGCGCTGACAGCAAGATCAGCAGGCTTGCCGCAGCCTTGAAAGAGGACGGGCATTCCGCGGCGGTCATTACGCTGCCTGATTCAATCATGTGGCTGCTGAACATCCGGGGCTCGGATATCCCGCGTAATCCGGTGGCACATGGGTTTGCGATCCTGCATGAGGATGGCCAGGTTGATCTGTTCATGGCCGCGCAGAAACTGGCTGAGCTGGGGGAACATTTCGGCCCCGAAGTGAAGCAACACGAGCCGGGCGAGTTTCTGGATGCCGTCGGCAATCTGGCAGGCAAGGTTCAAGTAGACCTCGGCACCTTACCTCAAATCGTTGCGGACGCACTGGGTGAGCGGATGGTCGATGGTGGCGATCCCTGCGCCCCGCCCAAAGCCTGCAAGAACAAGGCCGAAATTGCCGGCAGTGCCGAAGCGCATCTGCGGGATGCGGCTGCCGTGATCGAGCTGCTGTGCTGGCTGGACAAGCAAGCGCCCGGAACCCTGACCGAGACACAGGTGGTCACCCGGCTGGAAGTAAGCCGCCGCAGAGACAATGCGCTTCAGGACATCTCATTCGAAACGATCGCCGGCACAGGGCCAAACGGGGCGATCATGCATTACCGTGTGACCGAAGAGACCGACAGCCGGCTGGAGAGCGGACATCTACTGGTGCTGGACAGCGGCGGTCAGTATCTGGACGGCACCACCGACATCACCCGAACCATCGCGATCGGCGATGTAGGAGATGAGGAAAAGACCTGCTTCACACGCGTCGTCAAGGGCATGATCGCAATGTCTATGCTGCGCTGGCCTGTTGGTCTGGCGGGCCGGGATATAGAATGTGTCGCGCGACTGCCGCTGTGGCTGGCCGGACAGGATTTCAACCACGGTGTTGGCCACGGTGTCGGAGCCTATCTGAGCGTACATGAAGGACCACAGCGCCTGTCCCGGGTCAGTCACGTTCCGCTGGAACCCGGCATGATCCTGTCGAATGAACCCGGATATTATCGCGAAGGCGCATTTGGCATCCGTATCGAAAACCTTGTAGTGGTCGAAGAGGCGCCGGCCCTGCCAGGTGGCGATGATGAGCGTGCGATGCTGAACTGGCGCACATTGACCTATGTGCCGATAGACCGGCGACTGATCGTGGTGGACATGCTGACACGTGAAGAACGGTCTTGGCTGAACGCCTACCATCAGGTCGTTGCAGAAAAAATCAGGCCAAGGCTGGGCGATGACGCGCAACTGTGGTTGGATGCCGCAACCGCGCCGGTCTGACACCGGGCTGTTACATAGAAAGGGCAAAGGAGAGGCCCTGATACGACGAAGGAAGGAGCAGGAATGACTGATCACATCACGATACGCAAAGCGCCGGGTAAATGGAGTGTACGCTCGGGCGGTGCAATTCTGGGCGAAACGACCAATGCGCTGGAGTTGCTTGAAGGCGATCTTGAACCCGTGATCTATTTCCCGCGCTCGGACATCGCGATGGCCTTTCTGGATCGTACCGACAAGGTGACCCACTGCCCGCACAAGGGCGATGCCGCGCACTTTTCCATCGTGAACAAGTCGTCCGTGACTGAAAACGCCGTCTGGAGCTATGAAGATCCGATCCCGGCGGTTGGTGAAATCAAGGATCATTTGGCCTTTTATGCCGGAGATTCGGTAAAGGTCGAACAGCTGTAGTCTTTATGCACAGTCATAAGGCGGTTTCGCGTCCTATCCGCTTGACGGAGAAACTATGACTGAGTTGACCTTTCTTCACCTCAACGAAACCTGGAACGCTGAACCAAACGCACCCTGCCCCAGAATCCATGCCTCGGGTGCGCTGGTTTCGGTGACATTCTTTTTGAACCCTTTTGCCTATTCAGCCGCTGAAGGCGAGGAAGCAGAGCTTGTTTTCGAGGGCTGTAGCCGTTGGCGCGTCGACCCAACAAACGATGAAGCTTGGTATTCAGGGCGCGGTCGGTATTCAGGAGCAGCCCCTCAATGGGGCGAGTTTTTTGAAATAGAGGGCCATGACCTATCTGAAGACGACCTTGAGTGGAATATCACCAACGAGGACCCCGAGGCCCAAAGGCATTTCATATTCTATTTTCGGGATGAAGCCTTCGAATGCTATGCTCAAGACTGGTCCTTGAAGCGAGCCGGGTCAGAACAACACACCAGTTAGCACAATCATCGCGTTTCGGCTTCAGTAGGGAGATTGTGATGCAGACAGTCAAAGGTGATTTGATCCAACTCGCGCTGGATGGCGAGTTCGACGTCATAATCCATGGCTGTAACTGCTTTCACACGATGGGTGCGGGGATTGCCAAGCCAATTGCGCAGAAATTTCCCGAGGCCTTGGAGGCGGACAAAACGACCCCTTATGGCGAGAGGGCAAAGCTGGGCACGATATCGACAGCTCAGATCCAGAGGGCAGATACCCGGTTCACCATTGTGAACGCCTATACCCAGTTCAATTGGAAAGGGCGCGGACTGAAGGCCGATTACGATGCAATCGAAAACTGTTTTCGCCTAGTGGCACAGAGTTATGCAGACGCGCGGATCGGATATCCATTGATCGGAGCGGGGCTTGCAGGCGGTGACTGGTCGGTCATTGCACCGAGGATCGAAGACGCGCTTGCGGGGCTTGATCACACTCTGGTGGTGTTCTCAGCCTAGAGGTCCGCGAGGGACCTCGCTCATGTTCATCAGTTTTCTTAGGAATGCTCTTCCGCTGCGGTCGCGGCCAATGCGCGATTGTAAGCTTTGAGTGCGTCCACGTGATAGAGTGCGCCTACGGGGTCTTCGGCACCGTCTTCGTCAACGATCACAACCGGGATGCAGGGGATGTCATCGCGGTCGAAATAGGGCATCGCTGCTTCGAGTGTCGCGCTGGCCTGCACGCAGAGACCCTGATCGATCAGTTCCTGCGCCTCTTCCTTGCTGATTGAGCGTGCATCACCCAATGGGCGCATCACGGCACCGGCACGCATCATCGCCAGAAGATAGGCTTGCGGACCGGCCGCAAGGTGGACATTGCGGCGTTCAAGCTGTGTCAGGAAGAAGGACCGGTCCACAAGGCGCGAGGCCAGTGCTGTGGACATCGAAACCGATACCATCACGGCCAGACCAATCTGCCAGTCCCCTGTCAGTTCGAAGACGATCAGCGTGGTCGAGATTGGCGCCCCCAATACTGCCGCGGCAACTGCACCCATGCCAGCGAAGGCATATAGCGTATGGGTGCCAGAGACATCCGGCAGCAACCCGGTGGCAATCAAACCAAAGGCCAGGCCCGTCAATGCACCGATCATCAGCGAGGGTGAGAAGACGCCACCGCCCATGCGCCCGCCCATTGTGATCGCGACGGCCACGGTTTTTATGACTGCAAACAGGATAGCCGTCGTCAGCACAAGATCACCGGTCAGCGCGCGAATCGTGGTCTCATACCCCACGCCAATAATGTGCGGGAACCAGACAGCAAGAACGCCGAGCATTGCACCGGACACCGCCGGGCGAAGCCATCGCGGCAGGGACAGGCGGTTTTGCACATGCGTTCCGATATCTTCGGCAAAGAAGATCGAGCGCATCAGCAGCAAGGATACCAAACCGCAGATCAGGCCGAGGATCAGGAAGGCAGGCAGTTCGACGTAGAATTGCAGCGATCCCGGCGTTTCTAGTGTGAATTCAGTGACGTCACCATATTCGAGACGGTTGATGACCGTGCCTGCTACCGATGCGATCACGATCGGGGCAAATGCATGTACTGCAAAGTGGCGCAGCACCACCTCAAGCGCGAAAAGCGCGCCGGCAATGGGTGCGTTGAAGCTTGCCGAAACGGCAGCGGCGACCGCACATCCCAACAGGTCACGACCGGTGATGCCGTCTGCGTGGATCCGATTGCTGACCCAGGTGGAGATGACCCCTGCCATATGGACCACCGGCCCTTCCCGGCCCGTCGATCCACCCGAGCTGAGCGTGATGAGCGAGGCGAAGAAGGAGGCGATCCCCGCCTTGGTCTCAACCCTGCCATCGGTGACGGCAGCGCCTTCGATCACATCCGCGACCGATCTTACGCGCCCGTCATCGGTAAACCGGTGCAGGATGTTTCCGACAATCAGACCGCCGATTACCGGCGTAATGAAGATCAGGAACCAAGGCAGCTTTTCGGCATGGCTGTGCAGAAGCAGGATATCTTCGGTCTGATAGACATAGGCCTGCAACGAGCGAATGGCTTTGCGGAAGCCGAGCGCCATGAACCCGGCAGCGATCCCAATGGCCAGAGCGATGAACCAGAACTGTATCTGACTGGGGCCACGCCGCCGCATGACCCGCCAAGCGTCCTTGATCGCGGCCAGAGCCTGATTGAGCTGGTTGCGCAGAACGGTGCGGGTCGACTGGGTCATTGGCCCTCTGGGAATACCTTATGACCCTTAGTAAGCTACGGAGCACGCATATAAAAGACGGTTAACGACAGTCTGCGAACCAGGAAACGTCAGGCTTGCAATAATGCACGGGCTGCAGCGCGGGCCTCATCCGTGATGGTGTCCCCGGCAACCATGCGGGCGATCTCATCCACGCGATCCGGGTCGGCCAGAGGAATCACCGTTGAAAGGGTCTGGCCGTCAGTAACCTGTTTTTGCACCCGCCAGTGGTGCGCGGCACGGGCGGCTACCTGCGGCGAATGCGTAACCACAAGCACCTGACCACCCTGAGCCAGTGATGCGAGGCGCCGCCCAACCGCATCCGCAGTCGCGCCGCCAACACCACGGTCAATCTCGTCAAAGATCATGGTTCGGGCGCTGTCGTCACCGCTGAGGCATACTTTCAACGCCAGCAGGAAGCGGCTGAGCTCACCCCCTGATGCGATCTTGTTCAACGGACCTGAGGGGGCGCCGGGATTGGTGGCAACGGTGAATGCAACTGCGTCACACCCCTCGGGGCCGGGCTCTGCCGGGGTGATTTCGGTCTGAAACACTGCGCGTTCCATTTTCAGCGGCGCCAGTTCTGCCATTACAGCCGCGTCCAGCTGACCTGCAGCCGCCCGACGCGCATTGCTGAGACCTGCAGCGGCCGCGTCATAAGCAACCTGAGCCGCTTCGACTGCAGCCCGCTTGTCCACCAGATCGGCGTCACCCGCCTCAAGCCGGTTCAGCCGGTCACGCAGGGTGTCCGCAAATGTCCCCAGTTCATCCGGGGCAACATCATGCTTGCGCGCCAATGCGCGGATCGCGAACAAACGTTCTTCGGCGGCCTCAAGCTCGGTTGGATTGAAATCCAGTGCCTGCAGGCAGGCATTTACGCCTTCCTGTGCCTCGCCCAGCTCGATCATCGCACGCCCAAGAGCCGCGATGGGATCTTCCAACTGGCCACCGGCACTATCGGATACGCCTTCCAGCCAACGTATCGCATCAGACATTGCCCCCTCGGCCCCATCACCGCCCAAGAGGCCAAAGGCTCGGGCAACGTCATCGCGAATACGTTCGGCCCCCTGCATCATGCGGCGGCGCGCATCAAGATCAGCGTCCTCACCCGGTTGCGGATCGAGCTGGTCGAGCTCTGCAACAGCGTGACGCAGGAATTCTTCTTCGCTACGCACGGCCTCAAGCGCGGCTTCGGTTTCAGCTAGCGCCTTTCGGGTGCGTGACATCTGAGACCATGCAGCGCGAACAGCAGCAAGGTGATCCCCCGCCCCGGCATAATCGTCCAGCATCGCGCGGTGACCACGCGGATTGAGCAACCCGCGGTCGTCATGCTGGCCATGCAGCTCGATCAGCGTTTCTGACAAAGCGCGCAGTACCTCGCCCGAGCATCGACGGTCATTGACCCATGCGGTCTTGCGCCCTTCGGCTGTGTTCACACGGCGCAGGATCAATTCCTCACCACCGGGCAAACCGGCCTCGGCCAAAATCTCATGTGCAGGATGATCTTTGGAGAGTTCGAACTCTGCCACGACCTCTCCCTGAGCAGCACCTTGCCGGACAAGTTCGGCTCGACCGCGCCAGCCCAGCACAAAGCCCAGCGAATCCAGAAGAATGGACTTGCCCGCGCCGGTTTCGCCGGTCAGTGCGTTCAGACCCGGCTGAAACGAGAGTTCCAGCCGGTCAATGATCAGCATGTCGCGGATATCAAGGGCGCGAAGCATCGGGTCTTTAGCGTCCCAAGCCTTTAGCCATAGCGACTACAACCACTCACCCTTGACCGTCTGGCGATAGATCTGGCTGAGCCAGTTGTTGCCACGGCTCTTGAGATCCAGACCACGAGAGGTCAGCAGTTTGTAGCCAGCATCGTACCATTCGGAAGACTGGTAGTTGTAACCCAGAATCGCACCTGCCGACTGTGCTTCATCCACCAGGCCAAGGGACAGATAAGCCTCGATCAGTCGATAAAGTGCCTCAGCCGTATGCGAGGTGGTCTGGAAATCCTCGACCACGACGCGGAATCGGTTGATTGCGGCGGTATAATGATCCTGACGCAGATAGTAGCGCCCGATCTCCATTTCCTTGCCCGCCAGATGGTCGAAGGCCAGATCGAATTTCAGGACCGCCGAAGTGGCGTATTCGCTGTCGGGGTAGACTTCGATAACGGTACGCAGCGACTGTAGTGCCTGGAAGGTCAGGCCCTGATCGCGACCAACCTCGTCGATCTGGTCATAATAACTGAGCGCCAGCAGGTACTGGGCGTATGCAGCATCTTCGTCGGTAGGATAGAAATCGATGTAGCGTTGTGCTGATGCACGGCTCTCTTCGTAGTTCTTGTCCGAATGGAACGAGAACGCCTGCATGATCAGCGAGCGCTTGGCCCAATCCGAGTACGGATACAGACGCTCTACTTCGGAGAAATACCACGCGGCATCGTCCGGGCGACTTTGCGCCAATTCGTATTCGCCGCGGGTGTAAATCTGTTCGGGTGTATACCCTTCAAGATTCTGCGTGCGATCTGCGCCTTTATTGCCAAACAGCCCGCCTGCATTGCCGCATGCTGTCAAAGTAGCCGCCAGAAGAATCGCACTCGCAAGCCTGACTGCCGCTTTGCTGCCAACCATACCGCCCATCCTAGTCGTCTTGTCTCTTTGGGTAACCCCGGATTGGGCTTCGGTCTAGCACATAAAATTCCGGTGCAAAACGCCTTATCCGCGCTCTGGCATAATTGTCGCCAGAGTTGATCAGATCACGCTACTTCGGGGATTTCGCCCATAACAAGGCCTTGCCCGGGCAAACGGGCAGCCTGTTCCGGTGTGCAAAGAACCGGACGAACCGCGCCAGGCGTTTCGAACAGCTTACGCAGCAGCGTATTTGTCATCGAATGCCCGGATTTTTCACCGACGAAATGGCCGAGAATCGGTCCGCCCGCCAGATAGAGATCACCCAGCGCATCGAGCATCTTGTGGCGCACCGCCTCATCCGCGTGGCGGAAGCCACCGGGGGTCAGTACTTCGTCACCCTGCACAACGACAGCGTTATCCAGCGTACCACCCAGAGCCAGGCCGTTGTCACGCATTGCTTCGACATCGGTGCGACGGCAGAAGGTCCGGCAATCGGACAATTCGCGTGCGAAAGCGCCGTTGCGCATATCCAGCGTCTTGGTCTGGCTTCCAATCGCGTCATCTTCGAATTCGATGTGGAATTCGATCTCAAGCCCATCGGCAGGGCGGATCGACGCACGCGCACCTTCACGCTCGACCGTAATCGGCTTGAGCACTTCGTAGGCCAGAACCGGGCTGGCCTGACGGCGGACGCCTTTCGACATGATGCCGCGCACAAACTCGATCGACGACCCGTCCATGATCGGAACTTCGGGTCCGTCGATTTCGATCAGCGCGTTGTGCACGCCGCAACCGGCCAGCGCGGCCATGATATGCTCGATTGTTGAAACAGACACACCGGCATCGTTCACGAGGCGGGTGCAGAGCGGGGTCCGCTCAACCACGTCATAAATCGCAGGGATCAGCGCATTGCCCAGTTCGATATCCGTCCGCTTGAACCAGATTCCATGCCCGGCGGCTGCCGGTTTCAGGACCATGGTCGCAGGCTTGCCGCTGTGCAGCCCGATGCCTTTGAACGTGACCGAAGATTTGAGCGTATGTTGCAAAATGAACCTCAGCGAGTGGTGTCCAGCCTGTACGACTGTGTTGGACCCTCAGTTAAGGAAGCGCGGATCAAGGCTCAACTCACTCTTTGTAACTGAATGAAACAGTTCTGCAACAGATCGGCAAAACCCTGCTTACCCCCCCTTACAAGCCTGTAAACAAACAAAAAAGAGCCGCCAAACGGCGGCCCTTTGTTAAGATTTTGTTACCGCGATCAGTTGGCCTGACGACGCAGGAAAGCCGGAATTTCGATACGTTCCTGCTCGGGATCGGCTTCGTCATGCGCAGGTGCCGTAGCGTCAGCCTGGCGCATCACGGGCTGCTGACGCACTGGCTGGGCCGGTGTATCAGCGGCATGACCTGTCATGCGATCGATCAGACGATTGAACCCGAAACGGGGGCGATCATGGCTTTCAGCCTCTGGCTGACGCGGCACGGCATCAGCCACTGGCTGTTGCGCAACCCGCGGGCGATGCCCGTTTGATGGGGCGTTCTGAACCGCTGCCTGCAGACGCTGCAGAGCCTCTGGCGAAGGTGTACCAGGCGCCGGTGCGCGAGGGGCAACATAGCTTTCCGGTTCCGGCTCTACTGCCTCAGGCTGCGGTTCGAATTCAGCTACGCGCGGTTGATAGGCCGGCGGTGGAAGCCCGTCGTCATCCTGCTGCTGAGCAGCTGGAGGCTCGAATTGCGATGTGGTCGGCGCTGGCTCTTCGCTCGCTTCAAACAAGGAAGGCTCACGGTTTACTTCGGGCTGCCGGACCGGATCGGCAACTTCAATGGTTACCTCGTCCTGTACCGGCTCTTCGGCAGAAACGGTACGGGTCAGCGGTGCAGACATCGAGCGGCGCGCGACCGGAACTTCGGCCTGCGTTTCGCTTGCGTCGATACCGGTTGCAACAACCGAAACCCGCATCTTACCTTCCATCTCGGTGTCGAGCGTCGAACCAACGATGATGTTTGCCTCGGGGTCCACTTCCTCGCGGATGCGGTTTGCGGCTTCGTCCAGCTCAAACAGGGTCAGGTCATGCGACCCGGTGATGTTGATCAGCACGCCTTTGGCACCCTTGAGGCTGATCTCGTCCAGCAGCGGGTTGGCAATCGCCTTTTCCGCGGCCTGGATGGCGCGATCTTCGCCCTCGCCTTCACCGGTTCCCATCATGGCCTTACCCATCTCGTCCATCACCGCGCGAACGTCCGCGAAGTCGAGGTTGATCAGACCCGGGCGGACCATCAGGTCGGTTACACCTTTGACACCCTGATGCAGAACGTCGTCCGCCATCGAGAAGGCCTCGGTGAAGGTGGTCTTTTCGTTGGCAAGACGGAACAGGTTCTGGTTGGGGATGATGATCAGCGTATCAACAACCTTTTGCAGCGCCTCAACGCCGTCTTCGGCCTGACGCATGCGCTTTGCGCCCTCGAACTGGAACGGCTTGGTTACGACACCAACGGTCAGAACCCCCAACTCGCGCGCTGCCTGCGCGATGATCGGCGCGGCGCCGGTCCCGGTGCCACCGCCCATGCCGGCAGTGATGAAGCACATATGTGCGCCCGCCAGGTGATCCACGATCTGTTCGATGCTTTCTTCGGCAGCGCTTGCACCCACCGAAGGACGTGCGCCTGCACCCAGACCTTCGGTAACTTTCACGCCCAGCTGCACCCGCGCTGACGAACGGCTTTGCTGCAGTGCCTGTGCGTCTGTGTTGGCGACCACAAAATCGACGCCGTCCAACTGTTTTTCAATCATGTTATTGACGGCGTTTCCGCCCGCGCCGCCAACGCCAAATACTGTAATCCGAGGCTTCAGTTCGTCGTGCCCGGGCATCGAAAGATTCAATGTCATGCTCTGTCCGCCTGTATTTATGTTCCCGCCAAAGCGGTGTTTTTCTTACCTATCCGCCTTTGATTCTACCTTTCGAATCCACAAAGGTCACGCCAAAAATCGCGCGATCCCACAAAATATGGAAGAAATAAGGCCTGATCCGGCGTCATTTTGCTGTGATGCGCAAATGTTGCGGTTTTGCAACCGGACAACACAAAGCAACCGACCGGCGCAGACTGCAAAACCACAGACATGCGACGCTTCGGAGCATCCTATCGTATTGCGGAAAACTGCTCAGTCCTGCCGCCAGGCCTCTGACGGGCCCTGTGGATATCTTGAGGGATAAAATTCGATACCGCAACCCGAATCTTTAGCTGATTGGGGTACTTGGACAGTTCACATCATCCTCGGTGATGCTGCGCACCTCCTGCGTTTCGCTGTTCAGGAACGTGGCCAATCGAACCAGCAGGCGATCTTCGTGCAGGAACGGCCACCAGCAAACCGGGATGCCGTCGGGATCATCATCGTACAGAAAACAGATCTGACCATTCGGGGTGGTGATCTGACCATAGACACATCCCCGCCCCTCCATTCGCCAGACCGAAGTTGATCGGTTCAGAAACTGTTCGGTCCCCACAAGGAAACCGCTGCGAACCTCATAGAACTTGATGGTTTTACCCACGACCGCATCCAGAAACTCGTCCGGTGTTATAACGGTCTGCGCCGACGCATGAGCGGGCAGCAGGGCTGCCAGCAACCCCGCGATGGCCCGACGGATGACCCTACCAGTTGTCACGGAACCAGCGCACGGCGCGCTTGAACGGGCGTGCCGCGTAGGTGTCGACCGGGATCTCGAAATCCCACCATTCATCCTGCGGATGCGCTGCAAACAGGCTGAGACCCACGGCAGACGAAAAACCTGGACCCGTTGCAGACTGAGGAAGCCCATGAACCCGTAGTGGGCGACCAAGGCGAACGCGCTGCCCCAGAATACGGCTGGCCAGACCGTCCAAACCCATAATCTGGCTGCCGCCACCGGTCAGTACGATCTGCTGGCTGGGCATATGTTCGAATCCCGCAGCATCGAGGCGAACACGCACTTCTTCTAGGATTTCCTCGACACGTGGACGCATGATGCCGATCAGCTCGGCACGACTTACTGTGCGGCGATCGTGCTCCCAATCACCGGTGTCACCACCGATATCAATCAGATCGCGGTCATCCGCGCCCGTGGCATGAACCCCGCCATTAAAGGTTTTGATCCGCTCGGCCACCGATGCAGGAACGCCCAGACCCATCGAGATATCCGATGTGACGTGATCACCGCCCATGCGCACGCAATCGGCGTAGATCATGTGTTTCTTCATGAAGATCGACACGCTGGTCGTGCCGCCGCCCATGTCGATACAAGCTGCGCCCAGTTCCTGCTCATCCTCGACCAGCGCCGAGACACCCGAGACATAGGCCGAGTTGGCGATACCCGCGAGCTCCAGATCGCAGCGTTTGATGCAGCGCACGATGTTCTGGATCGCCACGGCGTCAACCGTGAGCATATGCATGTCCACCGCCAGCGACTGGCCCAGCTGTCCGCGCGGATCAATCAGACCCGAACGGTTGTCGAGCGCGAAATTCACCGGTTGCGCGTGCAGCACCTCGCGCCCTGCCCCATAGTCCGGCACGTCGCAGGCGTTCAGCACCCGGCCGATCTCGGCCTCGGTGACCAGCTGACCTTCGAGATCCACCTGCGCATCCAGACCGTAGGAACGCGGGTTGGCACCTGAGAAACAGGCAATGACGTGGTCAACACGAATGTCAGCCATCTTCTGTGCCGCTTGCAGAGCAGTCCGGATTGCGCGTTCGGTTTCCTGCATGGCGGTGACTTCGCCAAATTGCACTCCGCGCGATCGGGTGGTTGCCGCGCCGATGACACGGAACCCCGTCTGACCGGCCATTGAGCCGATCGAATTGTCCTCACTCAGCCGACCGGTCCCGTCGAAGCGCAGCACGAGACAGGCGATCTTGGAACTGCCCACATCAAGAATGGCAACGACCCCGCGTTGCATCGCCTGTCTGCGCATCTGCCGCATAGCCCGCTGGGACTGATAAAGATCGGTCATCATATTCGTTACTGCCCGTTACCCACTGTCACTTTTGTATTCCACCAGTCTTCGCTGGCGGCTTTGGTCATTCTGATCGTCGGTCGCTGTCCGAGGCGCATATCCACAACCGCCACATCGCGCTCCAGAAGGTCCTGTACCTCGTTCACAGCCAGCACCCGTTCGAGCGCACGCACCGGGCGTTCAACCGGCAGCATGATGCGCTGCCCCCGGTCCAGAACCAGATCCCAGCGCCGCTCGCCAATGCGGACGAGACCGCGCACGCGATCCCCAAGGCTGCGCGAAGTCGCGAGGATTTCCATCGCTTCAGAAACGTGCTGATCCGCTCCCTTCCCTGCGATCAGCGGAAGGCCCGCATGATCGGCCCGGGACGTGACCGGCTTTACATGCGCACCTGTTTCGTCCAGCAGCTCGACCCCATTGCGGGTACGCCAGACGATAACCGGCTGACGTTCGACAACATCAACCTGCAGAACACCGCCCGGACGAATACGAACCGTTGCCGATTTCACAGGATCGAGACCGGTGATCACATCGCGGATCTGCTCGACATCCAGATCCCAGGAACTGATCGGGAAATCCAGTGGCACGACCTCACGAATATCCTCGGACAGGCCCGTGCCTGCGCCATCTATGGCCATCAGATTGACCATGAATTCCGGACGTTCCTGAATTGAGGTACGAATATCCGCGATATAGGCGGTAACCGCCTCTCGCCGATCATTGGATGCAAAATACAGTCCCATAGCCGCGGCTATCGCGCAAAGTGGCAGGCCGACCTTCACACCAAGGCGAATGCCCGGCGTCAGCATCCACCGTTGAAAACGATAACTGAAACGCGATGGAGCCGGATCAGAGCGACCGGAGTTGCGACCGAACAGACCCGCACCGCGCAACCGTAGCTTCGGCGCGACAGCACTGTCCGGCTGAGGGGCGTCATTGAAATCTGCGTCCGGCCCTGCCAGCTGTTTGGATCTGTGGATCACGGGGGCCCGGGTGGCGGTCAGCGGTCGCATGAGGCGTCCTCCACCATCCAGGCGCAGAGCTGACCAAAGGTCATACCAAGATGCGCTGCTTGCTCTGGCACCAGAGACGTTGGCGTCATGCCGGGTTGCGTGTTGGTTTCCAGCAGGAACAGCCCATCCGCGCCCATGCTGTCATCCCAGCGATAGTCGGTACGGCTGACCCCCTTGCATCCCAAAGCGTTATGGGCGCGCAGGGCATAGTCCATGCAACGATCAAAAATGTCCTGCGGGATCTCGGCGGGCAATACATGCCACGAGCCGCCGGGCTTGTACTTGGCGTCGTAATCGTACCAACCGCCATCCGTCATGATTTCTGTCACGGTCAGCGCGCGGTCACCCATTACGGTTACGGTCAGTTCACGACCCGCAACGTATTTCTCGACCATCACCTGATCCGGCATATCCTCGGACAGCTGTGGAGGGCCATTCGACCCTTCGTGCACGATGTAGATACCGACGCTCGAGCCCTCGTTATTAGGCTTGGCCACATAGGGCGGCTCCATCACGTGAACTTCGATCACCTCAACCTTGGGGACAATCACGCTGGGCACAACGGGCAGACCTTCGGCCTCGTACACCTCTTTGCTGCGCTGCTTGTCCATGGCCAGAGCCGAGGCCAGAACACCTGAATGCGTGTAGGGGATACGCATCCACTCCAGCAGGCCTTGTACACAGCCATCTTCACCCCATCGGCCATGCAGGGCGTTGAAAACTACATCCGGTTTGATGTCCAAAAGGCGCGCATACAGGTCGGGACCTGCGTCCAGTTCGACCACTTCATAGCCTTCTCCCCTGAGGGCGGCTGCGCATTCGCGCCCGCTGCTGAGAGACACCTCGCGTTCCGCCGAGGGTCCACCCATCAATACCGCCACTTTGGGGTTTGTCCTGCTCGACATACCCAACGTGCGCCTCAATGTCCCTGGACCTTATGTGGTGGTCCATACTGCGTTTATGCCTTTGATCCGTCGCCTTAAATTGCCTGTTATTGGTCTGACGGCCAGGGCTTTATTCTTTCAGCGGTTCACCGACCCGCATGATTTCCCACTCTAGCGTGATGCCGCTTGTTTCGTAAACCTTTTTTCGCACCTCTTCACCCAGACCTTCGAGGTCGGCGGCGGTGGCTTCTCCGGTGTTGATCATGAAATTCGAGTGCTTCGGGCTCATCTGCGCCCCACCTTTGGTCGCACCACGCATCCCCGCATCATCGATTACCTTCCACGCCTTGAGGTCGTGGACGTCGTCGGCCCGGCCAGTAGATGAGAAACCGGCCGGATTTCGGAATGTCGAACCAGCGCTGCGATCTTTGGTCGGTTGCGTCTCGTCACGTTTTTGCAGCTGTGCTGTCATGCGCGCATGCAGTTCTTCCGCATCTCCCGACGGCCCTTCGAGCGTGGCAGAAACCAGAACGGCGCCTTCGGGCAGATCGGACTGACGATAGCGGAAGTTCAGATCTTCGGGGAAAAGATCCACAACCTCTCCCTTTCGGGTGACAATCGTGGCCTTGCGAAGAACGTCCGCTGTGTAGCTACCGTAACAGCCGGCATTCATCCGCACCGCACCGCCGATCGAGCCGGGTATGGTGCGCAGAAAGGTCAGGTCAACACCAGCATCCGCTGCCTTGCGCGCCACATGCGCATCCAATGCGGCGGCACCCGCCGTAACCGTATTGCCTTCGACCGAGATGCCGTTGAAGCCACGACCAAGACGGATCACTACAGCGCGCAACCCACCATCGCGAACAATGAGGTTCGAGCCGACGCCCATTGGAAAGATTGGAACGTCTGTCGGTAAATCGCGCAGGAATTTTTGTAGGCCTTCCAGATCGGCGGGCTGGAACAGGTAATCCGCCGGACCGCCGACCCGCAGCCATGTAAGGTCGTTAAGGTTTTTCTGTTTTGTCAGCTTGCCGCGAACGGTGAGTGTATCGATCGTCATTTTCACCTTCTACCCAAGGCGCAGTCATATGTCATCTTTGCCACTTCGAACATCAGGTTTTCCGCTTTAAAAAACTGATTAGTCCCCCCAGCATGGCTCCAAAGACCGCCGGAATAACCAAAGCCCAGGACAAAATGAAGAGTAAAAAATCATCATTTTCCTGCGGGATAGCGTCTTGAGAAGGAAACCAATACGCAGCGGTTAGAACTGTTATGGCAATCAGGCACATAACGACCCAGCCACAACCTTTCTTTGCTGCAAAGTATGCCAAAGCAGTAACGACAACGAAAACAATCAATGCGACCGCACTGAATGTACCTAGCGTTTCTTCCATTAGATTTTTCGACCGATGCGTCGCAACCACCGCCCCAGATAAATCACCGGCCAGCGCAACATGGACATGCCCATAGCCAGAACGATCAGCCCGATCCAAGGGCCATTCTCATAAGTCACGTAGCCTAAAATAGGTATGCCCACAGCGATCAGAACATAGGCGCGGGTCCAGTGGTTGTCCTTGCTAGGGATCATCGCCAATACGTTGGCCGCAATTCCCCACAGACCGGCTAGCGCGATAGACCAGCTCATTCCATTACCTCCCCACGCACCCATTTGCGCCAGTAATAGCGAAGTGGATTGCGGAACATCGAGGCAAAGGCCGCAAAGGCCAGCATTGATATGATCCAGCCGAAATCAAATCCCAGCCAGATAATCAGCATAGGCGCGCAAATCAGAAGAACGATGCCGGGCGGGAATTGCAACCGCATCGGCAGCATGGCCACAATTGTGGAGCAGATCACCCAAAGGGCGGAAAAGACGACAGATAGTTGCATGCGCGCCTCTGAGACAGTACCAGTATTCGCGGGTGCGAAACTACATCCTGAAGTTGTGCACTTAAATGGCCGGGTGGGTCAAACTACTTGTTTTCTTTACAATCCACGATCATCATTTCGCCCTCGCTAGATACATCCGACGCACGAGCCTACCCATACACCAGCCAATCGCAGTAAACGGCCAAAGGGTTTTTACCGTAAATGCCATCCCCGCAGCATCGCGAGGGGTTCCGAACAGAAGCGGGCGAGATATCGCACCCACAGCGCCCCCAAAACTTCCGTAAAATAGCCACTTTGGAACGACACCCCAAAAGAAGCCCATAGCAAAGGCAATACTGGCTAGTCCGATCACGGTACTTCCGCCCGCAAACGCTCGGGCAATCCGTTGGCCCACGCACTGATCGTACCTGCCCCGAGGCACACAACCATATCGCCCGGGCGGGCCTGTTCGCGCACCAGACGCTCCAAATCATCTTCATTCAGGATCGCCCGCGCGTGGCGGTGGCCATGGCGGATAAGACCTTCGACCAGATCATCGCGGCTTGCGCCTTCGATCGGGTCTTCACCGGCTGCGAATACTTCGGCAATCGCCACGACGTCGGCGTCGTTAAAGCAGGTGCAGAAATCATCAAACAGGTTGGACAGGCGAGAATAGCGGTGCGGCTGATGCACTGCGATGACCCGGCCTTCGGTCGCCTGACGCGCGGCTTTCAGCACTGCTGCAATTTCGACCGGGTGATGACCATAGTCGTCGATGATGGTGACGCCATCGATCTCTCCGACCTTGGTGAAGCGACGATTAACGCCACCAAAGTTAGCAAGGGCTTCGCGAATTTCAGAAGCCTTCATGCCCAGATGACGGGCAACGGCCACGGCACTCAGCGCATTCGAGACGTTATGATCACCGGGCATCGGCAAGGTGCAGCCCTCGATCACTTTATCCTCATGGCGCAGGTGAATGTCGAAATGCGCCACCCCACCCTTGTAGGTCAGGTTCACGGCCCGCACATCGGCCTGTGCATTGAACCCATAGGTCCGGACACGCCGGTCTGAGATGCGACCGACCAGCGTCTGAACTTCGGCATGGTCCGTGCAGCAGACCGCGAGGCCGTAGAACGGAAGATTCGAGACAAACTCATAAAAGCCGTCGCGCAGGGTGTCGAAGTCACCCCAATGCTCCATATGCTCAGGGTCGATATTGGTAACGATAGCGATGGTTGCGGGCAGTCGGTTGAACGAGCCGTCGGATTCGTCCGCTTCGACCACCATCCATTCACCCTGCCCCATCCGTGCGTTCGAGCCATAGGCATGGATGATGCCGCCGTTGATCACGGTGGGATCAAAGTCGCCCGCGACCATCAGTTCAGCCATCATCGTGGTAGTGGTGGTTTTGCCATGCGTCCCGGCGATGGCGATGTTCGATCGCAGGCGCATCAATTCCGCCAGCATGTCGGCGCGGCGCACGACAGGCAAGCCTTGCGCCCGTGCCTCGTCCAGTTCCGGGTTTCCCGGTTTGATTGCAGTCGAAACAACAACTACGGCCGCATTTTTCAGGTTTTCGGCCCGCTGACCAACAAAGATTTCAGCACCCAGTCCTGCCAGACGATCCGTAATCTTGGACGCCTTCAGGTCCGAACCCTGCACCTGGTACCCCAGATTGAGCAGCACTTCGGCAATCCCTGACATCCCGATTCCACCGATCCCTACGAAATGGATCGGCCCTACGTCCTGTGGCAGTTTGGTTGCTGGATTCATGTGGTCTCCTTCTGCGCCAGTTGTTCGACAAGGGCGACCAGACGCTCGGTGGCATCGGGTGCCCCAACCGACAAGGCGGCATGGGCCATTTTCTGTGCGGCTTCGGGGTTCGTTAGAACCGTGGTCATTTGCTCGGTCAGCGAAGGAACGTCAAGCGCGTTTTCTGGTATCATGATCGCGCCACCGGCCTGAACCAGCCCGCGGGCGTTGGCAGTCTGGTGGTCGCCTGCAGCAGCGGCAAACGGGATCAGGATCGACGGGCGCCCGATAACCGAGATGTCAGCGACACTTGACGCGCCTGAGCGTGAGATCACCAATTGCGCCTCGGACATGCGGCGTGGAACATCCTGAAAGAAGGGTTGCACGTCAGCCTTGATACCGTGTTCGGCATAGAAGGCCGAGACCCGCTCACCATCCTCATCGCGTGCCTGATGGGAGACGCGGATATATGAGCGCAGAAACTCTGGCAGAGCGGCAATGGCACCCGGCACCATATCACTGAGAATGCGCGCGCCCTGCGAACCGCCCATCACAAGGACCGACATCGGATATTCGCCCGGCGGGATATAACCTGCCGCTGCACGCTCGAGCACGGCAGCACGAACAGGATTGCCCGTGTGGATACCATTCGCACCTTCGGGCAGGTCCGTCGGCCAGACACCGCAGGCCACATGAGCGACACGTGTTGCAAACAGTTGGTTTACGCGGCCCAGAACGCCATTTTGTTCATGGATCATCCGGGGGATACCCAGCATCGTCGCAGCACTCAGAGCAGGTATCGAAGGATAACCGCCAAAGCCCACGACCACATCGGGTTTGTCACGCATGAGCTGAAACGCCATGCTGGTCACACCACCGGCGATCTTTGGCCCGGCCAGTGCTTTGGCAGCCAAGCCACCACGGGCGAAGGTTGCCGAAGAGGCTTCGACAATCTCGGTCGTGTGCGGGAAGCCGCTGGTATAACGCGCGCCGCGCGCATCGGTGGACAAGCGTACGCGCCAGCCCTTTTGCAGCATCGCCTCGGCCAGTGCCTGTGCCGGGAACATGTGGCCCCCGGTACCGCCAGCCGCAATCAACAGGTAAGGTTTCCCCATTATCCTCTTCCGCGCAGAATATCGCCAAGTTCGCCCTGTGGGCGTGTTCGGGTGAAGGCCAGCAGCATGCCGACCGCGATGCCGCCCGCGATGAGGGAGGAACCGCCATAGCTGACAAATGGCAGCGTCATGCCTTTGGCGGGCAGCAGGCGCACAGCCACGCCCATGTTGATCATCGCCTGAACACCAAACATGCAAGCCAGACCGGTACCGGCCAGACGCACGAACATGTCGCGTTCCCGCATCAACCGCAGCAGCGAACGCACCACGATGATTGAATAAAGCGCGATGATGATCAGAACCAGGATCAGGCCGTATTCCTCTGCCGCAACAGCAATGATGAAATCGGTATGCGCATCAGGCAGCGACCATTTCACCTGCCCCTCGCCCACGCCCACGCCAAACAAACCGCCCTCGCGGATTGCGTTGGTGGCATAGCCAAGCTGGGTGGTCGGGTCGACCTCCTGGTTTAGAAAGCCATCGATGCGGCGAGCGAAGTGTTCAGAATTCGAATACGCGAACATACCGCCCAGCACGACAAAGCCTGCCATACCAACCAGCAGCAGCATCGGCGCCCCGGCAACAAAGTACATCACGCCCCAGCCGAAAAGGATCAGACAGGCCTGACCAAAATCAGGCTGCATCACCAGCATGCCTACGATGGCCATACACAGCGCGAAGGACCAGATCCGCCCCGGAGGGCCGTTGATTTCCTGCGATGCGGCCAGCAGCCATGCGGCAACGACGACAAATCCGGGCTTGAGAAACTCGGACGGTTGCAATGATGCAAAGCCCAGCGAATACCAACGCACCGCGCCTTTGCCGAAATCGGTGCCGAAGATCGGCAAAAAGGCCAGCGCCACAAAGGCTGCCAGAAAGCCCAGCACAGCCAACCGCCGCACCAGCGTGGGCGACATCATCGACGTCAACAGCATCGCGATCAGCGCCAATCCGCCGAAGAATGCCTGACGTTCGACATAGTGGAACGGGTCGAACCCGTTGCGCCCGGCCAGTGGCGGCGATGAAGCCAGCCCCAGCAACAAACCGATGACAAACAGGATCAGAACGCAGGACATTGTCCAGCGATCAATCGTCCGCCACCACTTTGGTAGAATCGGTTCTCCGCGCTGGTCCTGGACCGCGCCATACACCATCTCAGTCATGAGATACCGCCACTCTCTGCCTCGCTCGCGCCCCGTTTTCGGGGTCTGATTGAGACTCTACAGTGATTTTTACGTTTGGGCTAGCGGAATGAGAGGTGATGGATAAATCCGCTCAGCTGTGTAGCCGGTCGCGGATCAGCCATACGGACATCAACTCACAAAGAGGTCTTCGTGCCGTTGCTTGATCCGGGTCCAACTGTTGGCAATTGCCGGAATTTCGAGGCCAAAATCATACTTCAGGCAATCCACCAAGGCTTTTGGTGTCGCAAGTACTTCCTCACGAGTTCCCGCAGAATCCAGAGTGCGCTTGACCAGACCACGAAGGACGACATGCCTGCTGGTGTAACGTCGTTGGGCCGTCAATGTGCGCACAAACGGCGAGTCCGGGTCAGTTTGCAACTTCTTACTGGCGGGCAAAAATACGCTTGGTTCTACTTCATCCAGCGTAAACCAGTAGCCGGCTTCGCTGCCCCCTGCATTCTCTGAATATTGAATGAAGCCATCATGTTGGGCAGCAAGGCTAATGGCATAGGGTCGCTGCGATACCGTATCGGGCCTGAGCGGGACCGGGGCAGACATCGCACCCCCGAAGCCGACATCGACAAGCAATGGCTCACCGCAATCTACCTTTAGCAACATATGATCGGGCGCCTGATCCAAGGTAGGTCGATCCGGGCCGACATAGCCGGCCAGAAAGGACACGTTGAATCCAACCTCCTGCAGCGCCCAACTGAAGAGAGTGTTCAGCTCAAAACACCACCCTCCGCGCTTTTGAAGGACAATCTTCTCATAGATGTCGCGCAGATCTCCTGATACCAACACGCCCATCTGCTGATCGAGATTTTCAAAGGCAACCGTGGCCAATTGGGCTGCGAACAGATCGTCGAGCGTGGCGCGATCAGGTTTCAGAACGCCCGAGTATGCGATGCGTTCGAGGTAGTTTTCCAGATTCATCTCTGCACCTTCCAAGTCTTTTGTGCCGAAACATCGTGACAAGTATCCTTGTAATTCCTCAAGTTGGGTTGAGCTCAAGCTAAAATTTCGGAGCCCTTGCCTCGGCTATGCCCCCTTGCCTTCACCCCCAATCCACGCCATGCGCAGCATATGAGATTTGACACGATCATCCTTGGTGCCGGTGCAGCCGGTATGATGTGCGCCATGCATTGTGGCGGGCGAGTGCTGGTGATCGATCACGCCAAAGCGCCTGGCGAAAAGATCCGCATCTCGGGCGGTGGGCGCTGCAACTTTACCAACATGTATGCGGGACCTGCCAACTTCCTGTCGCAGAACCCACATTTCTGCAAATCAGCGCTTGCCCGCTATACGCAGTGGGATTTCATCGATCTGGTAAACCGCCACGACATCGCGTGGCATGAAAAGACGCTTGGGCAGCTGTTCTGCGATGGGTCGTCGAAGCAGATCGTTTCGATGCTGGTCAATGAGATGCAGCGCGTAGGCGCTGAGCTTTGGTTGCAAACCTCACTGCGCGATCTGCGCAAAGCCGAGGAAGGCTTTGCGCTGGATGTCGAAAGAGAGGGGCAGCGCATTGATCTGACCTGCACCAATCTGGTGCTGGCCACGGGCGGCAAATCGATCCCCAAGATGGGAGCCACAGGGTTGGCTTATGACATCGCAGATCAATTCGGGCTTAGCATGACCGAGACACGCGCAGCGCTGGTTCCGTTCACGTTCTCGAACGGTGAATTCAAGGATCTGTCCGGTGTTTCCCTGCCCGCGCGCCTGTCCAATGACCGTACCAGCTTTGACGAAGCACTGCTGTTCACGCATCGTGGACTGAGCGGGCCATCAGTGCTGCAATTATCATCCTTTTGGCGCGAAGGCGAAACGATCCGGGTCAATCTGATCCCGGATTTACCGCTATTCGACCTGCTGAAGGAGCAACGGCAAAGCGGTGGACGCAAGGCACTGACCACGGAACTGGCAAAACACCTACCCGGGCGACTGGTCGACTATCTGGGCCAGCATATTCCGATGTCAGGTAATCTGGCCGATCAGTCGGATGCAAAACTGACAGATCTGGTCACTGCCCTTTCCGGGTGGAGCCTGCTGCCATCAGGAACGGAAGGGTATCGCACGGCCGAGGTGACCCTGGGCGGCATCGATACCGATAATCTGTCGTCAAAAACGATGGAGGCCAAGGAAATCCCTGGCCTCTATGCAATTGGTGAAGCGGTGGATGTCACCGGCTGGCTGGGCGGTTACAATTTCCAGTGGGCGTGGTCCTCGGGCCATGCTGCAGGAACTGCGATCGCCAGCAAAGCTTAGCCTACGACGTTGTAGCCACGTCCACGCATGCAGTTGCGCACGATCACTTCTCGGTTCTGGTTCTTGGCATAAACGTCTGCACCGGCGCCAAGCAGAGCACCCGCGGCTGCCGCACGACCCAGGTTATCACTGCTGTCCTGAATGATCGCAGTCGTTGCCGCCGCACCTGCCGCGCCAATGGCTGCATTGCCTGCAGTACTTCCGTCGACAGCTGCCTGAGATGCGGCCAGTTGCTGACACTGTGCCAGATCATTGCTGTAGTTTGGTCCGACCGGGCCATCGATAACGGGCTGGTAGTTGGCGCCGGTGTTGGCGCAGGCACCGGCCAGCATAAGCACGGGAAGGATCAGAAAAGACTTACGGTTTGTCATAACGATGACCTCTTGTTGAATTACAGAGAAGCAAAACCAATTCGATTATGGCGTCAAGCTAATCACCTGAAACCTTGGCTGAAACGGCGGTCAATTGCAAACGGAGCTATTCCGCCAGCCGTTTTTTGACCTCAGCAACGAAATCATCGCCGCGCTGTTCGAAATTGTCATACTGATCGAAACTTGCAGCCGCTGGCGCAAGCAGGACCGTTTCTCCGGGTGCGGCATCTTTCATCGCCTGCTCGACTGCTGCGGCCATCGTGGTGCAAACCTCGGCCTCGGCCTCAAGCCGCATCGCGAAACCGGCGGCTTCACGTCCGATAACATAAGCTTTGAGCACCGCATCCCCGGCGCCGTTCAGTGCGGACAGGCCGCCTTCTTTCTCAAGCCCGCCACAAATCCAGCGGATGTTTCGGAACGCGCTTAGTGCTTTGAGCGCGCTGTCAACGTTGGTGGCCTTGGAGTCGTTCACATAGGTGACCCCATCCACCTCGGCTATGATCTGGCTGCGATGCGGCAGCCCTGGATAGCTGTGCAGCGCCTGTTCGATCACACGCGGCGCCAGCCCCAGTGAACGGCAGGCCGCATAAGCTGCACATGCGTTCTGATGGTTATGCGCACCCGGAAGCCCCTTGATTTCACGCAGGTCAATTGAACCTGCCTGACGACCTTTTCGGTATTCCGACAGGAACCCCTTACGCGCAAATACCTGCCAGCCCGGCCCTGTCAGCTTGCGGTCGACCGAGACACGGATGACCCGGTCATCTGCAGGTCCTTCGGCCAGTTGCCCAGCCAAAAACGCTCCTTCGGTTTCATCGATGCCGATGACGGCGCGGTCCGGCCCACCTTCGGCGAACAGCCTGCGCTTGGCGGCAAAGTAGCCGCCCATTCCGCCGTGGCGGTCCAGATGATCCGGTGAGAGATTGGTGAAAACGGCGATATCCGGCGTCAATGACCGCGCCAGTTCGGTCTGATAACTGCTGAGTTCCAGCACCACAACCGATCCATCACCACCGGGATCGATATCCAGAACTCCACGCCCGATATTGCCCGCAAGCTGAGAGTCGCGTCCAGCCTCGGTCAGGATATGATGGATCAGTGCGGCAGTGGTCGACTTGCCATTCGAACCCGTCACCGCAATGACCCGTGGCGGGGTTTCGAGATTGTTCCATTCGGGCCCCGCAAAGGACCGGAAAAACAGCCCGATATCGTTGTCGACGGGAACCCCGGCTTCCAACGCGGCCACCACGACCGAGTTGGGTTCGGGATACAGATGTGGAATGCCCGGCGAGACAATCAGTGACGCGATATCATCAAAGGCGCCCTGGCGTCGCAGATCTGCGCAAGTAAAACCTTCGGCCTCGGCGGCGTCGCGCGCAGCTGGGTTGTCGTCCCAGCAAATAGCCTCGGCCCCGCCCGCGCGCAGCGCCCGCGCTGCGGCCAGCCCTGATCGGCCCAGTCCCAGAACCCCAACTTTTTGTCCTGAAAACCCTTTGACCGGGATCATGCCGCTCACCCTTTTGACAGTTGCTCTTCCAACCAGTTCGCACGAAGGATCACGGCCATTTTCGGGACCACAACCGTAACAAACCCGTATTCAGGTAAGCGGTCGCATAACGCTTGGTATTCTGCAAGGGCCTGCTCGAAATCATGCTGCCGGTCCTGATCCTGCTCGAAAATCTCAGGCCATGGCGGAGTCAGATATACATGACGATCATAACCGACATCCAGTATTGCGCGACGAATATCAGCGTCTAATGGCGTTCCCGTTCGGTCAAACCAGATCAACGCGTCCAGAGCTGAACGGTCGAATATCACCTGATCCTGCTGAGCGTTATGAAAATCCGCCAACGCAGTTTCGATGACACGGAAGCAAAATGCCTTTGGGTCAGACCATGGAAATGCCTGACCATTGTTATGCCGTTCCAGCGCGATCACTCGCCGCCCGGGTTCAGAAACCGTGGCATAGCCGCGCTCTGACATCTCCTGCAGCAGGGTGGACTTACCACCCCCGGAACAGCCTGAGAGAACGACCCTGCGCGGTTTCACCGAACCTTCAACGTTGCCAGACCGATCATCGCGAGGATCAAGGAGATGATCCAGAAACGGATGACGATCGTGGGCTCCGCCCAGCCCTTTTTCTCATAGTGATGATGGATTGGAGCCATGAGGAACACGCGCTTGCCGGTCCGCTTGAAATAGAGGACCTGAATGATCACGCTCAGCGCCTCGACCACGAACAGGCCGCCAACAACCGCAAGGACAAGCTCGTGTTTGGTGGCCACCGCAATCGCGCCCAATGCGCCACCCAGCGCCAGTGATCCGGTATCGCCCATGAACACCGCAGCAGGCGGTGCGTTGTACCACAGGAAACCCAGCCCGGCGCCGAACAATGCAGAGGTGAAGATGAATATTTCGCCCGTGCCCGGCACGTAGTGCACGTCCAGATATTCGGTAAAGTCGACCCGACCAACCGCATAGGCAATGATGCCAAGTGTTGATGCGGCAATCATAGCCGGCATGATCGCAAGGCCGTCAAGACCATCGGTCAGGTTCACCGCATTTGCTGCACCGACGATAACGATGATCGAAAACGGGATGTAGAAGATGCCGAGATTGATCAGAGTATCTTTGAAGATCGGCAGAGCGAGTTGATTTTGCAGTGCTTCGGGATGGTGCAGCGAGGCCCAGAGCGCCGCGAGAACGGCGATCAGGATCCCCAGCGCCAGTCGCATCTTGCCCGAAACGCCCTTGGTATTCTGTTTGGATACCTTGGCATAGTCATCCGCGAACCCGATCGCCGCGTAGGCCAGTGTCACAAACAGCACCATCCACATGTATGGATTATCCCAGCGCGCCCAGATCAGCGTCGAGGTGACCAGAGCACCAACGATCAGTAAACCGCCCATGGTCGGTGTGCCGGCCTTCGAGAAATGCCCCTCGGGGCCGTCATCTCGGATAGGCTGACCCTTACCCTGTTTCTTGCGCAGAACGTTGATCAGCGGCTTGCCAAACAGAAAACCAAAGATCAGCGCAGTCAGAAAGGCACCGCCCGCTCGGAACGTGATATAGCGGAAGAGGTTGAAGAAGTCCCCTCCGTCCGACAGCGCGGTCAACCAATAGAGCATTACAAAACCTTTCTCACACAGAGGTCGCGGGTGCGGTCATTGATCAAGCGCGCCCCCTTGCCCCATTTTACGCAAACCGTCAACAATCCGTGCCAGCGCCATGCTGAGCGATCCCTTGGCCAGCACCACATCCTGATCCTGAATCAATTCAGGCAAATGCGCCGCCATTTCGTCACTTGTTTCAAACCACAGTCCGCGCTTGCCCGCAGGCAAGGCGTCATGCAGCGCCTTCATCAGCGGGCCAATGCAATGCACCTGATCGACGCGAGCCATCGCATCCACATCTGCCATTGCCGCGTGCATCGCCACTTCTGCCGAGCCCAGCTCTTTCATGTCGCCCAGAAACGCGATGCGGCGCTTGCCCTCGGCCGCGGCCAGCACATCGAGAGCTGCAGCCATCGAGGTGGGGTTGGCATTATAGCTGTCGTCCAATAGTTCGATCTGCCCGCCACCGGCCAGAGACAGCGTCTCACGCACGCCCCGCCCCTTGACCGGGGACCACTGCCTTAGCCCAACGATGGCCTGATCCAGATCCACGCCCAATTCGACGCATGCTGCTAGAGCACCCAGTGCGTTCATCGCAAAATGTGTGCCCGCAGACTGAACGTCAAAGGTAATCGGTTTGTCATCTGCACTGGCCGTCGCGCACACGGCATCGGCAGATTGGATCACATCCTTCAGCGCGTAACCTTGTGCCTGAGTGCCGAAATCTACGATCTTTGCGCCGCGTTCACCGGCACAGTCACGCAGAATGTCGGCATGTTCGATGTCGGCATTCACAATAGCTGAGCCGTTATCCGTAAGGCCCTCGAATATAGCCGCTTTTTCTTGAGCAATACCCGCAACAGACTCGAACGCCTCAAGGTGAACAGCGGCCACAGTCGTGACCAGCGCCACATGCGGCTGGGCTTGTCGGGCCAGCGGTCCGATTTCCCCGGGGTGGTTCATGCCGATCTCAATCACGGCATATTCCGTATCGCGCGGCATCCGCGCCAGCGTCAGCGGCACGCCCCAATGGTTATTGTAGCTGGCAACACTTGCGTGGGTTCGCCCCTGACCGGACAGGATCGTGGCCAGCATCTCTTTGGTCGAGGTTTTGCCAACGCTGCCGGTCACGCCGACAACCCGGGCATCACTGCGCGCGCGGGCAGCCTGCCCCAGCGCTTCGAGCCCGGTCTGAACATCCTCAACAATCAGCAGCGGCGCGTCTTCGGACACACCCTCGGGAATACGGGACACCAGCGCTGCCCCAGCGCCCTTTTCAAGCGCCTGCGCCACAAAATCATGCCCATCACGAGCAGCTTTGAGGGCGACAAACAGATCTCCGGGCTGAATGGTCCGGGTATCGATGGAAACACCATTCACGCTCCAATCACCTGTCGCACGTCCGCCTGTTGCCTCAGCGGCTTCGGCTGCAGTCCAAAGTGTCATGCAACCCTCCCATCCAGAGCCGCAACAGCAATGCTGGCCTGTTCCACATCATCGAACGGAAGAACCTGATCACCAACGATCTGGCCCGTTTCATGCCCTTTGCCCGCAATCAGCAGCGCATCGCCGGGTTGCAGCGCATCAATCCCGCGTAGGATAGCCTCGGCGCGGTCTCCGACCTCGGTCGCCTCAGGCGCCCCCCCCATCACAGCTGCGCGAATGATGGCTGGATCCTCGCTGCGGGGATTGTCGTCGGTGACAAAGACAATGTCGGCGTGATCTGCGGCTGCCTTGCCCATCAACGGACGCTTTGTGGCATCGCGATCCCCGCCAGCGCCGACAATGGCAATCAGCCGTCCCATGACGTGTGGGCGCATCGCTTTCAGTGCAGTGGCGACCGCATCCGGAGTGTGGGCGTAGTCGACAAAAACTGCTGCGCCGTTGTCACGGGTCGCAGCCAGTTGCATCCGCCCACGTACAGTCGTCAGATGCGGAAGGGTTTCGAAAACCCGCTCGGGATCTTCACCACCTGCGATGACCAGAGCACAGGCCAGCAGAACATTTTCAGCCTGAAACCCGCCAATCAGATTCAGCCGGGTCTGGAATGTCTTGCCTCGCCATGAAAAGCGCAAATCCTGACCGGTTGCATCAAACCGCTGGTTCAGCAGGCACAGGTCCGCATCCTCTGAGCCGACGGTGAGTACCGTCTGGCCCCGGGCTTCGGCGACCCGGCGCATCTCGGCACCTTTTGGGTCACTGAGGTTGATAACGGCGATGCCATCCTGAGGCAGGACGCGGTCAAACAGCCCGGCCTTGGCGGCAAAATAGGCCTCGAACGTGTCGTGATAATCCAGATGATCCTGCGTGAAGTTCGAAAATCCCGCCGCCGTGAGATGTACACCATCCAGGCGGCGTTGTTCGAGCCCATGAGACGATGCCTCCATCGCGGCATGGGTTACGCCATTGTCCGCCGCGTCCGCCAGACACCGATGCAGTGTGATTGGTTCGGGTGTCGTGTGTGCCAACGGTGCAGTCCATGCCCCTTCAACACCGGTTGTGCCTAGGTTGATTGCAGCGTGGCCAAGCTCGGTCCAGATCTGGCGCACGAATGTCGCAACGGACGTTTTGCCATTGGTTCCGGTCACGGCGATGATGGTCTTGGGCTGCGCACCGAACCACAATGCTGCGGAATAGGCGAGTGCCTGACGCGGATCTTCGACAACGATTAGTGCGGCATCCGAGGCCACCAATTCTTCGGCCGCAATCTCGGCCCCTTTTGCATCTGTCAGGATCGCAGCTGCGCCCATACGCAAGGCAAACTGAATGAATTCGCCGCCATGCACGCGCGTTCCGGGAAGTGCTGCAAAAAGGAACCCGTCCTTGACCTCGCGGCTATCGACCGCCAGCCCGGTTATGTCGGGATTGCTTCCACCCCGCGCGGTCAGGGCCAGTTGGCTGAGTTTCTTTGACCTTGCGCCCATGCCCCACCTGCCTGGTTCTGCCTAGTTTGAGGTCAGCGTTATAGCAGCGCCCGCCTCAGGCTCAAGCCGTGGTCTGAGACCCAGAAGCGGTGCGATGCGTCCGATCAGTTCGGCAGCGACCGGCACCGCTGTCCAGCCTGCTGTACGGCGCTTTTCGCCATAGGCCACGATGGAAGGTTCGTCCAAAGTGACGATCAGCACATATTTAGGATCATAGGCCGGAAACAGAGTGGCGAATGTCGCGATGACCTTGTCATCATAATATCCGCCGCGCGGTTTCGGCTTGTCCGCTGTGCCGGTTTTACCTGCCACATCATAGCCGGGAACATCGCCAAAGCTGGCGGTGCCATCGGTCACGACCTTGCGCAACATCTTCTGTGCCTGCGTTGCGGCATTCTCAGACAGGACGCGCGGGCCGTATTGCGGACCGTTGCGACGCAGAATCGTCGGGCTGACATAATGCCCCCCATTGGCAATCGCCGCATAGCCCGCCGCCAGATGCATCGGACTTGTCGAAAGGCCATGGCCATAGGAAATCGTCACTGTGCTGAGCTCGCCCCATTTCTTGGGTTTGAGCGGCTCACCACCAGCTGCCTCGACAATCTCGAACGGAGTTGGCTCAAACATGCCCAGCGTGCTCAGGAAATCCTGCTGCCGCTGCGCGCCGATCTGCAATGCCAGACGCCCGGTCCCCCGGTTCGAACTGTGAACGATCACGTCGGCAACACTGATCTTGCCGTAGTTTTTGCCGTTGAATTCACCGATCGGAAAGCGGCCGATTTTCATCGGGCCGGATGTGTCGATGATGGTATTCGAGTTCACCAGCCCAATCTCCACCGCCTGAGCGGCGGTGAAAATCTTGAACACAGAACCAAGCTCGTAAACGCCCTGAACATATCGGTTGAACAATGGACTGTCCGACGGATCAAAACCCGAGGTTGGCGGACGCGGACGGTCATTGGGATCAAACGATGGCAACGATGCCGCTGAAATTACCTCGCCGGTGTGCACATTCATAAGCACTGCCGAGGCACCCTTGGCATTCATGATCTTCATGCCGCCGTACAGCACCTGCTCGACCGCGGCCTGAATGGTTAGGTCCAGCGACAGTTGCAGCGGTTTGTTGCCATTGGCGGGGTCGCGCAGGTAGTCATCGAACTGTTTTTCAACGCCCGCAACGCCAATGACCTCGGCGGCGCTGACGCCTTCGCGGCCGAAACCTGCTCCGCCGAGGATATGCGCTGCCAGCCGCCCATTCGGGTAAAGACGCATTTCGCGCGGGCCGAACAAGATGCCCGGATCGCCAATATCGTGTACAGCCTGTTTCTGCTCGGGTGAGATACGTTTCTTGATCCAGAGGAACTTACGTTTACCTGTGAAGTCCTTGACCAGACGCTCTTTTTCAAGATCCGGGAAGATTTTGACCAGCTCATCCGCCGCCGCCTCAGGATCGATCATCAGAGGTGGCTGTGCGTATACCGAATAGGTGTCCAGGTTGGTCGCAAGAATGCGCCCTTCACGGTCCACGATGTTCGCGCGCTGCATGGCAATGGATGCGCCAGGTGCGCTTGCCAGAGGTTCCTGTGCCTCGGAAGTGGCAAGCATGCCCATCCGCACACCGACGACAGAGAACGCACAGAAGAAAAAGAGCCCAAGCACCAACAAGCGCCCTTCGGCGCGGGCGCGGGCGCGGTCTTTCATGTCCTCGTGGCGCTGGCGGATATTCTCACGCTCGATCGCCTTGGGGTTTTCGCCTCGGGCGCGGGCGTCCAGAATACGGGCAAGCGGGCGGAGCGGTGTGCGGGTCATGGGATCTGTACCTCGCCCAGTGCCTGAATGTCTGTGATGGCCTGCAACTCAATCGGATCGACAATCGGCAAGTCAGGATCTTCGGCATAAGCGATCTGATCAGCGCGACCAAACTGCTCGGCCCGCAATGGCAGCAGACCAAGACGTTCAAAATTAAGGTCCGCCAATTCGCGCAGGCGATCAGGCCGATTCAAGTAAGCCCACTCTGCGTTCAGAACAGCCAGCCGCGCCTGAGCGGCGCCAATCTGACGCTGCAGCGACTGGGTTTCCTTCAATACCTGCTGCGTGCGGTAGTTTTCCTGATAGGCCCACAAAGCCAGCCCGAATACGGCCAGGGCGGTCAACACATACAATACACTCTTCATCTTGCCCTTCCCCCAAGTTGCGGCATTCCGATGGCGCGGGCATCAATTTCCCCCGCCGGGGCATCGGTACGAATGGTGACACGCAGCTTGGCTGAACGCGCGCGCGGATTTTCCTGCAGTTCCTGATCATCCGGGCCAACGGCCTTGCGGGTTTTCAAAGTGAACTGCGGCTGTTCCTGCTCAATCTCAGGTGCGTAGCGGTTTGCGCGACCGGTTTTGCCCGCGCGCGACTGGAAGAACCGCTTTACCATGCGATCTTCGATCGAGTGAAAGGTGACAACAGCCAACTGACCGCCGGGTTTCAACGCCCGCTCGGCCGCCATAAGCCCTTGGAAAAGCTCTTCATATTCGGCATTCACCGCGATGCGAATACCCTGAAAACTACGCGTCGCAGGATGAGATTGCCCCGGCTTGGGGCGCGGCAGACAGGATTCGATGATCTCGACCAGACGGAGAGTTGTCGTGATCGGCTCTTCCGTCCGCGCCTTGACGATAGCCTTGGCGATACGCCGGCTGGCGCGCTCCTCGCCATAGTGAAACAGGATATCAGCCAGTTGTGCCTCGGTCGCTGTATTCACCAGATCGGCGGCACTTTCGCCGTCCTGGCTCATCCGCATGTCCAGCGGACCGTCCTTCATGAAGGAAAAGCCACGCTCGGCCTGATCAAGCTGCATGGATGAGACACCAAGATCCAGCACAACACCATCAAGGTCCTGTGCGTATTCATCCATGCGTGAAAATACACCAGACTGCATCACCAGCCGGTCACCATAGCCCTTTGCCCAATCCGCAGCCATTTCGAATGCCAGTGGGTCACGGTCTACACCGATGACCTTGTCAGCCCCGGCCTCCAGTAGTCCGCGTGTATATCCGCCTGCGCCAAAAGTACCGTCCAGCCAGACACCAGATACGGGTGCAACCGCCGCAAGCAACGGGCGAAGCAAGACAGGGATATGGGGCTTATCCGAAGGGGGATGATCCGCGCCGGCCATGCCGTCACGCATCCCCGGGACCGTCGAGGAACTCCATCGGATCGAAATCGTCAGGCAGGTCGTCCAGCCATTCTTCGGCTGCGGCCAGTTCTTCGGCCTCGTAGGTCTCGGGTTTCCAAATCTGAAAAGTATCACCGGCGGCAATAAAGAATGCCTCGCCTTCCAGTTCGATCTTGTTGCGCAGCTTTGCAGGCAGAACCAGACGACCAGTTTCGTCTACGTTGGTCGGGAATGACTGACCATGGAACATGCGCTGCAGCATCTTACGCTGCATCGAACCGCGGGGCAGTGCATCGATCTTGGCATCGACCTCGTCGATCGCCTCCATCGTATAACATTCAAGATATTTGCGGCGGTGATCACCGTAGACAATCACGAGCTCTGGATTGTCGCCGGGCTGCCAGTTGGGATCAGATGCCTCAAGCACACGGCGAAACGAGGCCGGGATCGACACCCTGCCCTTTGTATCCACCTTATGCTGGCTTTCGCCTCTGAACCTGCGCGCCAAGACGACTGTCCCTTTCGCTTGCGCCCCACCTAAATTTCACGTCCCCCGAAGTTAAAAACGGCGGGTTGATCTGCTGCCACTGATCAACCCGCCGCATTCGCCCGCTTTGCGGGATGTCCAGCTGCGCGCGCCACCTGGGGGGATGTCTGCTCGCCCGCGCGCCGGATCTCTTGAGTGATGAAAGCGAGATGCCTGTATGAAACCTGTTCTTGTATTTTTGGTTCGGGGTCGTTTGGTGCCCCTTCTGCCTCGTCCTCATCGGATGAATAAGGGATGCCATGGGAATTCATGGAAATCAATATAATTTTTGAGGCTTGCCCTCAATGAAAACGATCACAAGAGATAAATTACTCACCCCAATCTTGTCAATTCCACACTATATGCAAAAATTTAGTAATAGAACCACTATATATAGACCACATTTCAGCAGGACATTTTTTCCCATAATTTCCCAACTATTTCAAAGATTCGGATCACACGCCTTATTTGATCTTGTTTTGTTCTCAAAATCAGACCCGAATCACCCATAAACCCACCTTCGAGCCATGCTCATCTCTGTGCCGCTTCGAGTATCGAGATACTTACCCATGTATTCCCATAGAAGCGTCCCATGATTTCCCAGGCACATTTTTTAGGCAGAGTCTTCGCTAACAGAACGCACAGAATTTCACAGATTCCGTCCAAAATTCCGGCATCTAAAGTGCAGGCAAAAATCATCGGAAAACGGTGCCCTGCGGTAAAGCAACCTCAAACCTGTATTTTTAAGGTGATTTTTGGGGTTCAAGCAAAAACACCATCCAATCTATGCACTTGCCGCATAGCAGCATTGACGTCGCACCCTATTGTGCAATCGCAGCATTCACCTATTTTCATCCTCAAGCAAACGCCGGAACACACCGGCAGCAACAATAGTAAATCGGGTTACGAAAATGGCTGTAGCAACCAATCACACAGCGCTGAAAAGCGCACCGACATTTGGATTTGCTTCACTGGTTGAGGCGGTAAAGGTCCGTTACGCCCGGCACCGCATGTACCGCCAGACCGTGAACGAACTGTCTTCGTTGTCGAACCGCGAGCTGGCCGATCTGGGCCTGCACCGTTCGATGATCCGCCGCATTGCAATGCAAGCGGCAGAAGAGCAATCCGCGCGCTAAGCGCAACAGAAACAACGAGATCAGACCCATTCTTCCTCCCTTAGGGTCTGTATTTCAGCGGCGGCATCTCTCCTCCTCCCTGATGCTGCCGCACTTTATACCGGCCTCAAATGCCGGAAGCCGATACATCAGGGCTCTCCTCCTCCCTGCCTTGATGTTGAAAGCGCGCGGCGACGCCTCCTCCTCCCTGACGTCGCCGCGTCTTCTCCATACCGGGATCATACCCGGGTTCGAATACATCGGGGCTCTCCTCCTCCCTGTCCTGATGTAGAAAAGAACGGCGGTTCCCCTCCTCCTCCCTGGGAACCGCCGTTTTTCTTTTCCCTGAACAAAACAATGGCGCCACGGTCAGAACCGGGCGCCATACAAAGGATCGAGCATTTGCCGTCAGGCAAATTCCGCTGGATCAGAACGGGACATCATCCTTGGCAGACAGGAATCTGGCCACAACCTTTTTGGTCCCGGCCTTGTCGAATTCAACTTCGACCTTATCCCCTTCGATTCCGATGACCCCGCCATAACCGAACTTCTGGTGGAACACCCGCTCACCCAGCGTGAAACTGGCGACCGCAGTTGCGTCGATCACCGTATTCTTGCTCTCTTTCGGTTGCGACATGCCATACTGGCCCTGCCGCGCCTGCATGCGTTTCCAACCAGGCGAGTTGTAGACGTTGGCCTCAGCCGCGCGGGTTTCAATCCCGGCTGTGGGCTGACCGCCCCCATATAGCCCAGGAGGGGTCAGAACCTCTACGTGATCCTCGGGCAATTCATCTATGAAACGCGATGGCATCGAGTTCTGCCATTGCCCAAACACGCGCCGGTTGGCGGCGAATGAAATGGTGCAGACCTCCTCGGCACGCGTAATGCCGACATAAGCCAGTCGCCGTTCTTCCTCGAGGCCCTTTAGCCCCGATTCGTCCATAGAACGCTGAGAGGGGAATAACCCATCCTCCCACCCCGGCAGGAAAACAGCCGGGAATTCCAGCCCTTTGGCCGCGTGCAGGGTCATGATCGAGACCTTGGCCCCGTCGCTGTCCTGTTCGTTGTCCATCACCAGACTGACATGTTCCAGAAACCCTTGCAGATTCTCGAAATTGTCCAGCTGGTTGACCAGTTCCTTGAGGTTTTCCAACCGCCCGGGTGCTTCGGGTGTCTTGTCGTTCTGCCAATGCGCAGTATAGCCAGACTCATCCAACACGATCTGCGCCAACTCGATGTGACTATGTTCCGGCTCCCCGTAGCGGATCGGAGCAGTACCATCATCGATCACCGAATCGTCATCGAACTCGATCCTTGGGCCTCGCGTCATAGCATTCCAGCGCGCCAGACCATCGACCAACTCGCGAAGCGCTTTGGCGCCCTTGCCTTTTAGCAATCCGTTATCAACGGCTATTCGCGCCCCATCGACCAGAGACACGCCGTTTTCCCGTGCGGTCATCTGGATGGTCTGCTGCGCCTTGTCACCCAGTCCACGCTTTGGCGTGTTTACGATCCGCTCGAATGCCAGATCGTCTTCGAGGCTAACCACCAGCCGGAAATAGGCCATGGCATCGCGAATCTCCATTCGCTCATAGAATCGCGGACCACCGATAACCTTGTACGGCAGACCAATAGTCAGGAAGCGGTCTTCGAAAGCGCGCATCTGGTGCGAAGCACGGACAAGAATGGCGATCTCATCGAGGTTCATGGGCCGCACACCACGGGTGCCACCCTGCATCGCGTCGATCTCTTCCCCGATCCAGCGCGCCTCTTCCTCGCCATCCCAATGGCCAATCAGACGAACCTGTTCGCCATCTTCACGGTCAGTCCAAAGCTCTTTGCCCAATCGGCTTTCATTGCCGCGAATGACATTGGACGCAGCAGCCAGAATATGTGGAGTCGAGCGGTAGTTCTGCTCTAACCGCACAACGAATGCGCCGGGAAAATCTTTCTCAAACCGCAGGATGTTGCCCACTTCGGCCCCACGCCAGCCATAGATCGACTGGTCATCATCACCGACACAACAGATGTTTTTGTGCCCTCCGGCCAACAGGCGCAGCCAGAGATACTGAGCGACGTTGGTATCCTGATACTCGTCCACAAGGATGTAGCGGAACCAGCGCTGATATTGCTCGAGCACATCATGATGGGTCTGGAAGATCGTGACCATGTGCAGCAGCAAATCCCCGAAATCCACCGCATTCAGTTCGCGCAGACGGGTCTGATACTGGGCGTAAAGCTCGATGCCTTTGTTGTTATAGGCTCCAGCGTCTGCAGTAGGGACTTTGTCCGGTGTCAGTGCACGGTTTTTCCAGTCGTCAATGATCCCGGCCAGCATCCGTGCGGGCCAGCGTTTATCATCGATGTTGGCGGCCTGTACCAGTTGCTTGAGCAACCGCAATTGATCGTCGCTGTCCAGAATGGTGAAGTTCGATTTCAGATCGACCAGTTCAGCATGGCGTCGCAGCAGTTTGACGCAGATCGAGTGGAATGTGCCCAGCCAAGGCATGCCCTCGGCAGGCTGCCCCAACAAGCGGCCGACACGTTCCTTCATTTCACGCGCGGCCTTGTTGGTGAAAGTCACCGAAAGGATCTCATTTGGGCGAGCGCGGCCCGTATTCAGGAGATGCGCAATACGGGTGGTCAACGCCTTAGTCTTACCGGTGCCAGCACCCGCCAGCATCAGGACCGGTCCATCCAGCCGCTCAACCGCGTCGCGCTGCGCCGGATTGAGGTCATCCAGATAAGGCATCGGTCGAGCGGCCATCGCCCGCGTCGACAGGGATGCGCCTTCGAAGGCGTCCATTTCATCAAAACTGCTCATGCGCCCAAACTACGCGGGATACGCGTCTAGGGAAAGGGTTTGTTCACGGCTTGTTCACACAGATTTTCAAAATTCTTTCCGACGAATTCTAAACATCTCCACTGATCGCCCCACGCAGGCGTTAACCATCTGTCAAAACTTGACCCTGATGCTTGGCCCATTGTTGTGGGAGCGCGAGATCATGAAAAATCCGGATCGGGGGACTGTCAATCACCGGCTGAAATGGACCGGTATCACCTTTTTGCTGGTCGCTCTGACCATTGCCGCCGGGTGGGGCATTTACAAACTCCCGGCACCTCTGGTCGACCGGATGCTGCAGACGGACATCCTCAAACAGGCCGAACTGTGGAAACGCAGAGTGGTCCTGCATCTGGATGATCCCGAAATGGCACTGCGCACCGGTAACATTGATGATCATGACCTTGAGTTTCTATCATCCATGCCCGAGGCCTCGGATGTCTACCGTTTCAAACTGCTCGATACGGCGGGGCGGGTGGTCTGGTCTACCCGCGCAAATGAGATCGGCAGCATGGAAGAGCGCGCATTTTTTCGCAGCGACGTTGCCCGGGGAATGGTCCACTATATTCAGCAGGTCGTTCCGCTGTCCGAGATCGACGGGCTGGACCTGCACACCGACAATATCCAGAACGCGACGCAGCATCACGTCGCCGAGGTGTTTATGCCGGTTACCAAGAACGGGCGATTTATCGGCGCCATCGAGTTTTTCACCGATTTTTCCGATCTGCGCACCACCTTTATCTCGCGCCTCAGAATCTCACTGGCAATATTAAGCGGGATTGCCCTGTTTGCCCTTGGTGCAGTTTCTCTGGCGACCTACCGGACTAACCGGTTTCAGGTTTTGGCTCTGCAGAAACAGTCGGCGAAAGAAAGGGATCTGATGGATGAACAGCTGCGTCTGGCACGCGAAGTGCGTCTGCTGGGGGAGTTGAATGAATGGCTGCAATCCAGCAGATCACTGGACGAACTGTTCGACATGGTCACCCGGTTCATGACCCATATCCTGCCCGAGGCTGAAGGCAGCGTTTACGTCTATTCCAACTCTCGCGATGTTCTGGATGGCTGTGCCAGCTGGAATGGCGGATCGCACAAGGCGCATATCCATCCCGAAGGATGCTGGGGCCTGCGCCGGGGGCGAACATATGAATTCGGCGCGTCCGAGATCGACTTTGTCTGTGAACATGCCGAACCGCATGATGGCCGACCCTATTTCTGCTTTCCTATTCTGGCGCACGGGGAAACGGTTGGCTTGTTGCATCTGCGCGCGCATGAGGGCAGCGGTGAAGAGTTTCACAGCAGCAAGAAACTGGCGCAACTTTGTGCCGAACAGATCAGCATGGCGATCGCCAATGTCCGCATGCGCGATCAGTTGCATGACCAGTCTGTGCGCGATCCGCTGACGGGACTGTTCAATCGCCGCCACATGACGGAAACTCTGCGCAAAGGCATCAGCCGCAGTCAGCAGACGGGTGCCCCGCTTAGCCTGATTGCCGTGGACGTGGACCATTTCAAGAAATTCAACGACACGCACGGGCACGACGCTGGTGACATGGTTCTGCGCGCCGTTGGTTCAGCGCTGGAACAAGGTTGCGATCGGGACGAAGTTGCCTGCCGCATCGGGGGAGAGGAATTCATGTTGATCCTGCCGGACAACACGCCCGAAGACGCAATGACCAGGGCCGAGAAATTGCGACAGGCAGTCGAGGCCGTCTCAGTCAGGTATGGCGAGAAATCCCTGCCGCGCATCACTATTTCGGTGGGCGTGGCCCACTATCCGGCACACGGGACGATGCCACAGGACTTGATGCGTGCAGCCGATGATGCGCTGTATGTGGCCAAGGACAAGGGACGCAATCAGGTACAGGTTGCACGCGCAGCGCATATCATTAATGCCTCCACTGATAAGGGGCCAACCGGGCCGGGCACAACACAGCCTTCGTCGTCAGCTGCTTGAATACCTTGCCGAATCGCGTTGCAGGTCCGATCAATCCTCATGGACCTGCACAGCACTTATCCGGGTATCGAAGATCTGAAGCGGCGCGCCCGGCGTCGCCTGCCTCACTTTGTCTGGGAATATCTGGACAGCGGCACGGGAGCAGAAGTGGCCCGTCGACGCAATCGCGCAGCGTTGGATCGGATCGGCTTTATGCCATCGATCCTTCACGGGCCGTTGGATTTCGATCTGAGCACTCGGTTTCTGGGGCAGGACTATCCCCTGCCCTTTGGTATTGCTCCAATCGGAATGTCCGGACTGGTCTGGCCTGACGCAGAGGGCATTCTTGCGCGCACCGCTGCTGAAGCGGGAACTCCGTACACGCTTTCTACGGTCGCGAGTCAAAATCCCGAAGACATGGCGCCGCATATCGGACCGGATGCCTGGTTCCAACTTTACCCGCCGAAAGATCCGAAGATTCGGACGGATATCCTGAACCGTGTGAAGGATGCAGGTTTTTCAACATTGGTCCTGACCGTTGATGTCCCTGTTGCATCACGCCGGGAGCGGCAAACGCGATCTGGCCTGACGCATCCGCCCAAGTTGACGCCGCGCCTGCTGACGCAGATCGCCCAACGGCCCGCTTGGGCGCTGGGGATGGCGCGAAATGGCGTTCCCCGAATGCGGACGCTCGACAAATATATCGACAACAACCTGCAACTACCGCCGACCGCGCATATTGGTTACTTGCTCAGAACATCTCCGGGGATGGATTATGTTGAATGGCTGCGCGACCATTGGGATGGGCCTTTCATCATCAAAGGGGTCATGCGCCCAGAAGATGCCGAAAGGTTGGAACGTGTGGGAATCGAGGCGCTGTGGGTCTCGAATCACGGTGGGCGGCAGTTTGACGGTGCACCGGCCAGCATAGACGCCTTGCCCGCCATGCGAGCCGCGACTGATCTGCCTCTGATCTTTGACAGCGGCATCGAAGGTGGGCTGGATATCCTCCGCGCTTTGTCCCGAGGAGCAGATTTCGTGATGCTGGGACGAGGATTTCTCTATGGTCTCGGGGCTTTGGGAATCGGTGGCCCGGCACATGTGATCGACATTCTGAGGCAGGATCTGCAGGCGAATATGGGGCAAATCGGGGCGGCAGACCTTGGTCATCTGCCCCCTTCGATCGATACATTTGATGCTGCATCGCAGCGTGTGTATTAAGAATGCGCTAATAAGCGGCGTTTGCGAGCGATAACATGCCGGTTCTACCCAGAACTACAGATATCACTGCGCGTAATCTCCGCCTATTCATACGGCCACACCAATAAGACCGGGACCTGCCATGACCGACTTCAAGAAAATCCTGATCGCCAACCGCGGCGAAATTGCCATTCGCGTAATGCGCGCCGCGAACGAGATGGGGAAACGCACCGTTGCTGTCTTCGCCGAAGAAGACAAACTGGGGCTGCACCGTTTCAAGGCTGATGAGGCATATCGGATCGGCGAAGGTCTGGGACCAGTTGCCGCCTATCTGTCGATTGACGAAATCATCCGCGTCGCCAAGGAAAGCGGTGCAGATGCGATCCACCCCGGTTACGGCCTTCTCTCGGAGAATCCGGACTTTGTGGATGCCTGTGTTCAGAACGGCATTACATTCATCGGCCCCAAAGCCGAGACCATGCGCGCGCTGGGTGACAAGGCGAGCGCCCGCAAGGTCGCGATTGCGGCAGATGTACCCGTCATCCCCGCGACCGAAGTACTGGGCGATGATATGGATGCGATCCGCAAGGAAGCAGCTGAAATCGGTTATCCACTGATGCTCAAGGCGTCTTGGGGCGGCGGCGGCCGCGGGATGCGCCCGATTCTGTCCGAGGACGAACTGGAAGATAAAGTGCTGGAAGGTCGCCGCGAGGCCGAAGCCGCCTTTGGCAACGGTGAGGGCTATCTGGAAAAGATGATTACCCGCGCACGTCACGTTGAGGTTCAGATCCTCGGCGACAAGCACGGTGAGATCTACCATCTTTATGAGCGCGACTGCTCGGTTCAGCGCCGGAACCAAAAGGTTGTTGAACGCGCCCCTGCCCCATATCTGAGTGAAGAGCAGCGCGCAGAGATTTGCGAACTGGGCCGGCGGATCTGCGCCCATGTGAATTACGAATGTGCGGGCACAGTCGAATTCCTGATGGATATGAACACTGGAAAATTCTACTTCATCGAAGTGAATCCGCGCGTTCAGGTGGAACACACCGTCACCGAAGAAGTCACCGGCATCGATATCGTGCAGGCACAGATCCTGATCGCCGAGGGCAAGACGCTGGCCGAGGCCACCGGCAAGTCCAGCCAGGATGAGATTCGCCTGAACGGACATGCACTGCAAACGCGGGTCACGACTGAAGATCCATTGAACAACTTCATCCCCGACTATGGTCGCATCACTGCCTATCGTTCGGCCACTGGTATGGGCATTCGTCTGGATGGCGGTACTGCCTATGCGGGTGGTGTGATTACCCGTTACTATGACTCACTGCTGACCAAAGTGACCGCTTGGGCGCCGACCCCGGAAAAGGCCATCGCCCGGATGGATCGTGCCCTGCGTGAATTCCGTGTGCGTGGCGTGTCGACCAACATCGCTTTTGTCGAGAACCTGCTGAAGCACCCGATCTTCTTGTCGAATGAATACACCACCAAATTCATCGATGAGACGCCGGACCTGTTCCACTTCAAAAAGCGTCGTGACCGCGGCACCAAGGTTCTGAACTACATTGCTGACATCACGGTAAACGGGCACCCCGAGACCAAAGACCGTCCGATGCCCCGCGAAGATCTGAAAGAGGCCAAGGCCCCTGCGCCGAAGGTTGAACCTCAGATGGGCACCCGCAACCTGCTGGAGCAAAAAGGTCCGCAGGCCGTGGCCGACTGGATGAAGGCCCAGCGTCAGCTGCTGATCACCGACACCACTATGCGTGATGGCCACCAGTCTCTGCTGGCCACCCGGATGCGTTCGATCGACATGATCAAGGTAGCACCAAGCTACGCCGCCAACCTGCCGCAACTGTTCTCGGTTGAATGCTGGGGCGGTGCGACCTTCGACGTGGCCTATCGCTTCTTGCAGGAATGCCCGTGGCAACGTCTGCGCGATCTGCGCGAGGCGATGCCGAACCTGATGACCCAGATGCTGCTGCGTGGGGCGAACGGAGTTGGCTATACCAACTATCCGGACAACGTGGTTCAGGAGTTCGTGCGTCAAGCCTCGAAGAATATTGATGTATTCCGCGTATTCGATTCGCTGAACTGGGTCGAAAATATGCGTGTCGCCATGGATGCGGTCATCGAGAACAACAAGATCTGCGAAGGCACAGTTTGTTACACTGGAGACATTCTGGACCCGGATCGCGCCAAGTATGACCTGAAGTACTATGTCGGAATGGCGAAAGAGCTGCGCGATGCCGGTGCACATGTGCTGGGCCTGAAGGACATGGCAGGCCTTCTGAAACCTGCCTCGGCCCGCATCCTGATCCGCGCGTTGAAGGAAGAGGTCGGCCTGCCCATCCACTTCCACACACACGACACCGCGGGTATCGCCAGCGCCACCATCCTTGCCGCCTCTGAAGCGGGTGTGGACGCGGTCGATTGTGCGATGGACAGCTTCTCGGGCAACACGTCGCAGGCAACCCTTGGTACAGTGGTCGAGGCGTTGCGCCATACGGATCGTGACACGGGTCTGGACATCAAGGCCGTACGCGAAATCAGCGACTATTTCGAAGCTGTGCGCGGTCAGTATGCAGCCTTTGAAACCGGGCTTCAGGCGCCTGCTTCTGAGGTATATCTGCACGAAATGCCCGGCGGTCAGTTCACCAACCTCAAGGCGCAAGCGCGTTCATTGGGTCTGGAGGAGCGATGGCACGAAGTGGCGCAGATGTATGCGGATGTGAACCAGATGTTTGGTGATATCGTGAAGGTGACACCATCGTCCAAAGTGGTTGGGGACATGGCCCTGATGATGGTCAGCCAGAACCTGACACGTTCTGACGTCGAGGATCCGTCGACTGACGTGGCCTTCCCCGACTCGGTCATCGACATGATGCGCGGCAACCTTGGCCAGCCTCCCGGTGGTTTCCCGAACACCATCATCAGCAAGGTGCTGAAGGGCGAGACGCCGAATACCGAACGCCCCGGTAAAGGCGTCGATCCGGTCGATCTGGATGCCACGCGTGCCGATCTGTCCAAGCAGTTGGAAGGCATGGAAATCGATGACGAGGATCTGAACGGTTACCTGATGTATCCCAAGGTCTTCCTGGATTACATGGGCCGCCACCGGACCTATGGACCAGTGCGTACCCTGCCGACGCGCACCTTCTTCTACGGGATGGAGCCGGGCGAAGAAATCACCGCTGAGATCGATCCGGGCAAGACGCTGGAAATCCGCTGTCAGGCCATTGGTGAGACCGATGAAAACGGCGAGGTCAAAGTGTTCTTTGAACTCAACGGTCAACCGCGTGTGATCCGTGTACCGAACCGTCTGGTCAAATCCGCCACAGCCTCGCGCCCCAAAGCCGAAGCAGGCAATTCCAACCATGTCGGCGCGCCCATGCCCGGCGTTGTGGCCATGGTTGCCGTAACTGCCGGCCAGGAGGTCAAGGAAGGCGACATGCTGTTGACCATCGAAGCGATGAAGATGGAAACCGGCATCCATGCCGAGCGTGACGCGACAATCAAAGCTGTCCATGTCCAACCCGGTGGCCAGATTGACGCAAAGGACCTTCTGGTAGAACTGGAATAACCAAAAAAACAGCGTAAGCTCATTCGGGCCGCGTGGGAAACTGCGCGGCCTTTTCTATGACCTCGCGGAGACCTTTACATGCTCGCCATCACACCGATCTACGCCGCCCTGATTGCCATTCTCTATGTCGCACTCAGCGCCAATGTCATCCTGCAGCGTCGCAGTGGTAAAATCTCGGTCGGGGATGGTGGTGACAAGGCCATGATTAAGGCCATGCGCACGCATGCCAACTGTGCCGAATACGCACCGTTTGCGTTGCTGCTGATCGCGATGGCCGAACTACAGGGCGCGGGCTGGCTGATTCCGAACCTGTTGGGGTTGATGCTGCTGGCTGGGCGCTTGCTGCATGCCTATGGCTTTGGCCGTTCCACTCAGATCGTGATTCTGCGCCAGGTCGGCATGCTTCTCACATTTGCAGCCATTCTGATCGCAGCGTTGGCCAACCTGTTTCTGGCGCTCTGAGCCAAATCCGGCAGGCGCTTATCAGGCCAAAACCTGTACTTCGATTTCAGCGGCAGGCATCAGGATCGGCTCGACCTGACCCAGCCTGTCGCTGTCTGCCCGGGAAATTGCCGTTGCCAGCAAAATCATCGCGGCCAGTGCTGCCATCTTAACGTTTTCAACCCTCGCCATTTTTTCACCTCCACCATTATCTTTTCGTAATGCGCTGGTTCTTTAACGGGCGAGCGCGGTGCTTCCGTCGAAAAAGATTTTTTCAGAATTCTGCGTTTTTCCGCTTGCAGCCCTGCGTGGGAATTTATACATCCCTCCTCACTCAACGGCGCGGGCGTAGCTCAGGGGTAGAGCATAACCTTGCCAAGGTTAGGGTCGGGCGTTCGAATCGCCTCGCCCGCTCCATTGAGAGGTCTTAGGACCAAAGCATATGTATCTGATGCGGGCGTAGCTCAGGGGTAGAGCATAACCTTGCCAAGGTTAGGGTCGGGCGTTCGAATCGCCTCGCCCGCTCCAGATACTAACCTTTCTCAACACGCTGGTTCTTTCGCTTCTGTTGCGGCATCCTCTGATTGCAAGCAATCACGACGGAGATCCGCCCATGCCAGAATACGTAATTCGCGCTTTGACAGCGGATGAGGTCCAGACAGCCGTCGACTGGGCCGGACGGGAAGGCTGGAATCCCGGACTGCACGATGCCGTCTGCTTCCGCAGTTCGGACCCCGAGGGGTTCAAGGGCGGGTTTCTGGATGGTCAGATGATCGCGTCGGCATCAGCCGTGAATTACGACGATGCCTATTCCTTCCTGGGCTTTTATATCGTGCACCCTGACTATCGCGGATCGGGATACGGGCTTCAGGTGGCTGAAGCGGTCAAGGCGCATTGCGAGCACCGGAACATGGGCATGGACGGCGTTGTTGAGCAGCAAGACAACTACCGCAAGTTCGGCTTTGATCTGGCCTATGACAACTACCGCTTCTCGGGCTCAGCCGGCAGCATACTGGATCAGCTGGGCCGATCAGAGCATGATCGTATTGCTCCGCTGGATAGCCTGACGGACGAGCTGAGGTCCTATGACAGGGGCCTCTTTCCCGCATCGCGAGATACATTCCTTCACGCCTGGCTGGATGCGCCCAATCATGCCTCTCGGGTGTTTGAAGAAGACGGTCAAATCAAGGGCTACGCGACGCTGCGGCGATGCCTGAGCGGGTACAAGGTCGGCCCGTTATTTGCGGACAGCTCCGAGATCGCCGAGGCCCTTCTGGTATCGCTTCTTATGACTCTTCCCGCTGACCAGTCGGATGCCGAGATATTCATCGACATGCCCAACCCCAACGCACAAGCCATGGCGATGGCGCAACAGTTGGGAATGTCCAAAGTGTTTGAAACCGGCCGCATGTATTCCAGCCATGCGCCGGACATTGATCTGGATCGGATTTATGGAATCACGACGTTTGAGCTGGGGTGATCTCCCCCCCGATACTCCAAGATAATGATCGATTGAGAGGGTTCGAAACCATGCCGGGAAACAACCAGAAGCGATTGCTTCTTGAGATGTTTGAGAACCTTCCGGGCGTGAGTTTCATGGTTCTGTTTCGCGCAACAGGTGACCTGCAACTGGCCGGATGGGTTGGGACGGTTCTGGCGGCAGCGGTGTGCGTTACATATGCCAGAAATGTCCTGCGGCCTCAGCCAATCCTGCTTGGGATCAACATTTTCATGATCACAATCACTCCGTTGATCGAAGGCCTAGTTCTTGCGGGATATCGAGATGCCGCGACGCTTTTGATCGGGAATATCGCAACGCTGGTTCTGATGAGCGTTTTTGTGACCGGTCTGATTTTGACCGCCTTCGCCCCAAATGGGTTTTTAAGCTATCAGCCCAGCAGCACTAATCAAAAGCGCACTCATTCCGTCGTGCTGCTGATTGTTTGCGCATTCGGGGTCGTGTGGTCTCAATTTGCGGGAGACAACTACCTTGTCTCACTTGCTGTTCCGTTGATGGTGCTGTTCGGTGTTCATCAGTTGCTCCGGGCAGGAACAACTGATCAGCAATCACGCAACGGCGCGGTTCTGGCTTGCGCGCCGCAACAAGGTTCGATGTCTGAGGCCTCGATCTAGTCAGAACGCCTTGAAGGTCATGGTGGTCAGCGAACGCTCGATATTCGGGATCACCAGCAGGTTTTCGTTTATGAAATGGCCCACATCATCGGTTTCCGGGATGTAGAGCTTGAGCAACAGATCGTATTCACCGCTGGTCGAATAGAGCTCGGAGTGAATTTCCCGCAAGGCGATATCCTCGGCGACCTTATAGGTGGTGCCAGGCTTGCAACGGATCTGAATGAATACGCAGGTGGACATGATATTGGCCCTGTTTGTTTTGTTGGCGGCAGGCTGACATGGTGGCACTGCGGGCGCAATCCCCTGATTGCGCCGCAACAGTTTGCCGCGAATGGTACGGGCGGTCTGGAAACCTCTGCCCTACCCCGTCTATAAGCGCGCCTGTAGCAAAAGGAATTCGCCCATGCGCAGCGCAAAGATCAGCCGTCAGACCGCCGAGACCGAGATCACGGTCGAGGTCAATCTTGACGGCACCGGTACCTATGACAACCAGACCGGCGTTGGATTCTTCGATCACATGCTGGATCAGCTTGCGCGTCATTCGCTGATCGACATGACGATCCGTGCCAAGGGTGATTACCACATCGATGACCACCACACGGTCGAGGATACCGGTATCGCGCTGGGTCAGGCGCTGACGCAGGCCCTGGGCGACAAGAAAGGTATCCGCCGCTATGGCGAGTGCCACCTGCCCATGGATGATGCACAGGTCCGCTGCGCGCTGGACCTGTCGGGCCGTCCTTTCCTGATCTGGAACGTGGACCTGCCGACGCCCAAGATCGGCAACTTCGATACAGAACTGGTCCGTGAGTTCTTTCAGGCGCTCAGCACACATGGCGGTATCACGTTGCACATCGATCAGTTGCACGGGTTCAACAGCCACCACATCGCCGAAGCCGCGTTCAAGGCGGTCGCCCGTGCATTGCGTCTGGCGGTTGAGACCGATCCGCGTAAGGCCGACGCGATCCCGTCAACCAAAGGCGCGCTATAAATGCTGACTGCCATAATCGATTACGAAAGCGGCAACCTGCACTCCGCCGAAAAGGCGTTTCAGCGCATGGCGAGTGAGATGGATGCGGGCGAAGTTGTTGTGACTTCGGATGCCGATGTGGTCTCAAGAGCTGATCGGCTGGTCCTGCCCGGCGATGGAGCTTTTCCGGCCTGCGCCGCCGAGCTGCGCGGGCACAAGGGCATCTACGACGCTATGGTCGAGGCCGTCGAACAGAAAGGCCGTCCGTTTCTGGGTATCTGCGTGGGCATGCAGCTCATGGCCTCGAAAGGTCACGAGTATTCCGAGACCGATGGGCTGGACTGGGTCGCGGGCGATGTTGTGCGGATTGAGCCGTCAGACAGCACACTGAAGGTGCCGCATATGGGCTGGAATGATCTGGTTCTGGAAAATGCCCACCCTGTATTTGACGGCGTCAAATCCGGGGATCACGTCTATTTCGTTCACTCCTATCACTTCCGGGTCAATAACCCGGCCGAACGTCTGGCTTATGTGGAGTATGGGCAGGAGGTCACGGCCGTGATCGGCCGTGACACGATGGTTGGGATGCAGTTCCACCCTGAGAAAAGTCAGGATGTGGGGCTGCGCATGATCGGGAACTTCCTGACCTGGACCCCGTGACGGGTTATTGAACCCGCGTCCAGGTCTGACCGCGGCAGACCAGCCCACCAGCCACACAGCCTTTGACGGTCAGCTTGTTCTGGCCGTCCAGCGACATTTTCGAGCTGTAGGTCTTGTTCCGGTCCGGCGCCCAGATCTTACCGTCGTCATAGCTGCCGTTACCTTCAGGGACCATGTCCCAGATGATCTGCTTGCCGAGGTTTTCGTAGTTCAGCTGCTCATTGCCATCGGCGTCAAAGGCGGTATCGATTGTGCCGCAGATGGCGCTGCCACAAGGTGCAATCGAAACGTGCAGATAGCCGCCGGTGTCACCAGGCTGGGTTTTCCACAACCCGTCAACCGGATCTGCAAAAGCGCCTGTTGCCATAGCAGCAAATGCAGCTGCGAGTGTAAGCTTCTTCATGATCTTCTCCCTGTTTTGACTTCAGTCTGACCCGCTGAATGCCTTCGGGCAAGATTGACTTAGCGTCGCGTTGCATCCCCTGCCCCGCTTGTGCGATATCCCGCGCGAACAACTGTCATATAGGGCCGCGTCACATGATCCTCTACCCCGCCATCGACCTCAAAGACGGCCAGGCCGTTCGCCTGCTGCGCGGCGAAATGGACAAAGCCACCGTATTCAACGACGACCCGGCAGCACAGGCACGCGCCTTTGTCGAGGCGGGCTGCGAATGGCTGCACCTGGTTGATCTGAACGGAGCTTTTGCGGGTGAGCCTGTGAATGCTGCCCCGGTTGAAGCGATTTTGAAGGAATGCAAAGTCCCTGCACAGCTGGGCGGCGGCATCCGGGACATGGCGACAATCGAGACATGGCTGGACAAAGGCCTGGCACGCGTGATTCTGGGAACCGTTGCCGTCGAAAACCCTGATTTGGTGCGTGAAGCAGCCAAAGCTTTTCCCGGCAAGGTCGCCGTGGGCATCGATGCCCGCAACGGCATAGTCGCAACCAAAGGCTGGGCTGAAGAAACAGACGTACAGGTCACGGATCTGGCCCGCAGCTTTGAAGACGCTGGCGTTGCGGCAATCATCTACACCGACATCAACCGCGACGGCGCGATGCAGGGCCCGAATATCGAGGCGACTGCCGATCTGGCCCGCGCTGTATCGATCCCGGTCATCGCATCGGGTGGCGTTTCCTCAATTGCTGATCTCATCGCCCTGCGCGATTGTGGCGCAGGTCTGAACGGTGCCATCTCTGGCCGTGCGCTGTATGATGGCGCCATTGACCTGAAGGAGGCTCTGGCAACGCTCAGAGCGTAGCCGAATGTTCAAATCACTGGTAAGTCGATCAGCACTACCGACATCAAGCCTGCTGCATAACCGCCTGAAGTCGGGCGATTTCCTGGATTGCTTTAGCGTCCCATCTGATCTGCCGCCTCGTCAGGCGGCAGAGATCATCACGGCGTTTCCGTCCTGGGCCATCGCGCTAGTTCGATTGAGGGGTCTATTGGTTGCACCATTCGGGCTCAGCAACACCGGACCGGACGCGGTGGACAAGGTTGGTATCTTCCCGGTGGAACATGAAGATGAAACCGAGGTGATTGCTGGTTTCAATGACCGGCATCTCGATTTCCGGGTTTCAGTGCACTCTGAGGGTGGTCGGATTTCGCTTGCCACATGGGTCCACCGACACAATCTGGGTGGTAGGCTTTATCTGGCAGCGATTCTGCCCTTTCACATCCTGATCGCCCGAAACGCGCTTGCACGCGTGAGCCGGGCGACCAGATGGCCTGAGCCTGCGTAGATCAGCCAGCGGCAGCAGCCGTAAGCTTGGCAAGCGCGCCGCGCATCTTTTCGATGACCGGGGACTTCTCGACTTCATCGAGCTCGTCCATCGTTTCTTTGGGATCCTCATAGGCCAACCAGACCAGACCGTCCGCGTCCTGATATGCCTGCACCTTGAGCGGCAGGAACAGCCCGGCACGAGGATCGATTTGCATGGCAGGCGTACCCAGCGCGGGGTTGCCAAAGATCAGAACCTGATTGGCCGGAATGCTCAGCCCAACCTTTTCGGCACCGGCCGCGTGATCTACGCGGGCAAAGACGGTTGCACCCGCATTGCCAACCGCCGCCTCAAGCGCATCCATGACCTCCTGCACTGATTTGTCGGTGTTTACCTTGATAATATCGTCCGCCATTGCTGCGACAGTTCCCCCAAGAATGAATGTGGTCGCGAGAAAGAGTTTACGCATCTCATTGATCTCCTGATGAATTTAGGGACAGTTTTCACAGCTTTGAGGGATGTGACAATCACAAGTCTGGCATCGGCGGGGCTTTGCCGGTAGAGGTGCGCCAACAAAGGATGTCTTATGCTGAAAACCCGCATCATTCCCTGCCTCGATGTCGCCGATGGCCGCGTGGTCAAAGGTGTCAACTTTGTCGGCCTGCGCGACGCAGGTGATCCCGTGGAATCGGCCAAAGCCTATGATGAGGCCGGCGCTGACGAGATCTGTTTTCTGGACATCCACGCCACGCATGAGAACCGGGGCACCATGTTTGATGTGGTGCAACGCACGGCCGAACAGTGCTTTGTGCCGTTAACCGTGGGCGGTGGCGTGCGCACCAAAGACGATGTGCGTGCCCTTTTGCTGGCCGGAGCGGACAAGGTCAGCTTCAACTCGGCCGCCGTGGCAAACCCGGATGTCATCGCCGAAGCCGCCGACCAGTTTGGAAGCCAGTGCATTGTCTGTGCGATCGATGCAAAAACCGTTACCCCGGGGAAGTGGGAAATTTTCACCCATGGCGGGCGCAAGCCAACTGGCATTGACGCCGTGGAGTTCGCCAAAACCGTAGTCGCCAAAGGCGCGGGTGAGATCCTGCTGACCTCGATGGACCGCGACGGCACCAAGGCGGGCTTTAACCTGCCCCTGACACGCGCCATTTCCGAAGCCGTGGACGTTCCCGTGATCGCATCAGGTGGCGTAGGCAATCTGGACCACCTGGTTGAGGGCGTTACCGAAGGCGGTGCTAGCGCCGTGCTGGCTGCCTCGATCTTTCATTTCGGCGAATACACAATCCGCGAAGCCAAGGAACATATGGCTGCCGCAGGCATTCCGATGAGGCTGACATGAATATCCTGCAAGAACTGGCTGACACCATTGCGGCCCGCAAGGATGCCGACCCCGAATCCAGCTGGACTGCCAAATTGCTGGCCAAGGGCCCTGAAAAATGCGCCGAGAAGTTCGGGGAAGAGGCCATTGAGGCCGTTATCGAAGCCGTCAAAGGTGATCAGGGCAAACTGACCTCAGAGGCCGCGGATGTGCTGTATCACCTTCTGGTTATGCTGGCCGCGCGGGATGTACCTCTGGATGATGTGCTGACTGAACTGGCAAAGCGTCAGGGCATCAGCGGTATTGCTGAAAAGGCTGCGCGGCCCGACAGCTGATTGGACGGGTTCCGTCACGACATTCCACGCCTTATAGTCACAGATCGAGGCGCTCCGGCGCAGGACCGATCAGAGGACGCGTGAATGATCAGACCCTTTGCCTGTGTGCTGGCTGTGCTTGCGATGGTGACGCTTGGTGCGTGTTCCGCCCCGCCACCCGCAACCGGAGACGAAGTCCAACGCCTCGCTGCAGAAATACAAAGCCTCGGACCTGATATCGACCCCGAAGAAGCCAACCGGGCGGCAAGCATCACATATGCCTACACAGCCCAACTGGTGCAGGAGTACGAGATCACTGATCCGCCCTTGATCCACAATGCCAAGGTCAACAAGGGGCTGCGTCCGCGCGGGCTGTGCTGGCACTGGGCCGAAGATATCGAGCGGCGCCTCAGGCAGGAGAATTTTCAGACCCTCACGCTGCATCGCGCGATTGCAAACGCCGACAATCCGTTCCGAATCGATCACAGCACGGCGATAATCAGCCGAAAGGGTGAATCGATGTATGACGGGATTGTTCTGGATCCCTGGCGCTATGGCGGCGTTTTGTTCTGGGCACCGCTCGTTGAAGATACCCGTTACGAATGGGTCCCGCGTGAGGTTGTTCTGGAAAAGCGACGTCAGGAGCAGTTGGCCGAACTTACACCGGCTTTCAACGAATAAAGGTCAGAGTTTCGACGAAATAATACCGGTCGCAAAACCGCCCATACGAAGCTCACCAAAAAGTCTCTGATACTCGATCTTAGGGCAGCGGTTCATTACCACCTCGACACCACGAGCCTGCGCCGTTTCGGCGGCTTCCGGATTTTCGACACCGATCTGCATCCAGATGGTTTTCAGTTCCGGAAAGGCTTGCAGAGCTTCCTCCACAATCGGCGGGACAGCTTCAGATCTCCGGAATATATCCACCATATCAACTGGTTCCGGAATTTCGCTAAGCGTAGCGCGAACTGTTTGACCAAACAGCTCCTTTCCCGCGTGGCCCGGATTGACCGGAATGACCGTATATCCCTTGAGCGACAGATATCGCGCCACATAGTAGCTGGGCCGCACCGGATTCATGGAGACGCCAACAACGGCGATCACCTTAGTACGCCGCAGGATCGTTTTGAGGAAATCATCTGAATAATCCGGCATAGCTGCACCCTATCCGGTGTCCCCAAAAGAAAAAAGCGCCCAAGAATCTCTTGGGCGCAAGTTTTGGAACGAGGGACAGTGAAATGACCCGCGGCAGTTCCATTCCGCGGTCACTGTGACATTTAAGCATGAGTTTCTCAAAAAAAAGAGGGAGCGCGCATTTTTGTGATGACAGACCGCAAAAAGCAGAAATCCGCCTAGTTCTTATATAGAACTGCCGGCCAGTATTCTTCGGCCATGCGAATATTCTGTGTCAGGTTCCTGTCCCACATCCGTTCGATTGCAGGAGAGTGGGTCAGGTATAGTCTGCCTTCCACGATCTTCCAGGCATTCGGATCAGTGCTGCTGAGCGAACCATAAGTCATGGCATAAGCGCAGTACCCCCCGAACTGAGGCGCAAATGCACGTGGGTTACTTTCGAACCGCTCGCGATTTTCCTGTGAAGAGAAATGCCACTCGGCCCCTTTCCACATTACTGCGATTTCGGGTTGGCCGCGCGTGGGCACACCTTCGTCAAAGTAGGAGACTGCATCATAGCCTGCCATTGCAAGACCATCATCTGCGTAGAACACAGGCCTATCCTGCGCATGCAGCGCAGAAGCAAACAAGGCGGCAGCAAAACTGGCAATCAGGGAACGACGGGATAGCATTGAAACTTTGGATTCTGGATTCTTAGGGTCTCAAAATGCAATTTTTTGGCGCTGGCGGAACCCCTGATGACAAGCTTGTGAACACCCGTGTCGCTGCTGCCGCATCAGTCGAATATATCTTCGATCACGTCCCATGCTTCATCAAGCGCGCGCGAGAAGAGCCCCTTCTTCTTTTTCTTCTTCTTTTTCTTTTCGAACTGCGCCTTGCCCGCGCCGCTGCGCGCAGAGGAACTGTCTGAGACCTTGCTCTTGGGAATCATCTTCATATCGTGCAGCGGGGCGCCGCAGCTTGAACAGCTCAGTTCATGCCGCTGATTACCTTTCAGAACCAGCGCGGCGCGCGTTCCGCAATAGCAGCAGGTGGCGATTTTGGACGGGCTGGAAATGGCGCTCTCCTGTCAATGGTGTCTGGAAGCATATAAGGCGATCGCAGCCGCATTTGAAACGTTCAACGAACCGAATCCGCCTGATGCGTCGATTTTAACCAATTGATCTACTGTCTCTTTGGTCTTTTGACGCAAACCCGGCCCCTCGGCACCTAGGACCAGCGCGACAGGAAGGTCGCGTTTGCCATCCAATGCAGTTTGGATGGTCTCGTGTGCTTCGCCGTCCAGACCCAGGACAAGAAATCCCATCCCCTGCAGTTCCACTATTGCATCTGCCAGATTGCGAACCCGCAAATAAGGCTGACGCTCCAAAGCACCGCTCGCCGTTTTTGCCAAAGCCCCGGTTTCGGGCGCTGAATGATGTCGGGTGCCGATCACAGCAGAGGCACCCAACACTTCGGCTGAACGCAGAATCGCACCAACGTTATGCGGATCAGTAACCCGGTCGAGCAGCAGCACCCTTGGATTTTCCTGACCAATGCAGTTTTCAGCCAGACCACCCCACTCCAGCGGCTTAACTTCAAGCACGGCGCCCTGATGGACAGAGCCGGGATCTATCGGAGCACTAAATTTGCGTGGATCTACCATCTCTGGCTCGATACCTGCAAAATCAATGGCTTCAGCCAGTTTATCTTTGGCATTTCGGGTTACGATCAGGCGTAGTTTCTGCCGGTTCGGGTTCATCAGCGCATCGCGAACCGCGTGCAAACCAAACAACCAGACGGTTTCGGATCCAGCCGCTTTTCGCGTCTGTTCCTTTTCAATCACCCACTTGGGTTTCTTCATTTTGCTGGCCTCCGGGCCGTGGAACATGTTTCCTGCGCCAAAGCGGAATTTTCCTGTTGACGCTCCTTTGGCGCGCTAGTAATCACGCCTCCACGTCAGGTGCAACGCCTGACAGTGGGCGACAGGCCGCAAGGTGTGGCAGGGGACTGTAACTCCCTCGCGGAGACGCACGCCTGGTTCGATTCCAGGGTCGCCCACCACTTTCTTCAGCATCAGATAGTTACTGCACGCTAGACAAAAGTGGTAGGCCATACGCCTTGCTGCATATTCTCAAATCCTACCTGCTTATGCGTCGCCAATGCGCGACATATTCCGAATCAATGTCGCTATTGGAAAAAATGTTTGAGGATTCATCCTAGAATACGCTTATTGCCGGTCGTTAGGCTTCGGACTAACCGAAGAGATTCTGGCGCGGCTTTTCACACAGCGAATCCGTGCACGGAGAACTAACCATCTGGGCCGACTAACAGACGCCCCAATTCGCGAGGTCTGCTGGTGAGCCTGTTTGTGATCTGCATCATCTTGTCGGCGGCACTTTTGCATGCGGTTTGGAATGCGATTGTAAAAACAGCCGCCGACCGCACAACCACGTTGGGTTTGGTGGCTTTTGGCCATGTAATTCCGGCAAGTATCATGATTGCCGTGCTGCCTCTGCCAAGTATGGAGAGCTTTCCCTACATCCTGATCTCGACCGTTGTGCACTTTGGCTACTACTTCATGCTGGGCAAGGCCTATCAGCACGGCGATCTAAGCGTCGTCTATCCGATCGCCCGGGGAATTGTTCCGGCACTGGTTGCCCTCTGGGCGTTTCTGCTTGTGGGCGAAAGCCTGCCCTTGCAAGCCTGGATGGGAATTCTGCTGATTGCATTCGGCATTCAGCTAAGCAGTTGGAAAGCCTTGCGTTCCGGCGTTGATCGAGCTGCATTGTTCTTTGCTCTGTGCACCGGATTTTGTATCTCGATGTATTCAGTAGTGGATGGCATTGGGGTACGTCTGTCCAACAATACGCTCAGCTACTGGGCCTGGGGGGCATTCCTGCATCTGTTCATTGCCGGTTTTGTTGCTGTTCGGAAACGGGCCGTCCTGCGCGAGCTGCCGCTGAAGGTCTGGGGTATAGGTATCCTCGGAGGGCTCGTGTCGATGATCGCATACGGGTTGGTTCTGTATGCCAAGAACTTTGCCCCATTGGGTGCCGTATCTGCCCTGCGCGAGACCTCAGTTATATTTGCTGCGCTAATCGGCTTCATCTTTCTGCGCGAGGGTAACTGGATTCGCCGCCTTGGTGCGGCTGTTCTTATGGCTGCAGGCGTGGCACTGGTCGGGCTATCAGTCTAAACGGCACGCTCTTTTCGCTCGACCCTGCCTTAGTTTGGCAAACATCCCCATTCATGGACGACCTCATTGCCGCGAATGCCAAGTAGCAAGCCGAACTGATTAAGGACCGCTTCGCTCTGGCTTGGGCGCAGCAGTGCAATGTCACCCGGTTGCGCCTGCGTTGCTTTTGGTCCGGTCCAGACCTCCTGATTGCTAGATCGGCCAAAGATGCCAGAATACTTAAACTTTTCGGGATAGGCGGGTTCGGCCAAATAATGTCCGCCGAACACCGCAATATCGGTGCGCCGACGAGGGCCAAGAAAATCCAATCCGGGCATCCGGTTGCCCGGCATTACTTTCAGAATTGGCGTCGCCAGCAACAGCGCCGGTGAAAACGCTTGTGTTGTGGCATGATCGAAGTCTGATGGCTTGACCAGCACAGAACCAAAGGCGACCTCGGTCGCTGATCCACTGGCCATATAACTCTGAAATGTCAGGCTGCCGCCGGTGTTTAGGCAAAGATCACCCCTGCCCGACCCCAAGGTCTCAACCGAACGACGGTACGCTTCCGTGCAGGACTGGGCGGCCGCCCCGCGCAACACCGAAGGAAGCTTTGCCAGATGCGCCTCATACCCCATCACACCGGACAGAACCGCGTGAGGATGCGCGTCGATCTGCATATCAGCCTGCGAGACCTGATCGGGCGTCATACCCCCCCGATGCAGGCCGATGTCCAGCTCGAGCGACAGACGAAGTGTGGTTTCGATCCTCTCAGCCAAATCCAGATACTCTGCCAGGCGCGCGGGGGTATCAATCAGCCACTGCACACGACGGGCGGCAACTGGTTGCACCTGCAGAACGCGCGCTGCCGAAGTTACCGGCAACGGCTTTCCCAACAGATGGTCAATCTCAGGCTCAGCCGCGAGCAGCGCCAGCAGCATCGGCTCCGAGAACGTCATGAGGCCCGATGTGGGTATCTTTGACCGGATGTGATCCAACAAGGGCAGGCAGGGCAGAGATTTTGCCACCAAGCGATAATCGAGCCCCTGATCTGCCCCCTTTGTGGCTGCCGCACAATTCGCATCAAGTCGGTCCAGATCCACCACCGCGACCGGCTTGTCCACACCATGGTGTTTCAGCGTGTCCGAGAGCTGCCGAAGGTAATTGTCGCTCATGGCCGGAACAGCCGTGCCATCGCAGGCGACAGGAATTTCCCGGTCGGGTCCAGTTCCTCTCGCAAGGTGCAGAACCGATCGAAATCGGGATAAAGCCCCGAAAGTTCCTTGTAAGTCAGGCCGTGCATCTTACCCCAATGCGGACGGCCACCCGCTTCGACGAACAGGGGTTCGATGGCATTGAAATAGCGCTCATGATCCTCATCCGCATCGCTGTGAATTGCGATCGAAATACGAGGGCCGCCCTGAAAAGGTGAAAGCGCCGCGTTGTCACCCGCTGTCTGCCGAACCTCAATCGGGAAATAGATATCCCTGTGGTGACGCTCGAGGAGCAGGATGACCTCTTTCAGGACGTCTTCTGCCGTTTGAGGTGGCAGATGGTACTCCATTTCCTTGAAACGGATACGCCGGTCACTGCAAAGCACCTGCCAGCTTTCGCCTACATAATCCTCATCCGACTGCGCCAGTGTTAGCAGGTGCAACAGCCCCCTCCGCAAACCGGCACTGAGATGACCCGCATTCCGCGCCAGTTTCAGAACCTTGACGGCAATCATGTCGAGATCACGCGGGGCCTTGGTTTCGGGCGCGTCAGTCAATTCGTGGCGAATTTCAACGGCCTTGCCTGTGAAGGGGATGTAGAAGAACTCGAAATTCCGGTTCCCGGCCCAATTGTCGTGCATGGTATCCAGGCTGTCCTGTAAGGCAGACAGGCGTACCCGGCGGTGTAGATTGTATTTTGGCACGACGTTGATCTGCGCCTCGGTCAGCACACCAAGCAGGCCGAGCGTGACCTGTGCCATTTCCAGTGAAATATCGTCTGTGGATAACATTTCGCCATTGGCTGCAACAAAGCGTGCGGCAGTGATTTCCGCCGCCAGGCACGGCAACTCACGTCCCGTTCCATGAGTCGCGGTCGAAACCGCACCCGCAAGCGATTGGGTGTTGATATCGCCAAGATTGCGAAAGGCGACCCCATGATTGGCCAGAGCCGGTGAAAGATCACGCAGGCGCGCATTGGCGTTGACCCATGCCTTGTCGCCATCGACCTGCAAAACAGTCGGGACATCGAGATCCGAAAGATCAATGATCCGGTCAGCGCCGGATACGACCGGGGTAAAGGAATGCCCTGCCCCCACCGCGCGCATGGATTGAGGAGCAGCAACCGCCTGCTGCAATGCCGCGACCGATATCGGCCTTGCCGGCGTTATCTGTGCGGTTTCGTTTCCGGCCCAATTGCTCCACATGCTCGTTCTCCTCCCCAATTCCAAGGAGGATTGCAGCGGCAAGACCATGAAACAAGTCTGGTTTTCAGCACATTACGCAGCGTGACTTGGGTTATTCAGCAGCCGGGCGCAGACCGGTGACACGGTCGAACCATGCCTCGATGCTGTCCAGGTCTGGATCCAAAGCCTGAGCCGCGTCATCGGTAAACAGCTGGAACTTGTCATGGTTCAGCCCGTTCACGCCAACCAGTACAGGAATATCCATCGCCAGCGCTTCGCCGATCACTGGGCGAAAACCGCGCCCGTCAGCTTCGTGCTTGCCGAATTTGTTGATGATCAGCAGTTGGGGGGCCTCAGCCAGTGACGCAGTGACATAGCCTACCGCTTGCTCAAGTGCCGTGGGGTCCAGTCTACAGCCACGCGACATCGTACCCAACGACTGGGAAATACGAATGGTCTCTCCATCCGGCAGAACCCGAAGATCCATGTCGCACTTGCTGTTGTCAGCGCATTCCGTATTCGTCTGCACCACTCCGGACAGCTTTGCCCCACGGGCCAACAGGCGCTCGGCCACCGCACTCAGCAGGCGGTCGGTTGCACCCCGATCGGTGGTTGTGACATAGGCCAGATTCATTGAGAGACCCTCATAGTACCAGATGTGACGTTTCAGATAGCACGCATGACCGCTTGCGACCACTCCCCCGCATTACGGCAACGGAGAGAGGCCGATCACAGGTGCGTGCATGTGGAGAAGGACCGCATAGGCCACAATTGCCGTCAGCCAGACCCATGCGCGCGGCAAGGGCTTTGGTATACGGAGCGACAGACGTGCGGTGTTACGCGACAGGCGTTCCCAGTCTTGCCCCAACTGACGCTGTTTCCGTCGATCAATCAGAGCCATACCCATCCATGCAAATCCGGCAAATAGCCCAAACAGGATGACGTGGGACAGGCTGCCATTTGCCAGCATATGCGCAAACGCCCAGAGCATGAGCGCGACTAGGATCGGGTGGCGCGTCGTGCGCAGGATACCGGGGTTGTCCGGATCAAACGGCTTGCGCCCAAGCCCACCGAACGAAAACGGGTTCTGGATTTCCAGACCTGCAACAGCCAACCAACACACCACCGGCATAACCAGCAAAGGAACCCAGCGAAAGACCGCAAGTGGCGGGATGATCTCGACATAGGGCGCCTGCGCCGCGGCTATGATCAACCACGCCAGTACAGCCAGAGAGAACGTGGAATAGGCCGCAAAATATCCGGTTATGCCCAGTGTATCTATCAGACGTTCACGCACAGCGGGGCGCGCAGGGATGACGTGGCTGAGCAGAAAAACAAGAAGTGCTGCAAGAAATGAGCCCCAACCGGCCATGGTAATCTCCGAACTCTTTTCGCCCGAATTACAGCCTGCTGAACACGTCGTCTTTGTTCAAAGTCAAACTCGGGCAAAAGGGGCGGCCGCGCCGCCCCTGCCCTTTTTCTACAGTCCCAGAGCTTTGCGCCGTTCCTCGGCAAAGCCCTGCACCATACGGTCGGCGATCAAAGCAAGGATCGCCATCGCTGCACCAGCTGAAATACCCAGCCCGACATCCGCCTGCCCCAGCGCCAGATAGATCGACTGGCCCAGACCGGTGGTGCCGATCAGCGCCGCGATCACCAGCATGGCGAAGGCGTAGAGGATCGTCTGGTTCAGACCCAACAGGATTGTTGGCGCTGCATAAGGCGCCCGCACATCACGCAGGATCTGCCATTCGGTTGCACCGCTGGAAATCGCTGCCTCCATCATCTCGTCCGGTGTGTTGACCAGCCCATGCCGCGTGTAGCGGATCATGGGGACGATTGCATACGCGCAGATCGCCAGAAACGCCGAGAACTCACCGATCTGGAATACCATGAGAACCGGGATCAGGAAGACGAACAGTGGAATGGTCTGCAACATGTCACAGATCGGGCGAACGATCTTCCAGACGGGGCTCCAGACTGCGCTGGCCAGACCGATCAGCCCGCCTACGACAGCACAGGAAAATACCGCTGCACCGCTAAGATAAAGTGACAGCAATGCCCTTTCCCACAAGCCGGAAACCAGAATCGTGCAAAGCAGCCCCACCGACAGCGCGGCCAGACGCCAGCCACCGGCAACCCAGCCCAGCGCCGCCGCGCCAGTCAGCACGAAGGGCCAGGGCAGGTTTGAGATGCCGGTTTCGAGGATGCCAATCAGAATGAGTACAACCAGCCCGCCAGTCAGATGTCCGCGCCATGCCATAATCAGCGCAATCACTGCACCGGCTGCGAACAGGCCATAGCTCATAGCCGGGGTCCACATGAAACCCCATGTGAATGGCAAGACAGCCTGATCTAGGCCGATGCGCAAAGGCAGCAATACGTAGAACATTGAGTTGTTCTTGAGGCTATCGAGCCAGGGACCGTTGTTCTGGGTAAAGGCCGTCAAGCCGCTGTCCACCGCCTCGGCCAACGGATCCAGCAGCGTCAGGTCGGACGGATTTGGCAGCCATGCCCAGAAGGCGACCGTAAACAGCACGGTGAATGCCAGCATCGCCCAGACAACGCGCCGGTCATAGCGCTTGCGCTCGATCGCCAGCGTACCGCTCATCCGGTCGATCACAACGGCAAACACCACGATGACGAGGCCCGCCAGCAGTGACTCGCCAAACTGCGCCTTACGCATGGTCAGCAGAACTTCCCAACCGATATCATTAAACCCGCCAATGACCGCCGCGATGATAACCATCGACAATGCAGCCATAAGGCATTGGTTCACACCAACCATGATCTGCGTCGCGGCAGATGGGATTTCGACCTGAAACAACTGTTGCAGGCGCGAACCACCGGACATGATGGCGGCCTCTTTCACCTCGTGCTCGACCCGCTCGAGGCCCAGCATCACGTTCCGCGCCATCGGTGGTGCAGCGTAGATCGCCGAAGCGATTAGGCCGACCACAGGGCCAAAACCAAACAGCAGCAATAGCGGCGTCAGATAGGCAAAGGTTGGCACCGTCTGCATGATGTCGAGCACAGCCTGAACAATCGATTTTACCTTCGGCACCTCGTTCGCAAGGATACCGATTGCACCGCCCACGATCAGCGCCACGGGCACGGACACCGCAACCAGCGCGAGGGTATTCATGCTTTCTGCCCAATAGCCGGAAGCCAGAACAAAGCTCAGGCCCAGAAAACCCAGTGCAGCCATTGGCAAGCCACCCAGATACCAACCCAGCGCTGTGACCAATCCGATCAGTACCGGCCACGGCGTGTTGCCAAGCACATAGTTCGCCGCATCCATTGGATAAGTCATGATGTCAGAAAACAACCGGGCAGCCGGTTTGATGCCGTTCAGGAACCAGGCAAGGAATGATCCCACCCATTCTGTTGCAGGCAATTCCCAAGCTGCGGGCCATTTGATTAACCACGGCATCACGGATTCGAGCGCAAGACAGATTGCACCAACAATCAGCGTGATCAGTGCAGCCTGCGCGCCTGCCGTCAGACGGGCCGAACCAGACGTGGGCACATCGGTGACCGCGCTCATGTCTCTTCTACCTGTAGGGCTGCAGCCAGATCCGATGGATGCACCGTGCCTACGATCTCACCCTTTTCATCACGTACCGGGACCGGTTCATACAGCTCCATGCAATGCGCAAGGGCTGCATCCAGTGTCATCGCGGTTGTGAGACCGGGATCATCAGGGCCACGCTCTGCATCGCCTTCGCGCATGACCGAAGCGACTTTGGCGTGCTGACCCTTGGCCACATCTTTCGAGAATTCACGCACATAATCGTCCACGGGTCGAAGAACGATGTCAGATGGCGTACCAATCTGGACAATCTTTCCATCGCGCATGATGGCAATGCGATCCGCAAGCTTCAGCGCTTCGGCGATATCGTGGGTGATAAAGACGATGGATTTCTTCAGTGTCGCCTGAATGCGCAGAAATTCATCCTGCAACTGGCGGCGGATCAGCGGATCAAGCGCTGAAAACGGCTCGTCCAGAAACCAGATATCGGGATTTACGGCCAGTGAGCGCGCGATTCCCACTCGCTGGCGCTGACCGCCGGAAAGCTGACGCGGGAAACTGTCTTCGCGCCCCTCAAGCCCAACAAGCGAGATCACTTCCTGCGCACGGGCACGGCGCTCCTTTCGGCCGACCCCCTGAACCTTGAGCGGATAGGCCACGTTCTCGGCAACGGTCATATGTGGAAACAGACCAAAATGCTGAAACACCATGCCCAGTTTTTTGCGGCGCAGTTCTGTCAGTTTTTTCTTGGATGCTCCGACGACGTTTTCGCCTTCGATCCGAATTTCACCGCCCGTACCGGGCAGCAATTGCGAAATGCAGCGGATCAACGTGGACTTGCCCGAGCCACTGAGGCCCATAATGACGAATAGCTCGCCATCGCGAACTTCGAAATTGGCATCCTGAACGGCCGGGATGAACCCCTGTTCGCGCAGCTCGGCTGCGGCTTTGTCTGCGTCGTTCCCTGACCGAGACAGCGCGTCGGTCAGGGCTTTGTCGGCGCCCGGGCCAAAGACCTGCCAGAGATTCTGGCAGGCAATGGCTGGCGTAGTCGTGTCAGTCACTTATGTGGCTCACTTGGTCGCCGCGTCGACAACGGGACGCCATTTGTCTTCGTTCTCAGCCATCCATGCGGCGACAACTTCTTCGACCTGACCGCCGTCAACGTCGATCGCGCCCATCATTGGCTGTTGGTCTTCGACCGCCAGTTGATAGTTGGACAGGATCTCATAAGCTGCCGGCCACTTATCTTCCATGCCGCTCCAGCTGGCCTTGAAAATGCGCGAAGGCGAGAAGTCACAATCGTTCACAGCGTTCGGGTTCGGGCCCCATGCCGGATCGTTGAAGCATGCTTCTTCACCTGCAGGCAGATCGACAAACTGAACATCATAGGCCGACATCGCCCAGTGCGGCTGCCAGAAGGTGATCAGCAGAGGCGACTTACGCTCGGTCGATGCGCGCAGTTCAGCGATCAGTGCACCTTCGGAACCTGCAGGAACCGCCTTGAACGGAAGCTCAAGACCAACCATGCGGTCCGCACCCGGAGTACCCCAGTCAGCCGGATAATCGACCAGACGACCTGATGGCAGGGTTTCAGCTGTTGCAAACAGCTGCGCACACTCGTTCAGTGCCTCCCATGCCGGCAGTCCGGGGCACAGTTCAGCCACATGCGCCGGATAGGCAATGCCCTCTTTCGCATCCAGACCCAGATCGCCGATTTCAACAACAGTGCCTTCATCGATCTTCTTGGCGTATTCATCGGAAACGTTGGAGGACCAGATTTCCAGCGTCGCGTCGATGTCACCATCCGCCAGTGCCTGGAACTGGTTCATCATTCCTGCGGTGACAAATTCAACATTGTAGCCAGCAGCCTTCAGCATTTCGCCTGCAACATGTGTCGTAACGTGCTGACCTGTCCATTCGTTGATGGCCAGTTTGATCGGCTCGTCCACTGCACCCATATCTGCCGCTTGCGCCGTACCCGCAACTGCAAGGGCCAAAAGGCTTACACTCAGTTTTTTCATGGAATTACTCCCTGTCTTCTTTGTTTTTGCCCACCCCGGCAGGTGTTTGCCCGCCGGCTGACTTGTCTGTCGACAATACCATGTCGCAACATGCACAAATTTGGCCGGAAAAGGAAAGTGAACAGTTTGCTACAGGGCGGAATTATCATCGCCCTTTCGTACCGTTATGCCCCACCAGCACTGCAACTCAATTGTCCAAGCGCGCGAATATCGGGTGATTTTCGGCTCAAGACATTGATTGACGAGTCAATCACAAACCCGAATCCCCTCGTTTGTCGAGCTTTTCTTTTATTTTTTCTCGAAAAATCAGGATGAAGGGTGCTGCAGGAAGTCTAAGCAGTTAGCAGTGACCATAAATTAGCCTCTTGTAACTGCGGCTCAAATTGGCAGCATCTATGGCGGAGGACATGACCCATGCGCAACTTTGACGAAATCTTTGACATCGCGGCAGAGCGCCATGGAGGGCCTGATGCATTGGAGGAAAAGCTGGGCAAACCCAAAAACCCGGCAGAGCTTGCAGACATGCCTGAGGATCGCTGGCTTTCGATCATAACGAAATGTGTGTTTCAGGCCGGTTTCAACTGGAAAGTCATCGAAGCCAAGTGGGATGGGTTCGAGACCGCTTTCGATGGATTCGATGTCGGGCGATGTGCGTTCATGGATGATGAGAAATTCGATTCCTTGCTGCAGGACACCCGCATCGTGCGCAACGGCACCAAGATCGCCACGGTTCGGGAAAATGCGGTTTTCCTGCTGGAATTGCGCGAAGAAGGCGGTGCCGGACAAGTGCTAGGTGGCTGGCCATCAACCGATTATGTCGGGTTGTTGGCGATGCTGGCCAAACGCGGTTCCCGGTTGGGGGGCGCCTCGGCCCAATACGCCATGCGATTTGCCGGGCGTGACAGCTTTATCCTGTCGCAGGACGTGACCGCGCGCCTAATTGCAGAAGGTGTGATCGACAAGGCGCCGACTTCAAAGAAAGCCATGGCAGCGGTGCAGCAAGCCTTCAACATCTGGATGGATCAGTCAAACCGGTCGCTGACGGAAATCAGCCGGGTTCTGGCGATGAGCCTGTGAAAAGCACTTGCAGCGACGGCACGGCACATTAGGCTTTTAAATATGCGTCGTTTCTTGCTGTTTTTTACCATCGTTATGTTCGCGTCATGTGGTCGCCCACTGACGCAGCAGGAACGGGATTTTGCACAGAATATTCACGGCGACACCCTGAATCTGAACCGTGTTCGCCTTGTCGAAGGTGCCCCTGTCACCGAGATCACTTATGAGCGCAAGGCGCGACCGCGTCTGGCTTGTCGCGAGCGTATTCTGCCGCCTGTCAAAGAGGGCATTGTCAGCGGCAAACCGGCGGCCGTTGCGTTGTTCAACCATGTCTATTTTACCAAGGACTGGTATCTGGACGACTACATGTCCAAATATCCCGAACGCATGAATCTGGTCGCGGCCATGTTGCTGGCACACGAACTGACCCATGTCTGGCAATGGCAGAACCGCAAGACCACCGGGTATCATCCGTTGCGCGCGGCGGCCGAACATGGCGGGCGCAAAGACCCCTATCTGTTTGACCTCGACACCTCGCCTGATTTTCTGGCCTACGGTTACGAACAACAGGGCGCCATCGTCGAGGAGTATGTCTGCTGCCGTGCATTGGATCCCGACGCCCCCAGAACGAAACGCCTGCATGAAATGCTCGACAAACACTTTGATCTCTCAACATTGCCCGGAGCCAAACGCGAGCGCGATGTGGTGATCCCATGGAGCGGCGCCAAGATCGAAGGCATTTGCAGATAGGTTTTAGCCTGCCTGGAGAGTTTTCAGATAGGCCACCAGATCAGCGATGGGCTTGCTGGTCAGCACAGGTTGACCTGTCGGCGCTTTGATCGCTGTGTCATTGCCTTCAAAGAAGGGTCCATAGACAGGCATTGGGCTGCCATGGCTGACCAGTGGGTCCCGACCGTCGATGCGTTCGACAACTCGGATGGTCGGGAAAGCACCGCTTTGGTCAACCAGCTCCGTCAGATTAGTTGGTTGAATAATCAGAACACCCGCCATCGGACCATGCCCGGTCGCATCGATACCGTGACAGGTAGCGCAGTGATGCTGGTATAGTTCTGCTCCGGCATCCGCATCCTGCGCTAAGGCCGCGTAGGACGGCAGGATCAACGCAGTGGTGAGAGCGGTAAGTATCGATCGGATCATCGCATTCCTCCATTCAATCACGCAATTGCAGGGTTGCCCGACATGGGTTCAGCCGCAATGATCCAGATCAACGAGATTGGCACAGAGGTTCCGAGCAATGACACAATATGCAGCCATTATGCTGGCCGCCGGGATTGGCGTGCCGATCCTTGCGGCGCTGAACGCAGCCCTGGGAAAACTGATCGGATCCCCAACAACAGCTGCGGTGATCCTCTTTGCAGTCGCATTTGGTGCGTCAGCTCTAGTAATGCTGCTTTTTCCGGGGGTCGAGGCGATCTCGAAGGTCGCGCAGGCCCCAAAGCACCTGTTTCTTGGCGGCGTGCTCATTGCTTTTTACGTTCTGACGATCACCCATGTGGCCCCGCATTTCGGGGTCGGAAACGCGGTGTTCTTTGTTCTGCTTGGGCAACTGATCAGCACCGCCGCGATCGATCATTTCGGCCTATTTGGGGCTCAAGTCACGCCGCTGACCATGATGCGCGCAGGCGGCATCGCGGTCATGGCAATTGGCGTGGCCATCACTCAACTGGCTTGAGAACGCCCGCCTCAAGCCGGACCATCCGATCCATGCGCGCAGCCAGATCAAGGTTGTGCGTGGCGATCAATGCCGACAATCCGGCCTCGCGCACCAAAGACATGAGCGCTGCAAAGACCTGATCCGAAGTGTTCGGGTCCAGATTTCCAGTGGGTTCATCAGCAAGCAACACACGTGGATCATTCGCTAGTGCGCGGCAGAAGGCTACGCGCTGCTGTTCGCCCCCGGACAGGGCCGCGGGCCGGTGATCTGCGCGGGGTGCGACGCCCACGCGATCCAGCAGGGACATCGCCCTGTCGCGCGCGGCTTTCTCAGACACGCCATTGGCCAGTTGCGGCAACGTGATGTTTTCGAGCGCCGTGAACTCTGGCAGCAGATGGTGGAATTGGTAGACAAAGCCCACGTCCTGTCGACGCAGCGCGGTACGGGTCCGGTCACCCCTGCCCGCCACATTCTGACCCGCAATCTCGACCGAGCCATCGTCCGGCGCATCCAGCAATCCCGCGATGTGCAGCAAGGTCGATTTACCTGCCCCCGATGGGGCGACCAAGGCAACGGCCTCACCCGCCCGCAGTTCCAAATCGACACCGCGCAGCACCTGTACTTCACCCGGCGTGCCTTTCAGGTAGGTCTTGGTCAGGCCGTCCAGCCGCAATGTCACATCATTCATAGCGCAGCGCCTCAACCGGGTTCAGCCGTGCCGCGCGGCGGGCTGGAAAGTAAGTGACAAAAAAGGATAGCCCCAGCGACAGTCCGACGGCTTTGAGCACATCCGACAGATGCAACTCTGCAGGCAGCGCATAGATCCCTCGAATAGCGGGATCCCAGACACCACCACCCATGACAAAGTTCACGAAGGAAAAGATCGGATCGATATAGAGCGCGAACAGGCATCCCAAAATCACACCCATCGCCGTACCGATAATGCCGGTGAACGCGCCGCAGATGAAAAAGACCCGCAGCACCGAACCTTCGCTCAGGCCAATTGTGCGCAGGATACCGATGTCACGCCCTTTGTTTTTGACCAGCATGATCAGGCCGGACACGATGTTCATTGCTGCGATCAGAACAAGGATCGACAGGATGATGAACATCACATTGTCTTCGACCTCAAGCGCCCGCAGGAATCCACCCGAGGAATCTTTCCATGTCCAGACCTGGGTCCGCTCACCGGCGGCCTCGAGAATGGGAAACAGCAGAGGATCAAGGTTTTCGGGATTGTCGACCATGATTTCGATTTCATCCGCGACGCCCTCACGGTTGAAGAAGATCTGCGCTTCAGCGAAGGGCATGTATACGCGGGTGCGGTCGATGTCATAACGCCCTGCAGAGAACACATAAACGACTTCGTAGGCATTCACCCGTGGTGAGGTGCCGAATGGAGTCTTAACTCCATTTGGTGAAGTCACTCTGACCGTATCACCTACTGTTGCGCCGATGGCACGGGCCACGCCCGAGCCGATTGCGATCCCTTCGTCAAACCGGGACAGATCACCATAGGCCTGTTTGCTTTCCGCAATACCGGGCAGACTGTACAGATCGCCGGGGCGGATACCGTAGACTTCAACGCCCGTGCTGCGGTCGCGATTGGTAAGCAGAACCTGCCCTTTCACCAACGGAGCAGCGCGCTGCACACCGGGAACCTGTGCAATACGGTCCGCCATGGCATCGAAGTCAGCAATCTTTCGATCTATACGACCCTGTGCATCGACCTCGCCTGCTGAATAGACCGTGACATGAGCGTTGGCCCCCAGGATGGTGCCCACAAATTCGGACCGGAAACCTGAACGCACCGCCAAAGTGGCGATCAATGCGAAAACGGCCAGCGTAATTCCGATCAGCGAAATCCATGTCATTACGCTGACGCCACCTTCGGCGCGCCGAGCGCGCAGATAGCGCCATGCAATCTTCCATTCGAAAGGGGCAAAGGGCGGGGGTGTCTTGGCCATTCCTGCTCCGGCAATGTTTTGCGGGGACATTTTCGGCATTTCACCCAATGGTCAACCCGGTTCTGCGAACTCTCCTTCTGACGCAACCCGAATAAGCTGTCAAAACGGCAAGCCCTTGCGCAAATCTGTCCTCGCTATCCGAATCAATGAGCGAAGGTCCCGGATCGGGTTTCGGTTCAGGGGAGTGCCGATGATCGGAGCTACACCAGAAGTTGTGAAGTCAATCACAGACAAGGCGGCATTGTTTCAGGTATGAAGTCAATGTGAGCTTTTGGTGAAAAACTGAACTCAATTTACAACATTTATTAAGCAATTTTATTTCGTGCTTTGCTTATTTTACGAAACTTTGTCACCCTAGTTATGGGGGAACACATTTTTAAAGAGCGGGGGTCGCTCATGGGTATTGTAAGGGAATTGGAAGGGGTTGGTCCGATCAGGACCACAAATGCATCTCAGGATTTGGATTGTGAAACGGCGGCTTTGCTGCGTGCAGCGATACGACCGTTATTCAGCAACGCCGCAAGTTGGGCGGGTCTGGCCGACATCCTGAAAGAGAAGGGCTATCGTCTGGCTTTTCAGAATGGTCGGCTTTGCATAACGGACCGCACCACGGGTGAGCGGGTCTGTGGCATCAGATTTCTTGGATTTGAACTCGACGATCTGGTTGAACGAATGGGACGCCCCATTGTCGTCGCCAGAGGAGGTCAGGCCGATGGCGATCTGCTGTTGACCCGGCCAGTGGCGGGTTCGGCCTAGCATCGGCTGCAAAGTCAGACTGCGCTCAGCATAGCAGCGTGGCTCTAAAGTTTCGCCGCGCCATTCATATGATGACGCGGCGAAAAAACATCCAGACTTTTGAATGATCAACAAAGAACGCCAGATCAGGCGATGTTTTCGTAAATCTCTGCGATTTTTGTAACGGCCTCTTCCGGGCTCAGCTCTTCGCTTTCACCGGTTCGACGGCTGGTCAGCTCTACCACACCGTTCTTCAGACCACGCGGGCCCACGGTGATGCGCCACGGCAGACCGATCAGGTCCATTGTAGCAAACTTGCCCCCTGCCCGCTCATTACGATCATCATACAGCGGCTCGAGCCCCAGCTCCGTCAGCGCCTTATAGATCTTTTCACAAGCCGCATCCGCTTCTTCGTCACCCTGCTTGAGGTTTACGATACCGCAGTGGAACGGCGTGACGCCTTCGGGCCAGATGATGCCCTTGTCGTCATGGCTTGCCTCGATGATCGCACCAATCAGGCGGCTGACACCGATACCGTGGCTGCCCATGTGGACCGGAACCGGCTTGCCGTCAGGGCCTTGAACGGTTGCACCCAGCGGTTCGGAGTATTTGGTGCCGAAATAGAAGATCTGGCCAACCTCGATCCCGCGCGCCACGCGGCGACGATCTTCGGGGACCTCGTTGAACAGTGCCTCGTCATGGGTTTCATCCGTGCGGGCATATTTTGAGGTGAACTCTTCGAGGATCGCCTGACACTGTTCACGATTGTCATAATCGATCTCACGGTCGCCAAAGGTCAGGTCGGTGACGGCACTGTCATAGAAAACTTCGGACTCGCCGGTATCAGCCAGCACTAGGAATTCATGGGTGTCATCGCCACCAATGGGACCGGAGTCAGCGCGCATCGGGATTGCCTGCAGGCCCATTCGCTCATAGGTGCGCAGGTAGCTCACGAGATGGCGATTATAGGCGTGCAGCGCGTCTTCTTTGGTCAGGTCGAAATTGTATCCGTCCTTCATATAGAATTCGCGGCCGCGCATGACACCGAAACGCGGACGGATCTCGTCGCGGAATTTCCATTGGATCTGGTACAGCGTCAGCGGCAGATCTTTGTAGCTGTTGACGTGACCGCGGAAGATGTCAGTCACCAGTTCTTCGGCGGTAGGTGTAAACAGCATGTCGCGATCGTGGCGATCCTTCATGCGCAGCATTTCCTGACCGTAGTCGTCGTAACGACCGGACTCGCGCCAAAGGTCCGCGGACTGAATGATCGGCATCTGAATTGCGATGTGACCTGCCCGCGCCTGCTCTTCGTGGATGATGTTTTCCAGCTTACGCAGTACTTTGAAGCCCAGTGGCAACCAGGAATAGATGCCTGCAGCGGCTTGCTTGATCATCCCGGCCCTCAACATCAGCCTGTGGCTGACGATCTGGGCCTCGGAGGGGTTTTCCTTGAGAACGGGCAGAAAATAACGGCTGAGGCGCATTGTTTGACCTTCAAAGGTGAGAATTCGACTTCAAAGCTGCTTATGCCAAAGCCCTGCCGGGGGCAATCATGCAATGGTGTTTTTGCGACCTCAGGTCAGTCGGATTTTTGATTGACCCGCCAGTCAGGCACCCCGATGGTGGCGCAAACATGAATTTGCGAGGCGTAAATGCAAACAATTACAGAACCAGCACGCGAGGTTCCGGTCGTCCATAAGACAGATGTGCTGGTGGTAGGCTCAGGCCCCGCCGGATTGGCGGCTGCGCTGGCGGCTGCACGAGCTGGGGCCGAAGTCTCGTTGATGGATCGGTTCGGTTGCATGGGTGGAAACATCACTGCCGTCGGGGTCGAAGGCTTTGCATGGTATCGGCATAAGCAGACCGTCGAAGCAGGCGGCATCGGGATGGAATTCGAGACCCGCGCCAAAGAGATGGGCGCGGCAGTACCGGAAAGTCAGTCGCTGAGTTACGAGCTGGACAGCGAAGGCTTTAAGCTGGTGGCCGACAAGCTGGTTGAAGAAGCTGGTGTGCATCCGATGCTGCATCGCCAGTTCGTCGCTCCGATCATGGATGGGGATCGGATCACCGGGGTCATCACTGAATCCAAGGCCGGACGCGAGGCGATTCTGGCAAGGGTGGTGATTGACGCCACCGGGGATGCAGATGTAGCGCACCGTGCTGGCGCACCGACCCATAAAACACCACGAGAAGACATGATGGCAGCCTCGGTCATGTTTCACCTGGCCGGTGTCGACAAACGCGCTTTCATGGAAGGCGTCAAGGCCGATCCGCAGACCTACAAGGACTGGGGCGGTGGTGGCGAATGGAACATCGAAACCTCGGGCAAGGAGGACGACATGTTCTCGCCCTTCGTACACAAGCCATTCCAGCAGGCAATCGATCAGGGTCTGATCCCGCCGCATCTGAACACGATCGCGGGGACATGGGGCGCCATGCATGACACGGGTGAGTTGACCTATATGAATCTCATCCATCTGGCCGAGATCGACGGCACCGATCCAGGTAGCCTGACAAAGGGTGAAATCGAAGGGCGGCGGCAATCGATGCTGGCCATCGAAGCCCTGCGTCGGTTCATGCCTGGTTGCGAGAATGCGCGCCTGCGGAATTTTGGAATGACCATCGGCATACGCGACACCCGCAAGATCGATGCGGTCTACAACATGACGGAAAACGATGCGCGGCATCAGGGCCGTTTCGAAGACACTATCGGTATCTATCCGGAATTCATCGACGGCTACGGTATCCTGATCCTGCCCACAACAGGACGATATATGCAGGTGCCTTATCGTTCGATGTTGCCAAAAGGGATCAAAGGTCTGCTGGTGGCCGGACGTTCACACGGCGCAGACCGCGTAGCCCACGCCGCCACCCGCAATATGGCATGTTGTGCGGTCATGGGTCAGGGCGCGGGAATTGCAGCTGCACTTGCCCTGAAAAGCAATCAGGACCTGCACAATATGAATCTGGCGCCGGTACACTCCGAACTTGAACGACAGGGTGTAAGGATAAGCTAATGGATCATATTCCAACGATCGACATTTCTCCGCTAACCGATCGCGCGCACCCGTCCTACGACGCAACCGCGCAGCAAATCGTCGAGGCCTGCACCGGGATCGGCTTCCTTTCTATCACCGGCACAGGCGTCTCTCAGGACACCGTTGATCAGGTCCGGTCGAGCGCCCGTACGATTTTTGACATCGAAGAAAGCAGCAAATGGGATCAGGCAATCACCCGCGAAAACTACCGCGGCTATATCCCGATGGGTTTCTTCACGCCCAATGATGGCTCAGGCAAGGCCGACAAATATGAAGGCTACAAACTTCATTACGAAGTTTCCGAAGATGCACAGGTCCGTAAAGACTGCGCCTTATACGGTCCGAACCTGTGGCCGAAAGAGGTGTCCGGGGCACGGGACATAATTCTCGGCTATTGGGCCCAGCTGGACCGGGTAGCGGATATGCTGCTTGGCGCACTCGAAGTTGGACTTGATCTTGAATCGGATGTTTTGCGCGATGCCTTCCGTGAGCCGATGACCAATATGACCCTATTGCACTATCCGCCACAGGCGCCGGATGAGGGTGGGTATGGCATCCACCCCCACAAGGATACAGACGCGCTGACCATCATTGCCCCAGATCCCGTTGGTGGCCTTGAGGTTCAGACCCGGGACGGAGGCTGGATTACTCCGGATTGTCCGCCCGGCGGGTTCGTTGTGAATATCGGTGACATGCTGGAGCTATGGTCCGGTGGGCGGCTGAAATCGACACCGCATCGTGTGGTCAATCGTTCTGGCAAGGAACGTTACTCATTCCCTTACTTTGCTGTCCCTCGGCATGATGTGGTTGTTGAACCCTTGTTGTCGCCCCTGCCCGGATTTGACCGGCCCGCCGTGCATTGCGGTCACTGGTCGGCAGAAGTCTGGCGTACCAACTGGCCTGACGAAACGGCGACCGACGACACGCCCGAACTTGGAACACTGCACGACTGACCAACAAATCCTTTGGCCCATGAAGCGCTTGCATCATGCGGCAGCATGGGCCAAGAACACTGGCAAGAGCTGCAACAAGGGACTGCGCGATGGCTTTGCCGGTAAAAGATCAGCTCAGATATTGGGGCCTTGCAACCGCAATTTTCGTCCTGATTCTGTGGCTGCTAGGGGATGTACTTCTTCCTTTCGTGATCGGGGGCGCAGTTGCCTATTTCCTCGACCCGGTTGCAGACCGCCTTGAAAAACTGGGTCTTTCAAGGGTTGGTGCGACAGCTATCATTACCGTTTTTGGCGTGTTTCTGTTCGTCTTGATGATCTTGCTGGTTGTACCGGCACTGGTTACACAGTTGATCGATTTGATCGACGTTTTACCCAGCCTGTTCAAAGAGCTGCGCGCCTTTATTGAACGACAATTCCCAGCAATTCTGGACGCTGAATCCAGCACGCATCAGTTTCTCGTTTCGTTGGGCGACACGTTGAAATCCAAATCCGGAGATGTGCTGCAAACGGTGGTTACATCCCTTGGGTCAGCCATCAACGTGGTGGTTCTTGTTGTGATCGTTCCCGTTGTTTCAGTCTATCTGCTACTGGACTGGGATCGGATGACCGCACGTATCGACGAACTTCTGCCCCGCGACCACGCTCCGACCATTCGCAAACTTGCGCATGATGTCGACAAGGTCCTTGCCTCATTCGTGCGCGGCATGGGCACGGTTTGTCTGATCCTCGGCACCTATTATGCTGTCGCACTCATGGCTGTTGGTCTGCAATTCGGTCTAGTGGTCGGATTCATCGCCGGACTGGTGACCTTCATCCCTTACCTGGGCGCGTTGATCGGCGGCACCCTGGCGATTGGCCTGGCCTTATTCCAGTTCTGGGGTGACTGGGCCTCAATCGGCCTGGTGGCGGGTATCTTCATTCTGGGTCAAGTCACCGAAGGCAATTTCCTGACCCCGAAACTGGTTGGCAGTTCCGTCGGCTTACACCCCGTCTGGCTGTTGCTGGCATTGTCCGTTTTTGGGGCCCTGTTCGGCTTTGTGGGAATGCTGGTCGCGGTTCCCGTCGCCGCCGCGCTGGGTGTTTTCGCGCGCTTTGCCACATCACAATATCTGTCCAGCCGCCTCTATACCGGGCTTGAAGGGCTGAATCAGGAAAACGACTGAATGGCCAGACAACTGAGCTTTGATCTTCCAGCCAAGACCGCGCTGGGGCGAGAAGATTTTTTTGTATCCCCGGCGAATGCTCTGGCCGTCGCAATGATGTCCGCCAATTCCTGGCCCGGAAACAAACTGGTGCTCAGCGGACCTGCAGGGGCGGGCAAAACTCATCTGGCCCATGTATGGGCAGCGGAAACAGGGGGGCGTATCATTCAAGCTGCGGCCCTGCGCTATGACGATGTCCCCGATCTCTCCAGATCACCCGTCGCTGTCGAAGACGTTCCAATGATCGCAGGCGATCTGGAGCAACAAAAAACGTTGTTCCATCTGCACAACCTTGCACTCGCCGAGGGGCAGACTTTGCTGATGACCGGAAGGTTAGCCCCCAAATTCTGGCAACTGCCATTGGCAGATCTGCAGAGCCGCGTTGAAGGTGCGCATCACGTGGCACTCGACCCGCCTGACGATGCGTTGCTGGGCGCTGTGCTTGCCAAACTATTCGTGGATCGACAATTGAACCCCGGCCCCGAAGTGATCGCCTATCTGGTCAAACACATGGACCGGCGCTTTGAAACGGCTGCAGAAGTCGTTGAGCAGCTGGATCAGGTCGCCTTGTCAGAAAAGCGAGAGATTACGCGTGCTTTAGCAGTTCGCGTACTGAACAAAAGCATAGACGATTCCGAAACCGGCAATTGACCCATCACTGGTGATTTCGCATCCTGACTTTGGAAGTATTGGACAGAACATGGAACAGACCGTCGATTCCAATATCCCGGACTGGGGGCCATTCGGAAAGCCGCTGTTTGACGATCCCGAAGCAAGGGCATTGTCTCGTGTGGGTGTGGTAGACGTCGGGTCAAACTCGGTCCGAATGGTGATTTTTGACGGGGCCGCGCGATCACCGGCTTATTTTTATAACGAAAAGGTCATGTGTGAGCTGGGCGCAGGTCTTTCGGAAACCGGCCGCCTGAACCCGCGTGGCCGCGACCGTGCATTGAAGGCGCTGCGACGGTTTCAATACCTTGCCGATGATCTCGGCCTGCCCGGTTTGCACGTCGTTGCGACCGCTGCGGTGCGAGAAGCCGAAGATGGCCCGGATTTCTGCGCAGAAGTCAAAGCCGAGACTGGTCTAACCATATCTGTAATCAATGGAGCGGAAGAAGCACGACTGTCCGCACAAGGCGTATTACTGGGGTGGCCCGGAGCCTATGGTCTGATTTGCGATATTGGCGGTTCATCGATGGAGCTGGCCGAGATCGGTGAGGGTGAGGTTGGCTTGCGCGTCACGTCACCACTTGGCCCGCTAAAGCTACGTGACATCAAGGGCGGACGCAGGGCCAGAAAGGCCCATATCAAACAAACCATGGAAGAGTTGCGTGACCGCTTGGGACCACAGCGGGATCGTTTATTTCTTGTCGGTGGCAGCTGGCGTGCCTTTGCCCGGTTGGACATGTTGCGTCGCGGATATCCTCTGAACGTCCTGCACGAATATCGCATGACCACCAAGCAGGTGCGTGAGACGATCAAGTTTATTGAAAAGAATGACCCGGACAAGCTGCGCAGTCAGGCTGGCGTGTCCAATTCGCGCATGTCGCTGATCCCGTATGCCATGGACGTTCTGGCCCGGCTGATCCGCACATTCAAACCCAAGGATATCGCGATTTCAAGCTACGGCATCCGCGAGGGATTGCTTTACGAACAGATGCCGCAAGCTCTGCGTGACCGGGATCCGCTGATCGAGGCCAGCCGCTTTTCCGAGGCCAAAGACGCGCGCCTGCCGGGTTTTGGCCGGCATTTGTACGATTTTGTGATGCCCCTGTTCCGCTCGGCGCCCCCTACCCGGGTTCGGTTGATCAAAGCAGCCTGCCTGCTGCATGACGTCAGCTGGCGCGCGCATCCCGATTACCGGGCCGAGGTCTGCTTTGACAACGTCACCCGTGCCAATCTGGGTGGATTGAAGCACTCGGAACGGGTGTTCATCGGGTTGGCACTCCAACATCGTTATCGCAATAAGCGTGAAGGCAACCGGTTCACTCCGCTTTATGAACTGTTGGACGAGAAAGACCAGAAACAGGCCGAGATTCTGGGTAAGGCGATGCGGTTCGGTGCGATGCTGTGGATGCAGAGTGACGCGCCGATGGGTAAGTTGAAATTCTATCCAAAGAAACGAGAGCTTGAGTTGTTTCTGCCCGCCGCAACCGAACCTTTGTTCAATGAAGTTGCGGAGTCGCGCTTGAATTCGCTGGCGAATGCACTGAAATCGGAAACGCGGGTGATCATGCAACGCTAGGCGCTGATCAATCAGATATCCGTAGCGCCCTGTGGTTGTTCTTTTTGTTCTTCCTGATCTTCCGGCAGAATTTCTTCAGGCTGCGGCTGATCCGGCTTTTTACGGATAATGATATCGCCATTAGGCAGTATCTCGGGCGCTTCGTAGGCGCTCCAGTCCTTTACCTGTGCTGTGATTTCAGCCAGCGCTGGCCCCATTTCCTGTATGAACGACTGCATGGCGGGACCGAATTGCTCGGCCAATCCACGCAAATCCTCAAGCGCGGGTTCCATTTCCTGCCGGAGACCTTCGAAGAACAGTTCGGCCCCCTGCTCCATCAGGGATTTCCCGTCATCCTCCTGCGCAGAGACAGGAGCAGTAGCGACGGTGAAAATGGCGGCTATCAAAGCAATGCGATGCATGGACCAAATATAGGACAGGCTCAATGCGCTTGAAAGGTCACAAATCGATATCCAGAGTGACCGGGAAGTGATCTGACGCCGTCAGCAGCGCTTCTCGCAACTCGGGCAATGCCCAACACCCTGTATCGTTGAATGGATGCCAGATGCGCCATTTTGGTTGGCGGTCGCGCAGATCTTCGCTGATCATCATATAGTCAAGCAGGGCCTCCAGAAACCGGCCTTCTTTAGGTTTGGGAAAACGTGCCGTTGACGGAATAGACCCCGGCCGCAAGCTGTTCGCGCTGACGGCATGCGGATCATATAGCCCGGCGTCTAATAATATCTCAACCGACGAGCGCCCGAAGAGATGCTCAAACTCATCCAGACCGGGCCCGTCGTTCAAATCACCCAGCAGGACCACCGGCTCCCCCTCGGCGACATGCGCTTTCACTCGTCGTGAAAGCCATACGGCCTGTGCAAGCTGCTTACGTCGGTTGGCGATCGAGATCCGAATAGCCTCATCGCGGTTATCCGCTCCATGAGGTGCCTTGGATTTCAGATGCGCGCCGATCAGACGGAATTCAAAGCCTGACTTGCTTTTCACCGCCAATTCCATCGGCGGCTTGGAAAAGCGGACAACATCCTCGGTGGCGTCGACGTCCAGATCTATTCTGAACTCATGATCAAATCGAGGGGCTCGATTGTTACTGGTTTCCTTTGGGTCGTGGCGAACGCTCAGTTGTTCAGGATCATATAGCAGCGCAAGTTCCTGATGCGTGTCGTTGGGAAATCCCATGATCGCCTGTGAGGTTCTGAGGTCGAAGGTTTCGGCAAACCCCTGAAGCGCGCGCACTGTGTTCTGACTTTTCCCGGTGTTTGGTGCTTCAACAATCAGGATTGCATCGGCATCAACCGCGCTCAACACCTTGGCAATGGCTTCAATCTGCTGAACCTTGGTGACATTGTGCCGGCCTGACCAGCTGTCATCGGCGATCAGAGTATCATTCTTGTCGAACAGGTTGGCGAACCATTCGATATTGTAGGTCGCCAAGCGCATAACTTCAGACCCGGGCGCCGTTGATCTCGTCCCATGCCCGGTTGATATCGATCATCTTCTTTTCAGCCAGACGGATCGCTTCTTCGGGAACACCACGCGCCATCATCGCGTCAGGGTGCGTGTCACGCACCAATTGACGCCAGGTTTTACGAATCTCCGGCAATGGCGTTTCCCGGGTCACTCCAAGAACCGTGTAGGGATCATTCGGCGCATCCGGCACAAAACGGGCACGTAATGCCATGAACTGCGCTTCGTCCTGGCCGAAAATACGACTGACTTCCTCAAGGAATTCGTTTTCGTTGGGGTGGTAAAACCCATCCGCCATCGCGATGTGGAACAACCCTTCCATCAAATCGCACAGCGTGGTGCTGTCTTCGGAAAACATGCGCGCGATCTTGCGGGCGTAATCCTGATAACCCGCGACATCGGTTCGGGCCATGTTGAAAACGCGTGCCGCGCCATCTTCGTCATCGCGAGCGATCTGGAATACTTCGCGAAAGGCTGTGACCTCATCGCGTGTCACCTGCCCGTCGGCCTTGGCCATTTTTGCGCCCAGCGCAATCACCGCGATTGCAAAGGCAACCGATCGTTCAGGCGGAGTGCGCAGCTTTTCAAAAACTGCGGTCAGGCTTTCGCCTTGGGCAAGCGCGCTCAGCGCATCGGATATGCGGGTCCAGATCGACATGCTTTCACCCTAGCGCGAGGAAACGTGACTGTCAGGTGCGACTAATCATTCCGTGGCAAGAATTTTCTGCATCAGAACAAGGTCCAACCAGCGATTCCATTTTCGGCCAACCTCGGGCATCCGGCCGACTTCGGTGAAACCAAGTGCTGAATGAAATGCGATTGCACCGGGGTTGTCGGATGAAACACCGGCGACCAAAACATGCACATCGTCCGCACGCGCGACGTCTTCAAGAGCAGTCATCAATGCCCGCCCCAATCCTCTACCTCGCGCAGCAGGAGACAGCTGAATGGAGTGCTCACGTGAATGGGCGTAGCCTGGGCCGCCCCGGAATGGGCCATAGGTTGCAAAACCCAGCACTTGACCGTCTGCTTCGGCCACCAGATACCGGTTTCCACGCGCCTCAACATCTGCCGCAATGCTCTCAACACTGCGTTCATCGGTAGTGAAGGTGATCAGCGTCTCGCGGATGATTGCATTCGTTATGTCAGCAATTGCCGGGGCATCCCCAACTTTGGCTGTTCGTACCATCATTCCAACACGCGCATCCCGCGCGGTGTTTCGAATTCGGCTCGCATGGCCACAGGTCCGGAATCAAACTCGATCAGTTCCAGCGGACCCAGCAGTTTCGCCAGATCAAGCGCATCAGGATGAAACACGACAAGGCGGCGCAACCTGCAGCCACTGGCCTGTAACATCTGTGCAGGGTGTAGATCGCCTTGCCACTGAATCAGCGCTGGAAACAGGTTATCAAATGGCAGGCGTCCCGAAGATGGAACAGCCATGCGCCACCTCAGCGCTCCGCGTTCCAGATCTATTGGCTGCCCGGCCCCTTCAGATAAGGAAACAAGGTCAGCTTCAATATCTTCCACACGGCAAATCCAGTTGGTCAGCCGTGGGGTACCTGAAAAACGGTCCAGATCGAACCAACGGGGAAATTCTGGCGCGGGTGCATTCGGATCGACGGCAATGGCCTCGAGGTAAAGACCATCCGCCAGCCCCAACAGCCGGTTATAGGTTCCGAATCTGGCGTGCTTTCCGCCTTCCTGTAGCTTAACGCCCAACGCTTCTTCAACATGAGCGGCAGCTGCTTCAAGCGTTTCGCCCGCGACTGCCAAATGATCCAGAATCATACGCTCTCCCCTTCGGTATGACCTCAAAGAAAAAGCAGCGCGCGGGTGCACGCTGCTTTCAATGTCATCTTCGCCGAAAAATTCCGGATGGCAAGAGTGCCTTGGCACGTTATCCGCGGGCTTCCCCAATCAGGCGCAGGATGTCCTGTGCCGCTTCGGGGATATTGGTACCCGGCCCGAAGATCGCCTTGACGCCGTGATCATAGAGGAACTGGTAGTCCTGTTGAGGGATAACGCCACCACAGATCACGATGATGTCTTCGGCTCCGGCTTTCTTCAGTTCCTCGACCAGTTGCGGTGCCAATGTCTTGTGGCCCGCTGCCTGCGAAGAGATGCCGATGACATGAACGTCGTTGTCCACAGCGTCCTGTGCTGCTTCGGCGGGTGTCTGGAACAGGGGTCCCACATCGACGTCAAAGCCGATATCAGCAAAGGCTGTTGCGATGACCTTGGCACCCCGGTCATGACCGTCCTGCCCCATCTTGACCACCAACAGGCGGGGGCGGCGGCCTTCAGCTTCGGCGAAGTCTTCGATGGACTTCTGGATCGCGGTAAATCCTTCATCACCTTCGTAGGCCGCGCCGTAAACACCGGCCAGGGTTTTTACCTCGGCACGGTGACGGCCGAACTCTTTTTCCATTGCCATGCTGATCTCTCCTACGGATGCGCGGGCGCGGGCGGCCTCGACCGCAGCAGCCAGCAGGTTTCCGCCCTCTTGGGCAGCCTTGGTCAAAGCGTCCAGCGCATGTTGGCAGGCAGCCTCGTCACGGGTCGCACGGATGCGTTCCAAACGCGCGACCTGCGCTTCGCGTACAGCCACGTTGTCGACGTCCAGAATGTCGATCGGGTCTTCCTGTTCCTTGCGGTACTTGTTGACACCGACGATTACCTCTTCACCTCGGTCGATCATCGCCTGACGGCGGGCTGCGCTTTCCTCGATCCGCAGCTTGGGCATACCGCTGGCAACCGCCTTGGTCATACCGCCCATTTCCTCGACCTCTTCCATCAAGGCCCAGGCTTTCTCGATCAGCTCATTGGTCAGGCTTTCGACGTAATACGAACCCGCCAGCGGATCGACCACATCGGTCACTCCGGTTTCCTCTTGCAGCACCAACTGCGTGTTCCGTGCGATACGGGCCGAGAAATCGGTGGGCAGTGCAATTGCCTCATCCAGAGCGTTTGTGTGCAGCGACTGGGTCCCGCCCAGAACCGCGCTCATCGCCTCATAAGCGGTGCGGATCACGTTGTTGTACGGGTCCTGTTCCTGCAAGCTGACGCCCGAGGTCTGGCAGTGAGTGCGCAGCATCTTGGACCGCTCGGACTTTGCACCAAAATCGGTCATCACCCGATGCCACAGCGTGCGCGCAGCGCGCAGTTTGGCGATCTCCATGAAGAAGTTCATGCCGATGGCAAAGAAGAAAGACAGACGGCCAGCGAATTTGTCTACGTCCATGCCGGCCTGCGTCGCGGCACGGACATATTCGCGCCCGTCAGCCAGCGTGTAGGCCAGTTCCTGAACAAGGTTCGCCCCGGCCTCTTGCATGTGATAGCCCGAGATCGAGATCGAGTTGAATTTCGGCATCTCGTTCGACGTGAATTCAATGATGTCCGAGATGATCTTCATCGAAGGTTCAGGCGGGTAGATGTAGGTGTTGCGCACCATGAACTCTTTCAGAATATCGTTCTGAATCGTGCCGGACAGAACAGATTTGTCGTGCCCCTGCTCTTCACCCGCAACGATGAAACTTGCCAAAATCGGGATCACCGCACCGTTCATGGTCATCGAGACAGAGACTTTGTCCAACGGAATGCCGTCGAACAGGATCTTCATGTCCTCGACACTGTCGATGGCCACACCCGCCTTGCCCACGTCACCAACCACGCGCGGGTGATCACTATCATAGCCGCGGTGCGTCGCCAGATCGAAGGCAACCGAGACACCCTGCTGACCCGCTGCCAGATTGCGGCGGTAGAAGGCGTTAGACTCTTCGGCGGTCGAAAAACCAGCATATTGGCGGATCGTCCAGGGGCGACCTGCATACATGGTCGCCTTCACCCCACGCGTGAACGGTCCGATCCCAGGCAGCGACCCCATATGCGGCAGTTCAGCCGTGTCTTCCTGCGTATAAAGCGGCTTGACGTCGATGCCTTCCAGCGTCTCCTTGGTTAGGTCGTCCAACGGGCGACCGCGCAGCTCTTTTTCAGCCAGCGCCTGCCAGTCTTTCGTATCGGTCATTGCGATTTCCTTTTCTCAATTCGGTTCGCGCCGGGCCGCAGCCCGCGCGTTGTGATGTTCGGTGGCACCCTTTCAAGGGTGGTTGAGCGCAACATTTTGAAGGCTGCGCGCATTTCGCCGGTCGCATTCACCGCTGCAGGGGCTATATTCAAACGAACAGGAGGCCCCATGACACGAACGCTTGCCCTTGTTTTATCGGCACTATTCCCGCTGGCAGCCATGGCCGCCGACGGGGCTGCACCCGCTGAAGACGAATTCGTCCGCCCCGCAGGTGAGAGCGATTTGAGCGAATTTCTGTGGGTCAGCCGACCCATCGTTGTCTTCGCCGACACGCCCGCAGACCCGCGATTCCAACAGCAGATCGACATGCTGCTTGATGGTGAAGACGCCATGCGCGACCGGGATGTCGTCGTGTTGACCGACACCGATCCATCCGCTCGTTCTCCGATCCGGTCGCAACTGCGCCCGCGCGGATTCCAGATGGTATTTGTTGACAAGGATGGTGTCGTCAAACTGCGTAAGCCTTCACCTTGGAGCGTGCGCGAAATCGGCCGATCCATCGACAAAACACCATTGCGGGAACGCGAAATCCGCGAACGTCGCGAGGGTGGTTGAAACAATGGCAAAGGGGTGACGCTTAGAACAGGGATCATCTCATGCATCCCTCTAAAGTGTCAGCGTCCCGAGAACGCGGTTCCGGGGGTAATGAGCCCCAAAACCTTAACCAAAAGTAGCCGACCGTCAGAACAACGATCACCGCTGTTAGGATCGCCCACACACCATCAAGTTTCGTTGTCGCTGATAAACGGGCGAGCCACGATGCACCCAAAATGGCTATGACAACACCCGTCGCAAGTCCCATAAGGTCGGGCCAGTTGCGGTAAACCAAGCGAGTGAGCGCCGCATAGGTTATTCCAGCAACAACACCAGAAGTTACAAGAGCCGCATTCACCGTCTCAATTGAGACGCTTTCGCACCGCAAAGGGCACTCCACATAGACGAGTATCAACCATGACAGCACAAATTGCACTGCCATAGTTAGCATGCTGATCCATATATGGTGGATGAAGCTCATGTTAGTTTACGTCTACTCGAACTCGATGATCACATCATCCACAGCAAGGCTGTCGCCGGGGCCAGCATTTACCTTGGCCACAACACCCTTCTTTTCGGCGCGCAGGATGTTTTCCATCTTCATCGCTTCAACGGTGCAGAGTGCCTGACCTTCCTGAACTTCTTGACCCACTTCGACGTCGACTTTGACGATCAGTCCCGGCATCGGGCACAGCAGCATTTTCGACGTATCGGGCGGCAACTTTTCTGGCATCAGCTTGGCCAGCTCTGCCGCGCGTGGGCGGCGGACATGCACCTTGAGATCCGCGCCACGGTTCCGAATGCGGAATCCACCGGACACTTTGCCAGCTTTTAGCACAAGCGGGCTGCCGTCGACGTCCAGGACGGCCAACTGGTCGCCGGGCGTCCAGTCGGATGCGACACGCAGGGTCGATCCATCCTCAAATTTGACAGTCGCGCCTTCTTTGTCCGCGTTGACTTGAACAGCGTATTCCTGTCCTTGCAGCGACACGACCCAACGTTTGCCAACCTTGCGCTCGTGATTATCCATCCGACCCGAAACACGAGTGCGACGGATTTCTGCAACCCGGTGCATGGCTGCACATGACGCTGCAATACGACGCAGATCGGTCTCAGACAGTTCAACGCCTTCAAAGCCGTCTGGATACTCTTCGGCAATGAAAGCCGTAGTCATATCGCCACTGATGAATTTGGGATGATCCATCACGGCCGACAGGAACGGCAGGTTGTGACCGATCCCCTCGACCTCGAAACTGTCGAGCGCCACCCGCATCGCCTCGATGGCTTGCTCACGGGTCGGTGCCCATGTGCACAGCTTGGCGATCATTGGGTCATAGTACATGCTGATCTCACCGCCCTCATAAACGCCGGTGTCGTTGCGCACGGCTGCGTCACCACTTGGGGCCTCACCCTGCCACTTGTCATTGACCAGCAACGGACCCGCCGCGATTTCCTGAGGCGGGCGATAGCGGGTCAGACGACCGATGGATGGCAAGAAGTTACGATAAGGATCTTCCGCATACAGACGGTTCTCAATGGCCCAGCCGGTCAGCGTCACGTCGTCCTGAGTGATGGACAGCGGCTCACCCGCGGCAACACGGATCATCTGTTCAACCAGATCGACGCCTGTGATCAGTTCAGTCACCGGGTGTTCCACCTGAAGGCGGGTGTTCATTTCGAGGAAGTAGAAGTTCTTGTCTCCATCAACGATGAACTCCACCGTACCGGCACTGGCATATCCTACGGCCTTGGCCAGCGCGACGGCCTGCTCACCCATGGCACGGCGAGTATCCTCATCAAGGAAAGGCGATGGCGCTTCTTCCACAACTTTCTGGTTGCGGCGCTGGATCGAACATTCGCGCTCACCCAGATAGATGCCGTTACCGTGACTGTCGCAAAGCACCTGAATCTCGATATGGCGCGGTTGGGTCACGAATTTCTCGATGAAAATCCGATCATCGCCAAAGGAATTCGCGGCCTCGTTCTTGGACGACTGGAAACCTTCGCGTGTTTCTTCATCATTCCATGCGATCCGCATGCCCTTGCCGCCGCCACCGGCACTGGCCTTGATCATCACCGGGTAACCGATCTGTTGGCTGATTTTGACTGCCTCATCGGCGTCTTCAATCAAACCCATATAACCGGGCACGGTGGAAACGTTGGCATCCTGCGCGATCTTCTTGGAAGTGATCTTGTCGCCCATCGCCTCGATGGCGCCTTTCGGTGGGCCGACAAAAGCGACGCCCTCGGCCTCAAGCGCCTCGGCAAACTTGGCGTTTTCCGACAGGAAGCCATAGCCTGGGTGAACAGCCTGTGCACCGCTTTGACGAATGGCATCCATCACCTTGTCGATGACGATATAGGACTGGTTGGCCGGGGGAGGGCCGATATGCACGGCCTCGTCCGCCATTTCCACATGCAGCGCCTGTTTGTCCGCATCCGAATAGATGGCAACCGTGCCGATTCCCATCTTGCGCGCGGTTTTAATGACCCGGCAGGCGATCTCACCCCGGTTGGCGATCAGGATCTTGTTGAACATGGAACGTCCTTTGTCTTGGTGTTCTGGGAACGCAAAAACGCCGCTGCAGGGCGAAAGCCCCACAACGGCGTGATGCGTGATGACGGTCGGGGCAACGGATGCCCCGCAATGTTCTTGTTAGCTGCAGTTCTTCTGTGTCTTGCAGTAGAGCACGTTTCCTGCGGCCCCGACTGCGGCTCCGAATATCGGATCTGCGTTGAGGACGGCCGCACCGACCGCACCGGCGCCGCCACCGAGCAGCGCTTGCTCGCCGGTTGTGTCTCCGCAGGCCGAAACGCCCGCACAGGCGGCCAGTACAAGGATAAGTCGTGAGATTCGCATGATATCTGCCCCTTTGGATTTTTTGTCGCGATCGGGTGCAGATGCCGGAATAGCCCGCTGTTATTCAATATCAGATCCGAAGATCCCGACTTTTGCGCAGATATTTGCTGCTTTAAGACTGATATACGCGCAAAGAAAAACGCGGACAGGACTATGTGGGGAACACAAGCCTGCCCGCGGAAGGAAGGGGTACGGAATAGTAGGTGCATGTGCGGCGCAGGCAAAGTAGAGCCGCACGGCCCGCTCACCTTGCATGGCACAATTCCACCCGCCAACCAGTCATTGTTTCCATTTGAATTTCCGGCTGGTTTCTGCCCATCCGCAGAATTTCCGCGCAGAAATGCGCCGACAGCGGCCTTAGAAGTAAAGGGAAAATGCGCCAAATCACCCAGATAGATGGCGCCTTTTTGTCCCTGAATACTGGACGTTGCGATATGTGCCGCCGTCTGGATCAACTTCAGCCAACCCCATCAAAGATATCGGGAAAGGACTGCCGTGCCGCATCCAGATCAATGACCAGAAGTGCGTCATAACTTTCAGGATCAAACGGGTCTTCTGCCGCGATAACCTCACGCCCGAAAAGCCAGCTCAGACGACCGGCATCCAGATTGCCACGCTCAAATGGCTGATCACCAAAATGCTCCCACAGCGCTTCCATAAACGCTGTATCCGCACGCCGATCTGCCGGTTTGCGATCCCGGAACCGTTCACGTTGAGTTATTGGCGTCACGCCCTTCGGATTGGCGCGCCGGATTGTGAACTGAAAATCAGTGCCGGCTAAACGACCAGGGAATCCGCGATGCTTCAGCATACCTGCACCTCGCCGGGCAAACTGTTAGAATAAAAAAGAAAAAGACTTCCGTTCCGGAACGGGTTATCCATGCGCACCTCCAAAGCCGCATCGTTTCGCTGAAACGCGCCAACAACATGAGATGATCCCCTCATGGTCAGAGCCCCTCCCAGATACACTGGGATTGTTCCAGCCGATAGGCTTCGAAAAACTGCGTGGCATCGGGCGAGGCATTGCCGAATTCGATCGCGCGGTCGGAGAAAGAGATAACCACAAGCGCCGGCTCCAACTGGTGCCTATTTACGTAAGGGACAGCCAGAGTTTCACACAGATGCGCCATGTCCGTCGAAGCCACGTCATAGCCGATCCGCCCTACAGTCGAGCCGATCTTTGGAGCGATGAAACGGAAGCGCAACCACAGCTCGCCCGGATTGTTGTCGAGCAGCACATCGCTCAGTTCGACAGGCTGGCCAGAGGGAACGGGCAAAAGGGCATCGGTTAGCGCGGCAGTAGGTGCCATCAGGGCAAGAGCCAGTACAAGAGCACGGCCCCGGCCCTGCCAATAGCAGGCTCCTCCTTCCGGGGCCGCGTGCGCAGCACCTGTGGTGTGCACGATTCTATGTCTGGCAGAGCAACTCATGGCGCCGATTCGTCGCTGGTGTCAAATTGCGAGGGCGAAGTGATCTCAATCAGCTCCATATCGTCCGAATGTCGGACTTCGCGATGCACGATCCCGGGTGGTTGCAGAATGCAGGACCCTTCTCGCAAAAGATGCTCGCCCTGCCCTTCGTATTCGAAGACCACCCAGCCCTTGGTGACATAGACCATCTGAAAATCCAGATCATGCGAATGCCATGCACCCGGGCTTTCCATCCCGGGAACGGCCCGGATCACATGAGCCCCGAATTTACCCTGTGTCGCGTCTTTGATCCCGAGGTCCCGGTATTCAAAAAAGGCGCGCAATCCCTCGCCGACAAACGGGGACGTGTCGGCATGGGATACGGTAAAGGCTTGGTTTTTCCAGATTCGAAACATCCGTCACCAATGGCTGTTGATCAGGCTTTCAGTTGGACTGCGTACATCACAAAGGAATGTTGTCGTGTTTTTTCCAAGGGTTCTTCAGCTGCTTGTTACGCAGGCTGGCAAAGGCCTTGGACACACGGCGGCGGGTTGATTGTGGCATGATCACCTCGTCGATAAAGCCACGCTCGGCCGCAACAAAGGGATTGGCGAACCGGTCTTCGTAGTCCTGCGTGTGCTGCGCGATCTTCTCAGCATCTCCCAGATCGGCACGGTGGATAATCTCGGTCGCGCCTTTTGCGCCCATCACCGCGATCTCAGCGGTGGGCCACGCATAGTTAAAGTCTCCGCGCAGGTGCTTGGAGGCCATAACGTCATACGCACCGCCATAAGCCTTACGGGTGATCACGGTGACCTTTGGAACCGTGGCTTCGCCATAGGCAAACAGCAGCTTGGCACCGTGTTTGATGACACCGCCATATTCCTGCGAGGTTCCCGGCAGGAAGCCCGGCACATCTACAAAGGTCAGGATCGGGATTTCAAAGCAATCACAGAAGCGTACGAACCGCGCCGCCTTGCGGCTGCTGTCGATATCAAGGCAGCCCGCCAGAACCATTGGCTGGTTTGCGACGACACCAACAGTCTGCCCCTCGAGCCGGATGAAACCAGTGATGATATTCTTGGCGTAATCTTCCTGAATCTCATAAAAATCGCCCTCATCTGCCACTTTGGTGATGAGTTCTTTCATGTCGTAGGGCGTGTTCGGATTTTCCGGGATCAACGTATCCAGCGAAGTTTCAATCCGGTCGGGCTCATCAAAGAATGGGCGAACGGGTGGTTTTTCGCGGTTGTTGAGCGGCAGGAAGTCGACGAGGCGACGAACCTCGGCCAGTGCTTCAACATCGTTTTCAAAGGCGCCGTCTGCGACGGACGATTTCTTGGTGTGGGTCGATGCGCCGCCGAGTTCCTCAGCAGTTACAACCTCATTCGTGACGGTTTTCACAACGTCGGGGCCAGTCACGAACATATAAGAGGTGTCTTTAACCATGAAAATGAAGTCGGTCATCGCAGGGCTGTAGACCGCGCCACCGGCACAGGGGCCCATGATGACGCTGATCTGCGGCACAACGCCCGAGGCCATGATGTTGCGCTGGAACACCTCGGCATAACCCGCGAGCGAGGCCACGCCTTCCTGGATTCGCGCACCACCCGAGTCGTTGATGCCGATCACCGGCGCGCCATTCTGCATCGCCATATCCATGATCTTGCAGATTTTCTGAGCGTGCGTTTCAGACAGCGACCCACCGAAGACGGTGAAATCCTGCGAAAAGACATAGACCATGCGGCCGTTGATCGTGCCCCAGCCGGTCACAACGCCATCACCCGCAGGCTTTTGATTTTCCATTCCGAAATCGGTACAGCGGTGACTGACGAACATATCGAATTCTTCGAAACTGCCTTCGTCCACCAGCAGCTCGATCCGCTCACGCGCGGTCAGTTTCCCACGGGCATGCTGCGCATCGATACGCTTTTGCCCACCACCCAGTCGCGCGGCTTCGCGACGATCTTCGAGCTCGGAAAGGATGTCCTTCATCACGATAGTCCCCTGTGAAATTTTCCGGGACAATATAGGTTGCTGAAGGTGACCCAAAGGCTTTTTCCGCAAATTTGCAAAATTTTGGAAACCAGTCATGTGACAACTGCAAATTTGTTAATTAACGAATTAAGCCATCAATCTGATAGTAATTCCGAAATGCAGGCTCTAAGTGTGAACCATGCAGTTCAGTTCGCGCTCGATCGGGCACACTCCACCAACGCTTGCCACGCTGGTCCTGTTGTCAGGATTGTCAGCGCTGAGCATGAATTTGTACCTGCCCAGCCTGCCCTTCATGGCTGTCTATTTCGACACCGACTACAAGGTGATGCAGCTTTCGATAGCACTGTATCTACTTGTAAATGCACTTATGCAGATCCTGATCGGCCCCATCGCGGACAAAGCCGGTCGCCGACCTGTGCTACTGTGGGGTCTTGGGCTCTTTCTGTTGGCGACGCTCGGCTGCATCTATGCTCCGAATGTCGAACTCTTTCTGTTTTTCAGAATGAGCCAGGCTGTCATCGTTGTTGGCCTTGTCCTGAGCCGGGCCGCGGTTCGCGACATGTTCGAACAGGATCAGGCTGCATCGATGATCGGCTATGTGACAATGGGCATGGCAGTTGTTCCGATGATCGGGCCAGCCATTGGAGGAGTGCTGGAAGAAAGCTTCGGATGGAAGGCTAATTTCTGGCTGCCATTCGGATTGGCCGTTTTGGCATTGGCGCTGACCTATATGGATTTCGGTGAAACTTCGGCCAAAAGCGGCAAGACATTGATGCAGCAATTTCGGGAGTATCCCGAATTGCTGACCTCCCCCCGTTTTTGGGGCTATTCACTGTCCTCGGCTTTGTCCTCGGGCGCTTTCTTCGCCTATCTGGGCGGCGCGCCCTTCATTGGAACCGAAGTGTTCGGACTGACGGCCGCCGAAGTGGGCATCTATTTTGGTGCTCCCGCTGTGGGGTATTTCTTTGGCAACTTCATAAGCGGGCGTTATTCGGTTCGCTTTGGCGTCAACAGAATGGTCCTGTGGGGATGCTGGTTGAATGCAATTGGCGTCGCGCTATCCGCTGCCCTGTTTCTTGTGGGTATGGGAACTGCATTCAGCTTTTTTGGCTTCATGACCTTTGTGGGCCTCGGAAACGGTATGTCCATCCCCAACGCAACTGCTGGTTCCTTATCGGTGCGCCCGCATCTTGCCGCCACGGCGTCAGGATTAAGCGGTGCAATCATGCTGGGTGGCGGCGCGGCTTTGAGCGCACTTGCCGGAGCTTTACTGACCCGTGAAACCGGCGCAATGCCCCTGCTATGGCTGATGCTCGCGACCTCGATCCTGGCCATTATTGCCATCAGCAGTGTCATTTGGCGCGAACGGCAACTGGGACTTTAGGTCGCTTGCACTGAAAGGTTTGCAAAGTTAGCCTGCAGCTTCAGGAAAGCTGCAAAGATTCATCATGGCCACCCAAAAACTCTATGCCGGTGCAAAGTTGCGCGAAATGCGTACACGGCTATCGCTGACCCAAAAGGAATTCGCTGCCAAGCTTGGCGTTTCGCTCCCTTATCTCAATCAGATGGAGAACAATAATCGTCCGATTTCGACGACGGTTGTTCTGGCTCTGGCGCAAGAATTCGGGATGGATGTGACTGAACTGAGCACTGGGGACAGTGAAAGGCTGGTCTCGGACATGCGCGAAGCACTGGCCGATCCGGTATTTGCAGATTCGATGCCCCCTCTGGCTGATCTGCGTCTGACTGCATCAAACGCACCCGCCTTGGCGCGTGCCTTCATCGACTTGCACAAGACCTATCGCCAAACTCATGAGAGGTTGGCTTCGCTGGATGAGGCACTCGGACGCGAAGACGCGCGCACGCAGGCAAGCCCCTGGGAAGAAGTGCGCGACTTCTTCCACTATTGCGATAACTACATCGACGCGGTCGACCGCGCTGCTGAAAGGTTTGCCGAACGTGCCGAAGATCCTGGCGGCATTCGTCAAGCGGCCATCAACAGCCTTTCTGAAAGGGGCATTCAGGTCCGCTTTGCTGACATCGAAGACATGCGCAACTATGATTCCGACACCAGAACGTTGCGCCTGTCCTCACGTGCCGCGCCACAGACTCAGGTGTTTCAGCTGCTTCTGCAAGTGGCCCTGATCAGTCAGGACAAGCTGCTGGAAGCAACACTGGATTTCGCACGCTTTCAAAGCGAAGAGGCCCGTTCAATCGCCAAGATCGGCCTTGCGAACTATTTCGCGGGCGCGTCGCTGATGCCCTACGGGGCATTTCTGGCTGCCGCGCAGGAAGATCGCCACGATCTGGAATTGCTCAGCAACCGGTTCGGCGCATCAATTGAACAGGTCGCCCACCGCCTGTCGACACTGCAACGGCCCGGCGCCAAGGGAATTCCGTTCTTCTTTGTCAGGGTGGATCAGGCAGGAACCATCACCAAACGCCATTCTGCCACACGCCTGCAATTTGCGCGCTTTGGCGGGGCGTGTCCTTTGTGGAACGTCCACCGCGCCTTTGAAACGCCCGGCCATTTTCTGCTGCAACTGGCGGAAACCCCGGATGGAGTAAGATATATCTCGCTGGCGCGGGATGTTTCCAAATCGGGGGGGTCTTTCGGCGCACCCGTACGCAGATACGCCATCGCATTGGGGTGTGAAGTCCGCCATGCCGAGGCTTTGGTCTATGCCGACAACCTCGACATCAATAACGCTAGCGCATACGAGCCTATTGGGATTTCCTGCAGAATTTGCGAGCGCCAGACCTGCCATCAAAGGTCTGTTCCACCGCTGGAGCGTCGCCTGACAATCGATGCCCATACCCGCGGCACGCTGCCCTATGAGGTGACTTAAGCGCTACAATACGTGGCGGGAGCGCTACCCCCGCCCGTGTTTGTTGATCAGGATTTGGACAGGATCGCCCAAATCTCATCCTTGAGTGCTGCCCGTTTTTTGCGCAGCTCCACCTCCGCCAACTCCTCCATCGGTTCGATATTGGTTTCAGCCCGATGTACGGTTCGATTGATTTCGTGATATTCGTCAGACAGTCGGGCGAAATGGGCATCCGATTGCTTGAGCTGGCTCATCAACTCGACCTTGTCGGGAAACTCTTCGGCCAGTTCATGCGGGGTGTGAGACATTGCTGTTCGCTCCTTGATCTATCGTTACAAACCATTGGTAAAGGTGATCGTTCCATACCTCTTTGACCCGGATCAAATTTTGCCGGATTTCATTCAATATTCAACGCTTTGCCGGTCGCCATCCGGCAGATCGGGCTTCTGATGCCGAGCAAAACCATCGCTCACCCTTGCGTCGGCTGATTTTTGTCTTCGCATAGTATTTCTGTCCGGGCACATGGTAGATGCGTTCGCCGCTGGACGAGATGTTTCCTTTGATCTGACAGGGCTGTGAATTCTGGTTGCGCCCTGATGCCCGGTAGACCCAAGGCACCTGCACCTGCCCCGCATGCAACCCCTGATTTGAGGCGACCGCTTTGGTTTCGGCGGCAACATAATCGTTGGAGTACCTGCGATAGGCAAACGCGAGGCCCTCAAGCACCATTACCTGCGCGACATCTGTACCGCGCACGTTGCAACGTGCGACGACCCGATCGTATCGATCCCGGTCACGTGGTACGCAAGCCGCGGTCTTTCCCTCAAAACGCTCTTTGACCTGTTGGGTAGCCCAAGCCCCGCAAGACCAGTTTTGGCCCTGCGCATCCTTGCAGGACTGATCCAGTTCCGGAGCGTCGATCCCATGCAGACGAACGCGGACGCCACCCACATCCCATGTGTCGGCATCCACGACGTGAACACGCCCTTCGATCCGATCCGCTGAAAATGCCGCGACCGGGAAAGCCAGAACAAATGCTAAACAAATCCTTAACATACCTCCGATATGCACCCGACCATGGGTGCTTTCAACGGGGGCTGTTAAGAAAGGTTAACGCTGTGCCACTGCCCAATTAGGATTGATCCACGGACGGTCATTTGCCTTGGGCAATGGGTCCTTGCCCAGCAAATGATCCGAGACCTTCTCACCCACCATGATAGATGGCGCATTGAGGTTTCCGTTGGTGATCTGCGGGAAGACCGAGCTGTCGGCAACGCGCAGCCCATCTACGCCGATCACACGACCTTCGGGATCAACAACCGCGTTTTTGTCATCGGCACGTCCCATCCGGCAGGTCCCACAAGGGTGATAGGCGCTTTCGGCATGTTCCGCGATAAAGCTGTTCAACTCTTCATCCGTCTGTACGCCCGCTCCTGGCTGGATTTCCTTTCCGGCATAAGGTTTGAACGCGTCCTGCCCAAAGATCTCACGGGTCAGGCGAATGCAGGTGCGGAAATCTTCCCAATCCTCTTCATGGCTCATGTAGTTGAACCGGATGACCGGCGCGTCTTCGGCCTTGGCCGAACGCAATGTGACCGCGCCGCGAGACGGCGACCGCATCGGCCCCACATGCGCCTGGAAACCATGCCCTTCAGCTGCTGCCTGACCATCGTAACGCACAGCGATTGGCAGGAAATGGTACTGAATATCAGGATATTCCACGCCGGGCTTCGAGCGAATGAACGCCGCGCTTTCGAATTGGTTCGATGCACCCAGGCCGGTTTTGGTAAACAGCCACTGCGCCCCGATCAGACCTTTGCTGATCAGATTCCAGTGCTTGTAGAGCGTAATGGGCTGCAGTGATGCTTGCTGGATATACAGCTCCAAATGGTCCTGAAGGTTCGCACCAACACCCGGTCGGTCAGCAACAACCTCGATCCCGTGCTCAGCCAAATGCGCTGCGGGACCAATGCCCGATAACATCAGCAACTTGGGTGAGTTGATGGAGGACGCGGCCAGTACCACTTCGCGCCGTGCGCGGATGATTTCTTTCTTGCCGCCTCGGACAAGTTCGACTCCGGTTGCACGACCGTTTTCCATAACAACGCGCGAGGCCAGACCACGAACGACGTCACAGTTTTCTCGTTTGAGGGCGGGTTTCAGATAGGCATTTGCCGCCGACCAGCGCCGTCCTTTCCAGACGGTCTGCTCCATCGGGCCAAAGCCTTCCTGCTTTTCCCCGTTATAGTCACCGGTGACTTCGTAACCCGCCTGTTGACCCGCATCGACGAAGGCCTGGAACAGCGGATTTGCACGCGGCCCACGCGAGACATGCAACGGGCCATTGGTACCACGCCAGGTCGGATCTCCGCCATGGCCACCGTCATGCCATGTCTCCATGCGTTTATAATACGGAAGCACATCAGCATAGGACCAGCCATCTGCCCCCATCTCGGCCCAAGTATCGAAATCGCGGGCATGACCACGCACATAGACCATGCCGTTGATCGAAGATGACCCGCCGATAACCTTGCCACGCGGACAGGCCAGTCGGCGGTTGTTCAGATGCGGTTCCGGCTCGGACTGATAACCCCAGTCATAGCGCGACATGTTCATCGGGTAGCTGAGCGCCGCCGGCATCTGGATGAACGGACCAGCATCTGTGCCGCCATGCTCGATAACCAGAACCGAGGCCCCTGCCTCACTCAGGCGATAAGCCATCGCACAGCCCGCGGATCCTGCGCCAACGATGACGAAATCTGCTTCCATATTCACGACTCCTTGTCCCGCCGGCCCTGATCAGAAGGTGTTCGGCGGGGGTATTTTCAAAACGGTGAAGAGGTCATTCCCCGCGCGGGAAGCGCGCGTTTTCCTCTACGACATTCAGATCCATGTGGTTGCGCATGTAGCGTTCGGACGCCTTCTGCAGCGGCTGATAATCCCACGGGTAGTATCCGCCCTGACGCAGTGCCTCGTACACGACCCAGCGGCGGGCCTGACTGGCGCGCACATCGGAATCGAACTGGTCCAGATCCCAGCGAGCTTCGGACTTTGCCTTCAGCGTTTCCAGCGTGCCTGCATGTTCAGGGGAGTCCGCAAGATTGTTCAATTCGTGAGGGTCGGCCTCAAGATCATACAACTGGTCCGGATCCAGCGCGCACCGGTTGTATTTCCATTTACCATAACGAAGCGAAACCAGAGGTGCATACGACGCCTCAGCCGCATATTCCATCTTCACCGGCGCTGTGCGTTCGGTGCCATTGGCAAGCGGCACAAGGTCTTCACCATCCGTCCACGGCGCAATCTCTGCCATGTCAACGCCAGCCAACGCCCCGAGAGTCGGCGTGACGTCGATTGTTGAGACCGGCGTATCGATACGACCTGCAGGCATATCTGGTGCAGAAATCATCAGCGGCACACGGGCCGAACCCTCGTAGAAGTTCATTTTGAACCACAATCCCCGCTCGCCCAGCATATCGCCGTGATCCGAGACGAACATGATGATGGCTTCCTGACGGGTGGTTTCCAGCACCTCCAAGATCTCACCGATCTTGTCGTCCAGATATGAGATGTTGGCAAAATAAGCTTGCCGCGACTTGCGGATATCTTCTTCGGTGATGTCGAAGCTGCGCCAGTCATTGGCGTCAAAGATGCGCTTGGAATGCGGATCCTGATTGTCATAGCCGAGATCAGCGACCTCAGGCTGCAAATGCTCGCAATCTTCGTAAAGATCCCAGTATTTCCGGCGCGCTACATATGGGTCATGTGGATGGGTGAAGCTTACGGTGACGCACCATGGGCGGTCGTCCTTGCCACGGGCCAGATCATATAACTTGGCCTTGGCGTTGTATGCGACCTCGTCGTCGTACTCCATCTGGTTCGAGATTTCAGCCACCCCCGCGCCCGTCACCGAACCCATATTGTGATACCACCAGTCGATCCGTTCGCCGGGTTTGCGATAATCCGGGGTCCAGCCGAAATCTGCTGGATAGATGTCGGTCGTCAAACGATCCTCGAACCCGTGCAATTGATCGGGACCCACGAAGTGCATCTTGCCGGACAGGCAGGTATAATATCCCGCGCGACGCAAATGGTGTGCATAGGTCGGAATGTCACTGCGAAACTCGGCGGCGTTGTCATAAACGCCTGTGCGGGATGGAAGCTGACCGGACATAAAGCTGGCCCGCCCCGGCGCACACAGCGGCGAGGCCGTGTAGGCATTGGCAAACCGGGTCGATTTGCTGGCCAGTTTCTTCAGGTTCGGAGCATGAAGCCAGTCTGCGGGACCGTCGGGAAAGAGGGTTCCGTTAAGCTGATCCACCATCAGGATCAGAATGTTGGGTTTTGTCATTTTTCAGCCTCAAGCAGGGTATTCAGAACACGCATTGCATGGTTGACGGCCAGTTGCGGTTCTTCGGGTGCGCTGAGTGCAGCGCGGATATAAAGCCCATCGATCAGGGCAATCATGTTTTCAGCTGCTTCGACCGGATCTTTCATGACCGGGCGCAGGGCATCGGTCAGATTCGACCGGATACGTGCCTGATAGATCTGCCACAGGCGCAACGCATCATCATTGGTCTGCGCCAGCACATAAAAGGTCATCCAGGCGGCGATGACGTCGGGCGTAAAGCAAGAAGGCGCAAAACACGCCCGGATGATGGCATGTGCTCGTTCTTTCGGGTCGGCTGCCTTGAGCTCGTTCCGAGCTTCTGCCCCGAAATCCGAGAGAATACGGCGCATTGCCGCCAGAAAAATCTGATCTTTACCGCCAAAATAGTGATGCGCCAGCGCACTGGACATCCCTGCTCGCTTGGCAATCTGGCTGACAGTTACATCAAGGGATTTTTTCGAACCAAGTTCTGCGATTGTCGCTTTGACAATCGCATCACGCCGGATCGGCTCCATTCCGAGTTTTGGCATCGCTGCCCCCCTCAACACAACCTGATGGGAAAACGCTAAGGGGTTTTTATTGACTCGTCAATCAATAACGCACATTTGGCTACGCTCGCCTGTATCTAAAGCTTGGGCGCAATACTCGGAGGCGTCAAGTTTCCTCGCTTTAGGACCGCCTCTCGCCAAGTGATAAATGTCACCGCTGCAAGGATCAAAGTCCCACCCGCGACCACCCACAGGTCAATGCCTTCATGGAACACAAAGGCGCCCAGCAAAGTGGCCCAGATCAGTTGAAGAAAGGTAACCGGCTGCGTCACGGCCACCGGAGCAGCCTGCAACGCAAGCGTCATGAAATAGTGCCCTGCGGTGGCAAAGCTGGCGATGAGAAAGAGCACGCCGATATCGCGCGGGCTGGGCGGGGTCCAAACTGCGATCGCGAAGGGGATCAGGAAAATGGTGGTCCAGATAGACAGATGGGCCACCACCACGGATGGGCGGACATCCTGCACCATCGCCTTGGCGAGCAGATAAGAGCCACCAAGCATCAGAGAAGTGCCAAGCATGGCCAGATGTCCAGTCGATACCTCCCGAAAGCCCGGACGGAGGATGATCGCGGCTCCGATCAGAGCCACCAGTACCGCCGCGATCCGGCGAAACGCCATTTTCTCACCCAGAAAAAGTGCAGCGCCTAGCGTGACATAAACCGGAGTGAGATAATTCATGGCTGTCACTTCAGCCAGTGGGATTTGCGTCATCGCATAGAACCACAGCATGACGCCAACCGCGTGAATCATCCCGCGTACACCAAACAGCTTCAGGTGTCGGCGCGTCAGATGAGTTGTCATGATTGCGCGCATTGCAGGCAACAGAAACACAAGCCCCAGGACATAGCGAAGAAAGGCTGCCTGAATAGGGTCCATCGATGTACCCAGAGACTTGACCAACGCCGTCATCGCTACAAAGGACAGCCCGGCGGAGAACATCCAGAACATGCCGGCAAGCGGGCGGGATTGAATGGCAACCGTTGTCATGGAAACGGTTGAACACCGAAACCCGACGAGGAACAACCCTTCACATCGCAACAAGTTTGTAGGCAATGCCCAGCATGACGATCCCGATGATCATATCCAGCACTTGCCACGCGCGCGGGCGGGCAAAGACAGGGGACAGAATTCCCGCCCCATACCCAAGCGAAAAGAAGAACACAAAGCTGGAGAACATAGCCCCAAGGGCAAAACCCATCCGATCATCATATTGTGCCGAGATCGAACCGATGAGAACGACGGTATCAAGATAGACATGCGGGTTAAGCCAGGTGAAGGCCAGCACCGTGAGCAGAGCGGTGCGCAGGCTGGTGCGTTGGCTCTCACCCACGTCCATGACTGCCCCACCCCGCCAAGCAGATTGCAGGCTACGCAGCCCATACCATGTCAGGAATATCGCGCCCCCATAGCGCATGACAGTTTCAAACCATGGGGCCGCCTCGGCCAGCTTTCCAAATCCCGCTACGCCCGCACCGATCAGGATGGCGTCTGAAACTGCACAGGTCAGGCAAAGTGCAAATACATGCTCGCGCCGCAATCCTTGCCGCAGCACAAAGGCGTTTTGCGCGCCGATAGCGAGGATAAGGCTAAAACCAAGGGCAAAACCGGCAATCATGGATGCGGACATGAGGACTCCTGTTCATTGCCAGTTTGACTAGACGCCTCGGATAGCTTTATCAAATTAAAGAAACTGAAGCCTATTAAGTTCTGCTAATGCAACTGGATCCACATCATCTGTCCGCTCTTTCTGCGATCCTGCGACATGGCAGCTTTGAAATTGCAGCTGCCGAACTTTCGGTGACACCATCGGCAATTTCACAGCGTATCAAAGCCCTTGAAGATCGGGTGGGTGTGGCGCTGGTCCAGCGCGGCGTGCCCTGCACAGGTACACCCGCTGGATTGCGGATTGCCCGGCATGCTGAAGACATCGGACTGCTTGAGGCACAACTGGGTCAGGAACTGGCAATCGACCGGGCGACAGGGTCCGCCAGAGTTAAAATTGCTGTTCCTGCAGACAGCCTTGCGACATGGTTCATTGATGCCATGGCACAGGTTGACGACATGTTGTTCGACCTCGTCGTCGATGATCAGGATCACTCAGCAGAATGGCTGCGCCGTGGAGAAGTGAGCGCGGCAATCACAGTCGGTGGTCAATCCGTTACCGGGTGCGATGCCACTGCATTGGGAGCGCTGCGATATCTGGCCACTGCAAGCCCGGGCTACATGCACAAATGGTTCGCCGACGGTGTCAATCACACCTCACTCGCACGCGCACCGTCTCTGACCTTCAACCAAAAGGACAATCTTCAGCGCGCATGGATCTCGACACAGACAAGTCAACGCATATCGCCCCCTTCGCATTTCCTGCCGTCTACACAAGGATTTGTCGAAGCCGCTGCGGCAGGGTTGGGTTGGGGTATGAACCCCGAAGTTCTCGCGCAGCCATTTATCAATGATGATCGATTGTGTGAGGTCGTGCCCAACTCGCATCTGGACGTGGCATTGACCTGGCAGGTCGGGCGTATTCTGGCCCCTGCCCTTGCGCCATTGACGCGCGCAGTCAAGGATGCAGCAACGCAGGCCTTGATCCGGGCATAAATCCACCCGATAAGGCATAAACCATTGGAGAATTAACATGTTTTCCCGCGACAGCCTCAGCTACGACCCGCTCCCGCTGCCCGATCGCAGCGACCTGACAGATGAACAGATGGCCGCAGCAGCTCAGGAATTCTATGAGGTCATGCGCAAGCGTCATACAGTACGGGACTATTGTGACCGACCGGTGTCGCGAGAAGTCATTGAAAGCTGCATCCGCACTGCGGGAACCGCGCCGTCCGGGGCAAATCACCAGCCCTGGCACTTTGTCGCGATTTCGGATCAGGCGCTGAAGCAACGCATTCGCGAGGAGGCCGAGGAAGAGGAACGCCGGTTCTATGCAGGCGGCGCTGGTGATGAGTGGATCAAGGCGCTGGAGCCAATTGGCACCAATGAGGTCAAAGAACATCTGACCGTAGCGCCTTGGCTGATCGTGGTCTTCGCACAGCGCTGGGGACAGTTCGAAGACGGTACACGTTACAAGAACTACTACGTACCCGAGAGCGTGAATATCGCCACCGGCTTTCTGCTTGCAGCGTTGCACCACGCAGGCCTCAGCACGCTGACACACACGCCCAACCCGATGCGCTTTCTGAACGATGCGCTGGATCGCCCGGCTTCGGAAAAACCGACGATGATCATAGCGGTCGGGCACCCGTCAGACGATGCAACCGTGCCCTCCGTTGCAAAGCTGAAGAAACCGCTTGAAGAGGTTGCATCCTTCTACTGATCACACGTGTGCACCCACCAATTCGGCGTAAAACTTGTCGAAACTTAAAATTCGAATATATTTATCCACCTGTAGTAACTTGTACGCTGGTATAGGTGGGCGCGCGAATGGCCACCGATTATGTGGTTGCAGCATATTATCTCGGGAACACCGGCAGCGACGGTGGCAAAGCGGGTGAGCCCGCTATCGCGACCGTTGTGACTCTGACCGACGAGAACATGGATGACACAATCGCCGAAGGTGAAGACACGATCGACGGCTTCACCATCTCAGCCCTAAAAGACCAATCCACGATTGAGTTGGAAAATGGACTGACCGTAACGGGCTGGTACATCGAACACGAGGACGCCTCGGGTGACAAAGAGATATACTTTGTACCGACAGATGGAACTGTTCCGTCTGACAGCGTGCTCGCTGAAGACTCCGAGCAAAATGGTGATCAGGAGGGCGATCCGGGTGACCTGACACCTATCCCTCCACCGCCCTGCTTTGCAGCTGGGACAAGAATTACAACTGAAACCGGATTTTCAACCATCGAGTCTCTTGGAGTGGGAGATCGTGTCCAGACCAGAGATCACGGAATTCAGAAAATCCGGTGGATCGGACGTGCTACGTTGGATCGCGAAATCTTGAGTAAGGCGAGTTTCACACGGCCGATACGAATTAAGCGGGGCGCACTGGGTCGGAATTTACCCAAACGGGATCTCTATCTTTCGCCTATGCACCGAGTGCTTTCATTTGGTCCCCAAATCAACCTGCTGTTCGCTGAAAACGAGGCCTTTGCTGCAGCAAAGTTCCTGACACCTCTTGAGGGGGTATCTCAACAAAACCCAAAAAGCGTGACTTATTATCATCTGCTTTTTGACCGCCACGAAGTCATCCAATCAGAAGGCGTCTGGACCGAAAGCCTGTATCTGGGAGAAAACAGTGCAGGTGGTTTCGATCAGGACCAGTTGCAGGAACTATGCTGCCTCTTCCCTGAGCTCATTGATGACATCACGGCCCACTCGATGGTTCTGGCCAGAAGAGATCTCAGGAAATTCGAGATGCACGCAGCACTCTGAGATGACCGACCGGCTTGAGCGTGCCATGTGCCAACAACGCTTATTCAGCTGCACCGGTCTGTTGCTCTGCTAATCGGTTCGTTGGCAAGACCACGCGATAGCAGGCATATGCGGCCCATAAACTGCAGATAACGATGAACACGATCGCCAGTGCGACTTCGTGCATATGGGCTACGGCTGCTAAAGCGGCAGAGATTATGACAGCAGATAGTCTGCAGATGCTTTTAATCGCTGCAGACCCTTTGACGCGTTGTTCCTTGGGGGCGACATCAAGGAAGTAAAGCTTCCTTGCACTGCTGATACCCGTCACCGCCACTGTCACGATGAACAAGGCCACCGCGTGCAAGTGTATGTCGTGATCAATGCCGATGTAATGAACAGAAACCAATACTGCGCCGGTCGCCGCCACCATCAATGTCCCGGTAACCATTACCGCGCGATGCGATTTCATGTTTATGAATTGCCACAATGGCGCAGAGATTAGATACCCCGATGCCGATGAAATGATTAGGGCGGTTAAACCCTTGGCAGTCGCATGATGCGCCTCGGCCGCAATCAACGCAAAAAATGGTACGGCCAAAGCAACCACAACCAACGGCAGCCGCATCACCAGATATTGCCGGAACCAGGCCTGATCAAACATTGCACGAATGTCGCCGATGTACTGACCTGCGGACCGGTGTTGCGGGCGTTCAGCCTGCATCCCGGTTTTGTCATCCCGGGCCAGCTCTGCCATCGCAAGAATGGACAGACCGGAAAGAACAAAAAAGGTAACGGCTGCAGCAATTACCGTCGAGTGGCGCGAAAACGGCGGATTTTCCTTGGTAATTTCGTGCAGTATCAAGGTCAGTGCGATTGCACCCAACCCCCCGGCGCCAAGCTGCAGATAATGCATCCACATCCTGGATTTCGACTTCAGATGATCACCCAGTAGATCTGTCAGCATGAGGCTTTGGATCTCTTCCACCAATCCGATGCAAAAAAACGCAGCCACAAACGCCACAGCAATCAGGGGCGTACCTCCAACCGCAGCGACAACAATCGCCACCAACAAACAAGCGCCTATGCCAATTTCAGTGAGCGCTATAGCGCGCTTTTTCTGTTGTTTTGCGGAAATCCGGCCAGCAAGAAAAACATCCGACAGCGTGCCACCGATTTTTCGAACCGACACCAGTGCCCCAGCCAAAAACATCGGCATTTCAAGCGAGACCGCCAGAAAAGGCAGAACAACTGACGGGCTGCCCATTGTCCACGCGACTTGCGACAGAATACTCTGCCCTGCCAATACAGGGACGTTTCGCCTTTCGAGATCGGTCGTGGACTTATCCGCCATTTCCCCATCGTTTTGCCATCTGACCACAAGCCTATAACCTCAAACAATTTCGGCCAAGCGGTAAGTTTAACGCGCAAAAAACGAAAAACCCGGCTCATTGAGCCGGGTTTAAAACAGTCGTCAGGGTCGCAGAATTCAGAGTTGCGCCATGACCTCGTCCGATGCTTCGAAGTTCGTGGTAACGCGCTGAACGTCATCATCGTCTTCCAGCGCATCCACCAGCTTCATCAGCTTTTGCATGTCTTCCAGACCCAGCTCGGTTGTGGTGGTCGGCTTCCACACCAGCTTGGTGGACTCGGTCTCGCCCAGCGCCGCTTCTAGTGCATTGGACACGTCATTCAGATCTGTATCCGCGCACCAGATGATGTGGCCTTCGTCCGAGCTTTCGACATCTTCAGCGCCTGCTTCGATCGCCGCTTCGAACACTACGTCCGCGTCGCCAACAGATGCCGTATAAACAACTTCACCCTTGCGTTCGAACATGAACCCGACTGAACCAGTCTCGCCCAAGTTGCCGCCGTTTTTGGAGAAGGTCGAGCGCACTGTTGATGCAGTCCGGTTGCGGTTGTCGGTCATGGTCTCAACGATCACGGCCACACCGTTCGGGCCATAGCCCTCGTACCGGATTTCTTCGTAATCGTCGCCTTCGCCTGCAACCGATTTCTTGATCGCGCGGTCGATCACGTCCTTGGGGACCGAGTTCGACTTGGCTTCTTTCACTGCCAGACGCAGGCGCGGGTTCTTGTCGGGATCAGGGTCGCCCATCTTTGCGGCAACGGTGATTTCTTTCGACAGTTTGGAAAACAATTTGGACCGCGCGGCGTCCTGACGCCCCTTGCGGTGCTGGATGTTGGCCCATTTGGAATGGCCTGCCATGTTGCGTCCTCGTGATAGTGATTGCGTATTTGGCGCACATATAGACGTTTGCGGGGGCGAGGATCAAGAGAGCGGCTTGTTCGTCGCGAATGCGCGGGTATGGTGGCGGTATGACGACAGATCAGATCATTCTTTTTACCCTTTTCATCACTGTATTTGCTTTGCTGTTGTGGGGGCGATTTCGATACGATCTTGTCGCATTCGCCGCCCTGATGGTTGGCGTGGTTTTGGGCGTCGTGCCCGTCGACAACGCGTTCTCGGGGTTTGGCCATCCTGCCACCATCATCGTTGCGCTCGTTCTGGTCGTGTCGGCCGGATTGGTCCGTTCGGGGGCGGTGTTTCTGATCACACGCACCCTGGTTGACGCATCGCGTGGTCTGGGCGCGCACATCGCGTTGATGGGTGGAATCGGCGCCGTTCTTTCAGCATTCATGAACAACGTCGCCGCCCTTGCCCTGCTGATGCCCGTTGATATTCAGACCGCTCGAAAAGCAGGACGATCAGTCGGACTAACCCTGATGCCGCTGAGCTTTGCGACCATCCTTGGCGGCATGGCGACCCTGATCGGCACCCCACCCAACATCATCATCGCCTCAATCCGGGCAGAGACGCTGGGCGAACCATTTCGCATGTTTGACTTCGCCCCTGTGGGCGGTCTGGCAGCGGTTGCCGGCCTCGCATTTGTGTCGCTGGTCGGGTGGAGGCTGATCCCGAACCGGGGACCTCAAACCGAAACTTCCGAGGCGCTGGCTGAATACATCGCAGAACTGACCATTCCTCCAGAATCCGCTCATATCGGAAAACGAGTTAGCGAGCTCTATGAGGCGTCAGAAAAATCCGATGTTGCGATTATCGGGCTGATCCGGGATGGCAAAAGGCGTTATGGCCGGTCTGCGCATACCAGCTTGCGTGAAGGTGACGCGCTGGTTCTTGAAGCGCGGCCCGAAGCACTGGATGAATTCCGTGCAGCACTGAATCTCGATTTCTCGGACACGCGCCGACAGGAATTGCTGACCGCAGAAGGCGAAGGTCTGGAAGTGATTGAGGTTGTGGCACCCGAAAGTGCGCGTATCACTGGCCGGACGGCGCAGGGTCTTGGACTGGCGTGGCGGCAGAGCACTGTTCTGATGGGCATCTCCCGTCAGGGGCGCAGGATTACGCAACAGGTTCGCAAAACCGAAGTTGAAGCGGGTGATATCCTGCTGTTGCTCTGCCCAAGGGATCGCAGCACCGATGTGACCGAGTGGCTGGGATGTTTGCCTCTGGCCCAACGCGGTCTGAACGTAACCGCAAACGAGAAAGCGTGGCTTGCCATTGGTTTGTTTGCCGCCGCCGTTTTGGCCGCCAGCATTGGTTTGATTTATCTGCCGGTTGCTCTTGGTCTGGTCGTCATCGCTTATGTTTTGACCAAGATCCTGCCAATTGCCGACATCTACAATCACATCGAATGGCCAGTGGTCGTGCTGCTTGGGTCCATGATCCCGCTGGGCAGCGCGCTGGAAACTTCGGGTGGGACAGAACTGATTGCGAATGCTCTGGTTCAGCTCACTGATGGGCTGCCCGCTTGGGCCATTCTGACCGTATTGATGGTTGTAACCATGACCCTGTCGGATGTTCTGAACAATACGGCAACAGCTATCGTTGCCGCACCGGTGGGCATTCAGATGGCTCGCACGCTGGAGGTTTCTCCGGATCCGTTCCTAATGACAGTAGCAGTTGCAGCTTCGGCAGCGTTTCTTACTCCAATCGGGCATAAGAATAACACGCTGGTCCTTGGTCCGGGCGGTTATCGTTTTGGCGACTACTGGCGTATGGGATTGCCGTTGGAAATACTGATCATTGCTGTATCTGTGCCTGCGATCCTTGTGTTCTGGCCACTTTGAGCGACAGCTTGCATGGTGGGGCAAGACCACGGTAAGGGCAGACTATGAAACGTTTTCTGATCCTCCAACTGCGCCCCGAAGCTGATGCGTCCGATGCGGAATTTGCATCCATTCTGGATAAAACAGGTCTGTCCGTCGAGCGCACTTATCGCATCCGGCTGGATTGCGAGGACCTGCCCGAGGGTCTGCAGGTGACCGACTATGCCGGTGTCATCGTTGGTGGCGGTCCCGGCTGTGTCAGCGATGATCCAGCCACCAAATCTGAAATGGACGCGCGGATTGAAAGTGCGATCATGGGCCTTATGCCTCAGATTACGGCGCATGATCACCCTTTCATGGGATGCTGCTACGGGCTGGGCATTCTGGCGGCACATCTGGGTGGAGAGGTCAGCAAGAAACAATACGGAGAGCCTGTCGGCCCATCGACATGCCAGCTGACCACAGACGCAGCCGATGACCCCATGACCGCCGGGCTGCTGCCCGAGTTCGAAGCCTTTGTAGGACACAAAGAAGCGGTGCAGGAATTGCCCGAAGGGTGTGTGCATCTGGTGTCGTCCGCCCCCTGCCCGTATCAGATGATCCGCTGGGGCAAGAATGTCTATGCCACGCAATTTCACCCCGAGGCCGACGCACGGGACTTTGAGCAGCGCATAAACATCTACAAAAACCACGGCTATTTCCCGCCTGAAGATGCACAATCTCTGATCGATATGTGTCATGCAGCTGAGGTGACACAGCCAGGCGAAATCCTGCGCCGGTTTGCCCAACGGTACGAGTGACCCAACGGCGCGGTTGCCTGTTCCAATCTCCCTCGCTTAGGCTGGTCCGAACGGCTTTGGGAGGAGTTGTTTCTTGGATCTGCTAATCAATGTCGGCCTGCCCGTATCGCTGGCCATAATCATGCTGTCTCTGGGTATCGGATTGGAGGTTGCCGATTTCCGGCGCGTCATAAGCCGGCGATACCCATTCGCCATCGGCGCGATATGCCAGGTGATACTGTTACCCGTCGCGGCGTTCATCACCGTCAAACTCTTTGCATTGCCACCGGAAATTGCGGTCGGCTTTATGCTGCTCAGTTTTTGTCCCGGTGGCGTCACCAGCAACATCCTGTCCAAACTTGCGAAAGCTGACGTGGCCCTGTCTGTCAGCCTGACCGCCGTGATCAGCCTGTTGTCCATCATCACCGTTCCTGTGCTGGCGGCGTGGTCGATCAACCACTTTATGGGCGAAGACGCCCCAGAGGTTTCGATCAGCGGACTTGCCATTGCGATGTTCCTGATCACCACGCTGCCAGTGGCAATCGGTGTTAGTCTTCGCCATTTTGCCACGGGATTTGCCAACAGGATCGATACGGGATTGTCCAAGCTGGCAACCGTCCTGTTTGTCCTGATCGTTGTCGCTGCCCTGGCTGGAAACTGGCAACTTTTCGTCGACAATCTCGGGATCATGGGCGCCGGGTTGATTTCACTGAACGTAGCACTTTTACTGATCGGGCTTGGTCTGGCGCGCGCTGCAAATCTGTCGTGGAACGAAAGCAAGACGATCTCGATCGAAACCGGCATTCAAAATTCGACCCTGGGTATCACACTGGCTGCGCTCATCACCGGTACGGAAAGTGGCTTCAGCCCTTTGGCGCTGCCATCGGCCGTTTATGGGATCACGATGTATGCCGTCGCAATCCCGTTTCTTGTCTGGTTCCGTAACCGCTGAAAGGACATCCGATGACCAACAACACAGCAGATGCGATTGTCGTCGGGGGTGGTCTTGCAGGGCTTGCGGCAGCGGCCGAACTTGGGGATCGCGGCAAGAAGGTGATTGTTGTCGATCAGGAGCCTGAGCATTTCCTGGGCGGGCAGGCATTCTGGAGCCTGGGCGGTTTGTTCATGGTCAACACACCGGAACAGCGCCGCATGGGTATTCGCGACAGTCAGGAATTGGCTTTACGTGACTGGATGGGCAGCGCTCAGTTTGATCGCGAGGACGATCTGTGGCCTCGCAAATGGGCTGAGGCGTATGTTGAGTTCGCGGCCGGCGAGATGCGCCCATGGCTGCATGAAATGGGCCTGCGCTGGTTCCCGGTAGTGGGTTGGGCCGAACGTGGCGGATCGTACGCCGATGGCCATGGGAACTCGGTTCCGCGGTTTCACATTACATGGGGCACCGGGCCGGGCGTTCTGGAACATTTCATTCGCCGCGTTCGCGAACATGTCAGTGCTGGCCTCATCGACTTGAAGTTTCGCCATCAGGTCAGTCACATCATTATGCAAAATGGATCCGCCAAAGGCATCTCGGGCGAAGTTCTGGCGGATGACATCGCGCAGCGCGGCGGCAAAACCAACCGGGATGAGGTAGGCGAATTCGAATTCTACGCACCATCCGTCATCGTAACCTCGGGCGGGATCGGAGGGAACTTTGAGATGGTGCGCAAGAACTGGCCTCAGGACCGGCTTGGCAAACCGCCAGAGAATATGGTGGCAGGCGTGCCCTTTCACGTCGATGGCCGGATGATCCCAATCAGCGAAAAGGCGGGCGGGCATATCATCAATGGCGACCGCATGTGGCACTACACTGAAGGCGTCCGAAACTGGGATCCGATCTGGCCCGCACATGGTATCCGCATTCTGCCGGGCCCAAGTTCGATGTGGTTTGATGCCGAAGGCAACCGGCTGCAACCGCCCTGCTTGCCGGGATTTGACACACTAGGGACGCTGCGTGAAATCCTGAAAACCGGATATGAATACAGCTGGTTCGTGCTGACTCAGAAAGTGATCAAGAAGGAGTTCGCCCTTTCGGGTTCAGAACAGAACCCGGATTTCACCTCGGGCAGCTGGAAAGAAGTCATTCGTCAGCGTGTCCTGTCAGGCTCCAAGGCGACTGGTCCGGTCGAGGCGTTCAAGGAGAAAGGCGAAGATTTTGTCGTCGCCAATACGCTGACCGAACTGGTGAGCGGAATGAACCATCTCGGCGGCGGACTGATCGACGAAGCGTATCTGCGCGCTCAGATCGAGGCACGTGATTCACAGGTCGACAATCCATTCTCGAAAGACGCACAGATGATGGCCATCCTTGCGGCGCGCAACTATCGGGGGGACAAACTGATCCGGACGGCGAAACCACACAAGTTCCTTGATCCGGCGAATGGCCCTCTGATCGCGGTAAAACTGCATGTACTCACCCGCAAGACGCTGGGCGGGCTGCAGACCAATCTGGACAGCCAGATGGTCGGTGCCGACGGACAGGTCGTGCCGGGCCTGTTTGCTGCCGGTGAGGTCGCAGGCTTTGGCGGCGGCGGCTACCACGGATACAATGCGCTTGAAGGAACCTTCCTTGGTGGCTGTATTTTCTCGGGCCGGAATGCTGGTCGGTCACGCGCGGTCGCGTGACCAATTGCTGTTCTACTGAGAGAGGGTGAACTGAACCACAGGTTCACCCGCTGCATTCAGGAAAGCGAGCCTTTCCCCCTTCAACGCATATGTTGTCGTGCTTTGCAGCGCCTTGAAGAATTGCCGTTCAACCTCATCAAGCGGAGGCGGGCAAGCCATCAGGGTCGCGGCCATGTTGTCAGGAAAGTCGATACTGCTGCCCGAGATTTCGGCCTGACCGTTAAAGCGATTGCAACCGCTGGTCCCCGAAAACGCGCCACCCGCCGCAAACGATATTTCAGGACGTTTGTCAGTATTCAGTGCTGCACCCTGCAAGACAGCCGCATTCCATGTGGTGTTTTCGAGCATGGCAACCCCTTGAGGTTGTACTTTTACCAAAACCAGATCAGCGGAGTCGCCTGCCCCGTCTGTCAGAACCGGATAGGCGGTATCCGTAGTGAATATCAGTTTCTGACCCTGATAAATCGATCCACGAACCACATAGCGCATGTTGTCCTTGATCAGTGCATCATCATAAGTCAGCTCAAAATCCGCAGGCACACCGGTCAGTGCATATCGCTGAGCCGCCAGTATCTCGGCGGGTGCATCGGCCTTGGATACATCCTGAAGTTCAACATACAGGGTTGCATCGGGTGGAACCGCAATCTTCTCACGATAGGTTGCGGAACCCTGAATTGTTCCAGCGATACCAGCCCCACACAAAGTGGCCCAAATCGCTGTGCTGGCCAGAACGGCCCGTCCGGTCTTGGGCATATCTCAATCCCTTTCTGAAAAGCTCTACTCTAAAAGATCGTGTAATCGCTTTGGTTTACAAGGCTGTTAAACCAGTCTCGGCGATTCCACGCCGGTTTCAGAGCGGCCAAATCAATGGAATTAAGAGCGAGGCCAACAGACCGCAGGTCAGGTTAAGTGGGATACCAACCTTCATGAAATCCAGGAATCGGTATCCGCCGGGGCCATAGACCATCATGTTCGTCTGGTATCCGATCGGCGTGGCAAAAGACGCGGAGGCCGCCACCATGACCGCCACAACCAACGGACGAGGATCAATTCCGACCGCCTGCGCGAGGCCGATAGCGATCGGCGTCACCACAACCGCAACCGCGTTGTTCGAAACCATCTCTGTCAGCACCGATGTGAGCAGATACACCGCCCAAACAATCAGGAACGGTGGGAGCATGCTCAAACCCGGGGCAACAGCTTCGACAATCAACGACACCGCCCCGGAATGATCCAGCGCAGCACCGATAGCCAACATCGCAAAGATCAGCGCCAGCAGGCGACCTTCGACAAAGGAAAACGCTTCATCAGCGTCAATACAGCGGGTCAGCAGGACAACAGCGACCGCGAGAATTGACAGCAGAAGGATCGGTGCAACGCCAAGCGCGGCAAGCACGACGATGCCCGCCAGTGATCCAATAGCGATCGGAGCGTGGCTCCGACGGAAAGCACGCGCTGATGGTTGAGAAACATCCACCATGTCCATATCGGCAGCCAGTTTCTGGATATCGGCGGGCGCGCCCTCTAACAGCAGTGTATCACCAACGCGGACGACCAAATCGTCCAGCTGGCGACCGATATTCTGGTTCCGGCGATGAACCGCAAGTACGTATACACCATACCGCCGACGCAAGCGCAGTGCACCCAGTGTACGCCCCACCATGCGACAACCCGGCGTAATAAGAACTTCGACCGTCTTGGTTTCCACAGCAGAAACCTGATCAACCCGCTTGAGTTCGGGATTGCGCTGAAGGCTCAGCAATTCTGTCATCTCAGTACGTAAAACGACCCGGTCGCCAACCTTCAGGGTAACGCCCTTCAGGTTCCGGCGCAGCGAGTCGTCACCCCTGATAACGTCGATCAGACGAACACCCGGGCGCTTGAACAAACGCACGCCTGTGACTTCGCGATCGATCAGATTACTGTCAGGCGGCACAACGGCTTCGGTAAAGAACTTCATCTTTGATCGGTCGCTGAGCATGCTGGCCATGCTATCGCGATCCGGCAACAGACGCGGTGCGATGAACCGCAGATAGAACATGCCGTAAATCACCAGCGCGATGCCAAGAGGTGTGACCTCGAAGATGGTGAAGGCAGGTAGTCCTTGCGCGCGCGCAACACCGTCAACAAGCAGATTGGTTGATGTCCCGATCAGAGTCAGAGTTCCACCCAGAATGGCCGCATAACTCAGCGGGATCAGCAGTTTCGAAGCCGGGACATTCAGCGTTCGCGCGATCTGTACGAAGACAGGGATCATCACCACAACGACGGGTGTATTCGACACCACCGCTGAGGCGAAAACCACAAATGCCATAAGGGTCGCGATTGCGATCCTGGGATTGACCTGCGCCTGTTTCTGCGCCGTCGACGTAAACGCATCCAGTGCCCCAGTGCGAACCAGCGCGCCCATGATGATGAACATCGCTGCAATCGTCCAAGGCGCCGGGTTTGACAGCACCGCCAATGCGCTTTGATAAGGCAGGATACCGGTGACCAGCATCAGGGCGACACCACCAATAGCTACAACCTCGGTCGGGTAAACTTCGCGCAGGAACATGATGAACATGCCCGCAACAACCACCAGTGCGAGAATTGCACTGCCTGTATCTGTCAGTTGAAGGAATTGCATTCGTGGTATTCTGTCCGAACCCTGGTCTGGCAAAAGCGCCTAGTGGGCAGTTTCACGCATAGAACGCTGCAGGGCAAGCCTGACGTGTTACTTAAGGACCTGCTTGTTCCAGACGCCCACCGACCCGCACCATGCGCACTGACTTGGCCTGACCATCGCGATCATCGGTTTCCACAAACACACCGCTTAAGGTGGCCTCGCCATTCGCGGGTGTAAATCGCGCCTTGGGCATACCGGTGATGAAGCGGCGCATGGGCTCCTGCTTGTCCATACCGATGACGGAGTCGTAGTCGCCGCACATTCCTGCGTCAGTCAGGTAGGCCGTACCCCCCGGTAGAATCTGAGCATCAGCCGTCGGCACATGGGTATGTGTACCCACCACAAGGCTCGCACGTTTGTCGCAATAGTGACCCATGGCCATTTTTTCCGACGTGGCCTCGCAATGCATGTCCACGATGATGGCCTGCGCCTGCCCTCCTCGAGGGTGAGATTTCAGGATTGGTTCAATCGCCGAGAAAGGATCGTCAAATGGCCGTTTCATGAAAACCTGCCCAAGAACCTGAACCACGAGCACTTTGCGGCCGCCAGGCGCGGTAAAAAGACGATGCCCCCGCCCCGGCGCCCCTTTGGCAAAATTCACCGGCCGGACGATGCGCGGCTCTTTCTCGATGAATTGCAGCATATCTTTCTGGTCGAACGCATGATCGCCCAGCGTCACGCAATCTGCACCTGAATCCAGAAGCAGCCTAGCGTGATCCCCGGTCAGCCCCATTCCGTTCGAGGCATTCTCGCCATTCACTACCACGAAATCCAACCGCCATTCGTCACGCAGACGCGGCAGATGCTGCTGGATGGCAGCGCGACCGGCGCGCCCCATCACATCACCCAGAAACAAAATCCTCATAAAAGGCGTCCTAGGGGCTGGAGGCGGCAATAACAAGGCGGAACCGTGCCAATTACGCGCCGTCCTACGGGCTTGCATTCACATGCAAATACACCAATCTGTTTCATGGAAATTGATATCGAAGGAGAATTTGATGAAACCTATTGCGATCGCGACCCTTGCAGCACTCACGGCCACAAGTGCGCTGGCGCAAGCCACCACAAGAACCACAATGGCAAATCCGGCCGCCACATTCTGTATCGAGAACGAGGGCGAGTATCAGATCCGCAAGAATACCGATGGCAGCGAATACGGCGTTTGCATTCTAAAGGATGGTACCGAAGTGGATGCTTGGGACTATCTGCGCAGCCACTTCGAAAAATAGATCTCAGAAAGTCAGAACGCGGCTTTCCGTGATGACCATGTCCAGCGGCTGATCTGTCGGTTCAAGCGGCAGATCTTCGGCTTCCTGCGCGTCAAAGGCGAAACCGATGGCCAGCGTCGGGCGTTTGGCGCGCAACCCTTCCAGCGTCCGGTCATAAAACCCGCCACCATATCCCAGCCGGCCACCTTTCGTATCAAAGGCGACAAGTGGAACGACCAATATCTCGGGATCGAAATAGTCATCAATTTCAGGCACCATAGCCCCGAAGGGGCCGTCTTTTAACGCTCCCTCCGGTGTCCAGCGGGAAAAGCGCAGCGCCTGCCCTGCTGCCTGTATGACAGGCACGCCGACCGGGCCGTAAGCAGCGGCCTCGGCCATCGCTGGCAGGGGGTCAATCTCGGTGCGGATGGGCATGTAACCCGACATTGGAACACCACGGTGACCGGCAAGAACCTCGGACAGGCGCCCAGCCACACCCGGCTGGCGGCCGTCAAAGGCAGCCTTGCGGCGCGCAAATGCCGCCTTGCGTGCAGCGGCCTTTATTTCAGTCAGATCAGTTGTTTCGGTCACAATAGCACCACGCTGGCGAGCCCAAGGAATATGAAGAAACCCATGACATCCGTTGTAGTCGTCACAAAGGTTCCTGACGCCAGCGCCGGGTCAACACCCATACGGTCCAGCACCACCGGTACTACCGTACCTGCAAAGCCTGCGATGATCATATTCACGACCAGCGCCGATCCGATCACGACACCCAGCCACGGAGAGTCAAACCACATCATACCCACGGTGCCCAACACCACAGCAAAACACAGCCCGTTCAGCATACCGACCAATAACTCTCGCCGGATAACGCGCCCAACGTTCGAACCGGTCAGGTCGCGTGTCGCCAGCGCCCGAACAGCAACCGTAAGAGATTGAGTACCCGCATTCCCACCCATCGAAGCCACGATCGGCATCAGAATGGCCAGCGCCACCAGCTGATCGATGGCCCCTTCGAACTGCGAAATCACCAGTGATCCACAGATCGCCGTGCACAGGTTCACCGCCAGCCAGGGCAATCGCCGCTTACTGGTTGCAGCAACACTATCGGACAATGAGCTTTCGTCGCTGACACCCGCAAGACGCAGCATGTCCTCTTCGTATTCCTCGTCCAGAACGACCATGGCGTCATCAATGGTGATCACGCCAACCAGCCGCCCGTCGCCATCGACCACCGGGGCTGAAATCAGGTGGTACTGATTGAAGGCATAGGCCACATCCTCTTCATCCTGATCGACCGGGATGATGTGAAACTCTTCTTCGGCAATGTCGTGAAGCGGAACTTCGCGCCGGGCAGCCATAAGCTTGCCAAGGGTAACCTGGGCAACGGGTTTCAGCCGCGGATCAACAAGAATGACGTGATAGAATTGCTCGGGCAGATCATCATTGGCCCGCATGAAGTCAATCGCCTGTCCCACTGTCCAGTGCTCGGGTGACATGACAACCTCGCGCTGCATAAGGCGACCAGCGGAGTTCTCTGGATAGGACAGTGCCTGCTCGGCGGCGATACGCTCGGAATCCTCAAGCGCATCAAGAATCGTCTCCTGCTGTGGCTCTTCGAGGTCTTCGAGCAAGTCGACGACATCGTCGCTTTCCATGTCGCGCACAGCTTCGGCCAGCACGTCTGGCTTCAGGACGGCAATCACCTCTTCCCGTAGCGCTTCATCGAGTTCCGACAGGATATCGCCGTCGAACTCCTTGTCGTACAATCGGATCAGGCGTGCACGATCATAAGGATTGATCTGTTCCAGAAGATCAGCGATGTCAGCCGCGTGCAGCGGTTCCATCAGCTCGATCAGCTTCATACGGTCATCAACATCAACCGCATAAAGGATCGCCGCAACGGTCCGCCGATCCAGCGCATAGGCGTCGTCGTCCCGGGACTGATCGGGTCTGACCTCATCAGTGCCTGTCGTCATGCGCTGCCCCCTTTGTTTGGTGATTGGCCCCTAAATAGAAGAAGCAGCTACCGGAAAACAATGACAATGGTCTAATTTACCCACATCTTTCCTCCGCCTATGCTGTAACGCGATCCCAAACAGGCGGAGAACAGGGCAAATGGCGCAAAAGACGCTTTTGAAAGGGCGCGTACTGAGTTTTGACGGCTCACCATTCGAGGGTGAACCGACCGACGCAGCCACAGTAAATGAAGCGGTTTTGATCGAAGCAGGGCGTGTCGTTGCCTTGGGCACAGCCAATGATCTGACCCGTGCCAATCCTGATGCCAACGTTAAGGATTATGGTGAGCAACTGATCATGGCGGGTTTTGTTGATCCGCATGTGCACTACCCGCAGACCGCGATGATCGCCAGCTGGGGCAAGCGCCTGATCGATTGGTTGAACACCTACACCTTCCCCGAAGAGATGAAATTCGGCTCGCCCGAGTATGCTTCGGAAATTGCCAACCGCTATCTGGACCTGACCGCTGCACACGGGACCACAACGATGTGCAGCTTCTGCACCATCCATCCCGAAAGCGTTGATGCCTTCTTTACCGCAGCACAGGAGCGCGGACAGCGGGTCGTGGCAGGTAAGACCTGCATGGACCGGAACGCGCCCGAAGGTCTGCAAGACACTGCACAAACAGGGTATGATCAGTCCAAAGCACTGCTGGAAAAGTGGCACGGCACTGGCAGGATCTCTTACGCCATTACACCCCGCTTCTCGCCCACATCCACCCCGGACCAGCTGGAGGCGATGGGCGCACTTTGGGCGGAACATCCCGACTGTCTGATGCAGACCCATCTCAGCGAACAAACGGATGAGATCGAATGGGTCCGGTCTTTGTTCCCGAATGCGCGCGATTATCTCGATACCTACGAGCAATTCGGCCTTCTGGGTGGGCGCGGCCTGTATGGTCATGTCATTCATCTGGAGGATCGTGAACGTGATCGCCTGCGCGAGGTGGACGCAGCGCTGATTCACTGCCCGACCTCCAACACGTTTATTGGCTCGGGACTATTCGACATGAATGGCTTGATTTCCGATGGCCATCGTGTGGGCCTGGCCACGGATACAGGTGGCGGATCCAGCTTCTCGATGCTGCGCACCATGGCCGCTGCCTACGAGATCGGACAGCTGCGTGGTCGTCCCCTGCATCCGGCACAATTGCTGTGGCTGGGTACGGTCGGATCTGCGCGTACGCTGCGCATGGATGACTGCATTGGCAACATCGCACCCGGCATGGAGGCTGATCTGGTTGTTCTGAACCTTGCCTCAACGCCTGCAATCGCCCAGCGTGAAGCCAATGCGGACGATCTGTGGGAAGCCGTATTCCCGACAATCATGATGGGCGATGACCGCGCGATTGCCGATGTCTGGATCAGCGGTCGAGCGGTCACGCACCAAACATAGTTTAGTTCTGCAAGGCCGTGGCCAGCCTGTTCTGGCGTTCGATGACACGAGGCAAATCGATGGTCGTGATCTGACCATCGCGCACAATCTGCCTTCCTTCGACAAACAGGTGTTTGACCTGCATCGGTCCCGCCAACAGCAGAGCGGCGGGATCCCAGCTGCCCGCACTCTCAATACTTCGCATGTCCCAAACGGCGATATCCGCGCGTTTCCCGCGCTGCAGCCGCCCACAATCCGGACGGCCCAGAACATCAGCGCCACCACGGGTCGCGATCTCCAGCGCTTCGCGGGAAGACATCGCATCAGCCCCGTTCGCAACACGCTGCAACAACATGGCCTGTCGCGCCTCAAGCATCAGGTTGCCGTTGTCGTTGCTTGCTGAACCATCAGCGCCCAATCCAACATTTACTCCCTGATCCCGCATCGCACGGACGGGCGCGATACCAGAACCCAACCGACAGTTCGAACATGGGCAATGCGCAACCCCGGTCCCCGTTCTGGCGAACAGATCAATCTCTGCCCCGTCCAACTTGACGCAATGCGCATGCCAGACATCCGGACCGGTCCAGCCCAGCTCTTCGGCATATTGTCCGGGACGACATCCGAACTGCGCCTCGGAATAAGCGATGTCTTCGTCATTTTCGGCAAGGTGGGTGTGCAACATCACACCCTTGTCACGCGCCAACAAAGCGGCGTCGCGCATCAGATCCCGGCTGACCGAGAACGGAGAACAGGGTGCAAGACCCACACGGCACATGGCCCCTTCAGACGGATCATGAAAGGCGTCTACCACGCGGATCATGTCTTCGAGTATGTCCGCTTCTGCTTCGACCAAACTGTCCGGGGGCAAACCACCGTCACTTTCGCCAATGCTCATTGCGCCTCGCGTAGGCTGAAAACGCAGCCCCAATTCGGACGCAGCAGAGATTGTGTCGTCCAGTCTCGATCCATTCGGATAGAGATAAAGATGGTCTGAACTGAGGGTACAGCCGGACAAAGCCAGTTCTGCCAACCCGATCTGCGCCGAGGTGAACATCTCGGCCGGGCCAAAACGCGCCCAGATTGGATAGAGTGTTTTGAGCCACCCAAACAGCAATGCATCCTGTCCGCCGGGAACCGCGCGTGTCAGAGTTTGGTAAAGATGGTGGTGCGTGTTCACGAGGCCCGGTGTGACGACGCAACCGGATGCATCGTGAACCTCTCCCATTGTATTAAGCCCATGGCCGATCTGGGAAATTTGACCATCTCGGATCAAAATATCTGCGCCAGTCAATTCCTGGCGTGTGTCATCCATGGTGAGGATGGTGTCAGCGTTTTTAATGAGGATTTCGGACATTCTTCGCACTCCTGCATATGCCCGTCTCATGCCAAGAATGCGAAGGCCGGTGGAAAACGGGCTTAAGAACCGGCCAAGATATGTTTAGTCGAGCGACTCCGATGCAGCAACAGAATTCAGAAGCTCCGCAAAATCTCTAAGGCAGCAGCGTGAATATCCGGATTTGCCGCCGCAAGCGCTCGCCCGCCATTATGAGCAGGCTCACCTTGCCAATCCGTCACGACTCCGCCTGCTGCCTGGATTAGACCAATCGGTGCCTGAATGTCGTAGGAATTCAACCCGGCTTCGATCACAAGATCCACCTGCCCCGCGGCCAGCAGTGCGTAGGCGTAACAATCCATGCCATAGCGCGTCAGCTTAACGTGTTGGGCGACGGCCCTGAATGCCTCTGCTTCGGTTGGCGTGCCAACTTCGGGAAAGGTGGTGAACAGAATCGCGTCGTTCAGATCGCAGGTGGATCGGGTACCCAATGGAGATTTACCTCGCGGACCAATCATGTGGGCAACATCGCCGCCACCCACAAACCGTTCTCCAATATATGGCTGATCAATGACCCCGAGTATTGGTCCGTTTGCTTCGCTAAGCGCAATCAGCACACCCCATGTGGGTGTGCCGCTGATGAAGCCTCGCGTGCCGTCGATTGGGTCGAGAACCCAGGTTCGACCGCTTGTGCCATCGTTGTGGCCGAACTCTTCGCCCAAAATCCCGTCATTCGGGCGAAATTCAGCCAAAACTGCGCGCATCGCTTTTTCGGCTTCGCGATCCGCAACTGTGACCGGGTCGAAACCGGCAGAAAGTTTGTTGTCTGTTTCCAGATCCGATTGCCGAAAATAAGGGAGTATAGCCGCACGCGCTGCGTCGGCCATTTTGTCGGCAACCTCAAGATCGCTAAGCTGAGTGTTCTGCATGCACTACCCGTGCGTTCAGATCACCCAAGTGTCAAGCGCTTGTCTCAGGCGACGTCGCTAAGCACACGTGCGAGTTCGAACAGACGGCGGCGCTGGTTCTCAGGAATTGCGTAGTACGAACGCACCAGATCAAGCGCTTCTTTGTCGCCCATCAGGTCGGCAGGAACCGATTTCTTGTCGGCATCTTCCTTCTGAACCTCTTCTAGGCCTTCAAAGAAAAAGCTAACCGGAACGTCCAATGCCTCGGCGATATCCCAAAGGCGTGATGCGCTGATCCGGTTGGCACCCGTCTCATACTTCTGGATTTGCTGAAACTTGATACCAACTTGCTGCGCCAACTGCTGCTGGGTCATGCCAATCAGCCAGCGGCGATGCCGGACACGCTTGCCCACATGGACATCGACGGGATGGGTCATTGGTATTCTCCTCTACTACACACACAACCGTCCGGGAAACGCGACATCAGTCATGACCGCTAAGCTAGCGAGTCAGCAATTAAGAACTCCCTAATTCGGATCGTGCCCCCCGAAACAGCACTATGCGCCAATATTGCCGCTTTTAGGATTTTTTTCAAGAAGGTTGAGTCCGTAACAAAGTACAAAGGTTTGTGGTTGTGCCGCGACCGAAATTGCTATCGTCGTTTCCACAAGGGAAACAAAGGGTTTCCTCAGACGCGCGCTGCGTGGCTTTCCCGAACGATTGACAATCCGACCATCTCACCGGCCTATGTCGCCAAGACGGAGAGCATTCATGTTGGCATATCGAATTCAATCAGCCGGTGCTAAGGCCGAGCTTTGTGAGGTAGACCTCCCCACCCCGAGCGAAGGCCAGGTGCGCGTGGCCATTCGCGCATGTGGCCTGAATTTTGCGGATCTGCTGATGCAGAAGGGTACTTATCAGGATACCCCGGCCGCTCCGTTTACGCAGGGCATGGAAGTTGCAGGTGTCGTTGATGAGGTCGGGCCCAATGTCTCTCATCTGAAAACAGGGGATCGCGTCGCAATCTATTCCGGGCAAGGCGGATTGGCAGAGTTTGGTGTCTTTGACGCAAACCGCGCAATTCCCCTTCCCGAATCCACAAGCTTTGAGGACGCTGCAGCCATTCAGATTGCATATGGGACCAGCCACATTGCGCTGGACCATCGCGCACATCTCAGACCGGGTGAAACGCTTTTGGTTACCGGGGCCGCAGGTGGAGTTGGCCTGACTGCCGTAGAAATCGGAAAACTGATGGGCGCCACTGTGATCGCACAGGCCCGGGGTGAGGATAAGCTGGCCGTTGCACAAGCCGCTGGCGCAGATCACTTGATTGATGCGGACGAAGATTTGCGTGAGCGGGTCAAGTCGCTTGGGGGCGCAGACGTGGTTTATGACGCCATCGGCGGCGATGTCTTCAAGGCGGCCTTCCGCGCGACGAATCCCGAAGGGCGCCTGCTGCCCATCGGTTTCGCCGGTGGAGACGTGCCGCAGATTCCGGCCAACCATCTGCTGGTCAAGAATCTGACCGTGATTGGTTTTTACATCGGCGGGTATCTGAATTTTCGCCCTGAAATTGTTCGGAATAGCTTTGACACACTGTTCCGCTGGCACGCAGAAGGACGGATCAAACCGCATATCAGCCACACCCTGCCACTGAAGGACGTGGCTGAAGGCATGACACTTCTGAAAGAGCGCAAGTCTACCGGCAAAATCGTGATTACGCCTTGAGTTCCCTCAGCCGACGACAGCCTTGAGAGGCACTCCGCCAAGCAAACGGAAATTCTGACGAACCAACGAGGCCAACGCCTCGACAACCGCGCCGCGCCCTGCGTCACCGCCATAGAGGTTGATCACATGTGCAGGCAGTTCCGGCAGCACACCTCCGGATTCGATTTTTTCCAGGTGTGCGGCCTCGGTTCCCTCGAGCATTGCGTGAACCGCAAGATCGGCGCTCACAGTTGCTTCGATCGTGCGGTCATTTTCGGTCTCAACCGACAGCTCCCATGGAATACCAGCGGCATCCAGAGCCGAGATCACTTGAGGCCTGAACATGCAGCGACGACCCAGCGCGAGAGGAATCGGGCGACGACGCCATGCCGACCCGCCCGGCGCGCCAATCCAACGCAAAGGCAACTCTGCGACGGTTTCACCTCCGTCTGGGGCCGATGCCTCGGTCGTCAGGATCACGTCACATTCACCGCGCCGGAACATCTCCTTCAGTTGCAGGGTATATGACGACACCAGCTGCACCCTGACGCGCGGAAAATCAGCGTTGAAGCGCTGCAGAACGCGAGGGATAGCCGGATACACGATGTCATGCGGCACACCCAGCACCACCTCACCCTCAAAAGCCTGATCGGTAAGCTTCGAAATCACCTCGTCATTCAGAGCCACCATACGCCGAGCGTAGGCAAGCAACTGCTCACCAGATGCAGTAAGCGCAATCGTCCGACCACTGCGATCCAGCAGTTCCAGCCCCAACAACTCCTCCAGTCGTTTGAGCTGCATCGATACGGCCGACTGTGTCAGGTGCAGGAACCCGGCGGCACGAGTCACGCCGCCATGGTCAGCGACAGCCACGAATGACCGCAGGGTGGTTATGTCCAAATTTCGCATGTTCAAGAATCCTTATGGTTCTCGTCATAAACATTCATTTTTAAAATGTGTCACGTTGCGCCATATAAATCAAGTAAGTTGATGAAAAGCAGATAACACATCACAGAGCAAGGAAAGGACAAAGATTATGACCCAAGTTGCTGTTTCAACGAAATGCGCACACCGGAAACCGTCCAAAGGCCTTGGATTGTGGACCCTTTTAGGCCTGGCCCGGCAGCGTCGCAGCCTTGCCAAACTTGACGACCGCGCCCTTGAAGACATCGGAGTTTCCCGCGCCGAGGCAGATATCGAAGCTGCCCGCCCATTTTGGGATGCCCCTGATAACTGGCACAAACGACTGTATTAAATGGCCTGAAAGCGCAATTTGGCGGCTGCGACACGTCAGCCGCCAAATTTGCTGACAGATTCAACGGGTTTTAAGCGTAAAACTCTTGAAACATGTGTCTCACTCTCCGATATTTGCAGGGAAATCGGTTCGCCATTGCGAACTGAGCAAAGACTTTCGAAGGGAGACCCTTAATGGCACAATTCGATACGATCCGGACGGCGACCGGTGCGCGCGCTGCCGAGATTGACGAGGGCCTGCGCGCCCACATGAACAAAGTCTACGGCACAATGTCCGTGGGTATGCTGATCACGGCATTGGCTGCCTGGGCCATCGCAGGTCTTGCCGTGACCTCTGATCCTAGCAATGCAGTGGCACAGATCGGCGCTGACCGATACCTGACCAGTCTGGGTGGAACTCTGTTTCTGTCGCCGCTGAAATGGGTCGTCATGTTTGCTCCGCTGGCCTTCATCTTGTTCGGCTGGGGCGCCCTGATGCGTCGGGGTTCTGCTGCTACAGTTCAACTGGGCTTCTTCATCTTCGCGGCCGTGATGGGCGTATCGATGAGTTCGATCTTCATGATCTTCACGCCCTACTCGATCACCCAGACCTTCCTGGTGACCGCAATCGCCTTTGCTGGCCTCAGCCTCTATGGCTACACCACCAAGCGCAACCTCAGCGGCATGGGCACCTTCCTGATGATGGGTGTGATCGGCCTGATTGTGGCAATGGTCATCAATCTGTTCCTGCAGTCTGGCGTCATGATGCTGGCTATCTCGGCCATCGGCATTCTTATCTTCGCCGGTTTGACCGCTTTCTACACGCAAGACATCAAGAACACTTATGTTGCGCACGCGGCCCACGGAGATCAGGAATGGTTGGACAAAGCGGCATTTGACGGTGCGCTGAGCCTGTACATCTCGTTCCTGAACATGTTCCAATTCCTGCTTATGTTCATGGGTCAGCAAGAATAGCAACTTGCTCAATACTCTAAAGCGAAAGGGCGGGTCCGAATGACCCGCCCTTTACTTTTGCAGAAAGGAAAAAACATGACGATCAAGAAATCCAGCCGGATCAAACCCATCTGATCTTGCCCCCACTGCATCAGGTCCATGACCTAAATCTGGGCCATCAACCGCAAAGACATGCGCATCTGCCAGAAGATCGAGTCATGATTGCCCATCTGCAAAGCTGACTTTCTCAACATAACATGCATGTCTTGGGTTTTGAGAAGGGTGAAGAGTTGTTGGGATACACCATTATCGAAATCGAACTTCGCGATGCGACTCCGTTCCGTGCATCGGAATCTCGTGCAATGGTCCACCATAACTGCGTCGATTCTGAACAACGCAGACAAGGCATTGGCCTGGCGCTGTTGGAGGCTGCCCGCGCCATGCTGCGTGAAGCTGGCGGGCAGGTTCTGGCGATCACCTATGCCGAGTTCAATTCGGCTTGGGCAGGATTGATGGAACGTGCTGGTCTGCGTCCTGTCATGCATTTCGCAGAGTGGCGCACAGGTAATTGACCGCAAAGAAAAGCCCCTGTCGAAGCTGACAGGGGCCATGCAAGATTAATTTTGGATTCTGCTCAGCTGCAGTTCAGCGGAACAGCGAAACCCGAACTACGTGAGGAATTTCCTTTGCGATAGACATCGCCTGCAGGCAAGCAGCCTGTAAAGCGCTCGGTCTCGCTACCGAAGATTGAGCCGAGGGAGTTGTCTACATGACCGCTCTCTGTACGCAATACCCCGAACAAGGTACCGTTTACGCTGACCGTGCTAAGGAAAAGGTTGATTTGGTCGCCAGACAGCTGCACCGCATTGGATACGTTTTTTCCGCCATTCGTAATCGCCACACCCGCAACCTTGGACAGCTCGGTCTTATCGGTAGCGACCCTGATCGTCGGCAGCTCTGCCAGTTCGGCCGGTACGTTCGTCTCGGGTGGCAGGAAGGCGACCGCCCCATTCACATCCGCAACATCTCGCGGTTCTCCATCAATTCCGGTGAAGCCGATGCCCTCACGGTTGAACGGATCCTCGCAGGCCGAAAGTGTTAGAACTGCAATAGCAGGCAATATGATTTTTTTCATGGCGGTCAACATTTTGTAGCGATTTGCTGAAGCGTAGCGGCAGGTGAACTGAAAATGCAAGCCACGCACGAACAGATTGGCTTGCATGCTGATGCGCTGTTGCAACGGCTTACGGCACATGCGGCGACAGACCAAAGATACCAAAGAGTTCTCAGTCAATTAAAAAAGGGCTCTGCGATCACAGAGCCCTTTCCGAGAAATGTCTATGTAAGACGGCAGATTACTTGATCTTGCCTTCTTTGTACTCGACATGCTTGCGGACAACCGGGTCGTATTTACGAACGGTCATCTTTTCAGTCATGGTGCGCGCATTTTTCTTGGTCACGTAGAAGTGGCCCGTGCCCGCGGTCGAGTTCAGACGGATCTTGATTGTCGTCGGCTTCGCCATGGTTATCTCCTGCGTCCGAAAAGGCAGGGGCCTTTCGGTTGAATTCCTATGAGCGTGCGCTTTTACCTGCTGGCACGCCCGAGTCAACCAGAATCGGCCAACAAGCATCACAAATCATTTGATACGAACTGGCGCTTTCCCGCGCAGTGGTTTGGAGAGTTCACGGATCCGTGATAATCTCTGCCCACTCCACAATGCCAAGAAGCCAATTGCGGGCTCAATTTGCGAGGCATCAGAAACGGGCAACAAACTCTGTCAGCAGGGTTTTTAGGTTCGATTTTTCTTGGGGGGCTATCATGACTGAATGGACTATTCAGGGCGAAGAACTGGCCAATTGCAATTGCAACTTCGGTTGCCCATGCCAGTTCAGCGTTCTTCCAACCCATGGGAACTGTGAGGCTGTTGTGGTCTTTGACATTACGAGCGGGCGGTACGGGGACACGGATCTTGCCGGCGTTCGAGCTGCGGGTGTTTATTACTGGCCTGGCCCTATTCATGAGGGCAACGGCCAGATGCAGCTGATCATTGACGACAAGACCAATGCTGATCAGAGGGCTGCCCTACAAGCCATAATGACGGGCGAAGACACCGATGAGATGGCGACCATGTGGTACGTTTACAGTGCGATGGCACCCACGAAGCATGAAACACTCTTTATCCCAATCGAACTTAACTGGGATCGCGAAGAGCGCAGGGGCTATGCCAGAGCTCCGGGAGTATTTGACGTCGAGGTCAACCCGATCCCGCATATTGTATCGGGCGCACCGCATCGTGCCTCAATCCAGTTGCCAAACGGATTTGAGTATCGCCATGCCGAAGCTGCGTCGGGATCCGCTAAAACCAATGGCGGAGCAATCAGCCTGACATTCGACGCTACGCATGCACATCTGGCTCACCTGAATATCTCGGGCCACGGTGTGATCGGCGCGTAGCCGGAGCGTTCCTGTGTCAGTGAATTCCAAGCCGCCCCAAACCGGGGCGGTCGAAAGCCTGTTAAGGCATGATCGCACAATTGTTCTGTTCAGTGTCTGCCTGATTCTGTTGGGTGCATCCTGGTACACTATTGCGGGCGTTGGCATGGACATGTCCGCCATTCAGATGACACGCATGGCTGGCCCAATAGGCGAACCGATGTCGATGGGTGCTGGACCGCACTGGAGCGCCACCTATTGGGTGCTCATCTTTCTGATGTGGTGGGTGATGATGATCGCGATGATGACACCCAGCGCCGCGCCGACCGTCCTGCTCTATGTTGCGATCAAACGAATGGGGGCTGAAAAGGACCAGGCCGCCCTGCTCGGCCTCGTTTTCCTGTCGGGCTATCTCATAGCGTGGGCTGTCTTCAGCGCGCTTGCTACGGGCGCTCAATGGGGTTTGGAGCACATTGGGCTGTCGGATGGGCCGATGATGACAATCCGGTCTAAGACCTTTGCAGGATTCGTATTAGTTGCAGCCGGCGCCTATCAGCTTTCAAGCCTGAAAACTGCTTGCCTGCACCACTGCCAAAGCCCTGCACAATTCCTCGCGAAGCATCATCGTTCCGGCGCGACAGGAGCGCTTCGCACCGGAACGCTACACGGGCTTTATTGCCTTGGCTGCTGTTGGGCGTTGATGGCCCTTCTCTTTGTGGGTGGCGTCATGAACCTGCTCTGGATCGTTGGGATAGCATTGTATGTGGCGTTGGAAAAACTGCTTCCTCACGCCCAGTGGATTGCTCCTGCGACAGGGATTGTCCTGATCGCGTTTGGTGTCTGGCTGATCTCTACTCCGATCCTTTCAGCAAGCTGAACAAATTATCCGGCCAGGGGACCGGCCCAATCAATGGTCCCACAACCCTCTCGTTAGGAGATCGATATGCCTATTTTCATTACCTACGCGTCATATTCACATGCGGGCGTCAAAGGGATGCTGAAGAAGCCGGAAAATCGCACTGGCCCCGTAAAGGCATTGTTGGAAAAAGTCGGCGGCAGACTGATTTCGTTTTATGTCACGACCGGCAGAAACGATGTGGTTGTCATCAGCGAAGCCCCGGATGGTACGGACGCTGTCGCCGTCGGAATGGCTGTCGCTGCTTCGGGCGCAGTTTCGGATGTAGAAACCGTACGCGCCTGGACCGCAGAGGACTTTGTGGCAATCACCGAAAAAGCTGCTGAACTGACCGGTGTCTACACACCTCCGGGAGGTTGAGGAAAACTTGCGCGGAGGGCCTGTAAGCCGGATCCTGTTCCGGGGTTACCCCCTTCGATGACCATTCATCTAGGCCATGCATTGCTGCACGGCTCCAGCTGCCAACCCGGTCCCTCTCGGCCAAGGCATGCCTAGCGGCGGTATCGGCTGACGCCGACCGGCCCGCGCGGGGACCCTATTCGGCATTGCTCCCGGTAGGGCTTGCCGTGCCATCCCTGTTGCCAGGGATGCGGTGGGCTCTTACCCCACCGTTTCATCCTTACCTTGGTATTGCTGGAGGAGAACCTCTGAAACACCAAGGCGGTTTGTTTTCTGTGGCGCTTTCCGTCGGGTTTCCCCGCCCGGGCGTTACCCGGCACCGTTGCCTTGTGGAGTCCGGACTTTCCTCTCGGGCTTGCACCCCAGCGGCCATCCGGCCCTCCGCGCCGGGAGTGGGTATGCCTAAGGCATGACAACGTCAAGTGTAGACGGCGACGAAGGGGACAGCCCCTTGTTTGCCAACAGCCAATTCAACCCTTTGGCATTTGCAGCTAAGTGAAGCGCAGTCAGGTCCGGCGAATAGTATTGCGAAGCGGAGAAAGATCAGTCGGCTCCAATGGCCCTTTCGCCCAGGGGCGGTATCTTAGCCGAACAGCGGCCAACAGAACCTCGTCATCGGCTTCGGCTGTGAACCCTGCATCATGCGCTAAAGCACGAAACGATTGCATCGCTGCAGCTTGCGGATTTTCACCAAAGCTGCGTTGTTGCGCCAGTTTCTTCCGTTCTAATCTTTGCCAGTCAAAACGTGCTCCGGGATCGAACTTGCGACCGGGCGCCATGTCGGAATGACCAATCACCCCATCAGGAACAATGCCCCACCTATCCATGATGTCCTGAAGCAGATTCTCCAGAGCTGCCATTTGGAGTTCGGAAAACGGGTGATCGCCACGATTGTCGAGCTCGATTCCGATTGAACGGGAGTTGATATCCTTTTGGCCTCGCCATTCCCCTGCGCCAGCGTGCCACGCGCGGTCTTCTTCGCGAACCATCTGCCAAAGGCGCCCATCGCCAGCGATCAGGTAATGCGCCGACACCTCGGCGGCCGGATCGCACAGGCGTTCAAGCGCCGCCTCTGCAGAAGCCATGGCTGTATAGTGGATGACCACCAAAGACGGTTCGAGACCATCCCGGCGTGGTCCGAAATTAGGGGACGGGTGCCAGATCGGCACCAGCGACTCAGTTGTTGACCGCACTGCGGAACGGGCTTGGATCCCAGCTGCACGCAAATCCATCACCGTCAGGATCCAGACCTTTGCGATCCCGCTGCGGGCCACCGTTGGACAGGAATGCGATCTGCGCCTGATCCGATGATGGGTACTGAGCACAGTTCCGTTCAGCTTTGGCCTGCAGGTTAAAACCCGCGCGGCTGTAAAGCTGCGTACCAACCGGGTTAGATGTGCTCAGCGCATATTGAACGATATTGGGCTGACCATCCTGGCTACGCTGAGGCACTGCCGTTGGCGCGACCACTTCATAGGTCTGGCGGTTCTGTTCAATCCGCGCGGCGTCGGATTCGATGCTACGCCGGTTGGATACAGCACCGAAATCCTGTTCGTCAGATATACCGGTGTTGCTCGAAGGAGCTACGGTTGTTGATGGAATCGTCTGCCCCGACGTGCTTGCCAGTGCGGCAGCCGTCTGGTTTGCGATATCATCAGCGCTGTCACCGGTGGTAGGCGGTATCGCTGTCGCCGCCCCTTGCGCCGACAGCGGTTGCTGCGAGACTTCGGACGGAGGCAGAAGCGGATTTCCCGCGACGCCCTGCCCTGCCAGCTGCGCTTCACGCTGCGCCTGATACTGGGGCGTGTTGAAACCTGTCCCGGCAACTGGTGCCACAGTCTCACATCCAGCGATTAACCCAATGGCCGGGATCAGAAGCAATTTGCGCATTTGGCTGCTCCGCTCTGCTTAGTTTTGTTGCCTTGAGGCTTACCACCATTTCCCGGGCTTGGCCACAAACCCTGCGGCCTCTTCAAGGGCGTAGGCGGTGTTAAGCAGGTCACCTTCTTCCCACGGACGACCGATCAACTGCAGCCCCAATGGCAGACCTTGTGTGTCCAGACCAGCAGGCACCGAAATACCGGGCAGACCAGCCAGGTTTACGGTCACCGTGAACACGTCGTTCAAATACATTTGAACAGGGTCAGCCTCGGTCATTTCACCCAGACCGAAAGAGGCCGAAGGCGTGGCCGGGGTCAGGATGGCGTCGATACCTGCGGCAAAGACATCTTCAAAGTCTTTCTTGATCAGGTTACGCACCTTACGTGCACGGTTGTAGTAGGCATCATAGAAACCAGCCGACAGAACATAGGTTCCGACCATGACACGGCGCTGAACTTCGTGGCCAAAGCCCTCGGCACGGGTCTTTTCGTACATCTCGGTGATGCCGTCGCCCTGCGCCAGCGTGGCACGGCGGCCATAGCGCACACCGTCGTAGCGGGCGAGGTTTGAAGAAGCCTCAGCAGGGGCAATCACATAATAAGCGGGCAGTGCATATTTCGTGTGCGGCAGAGAAATATCGACGATCTCGGCACCTGCTGCTTTCAGCATTTCAGCACCGTCGGCCCACAGCTTTTCAATCTCGGCGGGCATGCCCTCCATGCGGTATTCTTTAGGAATCCCGATTTTCTTGCCCTTGATGTCGCCGGTCAGCATCGCCTCAAAATTCGGGACGGCCAGTTCCGCGCTTGTGGAATCCTTCGGGTCGTGACCGCACATCGCTTCGAGCATAATTGCCGCGTCGCGCACGTTCTTGGTCATCGGACCGGCCTGATCCAGCGAAGATGCAAACGCGATGATGCCCCAGCGAGAGCAGCGTCCGTAGGTTGGCTTGATACCGGTGATGCCGGTAAAGGCAGCAGGCTGGCGGATCGAACCACCAGTATCTGTACCAGTGGCAGCAAGGCACAGATCTGCAGCCACAGCAGATGCCGACCCACCGGACGAGCCGCCCGGTGTTAACTGCGCGTCATCATTGCCACGACGCCACGGGCTGACCGCGTTGCCGTAGATCGATGTTTCGTTGGACGAACCCATGGCAAATTCGTCCATGTTAAGCTTACCCAACATTACCGCGCCTGAATCGGCCAGTTGCTGGGAGACAGTGGATTCGTATTCAGGCTTGAAACCTTCAAGAATTTTCGAAGCCGCCTGCGAGGGGACACCCTTAGTGCAGAACAGGTCTTTGATACCAATCGGCAAGCCACACATTGACGGGGCATCACCACCTTTGATCCGCTCATCCGCCGCCTTGGCGCGCTCGAGCGCGATCTCGGGCGTTTTGTGGACAAAAGCGTTCAGCGCATCTGCGTCGTCGATCGCCTTCAGGCAAGATTCTGTCAGCTCGACAGAGGTTACGTCACCAGCGCGCAGCGCGTCACGAGCCTCGGCCAGGCCCAGTTTGTTCAGATCGCTCATGTCTTACTCCACAACCTTGGGAACGGCGAAAAAGCCTTCGCGTGCATCGGGGGCATTGGCCAGAATCTTGTCCTGCTGATTGCCATCGGTGACCACATCCTCACGACGTTTCAGTCGCATCGGCTCGACCGAAACCATCGGCTCAACGCCTTCGACGTCTACTTCGTTCAATTGCTCGATGAACCCAAGAATGGTGTTGAATTCAGATGCCAGCGCCGGCAGCGCGTCATCCTCGACCTTGATCCGGGCCAGTTTGGCCACCTTGGCGGCGGTGCTTTGGTCAATCGACATGGGAACCCTCATATGCGTTACCCGGCATTTACCTGTCTGCCGCAGCAGTCGCAAGACCACTGGCAAACACTGTGCACAACGAACTCCCTGCCCTGTTCGAGTCGTCTTAGAAGTTGACCTAATCAGATTTGAATACCTGCTATGCACAGAAGTGAACCCATTAGTTCACTTTCTCCATTGAAGACCGGCGACACCAACACTTAATGAAGTGAACGGAACAGTTCAGTTTGGAGAACGGCCATGAAATCCCTGATGATCACCCTTTCACTGACACTTGCAACATTGTCTGCGCCAGCAATGGCTCTGGGCATCCCTGATACCAACTTGACCCCCCTGCTGACTTTCCCCGATCAGTCAGCCGATCAGGTAACCCAGGATAAATCTGTCATTCGCAAGTAACCGGATGATGATTGCAAGATGGCCGGGCCATTCCCTCCCCTATGGCCCGGCCCTGATACATTCCTACAAAACTCGCCCCCTACATCCTGCCTGCTTATTTCCTGCATCGCTTCTTTTTGATTGAATGCTGCATTCCGCTCAGCCATTCATGAGCGTGAACAGATCAAGCTATCGCGGTACCATGCGACACCACGCATGAAGCCAAGCAAGGACCGGAGCGAAAAATGAGCGCGCGGATGCAAAATGTGCTGGACGCCATTGATGCGGCCAACTCTGTCGATCCCAATATGGATGATAACCAGCCTGAAACACTGCTCTATGGGAAGCGGATGACTGCAGAGCTGAATCGCCTGTTCCCAGGCGCCTCGGAACCCTTGCAGATCGCAGCACGTGGGCAACATGTCGAACGCTGGAAACTTGCACGATCTGAATATCCGGAAGGTCGGACCGGGTATCTTACATGGCGGCGCGCGCAAGGCGAACATCATGCTCAGGTTGTCGCAGATTTGATGGCGCAGGCGGGATACGAACCGGATCAGATTGATGCAGTGGGACGCATGCTGCGCAAGCAAGGCATCAAAAGAGACGCCGAAGTGCAGGCCCTGGAAGATGTGATCTGCTTTGTCTTCCTGAAATGGTATTTTCAGCCCTTCGCCTCCAAGCATTCGGCTGAAAAGATTCAGAGCATTGTGGAAAAAACAGCACGCAAAATGTCTGATGGGGGTCGCGCGCGCGTCCTTGAAGAATTCGATTTACCCGAACAGCTTGCATCGGCTTTTCGAAACTGAATAAATCACAATCATAGTATCATTTAGAGATTAACTTCGAATTTACCAATTGCCTGTCTTTTCGTTCAAAAGACATTTCCAAGAACTGAGTCTGCCATGTCCAAAAAACTGTTTCTGCTAATTGGCCTGATCAGCTTCCTGATGGGATGCCAGGAAATTCCGTCAAGCACGCCCGACGCAAAAGTAATTGCTGTTGGCGACTCGCTGATGGCGTGGAATTCCATGTCAGGTTCAGCCATTCCGGACGTCGTCGAAGAGAGGATCGGCGCACCGGTATTGGACCGATCAGCTTCGGCGGCATGGATGCAAACAAAATTCACCGATGATGGAAAGCCAACCTCCGGTGTTCAGGCTCAGTTCATCAAGGGTCAGTGGGACTGGGCCATTGTAAACGGTGGCGGCAACGATCTGATGCTTGGTTGCGGATGTTCAAGATGCGGACCCGTTCTGGACAAGATGATTTCAGTCGATGGGCAATCCGGGCAGGTTCCCAGTTTCCTGCGCGAAATCCGCAAGACCGGCACTAAAGTAATTTATGTAGGTTATCTGCGAAGCCCTGAGTTGATTACTCCGATTGAGCATTGCAAAAGCGAAGGTGACGAGTTTGAAGAGCGCATCGCGAAACTTGCAGAGCATGATGATGGCATCATCTATGTCTCTTCACAGGATGTCGCAAAACCAGGCGATGCCTCATATTTCTCGTTCGATCTGATTCACCCGTCCCGAAAGTCGAGCCGTATCATCGGTGAGCGTGTCGCGGAGGTTATCAAGAGTTCCAGCTTCTGACAGCGACTACATCACAGCTATGAAAATCGGCTGCGCACCATAGCTCTGCGATACACCTCGATCATCCATCCCAGCATGATGGCATTGAGAATGTGCCACATAAAATGAGTCCCAAACGGCAAGCGGTTGCACATAGGCTCATCCAATGCGCGGAAAGTGATAGAGGCGATCAGGATCACTGCACCGATAGCTAAACCGCGCGCGGTATGCGGATCTCTTCCGCGCAGCAAAGCAGCGTAGATCAGGATCAAAAGAGGCACGGGCGCATAGGCTGCCGATCCACCGATCCCCGGAATAAATTGGAAAAGCGGAATTGTCAGTGCTGCGTAGGGAAAGAAAAATGCGGTCAATCCCAGAGCCTGCCACGTTTTCAGTTTCCAGATGTCCCGGTTTACAGCGTAGATATAGACCAGAATAAACAACAAAATTGGGGTTGTATCAGCAATCGCGGCCCAAACCCGGGCATGCGTATGGAACAAATAGCTGCCTACCCCAATGATCGCCAGCAACGCTACCAGCAGGTTCGCCAAAGGCATCCCCTGCCCGCGCACACGCAACCACATAATCAAGGCCGCAACCAGAAAAGCAGCATTTGTTACTGCGTTTACCGGCTCGGCCCAATAGGCGGGCGACAACCGTTCGCAGTATCCATCTATTTCACGCATCCATTCCATAGATTTTTACATAGTGGATGCTAGGCTGCGGCTAAACCACTTTCAGGAGGACAATTATGAATATCGTTTGGCTGGGGCATGGCAGCTTTCGTATTGAGGTCGCGGGACAGGTTCTCTTGATCGATCCATGGCTGACCGGGAACCCTTCACTTTCTGAACAACATCATGACGAAGCAGTTCAGGATGCAACTCACATTCTCCTAACCCATGCCCATTTCGATCATGTCGTCGATGTGCTGCCTTTGGCCAAACACCTTAAGATTCCAGTAGTCGGACAATACGATCTGATGGGCTACTGGAGCGAGGCCGAAGGAATTGAGACCATTGGCTTCAACAAGGGGGGGACAGTGAACCTGAACGGCATCAAGGTCACCATGGTACCCGCTTCGCACAGCTCAACTTTTTCAACACCGGACGGGGTGCGCACAGGCGGAACCGAAGTTGGCTTCATGATCGCCGCAGAGGGTCACATGCTCTATGTTTCAGGCGATACTGACATCATGGCAGATATGGATTGGATGGGTGATTATTATAAACCCGACATCGCAATCCTGTCTGCAGGCGGCCACTTTACGATGGACATGAAGGGCGCGGCTTATGCAGCAAAGCGATACTTTAATTTCAAGACCGTAATCCCCTGCCACTACAAGACATTTCCGATCCTGGAACAATCTGCTGAAGACCTGATCAATGGCCTCCCCGGCGTCAATGTGATCGAACCTGAAGTGATGAAGGCCATCAAGATCTGAAGTACTTACGACTAAGGTGTGCGGCGAGCCGACCGGGGCAAAGTATCAGTCGCCGCACCCAGCCTTTCGCTGCGCGAGAAAGAAAGTTCTCAGCAATTCACCGGCTTCATCTGCTGCAATGCCGTCATAGATCTCAGGGGTGTGGTGTGCCTGTGGGTGCGAAAACACCCGCGCCCCATGCGCAACGCCGCCGGATTTCGGATCAGACGCCCCATAGTAAATTCGGCGTATGCGTACGGCGGCCAACGCTGCCGCGCACATGGCACAAGGCTCAAGGGTCACGTAGAGATCATGATCCGGCAGCCGTTCGGAATCAGTCGCGGCGCAGGCCGCGCGCAACGCCAGAATTTCAGCGTGTGCGGTGGGGTCTTTCATTTCCCGGGTCCGATTGCCTGCAGATGCGATGACCTGACCATCCCGCGATACAATGACCGCACCAACCGGGACTTCCCCCCGGTCTGCCGCTGCGCGCGCTTCCTGCAGCGCAAGTTCCATATGCGATCTGAATGTCATGCCTTTGACTGCCCCAGAAACCCGGCTTTCGCAAGTCGCCGGGATGCGTTATGGCCTGAGGATGAGCAACACTCCTCCTCCCGGCGACCGGATCGCCAAAGTACTGGCCCGCGCTGGCATCGCCTCGCGCCGCGAGGCTGAACGCATGATCGAAGCCGGCCGTGTGACAATAAATGGTAAGGCGATTGACAGCCCTGCCCTGAACGTCACAGCCCGGGACAAGATCACGGTCGATGGCAAACCCGTTTCCGAACCCGAGCCCGCCCGGTTGTGGCTGTATCACAAGCCAGTAGGATTGGTAACAACAACACGAGATGAAAAAGGTCGAACAACGATCTTCGACGAGTTGCCCGAGGATATGCCCCGGGTGATGAGTGTCGGGCGACTGGACCTGAATTCCGAAGGCCTGTTGTTGCTGACAAACGATGGCGGCATCAAACGCAAACTGGAACTTCCGGCAACCGGCTGGCTCCGCAAATATCGGGTCCGGATCAATGGCCGCCCGAAAGATGAAGACTTCGCGCCACTTCGCAAGGGCCTTGTGGTTGACGGGCAAAAGTTTCAGCCAATGACGGTTGCACTTGATCGGCAGCAAGGTGCAAACGCCTGGCTGACTATCGGGCTGCGCGAAGGCAAAAACCGCGAAATTCGCCGCGCCATGGAAGACATCGGCTATAGCGTAAACCGCCTGCTGCGCGTATCCTACGGACCTTTCCAGTTGGGAGATCTTAAACCGGGTGAAGTCGAAGAGATCCGGCGTCGCGTGCTGCGTGACCAGCTGGGGCTAGAAGCAGAGCCCGATCAGAAGCCCAAAGCCAAACAGCCACAGCGCCCGCAAAGGAAAAAGGCCTCCGGTGGCAAGAATCCTCGCAATTGACGATGGTTATGCAACCTTCCCCCTAGCGCCGGACCGGTGCTTCCACTAAATTTTCTATAAATGCAGCTACTAGGGGGCGCTATGTCCGGATCCGGAGTGCAAAAACTGGCCTACGCTGCGCTGCTTGTGTTGCTGTTCGGTGTATGTACCGGCTTGTTGGGGGGCTTATAGACGCATGGCTAAACGCTATGGCGGAAAATTCAGCCCCGACGGCGGCGGAGGGTCGTCCGATAATCAACCTGAGCGTGGACAATTCGACGGCGCCCGGGTGAATCCCGCAGGCGCCCGCGCAAATGTTTTGTTCTTGCCCGCTATCCCTTTGATCTTCCTGTCATTGAACGATGGCGCGGTCGGAATGATAATCGGCCTGATCGCAGCCGGTCTGCTAACTGCAGGTGCGCTGTTGTTGAGAGAGGGGCTGAAGGCTGAAGCGGAATACAATGCACGTCGAACGGCAAGACGTCCTGCCTTTCCCCGCAAGATATTCTCCAGCGTTCTGACCGGTTTGGGTGCCGCACTGGCGTCGTATCGATCAGAATTTGTGGATGCTGAAACCGCTTCACAGGTCAGCGTACTGGCGCCTGTACTCTATGGGGTCGCTGCGACTGCTCTGCATTCGGTCTCGTTCGGCATCGATCCGATGAAGGACAAAGGAATGGAAGGCATCGATACCTTCCAGCAGGATCGTGTCGCTCGCGTGGTTGAAGACGCAGAAACGCATTTGACCGAGATGTCGGACGCGATCAAACGCGCAGGTGATCGCAAGATCGAAGCGCGCGTTGAGCGGTTTCAAACCACTGCGCGCGATCTGTTCAGAACCGTCGAGGAAGATCCCCGTGATCTGGCCGGTGCCCGAAAATACCTGACGGTCTATTTGCAGGGCGCGCGAGACGCCACTGTGAAATTTTCCGATGTTTATGCCCGAACCCGCGATGCGCAGGCTTTGGCGGATTACTCTTCTTTGCTGGACGATCTCGAACAGAATTTCGCTGCGCGTACCCGCAAGATGCTTTTGGATGACCGCAGTGATCTGACGGTCGAAATCGACGTGTTGCGCGAAAGACTGCAGCGCGAAGGCGTCCGGTTGGACTGACCGGCTATTATTTGAGCGAGGAACATCTTCATGTCAGATGAAATCAAAAATAAGGCGGTCGAAGCTGAAACACTGGTTCAGGAAATAACTTCCGTGACCCTTCCGGAACCCGCGGCCGAGGTAGTCCCGCTTGAAGAGGCCGACGAACCCGTCAGCGCCGAAATCCGTAAGCGGATGGATGAGATTGACATGGGCAACACGAACTCGATTGTTGCCTTCGGATCATCTGCGCAAGCAGAATTGCAGGAAATCAGCCAGGCAATGCTGGCAGATGTCCGCAACAAGGATGTTGGTCCGGCGGGTGACAGCCTTCGCAACATCGTGACCACGATCCGCGGGTTCTCGGTCAGTGAACTGGATGTACGGCGCGAACGCAGCTGGTGGGAAAGACTGCTGGGCAGGGCCGCACCATTCGCCAAATTTACCGCTCAGTACGAAGCAGTTCAGGGTCAGATCGACAGGATCACGGATGACCTGCTGGGGCACGAGCACACTCTGCTCAAAGACATCAAGTCTCTGGACCTGCTCTACGAAAAGACGCTGGGCTTTTATGATGAACTGGCACTCTACATTGCAGCGGGCGAAGAAAAACTGACCGAGCTAGACAGCCAGGAAATTCCAGAAAAAGAGGCCGAGGTTCAGGCCGCACCCGAAGAAGATCAGGTGATGAAAGCGCAGGAGCTGCGCGATCTGCGTGCCGCACGCGATGATCTGGAACGCCGGGTGCATGACCTGAAACTGACCCGTCAGGTGACAATGCAATCGCTTCCGTCGATCCGTCTGGTTCAGGAAAACGACAAGTCGCTGGTCACCAAGATCAACTCGACGCTGGTGAACACAGTCCCCCTGTGGGAGACTCAGCTGGCGCAGGCCGTCACCATCCAGCGCAGCGCCGAAGCTGCAGCAGCAGTACGCGACGCCAATGATCTGACCAACGAGTTGCTGACTTCGAACGCGGCCAATCTGCGTCAGTCGAACAAGATGATCCGCGAAGAAATGGAGCGTGGAGTGTTCGACATCGAAGCCGTGAAGCAGGCCAACGCAGATCTGATCGGTACGATCAACGAAAGCCTTGCGATTGCTGACGAAGGCAAGGCCAAGCGTGCGGCTGCCGAAGTAGAACTTCAGAAGATGGAAACCGAATTGCGCGACACTCTGGCCGCTGCAAAGGCACGCAAAGATGGAATCGGCGACAACGCCGGAACTGCGGTTCCGGGCTAAGGCGGGTTGATCGTGCGGCGGTACATTTCGGTGAGGCGTGTTCTGGCGGGACTATCACTCTTGGCTCTGGCCAATTGTGATGCAGCGCTGACCACATCTATACCGCCGCAACCCCGGCCTGTGCAGCCACAGGTCCCGGCGAATGCATATGTTGCTCCTTCGGCGGCCAGTCTTGATCTGGCCCGCTACTATGAGAGGGTGCAAAGCAACCTTCTGACGCGCGGCTTGCTCAGAACAGATGGGGGTGGACCAGACACCCCGTATGACGCCGAAGATCTGGCCAAGAACTTTGAGGCCATCGCGTTTTATAGCGAATATCCGGGACAGTCGGTTGCAACCAGCCGGACCCGAACCAGCGGGCAGCTCAGCCGCTGGTCTGGCCCGGTTCGTATTGGGCCGGAATTTGGTCCATCCGTCCCACCTGAGCGCCGCAAAGAAGACACTGCGCGAATTGAATCCTATTCGGCCCGCCTTGCCCGCCTGACCGGGCATTCGGTATCGACTGTCAACAGAAATGCCAATTTCCACGTCTTTGTGGCGGGCGAAGATGATACGGCTTACGTACAGGCGCGACTTAAACAGCTGATCCCGGGCATCGGTCAAAAGCAGCTGGATCTGTTCGATAAGCTGCCCAAATCGTTCTATTGCTTTGTCTTCGCATCGGCCACCAACGGCTCGCCCCACACCTACACGCGCGCGGTTGCGCTGGTGCGTGCCGAGCATCCAGATCTGGTTCGGCTCAGCTGCATTCATGAAGAAATCGCACAAGGATTGGGTCTGCCGAATGACAGCCCGTCTGCACGGCCTTCTATCTTCAACGATGATGACGAGTTCGCCCTGCTGACAAGTCACGACGAAAAACTACTGACACTGCTTTATGATCCGCGTCTGAAACCCGGCATGACTGCTGATGAGGCGCGGCCTGTGGTGCGGATCATTGCACGCGAATTGATGGGTCAGTCGCTCTGACCCCAAGGACAGGAGAACCCAAATGGGAATTTTCGATTTTCTGACCGGAGAATTTATTGATGTCATCCATTGGGTTGATGACACCCGGGACACTATGGTCTGGCGGTTCGAGCGCGAAGGGCATGAGATCAAATACGGTGCCAAGCTAACCGTACGCGAAGGTCAGGCCGCCGTTTTCGTGCATGAAGGGCAATTGGCAGACGTGTTCACGCCGGGTCTATACATGCTTGAAACCAACAACATGCCGATCCTGACCACGTTGCAACACTGGGATCACGGCTTTCAGTCGCCTTTCAAGTCCGAGATCTATTTCGTCAACACCACCCGTTTCAACGACCTGAAATGGGGAACCAAAAACCCGATCATGCTGCGGGACCCGGAATTCGGCCCAACGCGCATTCGCGCCTTCGGAACATATACCGTTCGTGTCAAGGACCCTGCCAAATTCCTAATCGAGATCGTCGGGACCGATGGTGAATTCACCATGGACGAAATCAGCTATCAAATCCGCAATATCATCGTTCAGGAATTCAGCCGCGTTATTGCAGGATCAGGCATTCCGGTTCTGGACATGGCGGCGAACACTGCTGATCTTGGCAAATTGATTGCGGCCGAGGTTTCCCCGGTTCTTGAAGGCTATGGGCTGGAAATGCCCGAATTCTACATCGAAAACATCTCTCTGCCCCCAGCAGTCGAGGCCGCCTTGGACAAGCGTACCTCGATGGGGCTGGCTGGTGATCTGGGTAAGTACACACAGTATTCTGCGGCAGAAGCCATGACAGCTGCGGCCAACAACCCCGGCCAAGGTGGCGGCATGGGTGCAGGCCTAGGCATGGGAATGGGCATGGCAATGGCACAACAGATGTCGAACATGGCAGCGGGTCAGCCAAGCGGCCCGTGGGGATCGCCCGCCCCCGCTGCTCCGCAACCGGCAGCGCATGCGGCCCCGCCTCCTCCGCCACCGGTCGAGCATGTCTGGCATATCGCGGTCGACGGGCAAACCAGCGGGCCATTTTCCAAGGCCAAAATGGGACGCATGGCGACTGATGGGGAAATCACTCGGGACACCCATGTTTGGACCGCCGGTCAGGACGGTTGGAAGAAAGCTGGCGATGTTCAGGAATTGGCACAATTGTTCACGATCCTGCCTCCACCCCCTCCGGGAGCGTGAAGCAGGTTTGGACTGACTTAACGGCATTATCGGCTCTGACCAACAAGGCGATCTGAGGATGAGCGAAAACGAGCACCGCTTTCCCTGCGACCAATGTGGCGCAGACTATCGGTTCAACCCCGGCGATGGCACATTGACCTGCGACCATTGCGGGCATTCAGAACCGATTTCGAGCGGTCCCTGGGGTGGTGCAAGTCTTCGAGAGCTGGATTTCGATGCTGCAATCGCGGATCGACTGCCCGAGACAGAGATCGAGGAGACCCGAGTTCTGAGTTGCCCGAATTGCGCAGCTCAGGTCGAGTTTGATCCTAACACCCATGCAGCCGAATGCCCGTTTTGTGCCACGCCAGTCGTAACCGACACGGGAGTGAACCGACATATCAAGCCTCGGGGCGTTTTGCCTTTTGCGCTTGATGAAAGATCGGCGCACAAGGCGATGGGCGATTGGTTGGGCCGTTTGTGGTTTGCACCAAATGGATTGAAAGACTACGCGCGCAAGGGACGAAAAATGCAAGGCATTTACGTGCCTTACTGGACCTTTGATGCCGATACGAAATCCAGCTATCGCGGCGAACGGGGTGTTGTTTATTATGAAACACGAACCGTTATGCGCGACGGAAAACCAGTCCAGCAGCAGGTTCCCAAGGTACGCTGGACACCAAAATCCGGACGTGTCGCCCGCTTCTTCGACGATGTTCTGGTGCTGGCCTCACGCTCATTACCTAAAAGCTATACCGATGCTTTGGAACCATGGGATCTTCCGGCATTGGAACCCTATCAACCGGAATACCTAGCCGGATTTCGGGCCGAAGCCTACACTGTTGAGCTGCAGGAAGGATACAAGGAAGCCCGTCAATACATGGCGCGAGTCATTGAGCGGGATGTCCGGTTCGACATCGGTGGCGATAGACAAAGGATTCACGCGCTAGAGACCGAAGTGCGGGATGTCACCTTCAAGCACATCCTGCTGCCGGTATGGATGGCAGCGTACAAGTACCGGGGCCAGACCTATCGATTTGTGGTGAACGGCCGTACCGGCCGGGTTCAGGGTGAACGCCCCTGGTCTGCGATTAAGATTACCGTTGCAGTTGTTCTGGGTTTGCTTGTTGCAGCTGGCGTCGGCTACCTGCTGGCCACGGGCCAAAAATAGCCACCGACGACCGAAACACATCAGCTAGGGTTTCGGTCACTTAGCCTCTTGCACATCTCAAATGTCACCTCCATCCTGCCGCGCGTTGGATTGGGGGGAGGCCATCCGTGACATTCGCAGCCTTGAACTCGCTTCTGGATCAGCGCCATTCCTGTCGCGCTTTCCAGCGCGATCCGGTGCCCAAAGCCCAGATCGAACAAATCCTGTCCAGCGCGATGCGTGTTCCCAGTTGGTGTAACGCCCAACCTTGGAAGGTCGTCGTTACCAGCGGCGAGGACACGGATACATTCCGTGAAGCACTTCAGATTGAGGCGGCGACAGGCACCCCTGCCCCGGACCTGCCATTCCCCAGTTCGTATTCCGGTGTTTATCAGGATCGCCGCCGCGCCTGTGGCTGGGCACTATATGAAGCCGTCGGGATCGAAAAAGGCGACCGCGCTGCATCGGCCAGACAGATGATGGAGAATTTTTCTCTGTTCGGTGCGCCGCATTGTGCAATCATCTCGAGCCCTGCCGAACTGGGCGCGTACGGCGCAATGGACTGTGGCGGGTTCGTAACAGCCTTTTCGCTTGCCGCTCAGGCATTGGGAATCGCCACAATCCCACAGGCAGCTGTCGCAGCTTATGGCCCGTTTCTGCACCAGTACTTTCAGATACCGGATGATCGCCTGATCTTGTGTGCGATTTCCTTTGGCTACCCGAACAGAGAACACCCGGCCAACGCGTTTCGAACCGAGCGCGCATTAGTGGAAGAGATTGTCGATTGGCGCGGTTAATCCGCCCGCCCAACCCCCGAAGTGAGGACAAGCTATGCGGGCCTTGATTCAAAGAATCACTCAGGCATCAGTTTCAGTGGATGAGGAAGTCATCGGACGGTCAGGCACCGGGCTGCTGATCCTTGTATGCGCGATGCAGGAAGACGATGAGACAAAGGCAGGACAGCTCGCCGCGAAAATCTCCAAGCTCCGCATTTTCAAGGACGACAACGGCAAAATGAACCGGTCGATACTTGATATCAACGGTTCCGCATTGGTGATCAGTCAGTTCACATTGGCGGCAGATACCTCCCGGGGAAATCGACCGGGCTTCGCCACGGCCGCCCCGCCTGAAACCGGCAAATATCTTTACGAAACATTCGCTCGGCAACTGGCCGCCCTCGGCGTGCCTGTCGAGACCGGGGAGTTTGGTGCCGATATGGCAGTAGAACTGGTCAATGACGGGCCAGTGACAATCTGGATGGAAAGTTAATGACACAAGCAACGCAAGCCGTAGAGATCTGGAAGGCCGGTGTCGCGGCTGTCGACGGATACAATGCGACCCAAAAGGCCTTGGGTTCAGTACCAAAGCCCGATCGCATTCTGGCTGTTGGCAAACCCGCTGCGGCAATGGCCAGCGCTGCATTGGATCACTTTGGACAGGTCCCAACCTTGGTCGTCACCAAGGATGGACATGCTGACGATCTGCCTTCGCACGTCCAGTTGATTGAAGCATCCCATCCTGTGCCCGACGCACGGAGCCTTACCGGAGGTCGTGCACTGCGCGAAGCCGTTGAGGCGATGGGTCAGGAAGAGCACTTGCTGTTACTCGTCTCAGGAGGGGCTTCGTCGTTGGCCGAAGATCTGGTCCCGGGCAAAACCCTTGATGATCTTGCGGCGCTGAATAAGGATCTGTTGTCCAAAGGCTTAGACATTCACGCGATGAATGCTGAAAGGCGCAAAATATCGCAGATCAAGGGAAGCGGCCTGCTGTCACTTTTCTCTGGCAAACGGGTCACTGTTCTGGCGATATCTGATGTTCCGGGCGACGACTTGAATGTGATCGGCTCCGGGATCGGAGCCCTGCCCGATACATCTGCATTTCAGGCAACCGCATCCATTATCGCCTCAAACGCCCATGCTCGGGCCGATGCGGCAGAGGCTGCACAAAAAGCTGGCTACGCGGTTCATCTGAACGAAGAAGCACTACACGACGACTATTTGGCAATTGCCGCCAAGATTGGCGCGCAAATTCGCAATATGGAACCCGGTGCCATGATCTTTGGCGGCGAACCAACAGTCACGTTGCCAGACAAACCGGGACGTGGTGGTCGCAATCAAGCGTTGGGGCTGGCGCTGGCCCGTGAGATTGCGGGCTGCGAGGGCATTACGGTCGTAATCGGAGGAACGGATGGCACCGATGGCCCGACCTCTGCTGCAGGCGCAATGATCGATGGCACCACATGGGCTGAGGGTGCTGAGAGCGCCCTGAACCGCGCGGACAGCGGGAGCTTTCTGGATCAGGCTGGCGCCCTGTTGGTGACAGGTCCGACCGGCACCAATGTTATGGACCTCATTGTCGCTATAAGAGGTTAGATTGACGTTTTTACCCTTCAAGAACATGGCAAACAACCCGAGACTGAACAAATGACGCGCGCACCGAATTCGCTCTGCGACATAGAAGAAATCCCTGACTTAGGTATCCGGCTTTCCGATGGTTGCCGCTTGTCAGCTCGTGTCTGGCGGCCAACCGATGCTGAACAGTCCCCTGTTCCCGCCATTCTTGAGTATCTGCCCTATCGAAAGCGTGATGGCACGACAGCGCGAGATGCGCTTACTCATCCCTGGTTTGCCAAACGTGGTTATGCCTGTATCCGCGTTGACATGCGTGGCAATGGCGACAGCGAAGGGCTGATGGAAGACGAGTACACCCAGCAGGAGCTGGATGATGCTGTCGAGGTCATCGAGTGGCTGTCACAACAACCCTGGTGCAGTGGATCCATCGGCATGATGGGAATCAGCTGGGGCGGCTTTAACGCATTGCAAGTGGCAGCGATGCACCCCGACCCGCTCAAGGCTATTATTACACTCTGCTCAACGGCAGATCGGTACGCGGATGACATCCACTACAAGGGTGGATGTCTTTTGAACGAAAACCTCGGCTGGGGGGCCACCATGTGGTCCTATTCCTCACGTGCACCCGATCCGGAGCTTCGGTCGAACTGGCGCGAACTTTGGCTGGACCGTCTTGAGAATGAACCGTTCCTGCCCTCCGTCTGGTTGCGGCATCAGGCACGTGATGAGTACTGGCAGCATGGATCAGTCTGCGAAGATTTTTCGGCGATCCAGGCGGCAACGCTTGCCGTTGGTGGCTGGGGTGATGCGTACAAGAACACTGTTCCGCTGCTGGTTGAGCAGTTGGAAGCCCCAGCAAAGGGGATCGTTGGCCCTTGGGTGCATAAATATCCACACTTTGCAGTACCCGAACCAAGGATTGGGTTCCTGCAGGAAGCACTTCGTTGGTGGGACCATTGGCTGAAAGGTCTGGACACCGGAGTGGCTGATGATCCGGATTACCGAGCCTACCTGATGGATGGCGTACGCCCTGCCCGCTGGTATGCAGAGCGCCCCGGTCGCTGGGTGGCCGAAACATCGGGTGCAACGTCTCATCTGCCAACGGTGACCATGTCTCTCACAGATGCCGGGTTAGGCAATAGTGGTTCGTTGAGTGCACGCATTCGCTCACCTCACCATTGCGGTATGGATGGCGGAGAGTATTGCGCCATCTGGCTGGGCCCGGATCTGCCGGGCGACCAGCGGGCTGATGATTCTTTGTCAGCCTGCTTTGACAGCTCGCCGTTAGACAATGACATGGACATCGTCGGCGCGCCGCGTATCCGCCTCAAGGTCAGTTCAGACAAGGCGCAAGCGCAAATTGCGGTGCGGTTGAACCATGTCCATCCTGATGGGGCGTCGACAAGAATCACCTACGGTGTATTGAATCTGTCCCATCGTGACAGCCATTCCGACCCGGCCTCGCTCACCTCGGGCGCGATATATGAAATTGAACTGGATCTGGATCAGATCGCTTATCGAGTTCCAAAGGGGCACCGTCTGCGCGTCGCCGTTTCAAGTGCCTACTGGCCACTGATATGGCCATCACCAGAGACAGCAGAGCTGCACCTGACCGAAGGCGAGATCACAATTCCGCGACGAGAAACGGCAATATCGGACGAATGTGCCTTTCCACCACCGGATGCCGAAGAGCCCTGGAAGATCAAAACACTTCGTGCTTCTGCCAATTCACGCCGCGTGGAAACCGATATGAACACTGGAGAAGTCAAACTCATTATCGAGGATGACTTTGGACTGGTTGAAGATTGCGATCATGGCTTGGTCAGTGGTGGATCTGCTCAAGAAATCTGGACGATTCACCCGGATGACCCTCTTTCCGCACGAGGTGCCTGTGATTGGACTCAGGAACAGAAACGCGGCAATCTAAGCCTGAAAACCAATACCAGCTGCGAAATGTGGTCCGACACCGAGAATTTTCATCTTCGTGCAACAATAAATGCCTTTGAAAATGATGTGTTGGTGTTTTCGACAACCAAGGAGGACACCGTAGCACGTAAGCTGATGTAATTTCCGGCGACCAAAAGGCAGGACATTAAACCTTGCCCGGTCGGCCGAAATACGCCAACGTTGACTCACGCGTCAATAAAAAGCCCGCCAAGGGCATAAACACTATCAACTGGGAGATCCTTGGATGAAAGAACAACTCACTCACATGACTGGTCAGGTCACGGCAGGTAAAATGACCCGCCGCGAATTCATGGGTAAGGCCGCCGCGCTCGGCGTTTCCGCTGCCATGGCCAGCACAATGTTTGCCGACGCCGCGCGTGCGGCGGGCCCGAAAAAGGGCGGCGACCTGAAACTGGGTCTGCAAGGCGGTGAGTCGACCAACTCGCTGGACCCGGCGACTTATGCAAGCTCGGTTCCATACATGAACGGCCGCCACTTCGGCGACACGCTGGTCGAAGTTGCTCCGGACGGAACCATCGAAGCACGTCTGGCCGAAAGCGTAGAAGGCAGCGCCGACGCGAAGGTCTGGACCTTCAAGCTGCGTGACGGTGTCGAATTCCACAACGGCAAAACCATGACCAGCGAAGACGTGCTGAAAACCATGGAACGCCACTCGAACGAAGACTCCAAGTCCGGTGCCCTGGGCATCATGAAGGGCATCGAGTCGATGAAGGCCGATGGCAACAACTTCCAGGTCACGTTGACCGAGCCGAACGCCGACCTGCCCTATCTGATGGCTGACTATCACCTGATCATTCAGCCTGATGGTGGCATGGACAACCCTGCTGCGGGTATCGGCACAGGCCCATACAAGCTGGAAGTTGATGAGCCAGGTGTACGTCACCTGTTCAGCAAGTTCGAAAACCATTGGAGCGACTACGGTCACTTCGACAGCGTTGAGAACGTTGTGATCAACGACACCACGGCACGTACTGCAGCTCTGCAGTCCGGTCAGGTTCAGATGGCCAACCGTATTGAACCAAAAGTTGCTGATCTGCTTTCGCGCGCACCGACACTGACCGTGCAGTCCACACCGGGCCGTGGTCACTATGTGTTCATCATGCACTGCGATACCGCACCGTTCGACAACAACGAACTGCGTACCGCTCTGAAATACGCCATCAACCGTGAAGAGATGGTTGAGAAGATTCTGCGCGGCTATGGTTCGGTCGGAAACGACATGCCCATCAACGCGGCCTACCCGCTGTTTGATGAGACGATCCCGCAGCGCGAGTTCAGCATCGAGAAAGCGGCAGAGCACTACAAAAAATCCGGCCACGACGGGTCGCCGATCATCCTGCGCACCGCAGACGGCGCATTCCCGGGTGCGGTGGATGCTGCAGCCCTGTTCCAGCAGACCGCTGCTCAGGCCGGCATTCCGCTGGAAATCGAGCGTGAGCCTAACGACGGTTACTGGTCCGAAGTCTGGAACGTTCAGCCGTTCTGTGCATCGTACTGGGGTGGCCGCCCGGTTCAGGACCAGATGTACGCAACTGCCTATCTGTCGACAGCCGACTGGAACGACACTCGTTTCAAAGTCAAAGAATTCGACGACATGCTGTTCGCTGCACGCGCCGAACTGGATTCCGACAAGCGCAAAGGCATCTACTCTCAGATGGGTATGATGTTGCGTGACAACGGTGGTCTGATCTGCCCGATGTTCAATGACTTCGTCGATGCCGTCAGCAACCAGCTGGACGGATGGGACACCGATCCCAACGGCGAACTGATGAACGGTCAGGTTTCGCGTAAGATGTGGTTCGTCTGATACGGATCCTGACATATGCATCCAATCATCAAACTGGTGTTCCAGCGCTTAGCGCTGGGACTCCTGCTCTTGTTTGGCGCTTCGGCCCTGATTTTTGGCCTGACCGAAGCCCTTCCCGGAGACGCAGCGCAAGCCGTCCTGGGCCAGTCCGCAACCCCCGAAGCCCTGGCGAACCTACGCGAAGAAATGGGCCTCAATCGTCCCGCTCTGACGCGCTATTTTGAATGGCTGGGCGGAATCGTCCAGGGTGATCTGGGCCAATCCCTCACCAACAGACTGGACATTGCCGAATCCGTTGGCAGCCGTCTGGGCAACACTCTTTTCCTGGCATTCTGGGCCGCTATCGTATCGGTTCCATTGGCCATTTTCCTTGGTCTTCTGGCAGTACGCTATCGTAACCGCTGGCCTGACAAGCTGATCTCGGCAGTCACACTCACCACGATCTCGATCCCCGAATTTCTGATCGGCTATGTCCTGGTTTACTTCATCGCGGTGAAGCTGGGCATGTTTTCGCCTCTGGCTATGATCAACGACAGCATGTCGTTCGGACAGAAACTGAACGCGATCGCCCTGCCGGTCATCGTTCTGACCATGGTTGTTCTGGCGCATATGATGCGGATGACCCGCGCCGCGATCCTGAACGTGATGCAATCGGCTTATGTCGAAACTGCTGAACTCAAAGGTCTCAGCAATTTCAAGGTCATCTACCGTCACGCTTTCCCGAACGCGATTGCCCCGATCGTCAACGTCGTCATGCTGAACCTTGCCTATCTGGTGGTCGGCGTCGTCGTCGTGGAGGTGGTGTTCGTCTATCCCGGTATGGGACAGTACCTGGTGGACCACGTGACCAAACGTGATGTTCCGGTGGTTCTGGCCTGTGGTGTGATCTTTGCCGCCATCTATATCGGACTGAACATGATTGCAGACATCGTTGCCATTCTGGCCAACCCAAGGCTGAGGCATCCGAAATGAAGAACATACCTATCTCTGCAATGATCGGACTGGCGTTCACAGGCCTTTACTTCATCATCGCGGTATTTGCGCCTCTGCTGGCCCCTTACGGAATGGCCGAGGTTGTCGGCGATGTCTGGGAACCATCCAGTTCACAGTTCTGGCTGGGCACTGACAACATTGGACGCGATCTTCTCAGCCGTATGATCTACGGTGGACGCACAACGATCTTCATCGCCACGGCTGCAACGATCCTAAGCTTCGTTACAGGCTCGATCCTTGGCTTTCTGGCCGCGGTTCTGGGCGGTTGGGCCGATCAGGTCATGTCGCGGACGGTTGACTTGATCATGTCGATTCCGTCGCTGATTACCGCGCTGGTGGTTCTGGCGATGGTGCCGGTGACCATCCCGGTACTGATCGTCGTCATGGGCCTTCTGGACGCCACGCGCGTCTATCGTCTGGCCCGCGCGGTCGCGGTGGATATCGCGGTAATGGACTATGTCGAAGCCGCAAAACTGCGTGGCGAAGGTCAGACCTGGATCATCTTCCGTGAGATCCTGCCCAACGCACTGTCGCCTCTGGTGGCTGAGCTGGGCCTGCGGTTCATCTTCATGGTTCTGTTTGTCTCTACCCTGTCGTTCCTGGGTCTGGGCGTTCAGCCGCCGCTGGCCGACTGGGGCGGCATTGTGAAGGAGAACAAGGACGGCATCGTCTACGGCATTGGCGCGGCCCTCTACCCTGCTGTCGCCATCGCAACGTTGGCGATCTCGGTCAACCTTGTGGCTGACTGGATCCTGAACCGCACCACATCGCTGAAAGGAGGTCGGGGATGAGTGATACCCTTCTCAAGGTCCGTGACCTCAAAATCGGTGCGACCGTATATCCGCCGGGCGAAAAGCCCCATGACATCGAAATCGTGCACGGGGTCAGCTTTGACCTCGAGCGCGGCAAGGTGTTGGGACTGATCGGTGAATCCGGAGCCGGTAAATCCACCATCGGTCTGGCCTCGATGGCCTATGGCCGCGGTGGTGTGAAGATTACCGGCGGCGAAGTCTGGGTAAACGGCCGCGATATCATGAAGTCCTCTTTGGGGGATATTCGCAATCTGCGTGGCGGTGAGGTGACCTATGTCTCGCAATCCGCCGCGGCATCGTTCAACCCGGCCAAGAAGATCATGGATCAGGTTGTCGAAGCGGCCGTAGAGCACAAGAAATTCTCGCGCAAAGAGGCTGAAGCCCGCGCGCGGGAACTCTTTGCCAAGTTGGGCCTGCCTGATCCGGATAATATCGGTGATCGCTACCCGCACCAGGTTTCGGGTGGTCAGCTGCAGCGTTGCATGACAGCGCTGGCTCTGTGTCCAGAGCCTGATCTGGTTGTGTTCGATGAACCCACCACAGCGTTGGATGTGACCACTCAGATCGACGTTCTGATGGCGATCAAAGAGGCTATCGCTGATACTGGTGTTGCCGCGCTCTATATCACGCATGACCTCGCGGTCGTTGCGCAGGTGAGCGATGACATCATGGTTCTGCGGATGGGTAACACCGTCGAATACGGCCACACCGATCAGATCATCAACAACCCACAGGAAGAGTATACCAAGGCACTGGTCTCGGTTCGCTCGATCGAGCACGAAGAGAAGAAGCCGACGCCTGAACCGGTGTTGAGCGTTGACGGGATCACCGCGCGCTACAAAGGGCTGAACTTCGACGTGCTGCACAACGTCAATGTCGAGCTCCATCCAGGGCAGACGCTGGCGGTTGTGGGGGAATCCGGTTCGGGTAAATCAACGCTTGCACGGGTGATCACAGGGCTGCTGCCTCCACGCGATGGTGAGATCACCTTCGCGGGCCGCAAACTCTCACCCGATCTGGCTGGACGGACCCGCGAAGACCTGCGCGAGCTGCAGATGATCTACCAGATGGCTGACGTAGCGATGAATCCGCGTCAGACGGTTGGCACGATCATCGGTCGACCGCTGGAGTTCTATTTCGGTATGCGCGGCGCTGAGAAGCGTAAGCGGATTATCGAATTGCTGGATGAGATCGAACTGGGTGAAAAGTTCATGGACCGCTATCCAGCGGAACTGTCCGGTGGCCAGAAACAGCGTGTCTGTATTGCGCGATCACTGGCGGCGAAGCCAAAAATGATCATCTGCGACGAGGTCACCTCGGCGCTCGATCCGCTGGTGGCGGACGGTATTCTCAAGCTGCTGCTGGATCTGCAGAAGATCGAGGATGTCGCCTATCTGTTCATCACTCACGATCTCGCAACCGTCAAAGCAATCTCTGACTCGATTGCCGTGATGTATCAGGGCCGTGTGGTTCGCTATGGTTCCAAATCGCAGGTTCTGAGCCCGCCGTTTGACGACTATACTGACCTGCTGCTCAGCTCGGTTCCCGAGATGCATCTGGGCTGGCTGGAAGAGGTTGTTGCACATCGTAAGATGGAGAGCGCGGGGAACTGATCCCTACCCTCTCTGTAACAACCCGATGAAACTTTGAAATCCCGGCGCTTGCACTACAGACAAGCGTCGGGATTTTGCTATTCGGGGCGCGAACGGGCGACCCTGAGCAAGCGAATCCGCTAGGATCACCTGAATAGAAATACTGTCAAAAGGGTCATGAGATGGACCGTAAGCTGCTACTTATCATTCTGGACGGCGTACCATGGCGCAACTTTCGCCGTCTGTTCGGAAATCTTGAAGGCTGGGTCGACAGCGGTGAAGCACAGGTCTGGAAATTGCGGGCTGTTTTGCCATCAATTTCAGCCAGTTGTTATGCCTCGATTCATACGGGCGTTACGCCGCAGGAACATGGTTGCACCGGCAACGGTAACGTCTTCCGACTGGATCATAAGGACATCTTCAGCCAGGTGCGCGAAGCAGATGGCGTAACCGGCGCCGTGACCCACAGCTTCTGGTCGCAATTCTTCAACCGGCATCCGTTCGATTACGTCCGTGACATCGAGTATGATGAACCGGAAAGCAAAACCATCAATCACGGACGGTTTCACAGCATGACCGGCTATGGGAAAGCCAATCAGATGACGCCCTCGGATGTCGATCTGTTCGGAACTCTCACCAATCTTTGCCTGCGGTTCGGGTTGGATTATGGCATCCTGCACACTTGTACGCTGGATAGCATGGGACACCGCTTCTACCACGATTGCGAAGAAATGGATCATGCCTGCTTTGTCATGGACGAAATGCTGGCCCCGTTCATTCCGCGCTGGCGGCAGCTGGGCTACGAAGTGATCGTGACAGCCGATCATGGGCAAGATGAACGCGGCCATCATGGCGGGCGTGGTGCGCTGCAGCAGGAAACAGCACTCTACTACTTTGGAGACGCCAAGGGGCCTGATGCTGACTACGTGATTGACCAACTGCAGCTTGCGCCGACCATCCTGCAGCGCATGGGCGCACCTGTGGCCGACACAATGAAAGCCAAGTCTTTCCTGAGCTAAACACGACTTGAATCAATGATCAGGCTGCGTTTAACAGCCTGATCAGTCATAGTTCCAAAGCCCCTGCCCCAACGCTTCGATTGCGACCGAAATCCGCTCAAAACTGTCGGCGGCACGTTTCACGCTGGTCCGGGCCCTCAGGTAGCCATGGATCAGGCCCGGCTCATTGATCCAATGAGCTTGACCACCAGCCTCAACAATCTTGTTGCAATAATCAGGCCCGTCATCCCGCAAAGGATCACAATCGGCGGTCACTACGACGGTAGGAGGTAACTCAGAAAAATCCGTGTCGTGCAGAGGTGCAAAGGTCGGGTCATTCTCGGGCACATTCCCGTTGCAGCGCACCTTTTCGTAAAACAGGATTTCTTCCCGCGTTAGCAGTGGCGCGTGCGCGTGTTCTATATACGATCCCTTGCTTGGGTCTCCGCCAAGGCCGGGATAGATCAGAACTTGCCCGATGATACCTTCCAGTCGTCCGCGCGCGTAATGTGCAACTGCTGCGGCAAGGTTTCCGCCTGCGCTGTCACCTGCCAGAACAATGGGATCACCAAACTCTCCCATCGCCCAGTTGACGGCTGACCAGGCATCCTGAAACTGCGCAGGGTGCACATGCTCGGGGCATAGGCGATAGTCAACGGCCACGACTCGGTAACCAGTCTGAGAACAGATTTCAGCGCAGACATCATCATGGCTGTCTAATCCGCCGACTACAAAACCGCCGCCGTGAATATAGACGACGGTTCGCGTTGGTATCCCTGATGAATAGAGCCGAACCCCGACGCCATCAGCTGACAGATCCTGTGCTTCGACACCCGCGGGACGAGGTTGGCGAAAATCCCGGCACATCTCATCATAGACGCGGCGTTGATCTGTTATGGACAGATCAACAGCATCATCAGGATAGCTTTCAGCAGTGCGTCTTATGAACGCCCAAGTTTCCTCATCAATCAGACGTTCATAATCCATAGTCCCTCCCGGTCAGGCAGCCCACTCCCACGGCCGGGTGAACGATCCCAGCACTTTGCTGACATCGTCCTCGGACGAGCCGTTCGCGTCAAGCTGTGCGACGAGTCCACGCTTCTTATCGTCGATCACCGACACGACACGTGCAGATACACCTGCGGTCTCCAGCGCTCCGTTGTAGATACGCGTGATCGCCTGCTTGCGCAGTTCGGGTTTGAACACCTTACCAACCGCCGTTTTGGGCAGTTCAGAAAGAATCGTCATGTGCTTGGGCTGCGCGGCACGTTCGTGGACATGCACTTTGCAATACTCCATCAGCTCTTCTTCGGTGGCCGAGGCCCCCTCGACCAATTCGACAAAGGCACAGGGCACCTCGCCAGAATGCGCGTCGGGCTGACCAATAGCACCGGCGAAGGCAACCGCATCGTGACCCAGCAAGGCCTCTTCGATCTCAGCGGGGTCAATGTTGTGACCGCCACGGATAATCAGGTCCTTCGCACGTCCGGTAATCCAGAGGTATCCGTCTTCGTCAAAACGGCCCAGATCGCCCGTCCGCAGGTATTTGTCAAAGTGGTAGAGATTCGTGTTCTTGTCGGCTTCGGTATAGGTGTTGCCGGCATACACCCCAGGGTTCGAAATGCAGATTTCGCCGATCTGGTCAGTGCTGCATTCGGTGGGCCCGTCTGGTCCATCCTGCAGGATTTTGACATCCGTATATGGGAACGGAATACCGATTGAGCCGATCTTTTTCTCGCCATCCACAGGGTTGCACGAAACCAAACAGGTTGCTTCGGTCAGACCGTAGCCTTCGACAATCGTGACACCCGTGGCTTCCTCAAAACGGCGGAACAGTTCAACAGGCAACGGAGCAGAGCCCGAAAAGGCCGTTTTCACGCTGGAGATGTCAGCGTCAACCGGACGCTGCATCTTGGCCGAGATCGCTGTTGGAACGGTGATAATGAACGAGACTTTCCAGCGTTCGATCAGCTTCCAGAAATTGTCGAACACGCCATCGCCGCGATAACCGGCCGGTGTCGGGAAGATGACATGCGCGCCGGACGAAACGGCCGCCATGACGATGACATGCACAGCGAAGACGTGGAACATGGGCAGTGGGCACATGATCACGTCATTCTCGTCAAACAGCAGCGTATTGCCGAGCCAGCCGTTGTAGATCAGGCCAGAATACTTGTGCTGTGCCACCTTCGGCATGCCGGTGGTTCCACCGGTATGGAAATAGCATGCCACTCGATCTTCTTTACTGTCCTCGAAGGTCAGAGTGGTGGGTTGCTTGGCCAATTCCTGATTGAAGTTCTTGTAGTCCGCATGGGCCAGATGCTCTTTGTCGCCCATCTTGGGACGCAGGAACGGGACCAGCCAGGATTTCGGAGGCGTCAGGTATCGGTTCAGGTCAATTTCAAGGATGGTATTGACGTTTGGAGCGTGGCGCACCGCTTCCTCGACCTTTTGGGCCACATCGGTTTTGGGGAAAGACTTCAGCGTTACGACCACTTTGGCCTTGGTCTCACGCAGGATTGCCGCGATCTGCTCAGGCTCAAGCAACGGGTTGATCGGGTTCACGATGCCTGCGATCGCGCCACCCATCATAGTGACCAGCGTTTCATTACAGTTCGGCAAGACGTACGCCACGACATCCTTTTCCCCGACACCCAAGGAACGGAACAGGTTAGCGGCCTGATTTACTTTGCCCAGCAGATCGGACCAGGTCAGCGTCTCAGCTTTGTCCTTCGGTCCCGATAGCAACTGGAAGGAGATCGCCTTGTGGTTTGGAAATTTCTCTGCCGTTCGCGACAACAACTGATGAAAGGTCACGGGGACGTCTCTGTCCTCCCATGCCATTTCCTGCTCGATCCGCGCCTTGTCGTCCAACCCCACAAATGCCATGTGGTTCCTCCCCTTTTTTCTCCCATGTCGTGCACAGGCTATTGATGGCCCCCAAGATGGAAGCAAATTCAAGCCTGCGCAAGCGACGGCTTAGCCGCCGGATGAGAGAAAATGTAGAATGACGCTGCGACGGTTCGTGATTTGCCCGTACGTCACTTCATTCGGCAGCCACGCCATCGGTGAACTGAAGACGCGCGAGACGGGCATAAAGACCGTCCTGCGCCACCAGATCCTCATGGGTACCCTGCGCCACGATCTGTCCGGCTTCCATCACGACTATACGGTCGGCTTTCTTCACCGTGGCCAGACGATGCGCCACGATCAGAGTAGTCCGGCCGGCACGCATTTGATCCACCGCACCCTGCACAGCCCGCTCACTCTCGGCATCGAGCGCCGATGTTGCTTCGTCCAGCAAGAGAACAGGAGCATCCCGCAGAATCGCACGCGCGATTGCGATACGCTGTTTCTGTCCACCTGACAGCATCACACCGCGCTCACCTACGAAACTGTCATAACCCTCAGGCAAGGCTGAAATGAAATCATGCGCCGCGGCAGCCTTTGCCGCTTCTTCAACTTCGGCATCGGTCGCGTCCAGACGACCAAACCGGATATTCTCACGCGCCGAGGCCGCGAAGATCACCGGATCCTGAGGAACCAGCGCCATATGTTGGCGGAAATCGTCGCGTTCAAGATCACGCAGATTCACACCATCCAGACTGACCTGGCCCGCATCCGGATCATAGAACCGCTGGATCATCTGAATAACGGTGGTCTTACCGGCACCAGACGGGCCGACGAAGGCAACGGTTTCACCGGGCTTCACATGCAAAGTCAGATGATCAAGTGCCAGAATGTCGGGGCGGGCCGGATAACGGAATGTGACGTCATCGACCCGGATATCACCGCGTACGGGTTGCGCGAGTTTCTGGGGCCGAGAAGGATCGGTTACAGTATCTTCCGAATTCAACAACTCGACCAGACGCTCGGTTGCCCCTGCGGCGCGCTGCAATTCGCTCCAGATCTCAGAAAGCGCTGCAACTGAACCCGCCATAATGACCGAATAGATAACGAACTGAACCAGAACGCCTTCGGTCATAACACCGTTGCGGACGTCATTGGCACCCATCCACAACACGCCAACAATCCCGGAAAAGACCAGAAAGATAACGATGACGGTCAGCACAGCTCGGGTCTGAATGCGTTTGAGAGAAACCACGTAAGAGGTTTCCGTCATGTCTCCGAACTGTTTCCGGCTGGCCTGTTCATGCGTAAAGGCCTGTACGGTTTGTACCGCGCCCAGCGCTTCGCCCGCGTTACCGGAGGACGCCGCTATCCAATCCTGGTTTTCACGGCTGATGACGCGCAGGCGGCGCCCCAGCACCAAAATCGGCACAACCACAGCCGGGATCAACAACAGCACAAGACCCGTCAGCTTGGCCGAAGTCAGCAACATCAGCACCAATCCACCGACGAACATCAGCATATTGCGCAAGGCGATCGAGACCGAAGATCCGAGGACCGATTGGATCAGTGTCGTATCTGTGGTGATCCGGCTCAAAACTTCGCCCGTCATGATCCGTTCGTAGAACTCGGGGCTCATCCCGATGACACGATCAAACACTGCTTTCCGGATATCGGCGACAACCCGTTCGCCCAGACGCGTTACCAACGCGTAACGGATGCCAGTACCCACCGCCAGAACGGCGGCAATGCCCAGCGCCGCCATGAAGTACCAGTCCAGCAGTTCGCCATCTTCAATACGGAAATTGTCGATCACACGGCGAACCGCCAATGGCAACGTAAGCGACATCCCCGCCGTCACCGTCAACGCCAGTGTCGCGCCGATCATCAGCATCCGATAAGGCTTCATGAATGGCCAGAGCGACGACAACACGCCCAGTTTCTTAGAGCCAGCCCTTTCTTCGCTGGCACCGGGTGCCGGGGTGGTGTCTTGGCTCGCGGACTGAGAATTTGCCATGTCTGGCCCTTGTGTCGTGATCGGGTCTAAGTCAACGCTTCTTGGCGACAGAGGTGATCGGGGTCAAGCAATGCGCGCGATTTACTACCCTTAGCGGGCTATTTGACGCAATCGATATCGGGCTGAGCTGGAGCGGGTAGACGGAATCGAACCGACATAGCCTGCTTGGAAGGCAGGGGCTTTACCATTAAGCTATACCCGCTCAGGTCTGGGCTGAGTAGTCCATGCGTCAGCGGTCGTCAAGAACCGAAATTGCACAATCCGGTCCTTTTGTGAAAGACCCCTGAAAGTTGGTTTGGCAATGGAATGCCCGCAGGATGCGTGACTACCCTCGCCCAATATATCCGGGCCAACAGATACGCGGAAACGAGCAGTAATTCGCGTATCAAAAAGTGATGTGTTTACGGATGTCGGTCGCGACAGGGTTAATTGTGTTGTTATCAACCTGTCACAAACGCGCCCTAAATCCACTTTCAATCAAACCGATTCAGACAGCCAGGAGCCATCCATGAAAGACGTTGATCTTACCACTATCTCCGCCGATGACTGGGACGAACTGCACTTCCCCCGCCCCGAAGAAAACGACTTTGACCGCGTCGTCGAACGCGCCATATCCCGTAGGGGATTTCTGGGCGGTGTGTTGGCATTCGGTTCGGGTGCGGCTGCAATGGGCGCTGGTCTGCTAAACTCGACTTCAGCGCAGGCCCAGACCGCTTCACGTTTCGCCTTTACTCCGATCGCCGCACAAACCGACGGCACTGTCCATGTACCCGAAGGGTATGAATGGAAAATCATGACGCGCTGGGGTGATCCGCTGTTCTCGGACGCCGACGGCTATGACATCACCGACGGTGGTCCTGTTGAAAAGTCGGATCGTATCTTCGGCGAAAACACCGACGGGATGGAAACCTTCGCGTTCCAGGGTCACGAGCTGATCGCGATCAACCACGAATACCCGAACCGCAAGATCAACCTGCCCGCCGCGCAGGAAGGTGTCCCAGCCAACGCCGACGATGTTCTGAAGCTTCAGAACATTCAGGGCGTGACTGTGATGGAAATCACTGAAGGTCCCGATGGCTGGTCGGTCATCAAAGACAGCCCCTTTAACCGTCGTATCCACCACAACACCCCGATGAAGATCGTCGGACCCGCTGCAGGTCACGACCTGCTGAAAACCGAAGCTGATCCAACCGGCACATCCTCGCTGGGTACCATGAACAACTGTGGCGCGGGCAAAACGCCTTGGGGCACATATCTGACCTGCGAGGAGAACTTTAACGGTTACTTCGGCTCTAGTGACGAAAACGCGACCTACGACCAGAAGGTTGCAGACGGGTTCAAGCGCTATGGCGTCAAGGCCGAAAGCTGGAACGGGTATGAGCTGTTCGACCCGCGTTTCGACACGTCGAAAAACCCGAATGAACCACACCGCGCAGGTTGGATCGTTGAGATCGACCCGACCAAGCCGGACAGCACACCGGTCAAGCACACTGGTCTGGGGCGTTTCAAGCACGAAAACGCTGAGGTAACGTTGGCTGCTGATGGCCGTGTAGTTGTCTACATGGGCGATGATGAACGTGGTGAGTATCTGTACAAGTTTGTCTCGAACGGCACCTACCAGCCGGGTAGCGAGACCGAGAGCCTGCTGAATGACGGCACGCTCTATGTTGCAAAGTTCAACGATGACGCAACCGGTGAATGGCTGGCACTGACGCCGGAAACCACTGGCATGGACGACGCTGAGATTGCGATCTTCACTCGTATGGCCGCGTCCAAAGCTGGCGGCACTACCATGGATCGCCCCGAATGGGTGGCGTCCAGCCCGGTTGCAGTTGAAGCCTATTGCTGCCTCACCAACAACAAGAACCGTGGCGTGAAGCCGAACGCTGGCGGTGATGACACATCGGTCAACGGACCAAACCCGCGTGAGGCAAACAAATACGGCCAGATTGTACGCTGGCGTCCGGCGAATGATGACCATGCGACCGAAGCGTTCGATTGGGATCTGTACGTGATGGCTGGTAACCCGACCGTGCATTCCGACGACCGTGCCGGATCTGCCAACGTGAACGAGGGCAACCTGTTCAATTCGCCCGACGGCATGGTTATCGACTCGACCGGCCTGATCTGGATCCAGACGGACGGCAATGACGACAACGAGGAAGATTTCGCGGGTAACGGCAACAACCAGATGCTGGTTGGCGATCCGGTCACTGGCGAGATCGCGCGCTTCATGACGGGACCAACCGGTTGTGAAGTCACCGGTCTGGCGTGGTCCAGCGACCTGCGCACCATGTTTGTCGGCATTCAACATCCGGGCAGCAACTGGCCGGATAGCGGCACACCGCGTTCGTCGGTGATTGCGATCAAGCGAGCCGATAACGGTTTGGTGGGCTAACCAGACTGCTAAAAAACTACGCCTCCGGGATCATGTTCCGGAGGCGTTTCTAAAAACCGGCTTGCTAGATATCTTCCCCTGGCGGGGCCAGTAATCCACCCGGCGCCAGCAAATGCCGCTCTGGAAGCCATGGGTTGAGGACCAATGCTTCGGTTAGGGCCTCCCTTGCTTCTTCGGTGCGCCCCAAACCAAGCAAGGTCAGGGCTCGACCGCTCAGCGCTGCCACGTGATTTGGCGACAAGGCAATCGCAGCATCCAAATCGACCAATGCAGCGCTGAAATTCTGCCTCAGGAAGTTTACAAAGGCTCGTTGATTGTAACCCTCCGCATATGCAGGGCAAAACTCGACAAGCGTGTTGAATGTTTCCAACGCACCAAGCAAATCCCATGCTTCGCGTCTGCGCATCCCCCGATCCAGAAGCGCCTGAGCTTGCTCTCCGGGGGCGTCAGTCCACAACTCCCACATTTGATTTGAAATTGCGCGCGCTTCCTGTTCAGTCTCGGCTTTCTGGATCTGAGCAACCAATGCATCCACTTCGGCTACGTGGTCTGCGGCTTCAGGACAGGTCTGGGCACTCAGAGGGTTGGACAGCGCGACTGCTGCGGAAAGGATGGCTGCAAATCTGAACATTCTTCAATGATGGCGCGATTATGCATTCCGTCAACTTCAGGTGCCGACTGGTCCCGGCAATCCCACCTCCTTCACCGCCTCCATAGCAACGAACGTTGAGGTATTCGCCACATGCGGCAAGGATGAAATCTTTTCGGCCAGAACAGCGCGATACTCTGACATCGATCCTGTCCTCACCTTAAGAAGGTAGTCAAAATTCGAAGCGATCATATGCGCCTGTTCAATCTCGGCGATCCGGCGAACGGCAGCATTGAATTCAGCCAGTGCTTTTTCGCGCGTGTCCGTCAAACGCACCTCGACAAAGGCGACATGATCCAGGCCCAGCCGGATCGGATCGAGCATGGCGCGATAGCCGGTGATGATGCCTTCAGCCTCAAGCCGCTTGAGGCGCGCCTGCGTCGGAGACTTTGAAAGCCCGATCTGCCGGGCAAGGTCTGCCACAGAAATCCGTCCATCCTCAGACAGAATCGACAGTATCGCCTGATCGAACCGATCAAGATCTGGAAAGCCCATTTGGATCGCCTTTTCACAGTTATTAAGGTCTTTAGCCCACTAATTATCACACTTCAGTCCATTGTCCCGGGAAATCGCATGTATACTCGACAAAAGACCGGAGGATACATGTCTCACAGCCTACGTACTCATATCGACAGCCATACTTATGCGGACCAGTCTGCTTTACTGGAGAACCTTGTTTCTCAAGCCGCTCTCAGCCAAGCGGATCGTCACACCATCAGTGATGCAGCGGCGCAGTTGGTCCGGGATATTCGATCCAGCACCTCTCCGGGGTTGATGGAGGTCTTTCTGGCTGAGTACGGGTTATCAACCGACGAAGGTGTCGCACTGATGTGTCTGGCTGAGGCGTTGTTGCGCGTTCCGGATGCCGATACCATCGATGCACTGATCGAGGATAAGATCGCCCCTTCGGATTGGGGCAAGCATCTCGGGCATTCGTCATCTTCCCTTGTGAATGCCTCAACATGGGCCCTGATGCTGACCGGCAAGGTACTGGATGAAGGAAAAACCTCACCCGTCAGCGCATTGCGTGGCGCAATCAAACGGCTGGGCGAACCGGTGATCCGAACTGCCGTCGGCCGGGCAATGAAGGAAATGGGTCGCCAGTTCGTACTAGGAGAGACCATTCAATCCGCCATGGTCCGTGCCAGCGGGATGGAAGCAAAAGGCTACACCTATTCCTACGACATGCTGGGCGAAGCAGCGCGCACCGAGGCAGATGCGGCGCGCTATCATCTGTCGTATTCGCGGGCAATTGCTGCAATCGCCGAGGCCTGCACGCATGATGATATCCGCGCCAACCCCGGCATTTCCGTCAAGCTGTCCGCGTTGCATCCGCGCTATGAACTGGCCCAGGAACATCGGGTGATGGAGGAGCTTGTCCCCCGCCTGCGTGCTCTGGCCCTGCTGGCCAAGGCAGCTGGTATGGGGCTGAACGTGGATGCAGAAGAAGCAGATCGCCTGTCCCTGTCTTTGCAGGTGATCGAAGCCGTGATGTCAGAACCCGCACTCGCCGGATGGGACGGGTTCGGCATCGTTGTGCAGGCCTATGGTCCGCGCGCAGGTCTGGTATTGGATACGCTCTACCAAATGGCTGAAAAGCATGACCGCAAGCTGATGGTGCGCTTGGTCAAAGGGGCCTATTGGGATACCGAAATCAAGCGTGCTCAGGTCGAGGGTGTGACTGGCTTTCCGGTCTTCACTCAAAAAGCCGCCACCGATGTTTCCTACATCGCCAATGCACGCAAGTTGCTGGGTATGACGGATCGGATTTATCCGCAGTTCGCCACTCATAACGCACATACCGTCAGCGCGATCCTTCATATGGCTGACAACCAACCGTTTGAGTTCCAGCGACTGCATGGCATGGGCGAGACGTTGCATCAGATCGTGAAGGACAAGCAAAACACGCGTTGCCGAATCTATGCTCCGGTAGGCGCGCATCGTGATCTGTTGGCCTATCTGGTGCGCCGCCTGCTTGAGAACGGGGCGAACTCCTCATTCGTAAATCAGATCGTCGACGAAAATGTTCCCCCTGAAGAAGTCGCGTCTGATCCGTTCGAGGCCATCGCTGTGCCCGCCAAACCGTTACCGACCGGACCGCAATTGTTCGAACCTGAACGTGTGAATTCCAAAGGCTTTGACCTGCAGCACACGCCAACACTCGACATGATTGATGCAGCGCGGGACCGGTTCAGAGCACATCATTGGTACGCACAGCCATTGCTGTCGGACAACGCGCAGCCAGAAGCGGATCAGGCCGTGATAAACCCGGCCCATCCACAGGATAGGCCCGGTGCAGTAGCGCCCGCCAGCGCCGAGGATGTTGAATTGGCGCTGGCCTCGGCCTCACCCTGGCAGGCACCGTCAGCCGATCGCAAGCGTATCCTGAACGCAGCTGCTGACCTGTACGAAGAGAACTTTGGAGAGCTGTTCGCACTGCTTTCGCGCGAAGCCGGCAAATCGCTGCCCGACGCCATCGCTGAGCTGCGTGAAGCGGTTGATTTTCTGCGCTACTACGCGGCGAACATCCCGGATGCCAAACCGTCGGGTATTTTCACCTGCATCAGTCCCTGGAACTTTCCACTCGCGATTTTCACCGGTCAAATTTCTGCGGCCCTTGCGACCGGCAATGCCGTACTGGCAAAACCCGCCCCGCAAACTCCGCTGATCGGACACCGCGCTGTACAACTGATGCATGAAGCAGGTGTCCCCCGAGATGCACTGCAATTGCTGCCCGGAGGACCGGCAGTTGGCGCGGCGTTGACTTCGGATTCACGTGTCTCAGGTGTTGCATTCACCGGATCAACAGCGACAGCGCTGAAAATCCGTTCAGCGATGGCCGAGAACTTGCAGCCGGGCACACCGTTGATTGCCGAGACCGGCGGTCTCAACGCAATGATCGTCGACAGTACCGCCCTGCCCGAGCAAGCCGTGCAATCCATCATCGAAAGCGCATTCCAATCGGCGGGCCAACGCTGTTCCGCACTGCGGTGCCTGTATCTGCAGGAAGATATCGCTGACGATGTCCTGACCATGCTGCAAGGTGCAATGGACGCGCTTAGCGTAGGGGATCCATGGCTGATTTCGACCGATTGTGGACCGGTGATTGATCAGACAGCATTGCAAGGTATCGCCGACCACGTGGCCAAAGCACGTGCCGAAGGGCGTGTTCTGAAAGAACTCTCGACGCCACCCGAAGGTACATTCATTGCCCCAGCACTAATCGAGATTTCCGGGATCGCTGCTCTGGAACGTGAGATCTTTGGTCCTGTGCTGCATGTCGCCCGTTTCAAAGCACAGGATATCGACAAAGTGATCGGCGATATCAACGCTACGGGCTATGGCCTGACATTCGGCCTGCACACACGGATCGACGATCGGGTGCAGCATGTGACCGAAGCCATCCATGCCGGCAATATCTATGTGAATCGCAATCAGATCGGCGCCATCGTAGGCTCGCAGCCTTTTGGCGGTGAAGGTTTGTCCGGTACAGGCCCCAAGGCCGGCGGGCCCAACTATATGGCGCGCTTCTGCGCTCCTAACCGGCAGGTTGTGAGCGAGGATTGGACAGACAATGCTGACCTTCCAGAGCCCGAAGGCCAACCTATCGGGATCACAACCCAGTCCTTGCCCGGCCCTACCGGCGAATCTAACCGGTTGAGTGAATACCCGCGTCCCCCGGTGCTATGTCTGGGTCCGGGTCCTGCTGCCGCGCAAGCTCAGGCCGACGCGGTCAAGGCCCTCGGTGGATCAGCAATCCGGGCTACCGGTGCGCTCGATCTACACCGTCTGGAAAACCTGACAGGTTTCTCTGGTGTCATGTGGTGGGGTGACGAGACGACCGGACGAGAAATTGAACGGCACCTGTCGCGTCGTGATGGTCCGATATTGCCGTTGATTCCGGGCATGCCGGATCGTGCGCGTGTGCTGGCCGAGCGCCATGTCTGCGTCGACACAACCGCTGCCGGTGGCAATGCTGCACTTTTGGGTGGTGCGGCATAAGCTTGACTTGACGCTGGGCTGCGAAAGGCCCAGCGTCGCGCCATGTTTCCAATTCGCGATCATAACCCCTCGGGTCGAACACCTTTTGTCGTCTATGCGTTGATGGCGGCAAACATCCTGATCTTTTTTAGCTATCTCGGAAACATGGACGACGCCCGGCTGCTTAATCGTTTCTATTTCGACTATGCGATAATACCGGCACGGATCTCGGATGGAGTTGCATTTGAAACCCTGCTGACATCAATGTTCCTGCACGGCGGCTGGATGCATCTGGCTGGAAACATGCTGTTTTTATGGATTTTCGGCGACAATCTGGAAGATGAGATGGGGCACCTGCCCTTTCTGCTATTCTATCTCGCAGCGGGGATTGGCGCTGGGCTGATCCATGTAGTCACGGCACCAGATTCGGTCGTACCCACCATTGGTGCTTCGGGTGCGATCGCAGGGGTTATGGGTGGTTATTTGCTGCTGTTCCCGAAGGCGCGCGTCGATATCCTGCTGATCCTGATCGTCTACTTCCGGGTCTTTACAATTCCGGCCTTCATCATGCTTGGGCTGTGGCTTGCAATGCAGTTTCTGGGTAGCTTTGCAAGCAATCCGGATGAAGGTGGCGTCGCCTACTGGGCGCATACCGGAGGATTTGCCGTCGGGCTGGTCTTGTGTATCCCGCTTTGGCTGAGGCGTGGTGGAACTGATTTCTGGGATCGCACCCATGGTCACCCGCCGCACCCCGAACATAAGTACAAGCTGACCCAATCCCGCATTCCAAAGGTTCCGCGAAAATGACCAGAATGACCGCCTCCTGCCATTGTGGTGCCGTCGAGATCGAAGCCGAGTTTCCTCAAGGCCTGGCTTCGGCTGCGCGATGCGATTGTTCGTTCTGCATTCGCCGCGGGGCCGCAGCAGTCACGGCCACAACCGAAAGTCTACGTGTCCTCAAGGGGTCAGATAATCTGAGCCTTTACACTTGGGGAACTCAGACCGCCAAACACTACTTCTGCAAAACATGCGGCATCTACGTCTACCATCAGAGACGATCAGACCCTGACGAGTGTGGAGTGAACCTTGGCTGTGTCGAAGGTGGAAACCCCAGAACGCATGGAACGATCCCCTGGAACGATGGCGTTAATCACCCGTCAGACAGATCAGATTGATCGGGACCCTGCCCACCGCTCAGATAGGTAATCTCCTGCGCAGCCTGAACGACCAGTTCGGCCAGATCGGTCGCTCGCGCATCATCAAACCTGACGGTTGGACCTGATACAGAGATACCCGCGCAGGGTTCACCTTTGTCGTTGTAGATTGCGGCACCAATGCAAGACATTCCCTCATAGCGTTCTTCCCGGTCATGCGACCAGCCGCGCGCCCGGGTCTCAGACAGATCCCTGAGCAGCATTTCTTCGGATGCCAACGTGCTATCCGTGAACTTCGTCAGGTCCGCAGACTTCAACAGTTTACCAAGAGCAGCCTCTTTCATTGCCGCCAAAATGGCTTTGCCAGTTCCTGACGCATACATCGGTGTCCGCGCGCCGGGCGGGAAAAAAGCGCGGATCGGGTTTGAGGTTTCGACCTGACCGACAAACACAACTTCCCCGCCATCCGGAACAGCCAGATTGGCAGTTTCTCCGCTGTCCTGCATCAGTCGCCTGAGTATCGGACGACCGATCTCAAGAACGCTGTTCCGCCGTAAGAAGGATGCGCCGGTACGGTAGGCTTCGATCCCGATCATCCATTCCTGACGCTCGTCGTCAAATGTGACATACCCATGTTTCTGAAGCGTTGTCAGAATGCGATGAGTGGTAGCTGTGGGTACGCCAATTTCACGGGCGAGATCGCTGAGCGAAGCACGCTCGAACCGCGCCACCGATGTCAGAACACCTAGCGCCCTGTCCAGCGACTGCATGGTTCCGGCCGAGCTTTCCTTGAACAACGATTTGGGCCTGCCGCGTGGTCGCTTCTGAGTCTCCATACCGATCCTTTTGCTTCTTTGACAGCCCGCTTAAAAAACCTGGCCGTGGATTGCGATTTTCAGAATATGAAAATGAGAAACTGAAAACCTTTTAATTTCAGCTTATTGCCAATTTAATTCCATAAATGAAAATATTTTTCAAGAAAATTGCACCTAATGAGGAGTCCGGCGACACTTGTTTCCAAAGTGGAGGACAGAGTGATGTCAAACCAGAACCCGGTCTTTATTCCCGGCCCGACCAACATCCCGGATCGCCTGCGTCTTGCCATGCAAGTACAGACGCAGGATCACCGTGCACCCGATTTCGTGGACACATTCGCGCCCGTTCTCGAGGACACCAAAAAGGTCTTTGGCACTGTACCAGGACAGATCGTAACCTTTCCAGCCAGTGGCACTGGCGGATGGGAGGCTGCGGTAACAAACACGCTCAGCCCCGGCGACAAGGTCCTTGTCGCGCGCTACGGCGTGTTCAGCCATCGCTGGATCGATTTGTGCCAACGGCATGGGCTAGACGTTCAGATCGTGGAATGCCCATGGGGCGAAAGTGCGCCCGCAGACCGTTTTCAAGCGATCCTGGCTGCGGATACTGCGCATCAAATCAAGGCTGTGCTGGTTACACACAACGAGACCGCCACAGGCGTACGATCGGATATCGGCGCAGTACGCCAAGGCATGGATGCAGCCTCGCATCCCGCCATGCTGTTTGTGGATTGTGTAAGCTCTCTGGCCTCGATGCCGTTCGAGTTTGATCGCTGGGGTGTCGATATCGCCGTCTCTGGTTCGCAAAAGGGGTTCATGCTGGCGACTGGCATGGCAATTCTCTGCGTCAGCCCTAAGGCGATTGCGGCCATGGAAACAGCCAAGCTGCCACGGACCTTCTTTGATTTCCGCGACATGATGGCGGCCAATGCCTCAGGCGGGTTTCCCTATACCCCTCCTCTGCAATTGATCTACGGCATGCGTGAAAGTCTTAAGATGCTGTTCGAAGAGGGGCTTGAGAATGTCTACGCACGCCACTTCCGGCTAGCCGAAGGTGTTCGCCGCGCAACCGATGCCTGGGGGCTGAAGCTGGTTGCCCAATCCCCCGAACTCTATTCGGATACAGTCAGCGCCATTTATGTCCCCGAGGGCTTTGACAGCAACGCCCTGACCGATCACGCCTTTAATGCATATGGTGTCTCGTTCGGTATCGGGCTTGGTCAGCTGAACGGCAAGGCCTTCCGCATCGGCCATTTGGGGAGCCTGACGGATGTCATGGTGCTCTCCGGCCTTGCGACTGTCGAAATGGCGATGGCCGACCTGAACTACCCAATCAAACTCGGCAGCGGCGTGGCTGCGGCGCAAGAATACTACCGCAACACTGGCGCAAATCCCGCCAAGGCTGCGGCGTGAGGAGGCCCCACATGTTAGATCAAATCGCAGCGTCCGATCTGACGATCGACGATGTGCGCGCAGCGCATGAACGCATCAAACCTCATATCCGACGCACTCCTGTAATGACGTCAGACTATCTGAACGACCTGACCGGTGCACAATTGTTCTTCAAATGTGAGAATTTTCAGGAGGCTGGCGCTTTCAAAGTTCGCGGGGCCAGCAATGCCGTGTTTGGTCTGAGTGATGAGATGGCCACCAAGGGTGTCTGCACGCATTCCAGCGGCAACCACGCGCTCTCACTGTCTTATGCGGCGGGGCGTCGCGGTATCCCGTGCAATGTTGTGATGCCACGTACGGCACCACAAGCAAAGAAAGATGCCGTTCGCCGGTTTGGCGGCACAATCACCGAATGCGAACCCTCGACGTCGTCGCGTGAGGCAACCTTTGCCGAAGTTCAGGCCCACACAGGTGGCGAATTTGTGCATCCGTATAATGACTTGCGCGTCATCACGGGTCAGGCAACCTGTTCGGCGGAACTACTTGAACAGACCAACGGTGTAGATGCCGTGATTGCACCAATCGGCGGTGGTGGCATGGTTTCAGGTACCTGTCTGACCGTGTCGAACCTGTCTCCTGAGACAGCAATTTACGCGGCAGAACCAGAGCAGGCTGACGACGCTTACCGGTCGTTCAAAGCGGGACACATTATCGCTGACGACGCACCCAAGACGGTAGCTGACGGGTTGCTGGTGCCTCTCAAGGAAAACACCTGGCACTTCGTATCGCACTACGTGACCGACATTTTCACGGCGTCCGAAGATACCATCGTCGAAGCGATGAAACTGACCTGGAAATACTTGCGCGTGGTGATGGAGCCATCATCTGCCGTGCCATTGGCAACAATTCTCAAGAACCCCGACGTGTTCCGGGGCAAGCGCGTCGGGGTGATCATCACCGGCGGCAACGTGGATCTGGACAAGCTGCCCTGGCTCAAAGGGTAAGGAGAAACAGGATGAACAAACCCATGAATATCGATCAACTCGAAGTTGGCTATGACATCCCTGCCGCGATTGGCATGGATGAAACCGAAATTCAAACGCCCTGCCTGATCCTTGATCTGGGCGCGCTGGAGCGGAACATCAAAAAGATGGGCGATTATGCCAAGGCCCACGGAATGCGTCACCGCGTACACGGCAAGATGCACAAGTCTGTGGATGTCGCAAAACTGCAGGAAAAGCTGGGCGATGCCGTTGGCGTGTGCTGCCAGAAGGTGTCGGAGGCTGAAGTGTTCGCGCGCGGTGGCATCAAGGATATTCTGGTTTCAAATCAGGTTCGCGATCCTGTCAAAATCGATCGACTGGCCCAACTGCCCAAACTTGGTGCACGCACCATTGTCTGTGTCGATGACATCAACAACGTGGCCGATCTGTCTGCGGCTGCTGAAAAGCACGGCACCGAGCTGGAAGTGTTTGTAGAAATCGACTGTGGGGCGGGCCGTTGTGGCGTAACCAATACTTCGGACGTCGTTGCAATCGCCAAAGCCGTGCAAGCTGCGCCCAATCTGAAATTCACCGGCATTCAGGCCTATCAGGGTGCGATGCAGCATCTGGATACCTATGAGGCCCGGCAAGAGAAACTCGATACCGCAATCGCCATGGTCAAGGACGCTGTGGATGGGCTGAAAGCTGAGGGTATTGAATGTGAGTTGGTTTCCGGCGGCGGAACCGGTTCCTACTATTTCGAAAGCAACTCTGGCGTTTACAACGAATTGCAGTGCGGTTCTTACGCCTTCATGGATGCTGATTATGGTCGCATTCTTGATAAGGACGGCAAGCGGATCGATCAGGGGGAATGGGAAAACGCCCTGTTCATTCTGACGAGTGTCATGAGCCACGCCAAAGCCGACAAGGCCATCTGTGATGCCGGCCTCAAAGCACAGTCAGTAGATAGTGGCCTGCCCTTCATCTATGGGCGGGACGACGTCGAGTATCTGAAATGCTCGGATGAACATGGGGTGATCGGCGATCCGGACGGTGTGTTGAAAGTCAACGACAAGCTGCGTCTGGTGCCCGGTCACTGTGATCCAACGTGCAATGTCCATGATTGGTATGTTGGTGTCCGCGACGGCAAGGTCGAAACCCTGTGGCCCGTGTCTGCGCGCGGGAAGGCATACTGACAATGAGGGATGGTATGACAACACAAACAGATGGCTTGCTGATCGTCAGTGAAGAGTTGTGCGAAAAACTGGTCGGTCGGCAACAGGCCTTTGACGCCGTTCAGGACGTATTCGCCGCGATGGCACGTAGTGGCGCATGGAACTTTCCCGTTATCCGTGAGGCGCTCGGCTACGCGGATGCGCTTTACGGTTTCAAATCCGGGTTTGACCGCGATGGTCAGGTTTTGGGCGTGAAGTCAGGAGGTTATTGGCCGGGAAACGCGGAACACGGTCTGACCAACCACCAGTCAACCGTGTTCCTGTTCGACCCGGATACGGGACGACTGTCAGCGCTGGTTGGCGGAAACTATCTGACCGCAGTGCGCACTGCTGCGTCCTCGGCCATTTCCATAGCTCACCTGGCCCGAAAGGATGCAAAGGTGCTGGGCATGGTCGGAGCCGGCCATCAATCTGCCTTCCAATTGCGCGCGGCTGCTGAGCAACGCGATTTTGAAAAGGTTGTGGCCTGGAACCCGCACCCAGACATGCTGCCTCGGTTGGCGGCCGTAGCTGACGAGATCGGACTGGAATTCGAAGCAGTCAGTCAACAGGAGTTGGGCGCGCAAGCGGATGTGATCATCACGATCACCTCTGCCTTTGAGCCCTTGCTGCTGAAAGACTGGATCAAGCCCGGCACTCATCTGGCCTGTATGGGCACCGATACCAAGGGAAAGATGGAAGTAGATCCATCCCTGGTTGCCGCTGCCTCAGTGTTCACCGACGAGGTGGCGCAATCCGTCACGATTGGAGAGGCGCAGCACGCCGCGGCAGACGGTTCGATTACCGCTGAAGCGATCACCCCGATTGGTGCGGTTATCAATGGCGACCATTCCGGGCGGACGAGTGACACCGAGATCACTTTGTTCGATGGGACCGGCGTCGGATTGCAGGATCTGGCTGTCGCGTCGGTCGCCGCCAGATTGGCGGATGAAGCCGGATTGGCCCAGCGCGCAACTCTCTAGACAACAAAAAAGCGCGCCTTGTTTCAGGGCGCGCTTTCAAAACTTCGATTCGAAGGTCTCGCGTTAGCCGCGGATCACCTTGGCAAAGCTGTCAAAGATCGGCTCGTTGGCGCAAATCACTTCACCATCTTCCAGCACACTACCTTCGGGATTCAGGGCCTGAACAAAGCCACCTGCTTCCTTGACGATGATGATGCCCGCAGCCAGATCCCAGGCGTTCAGGCGACGCTCCCAGAAGCCTTCGTAGCGGCCGGCGGCGACATAGGCCATGTCCAAAGCAGCGGCGCCCCAGCGGCGAACGCCTGCACATGCAGGCATCAGGCGCGCCAGATCCTGCAAAGTCGCAGGCAAGTCAGAACGACCACCAAAAGGCAAACCTGTAGAAAAGATCGACTCAATCATCCGATGGCGACCTGAAACACGGATGCGGGTGTCATTCATCCACGCGCCCTCGCCTTTTTCGGCAAAGAACATTTCATCCTTGGCAGCGTCGTAGATCACACCGGCAACGATTTTGCCTTTGTGTTCCAGCGCAATCGAAATCGCCCAGTGCGGCAGGCCGTGCAGGAAATTGGTGGTGCCATCCAGAGGGTCGACAATCCAGCGGCGCGTTGGGTCTTCGCCGTCAATCGCTCCGCCCTCTTCGGCCAGCCAACCATAGGTCGGGCGAGCGCCCAGCAATTCCTCTTTCAGGATCGCCTCGGCAGCGATGTCAGCCTTCGATACGAAGTCACCAGCGCCCTTCATCGACACCTGCAGGTTCTCGACCTCACGAAAATCCTTGACCAAAGAACGCCCCGCTTTGCGCGCGGCCTTGATCATGATGTTGAGATTTGCACTGCCAACCATTGTTCTGACGCTCCTGTCCGGTCAAACCGCGCGTATACTGGGGCAAGTCGACCTTGCCAAGAGGCATGATGTGCATATCAGCCCCGCAACCGACGCCGTAGCAGACACCTATTGGGTCTGCAACTTGCGCGCCTCGACCCTTGCAAGTTTAACCAGCTCCTGAACGAACGGTTTTTCAAGGTCTTCAGAGCGTACTGCAGCGTATAGCCTACGGGTGATCCCCTCTTTGGTCAGCGGACGTGTGACGTAATCAGAGTTATACTTAACCTCTCGTACAACCCAGTCAGGCAGCACTGAAATCCCCCGGTTTGACGCCACCAGCAGCAGGATCACAGCGGTCAGTTCAACCTGCCGGATCGTTGCCGGTTCAACCCTTGCTGGGATCAGCAACTGACTGAAAACATCCAGTCGCGTCCGTTCAACCGGGTATGTGATCAGCGTTTGCCCGCGAAAGTCTTCGGCTTCGATATAGGGTTTGTCGGCTAACGGATGAGACGAGGCCGCGACAAACACAGCGTTGTAGTCGAACAATTCAACAAATTCGACACCCGGCAGGTTTTCGGGGTCGGAGGACACAACCAGATCGACCTCTTCTTTCTGCAATGCTGGCAGCGCATCAAATGCTAGGCCCGGTCGGATGTCGACGTCTACGTCTGGCCAGGATTTCCGGAACGCCTCAAGCACCGGGAACAGCCATTCAAAACAGGCATGGCATTCAATAGCGATATGCATGCGGCCCGTCCGTCCGTCGCGGAGCGAAGAGAACTCATCCTGCATCGCTTCGACCTGAGGCAATATTTGCTCGGCAAGACGCAGCAAACGCAGACCCGCAGCAGAGAGCTTCATCGGCTTGGATCGCCGCAGGAACAACTCGACCCCCGCCTGATCTTCGAGCCCTTTGATTTGGTGACTTAACGCCGACTGCGTGATGTTCAATTGATCCGCTGCACGCGCCAACCCACCACATTCGTGAATGGCCTTGATCGTGCGGAGATGTCGGAACTCGATATGCATATTTCGCTGAGCTCATGTTGTTCTTGAATAATATGAGTTTGTCTCACAATGCTTCGCATGGCACAAGGGCCGGGAACAAAAGCTGTGAGGGCCCGATGACCAAGCCTGAAATTTCATTCGAGTTTTTTCCGCCCCAAACGCTGGAGGCCTCGTTTCGTCTTTGGGATACCGTCCAGACTCTGGCGCCGCTTGACCCTCGTTTCGTTTCGGTCACCTACGGTGCCGGTGGTACGACCCGTGAATTGACGCGGGATGCAGTTGCCACATTGCATAAATCTTCGGGCCTGCCCGTTGCGGCGCACCTGACATGTGTTGATGCATCGCGTCAGGAAACGCTGGAGATTGCCGATACCTTCGCACGTGCAGGCGTTCAGGATATCGTCGCGCTGCGGGGTGACCCGCCTAAGGGTCAGGATCGGTTCGTACCGCATCCCGAAGGCTTTACCAGCTCGGTCGAACTGATCGAAGCGCTGGCCGAAACCGAGATGTTCAGCATCCGCGTCGGTGCGTATCCTGACAAACATCCTGAAGCCGGTGATATGGCAGCTGATGTCGAATGGCTGAAGGCCAAATTGGATGCCGGCGCAGATGAAGCGCTGACCCAGTTTTTCTTCGAGGCCGAAACCTTCTTCCGCTTCCGCGATGCCTGCGCAAAGGCCGGAATTGATAAGCCGATCGTGCCGGGCATTCTGCCAATCGAGAACTGGAAAGGTGCACGCAAGTTTGCTCAACGCTGTGGTGCCAACATCCCGACCTGGTTGGAGCAAGCGTTTGAAAAGGCAGTGCGTGATGGTCGCGAAGATTTGCTGGCCACTGCAATCTGCACCGAATTGTGCTCGGACCTGATCGAGGGCGGTGTTGACAAGCTGCACTTCTATACACTGAACCGACCCGAGTTAACGCGAGATGTTTGTTTTGCACTCGGGATTGTTCCGAAAGCTGAACTGCAAAACGTCGCCTGATTTCAAACAAGGACCCCTGTGCTGCCGGGCTGCTTCGTCAGTCCGGCTCTTTTTTTTATCTGGTTTTGCGACAGTACATTACCCTTACCGTGCGAAGACAATCTCACGCGGCTCATCCTATTGTTCGCCCAGCACACCTCAATTCTTTGAGAAATTTGACAAAAAAACGTTAGCCCTCAAACTGGGCACGTGTAGTTTAAAGAGTGTTTTGAGTATGGAGCCAGTTAACAGGATCCAGGCCCGGGTAGATGCGCTCGAGGCTCTTGGCCTCGGCCAATCAGCGGACGCAGAAGAAATTCGTGACGCATGGCGTCGTATCGCATTTCACGCGCATCCGGATCACACCGATGGGGATTATTCCAATTTCTCCACCGCTAAAGCGGCGTATGACTATTTAAGAAAAGAAGGTTTCGCCAGCAAAGAAAGGCAGGGATCGGCGCAGCCGCGGCGGCCCAAGCTGCGTAAACGTGTTGTCGAACTGGATGAAGACCAGATTGAGGCCTGCCATATCTTGCTAAACCCTGATCTGGCCATTCCGTACCGTCCAGATGGAATGGTTCAAAGCAATGAGACCGCTTCCGTTCGCGACAACGCGCGGGCTTCGGATCATGTACCGGATGCCATTGGATGTTACGGACGCGATCTGACATTTTTTGTAGCGACCCCTGTCTGCGAAGGCTCAAACAGGGTTGCTTTGCCAACATCTATACTGTCCAGCTGTCGCCGGAAAGAAACTGAAATCCTTGCGTTTCAGTCAAAGAGTTCAGGCTCGGGTGAAGTGGTTATTCCGGATTCGATCCGTCAGAGTAAATTCCCCGGCGCGCGAAGCGTGAGAATTCGTTTCGAAGCTGACGAACAGATGCGGGATGAGTTCTGGATCGCAAGCTAACCAATGATCGGGTAAAGAGCCCGGCCGATTAAGCCGGGCTTTCGATACTGAACCGTCGGTTTAGTTGGATACAGGGCCTTCGGACGTGAATTTTGGAATGACGCTGGTCGAGGCGTCCGATGTTTCGATACCGGGCCAGTTGCCTTCGGCCAGATTGATGTTGCCCGGAACGTCTTCTTCCCAGAAGCCAACCACAACATCGGTGATGTTCAGGTACAGTTTATCATCGACAATCCGCCACAGGTTCGGGTTGGCCGGAACCTTGCCGCCTTTTGAAACGCCATAGGCGCAGTGGCCATCATATTGCGGCGCGTAATAGGCCGGGTTTTCCAGGAACTTGTCGCGGTTTTCCTCTGTCGAGAACGCCCAAGTGGACCCATTGTATTCCGCAGTAATATCCGACTGACCACGCACCGCTTCTGGTTGCGACTGTCCGACCGGCACCTGAGCAAGATCGCGGTAGGCGACGACGTCGTAACCTGAGACGGCAAATCCGGTTCCGTCAACATATTGCGGGCCAGCAAATACCGGAACGGCCAGCGTCACAGCCGCGGCAAAGGTCAGGGCAAAGCGTTTCATGTGGTCAATCCTCTTATCTCAACTGTTTCCAGGCGCCGTTGTGGCGGGACTGGCATGACAATATGCGATTCTGGTGCACTTCGTAGTCCTGCTCGCGGCGGTGTGACATCCAACGAGGAAACGTGAGGAGATCGTCGCGGAATGTTACAAAGCCAGCGCAACATCGGGGCTTGGACTTTGGCTTTTGCAACATTAGCTGTTGTGGCACCGGGTGCGCAGCCCGACAAAGGCATGAAAGGTAAGAGATGAGCGAGAAAGCGACCTATACACCACCGAAAGTCTGGACCTGGGACAGCGAAAGCGGTGGACGCTTCGCAAATATCAACCGGCCCATTGCCGGCGCGACCCACGACAAGGATCTGCCAATCGGCAAACATCCTATGCAACTTTATTCACTGGCAACTCCCAATGGTGTCAAAGTGACTGTGATGCTGGAAGAACTGTTGGCGCTGGGTCATGAAGGTGCTGAGTACAATGCCTGGCTTATCAATATCGGAGAGGGCGACCAGTTCAGCTCGGGTTTTGTCGAGGCGAACCCTAACTCAAAAATCCCTGCCCTGTGGGACAGATCCGGCGATGATCCCATCCGTGTTTTTGAAAGTGCGTCGATCCTGTTTCATCTGGCCGAGAAGTTCGGTGAGTTTCTGCCAAAATCAGGAACCGAGCGCACCGAGGTTATGAACTGGCTGTTCTGGCAGATGGGCAGCGCACCTTACCTGGGTGGCGGTTTCGGTCATTTCTACGCCTATGCCCCGGAAAAATGGGAATACCCGATTAACCGCTTTGCCATGGAAGCCAAACGTCAACTGGACGTGCTAGAGCGTGAACTGGCAACCAAGACCTACATCGCCGGCGAAGAATACAGCATCGCCGACATGGCAATCTGGCCGTGGTATGGTCAGCTTGTTCTGGGCCGTCTCTACGATGCAGCCGAGTTCCTGGACGTAGAATCCTACAAGAATGTTATGCGTTGGGCCAAGGCGATTGACGAACGGCCCGCTGTTGTGCGCGGTCGCATGGTGAACCGTCCTTTCGGTGAACCTCACATGCAGTTGCACGAACGCCATGACGCCAGTGACTTCGAGACACGCACGCAGGACAAGCTGGAACCTGCGGCCGAGTAAACAGCTTCAAGGGAAAGGCCACGTCGGAGCACTACTCCGCGTGGCCTTTTCATTTTTAGCAATCTCTATTTTAGGATTGGCGGCTTTTCCGGATCACTTCCCGGAATGGGCCTTGAGACTTGCCGGACTTCTAGCTGAGGCAACTCAAAACGCAATCCGACATTGGCAAGCGCTGCGGCCGTTGGCTCGTCTGCATTGAAGAAACCAACATCCAATGCACCGGCTTCAATGCCAGAAAAGGTAAGTGCTTCCGATACGGCTTTGGCGAGCGCGGCCTCGGCCCCATCCGAGGCGCCGACGAACCCAAGCAAATGCCCCTGCCCGCCAAGGTCGTTTTTTGTGCCCACCAGAAACGCAGCACTGACAAGTCCCGCAGCGGTCGCCAATTTGGTGTCCAATGCCGTGAGCAGCGTGTCCGGCAATCCGGAAGGAGGCAGAAACTCCGCCAGTTTCTGTTGTACTTCTTCCGGCCCATGCTGAAGGGTGCTGGCAAGCCAGCCCAAAGCCTCAGCTGGAATCAACATGGATGAAGGGGCCGTATCCAGGTTCAGACCCAGTCCGATCCCCTGCCCGGACAACATCGCTGCCAGTACCCGGCCAGACAGTGCAACATAAGGTGCCGGTCGGCCCGCAAAACCAGCCAGTCGTTCTTCACGATCAAAAGCCAGTACAAAGCTGCCATCCGCCACCTCAAACAGTTCGGGCGATATGTTTTCGTCCCGTGCCTCTTCGGTCAACATCAGGAACAGTTCGCAATCAGCCAGCCGTTCGAAAAACCGCAGCCGCGCTGCATCGTCCTGTGGGTTTGCCTCCATCTCGGCATGGGCAGCATCCAGGGCCGTTGTGTCAGTCATTCAGCACCTCTTGTACCCGCGCACGCAAAACCGGCAACAGTTCAGCTTCGAACCACGGGTTCTTCTTTAACCATGCCGTATTGCGCCACGACGGGTGAGGCAAGGCAAAGACACGCGGCGCATGGTCTCGCCAGTTTCGAACGGTCTCTGTGACAGGCGTTCGGGCGCCCAGGTGATACTTATGTGCATGGCCGCCAACCAACACAGTCAGAGGCACTTCACCCAACTCTTGCATCACCTTGTCATGCCACGTGTGACCACAGACGGGAGGTGGCGGCAAGTCGGCCTTGCGGGCGTTATAGCCTGGAAAACAGAAAGCCATCGGCACAATGGAAACCTGCGCCCTATCATAAAACACGTCCTCATTCAGGCCGAGCCATTCACGCAATCGATCACCCGACGGATCGGTAAACGGACGACCGGATTCGTGGACACGCGCACCGGGAGCCTGGCCTGCGATCAATATTCGTGATCCCGACTGAAACCAGACCACGGGGCGTGGTTCATGAGCCGTAAAGGTTTGCGCAAATGTATCTGCGCATAGACGGCAGGACCGGATCTGATCGGCCAGCAAATTCATGGGATGATAAGGTTTCCTCAATCCAGCTTGTTCATTGCTTGTCATGAAGATAATGGTCCTGCGATTTCGATCCAGTGGTGGAACCACAGGTCACACAATCCTGAACAACGACCGGAACGCATTGATCATTTGTTTCATATTTCGACATAATGTGGCCAACATGGATCGGTAGCAGAAACGCTGGTGATACGATCCGACGAATGACAGACATCAAAGGAACGATCAGCAGGTCGTGAATGCTTGAATTTGAGAACGTCAGCAAATCCTTCTGGACCGGGACGCGCCGAAAGGTGATCCTGGACAATGTCTCTTTTCGGGTCGAGCTGGGCAAATCCCTCGGGGTTCTGGCGCCGAACGGGACAGGAAAGACCACTCTTATCAACATGATGGCCGGGCTTGAGCAACCCGATGAAGGCGTCATACGCCGCGAATGCCGGGTCTCGTTTCCGATGGGGTTCACCGGTGGCGTTTCCAAACGCATGTCCGCTCTGGAAAACGCGCGATACATCGCCAAAATCTACGGTATGGATCCGGACTATGTCGAAGCCTACTGCCGTTGGCTGTGTGGCTTGGGTGAATATTTCAACCAGCCGCTGGCCACTTATTCGGCTGGCATGCGCGCGCGGTTCACATTTTCTCTGATGTTGGCGCTGGACTTCGATATGTACCTTATCGACGAAGGAATGCCCTCTACCACGGACGTGGAGTTCAACAAGAAGGCCGGTGAAATCCTGCAGGAGCGTTTGCGAACCACTACCCTGGTGATCGTTTCGCACAGCCCCAAGATACTTGAAAAATTCGCACGACAAGCGGCTGTGCTTGTCGATGGGCAGCTCTACATGTTTGAAACCTTGGAAGAGGCAAAGCAGCTATATGACTACCAAACCCAAGGCTAAGAAATTCAATTCAGGCGACGCGCCGCAAGGGGAAGGAACCGCTGAAGCACGCTCGGAAGCGATTTCCCGAATCCGGCGGGCAACCCAACCACCCACCGCCACCGGCGAAAGTCAGCCGGGCATTGAATTGGATGCCATCAAACGCGAAGGGCTGACTGGCCGCCAGTTACGAGTAGCTCGTCGATTGGCGCAAAAAAACGGGCTGGCGGCCACATCTGATTACGATGCAGTTCGGTTACTGCGTCAGAAAGGCATTGATCCGTTCCAGCGCACCAATCTGCTGGAACTTGCGGCCTCATCGGATTCTGAAGCAAATAAAGAAACTGACCCTAAGGACACTATAAATATCCAACTGCCCCAAACGGTTAAAAGGGCGCAGGAAAACTTACCAGGGCCAGAGTTGAGCCCCGCCCAACGTCGTGAATATGAGATTGGGCAAATCCAGAAAGACGTCGCCAAACGTCGTCGACGCAAACTCATTGGGCTATTCGCGCGTTTGGCTGTTTTTGTTTTGCTGCCCACGATAATTGTCGGATATTACTTCTACCGCGTGGCAACGCCCATGTACGCAAGCGATTCCGCATTTTCCATTCTGCAGGCAGATGGTGGCGGAGCGATCGGAGGCTTGCTGTCCGGAACGCAATTCGCCACAGCACAGGATTCCGTTGCGACCCAGGAGTTCCTTGAATCCAAAGATGCGCTGCAAAGGCTGGATAAAGATGTCGGGTTTACCGAGATTTTCCAACAGGATTGGATTGATCCAATTCAGCGCCTGTCCCCCGATGCGAGCCTTGAAGAGGCCTATAAGCTATACAAAAAAATGATCACGATCGGGTATGACCCAACCGATGGTATCATTCGGATGGAAGTTGCCGCACCAGATTCTGAAACCTCGGTCAATCTGTCTAACCTGCTGATTTCTTATGCCGAAGAGAGAATTAATGGGCTGACCGAATTGAAGCGCGAAGATCAGATGCGGGACGCCTTGAGGGGCTTCGAAACTGCGCAAGAGGAACGCCGAAAAGCACAAGAGAACCTGATTGAGTTGCAAATGCAGGGCGCCGTGCTTGATCCGGAAAATGTCCTTGCAGGCATGCGCGGGCGCATCAACGAAATCGAAGTTCAGTTACAGGACAAAGAACTGCAACTTGCAGCGCTTCTGGACAATCTTCGACCAAACAAAGCCAAGGTTGACGGCGTCAGGGCAGATATCGAACGACTGGAAGCCGTTCTTGCCGAACTGAATGCCGAAATGCTGGACGCGTCTGCAGGCGAAAATTCGCTTGCCCGATTGAGCGTTCGCATTCAGATGGCTCAAGCCGATCTGGCGGCACGGGATATGATGCTCCAAACCGCTTTGCAGCAGATGGAAACAACACGCACCGAGGCTAACCGAAAGGTTCGGTATCTTACTGTGTCCGTAAACCCGGTGGCTAGTCAGGAACCCACCTATCCACGCAAGTTTGAAAATACGATTTTGGCTTTCCTGTTGTTTGCTGGTATCTACCTGTTGATTTCGCTTACAGCGTCAGTCCTTCGTGAACAGGTATCCTCGTAAGACTCATGAAACATGTAAAAATCGCCGATCTGACAGTTGGCAACGACCTTCCGCTTACCATCATCGCCGGTCCCTGCCAGCTTGAGACCGCGGACCACGCTCAGATGATCGCGGGCACAATGAAAGAAGCCTGCGAAGCCGCTGGCGCACAGTACGTCTTTAAGGCTTCGTATGACAAAGCCAACCGGACCTCGCTATCCGGCAAGCGCGGAATGGGTATTGATGCAGGGCTCAAGGTTCTGGACGATATCCGCAAAACAATGGGCATACCGGTTCTGACCGACGTTCATTCCGAAGCTCAATGCGCCATCGCTGCCGAGGCCGTGGATGTGCTGCAGATCCCGGCCTTCTTGTGCCGCCAGACAGACATGTTGCTGGCTGCGGGGAACACTGGCGCCGTGATCAACGTCAAAAAGGGTCAGTTTCTTGCCCCTTGGGAAATGCAGAACATCGTCACCAAGATCGAAAGCACCGGCAACCATAATCTCCTCCTGACCGAGCGTGGGGCTTCGTTTGGCTATAACACTCTGGTCGCGGACATGCGGTCGTTGCCGATCATGGCACAGACTGGCTACCCGGTCGTCATGGATGCAACGCATTCGGTCCAGCAGCCTGGCGGCCGCGGCGGATCATCGGGCGGGCAACGAGAATTTGCACCCGTTATGGCCCGTGCCGCAGTTGCAGTGGGTGCTGCAGCAATATTCATGGAAACCCATCAGGATCCCGACAATGCGCCCTGTGATGGGCCGAACATGATCTACCTTGATCAGATGCCCAAGCTCGTTGACACGTTGATGCGCTTTGATGCGCTGGCCAAAGCCAACCCAATTCAAATTTAACGATCGAGATATTTGATGACCAAGCCAATCCCCGAGGTGACTCCGAACACCTGGAATTTTCTGCGCGACCCTATGATCACTCCCACCGGGTTTCGCGAATATGACGCCCGCTGGAAATACCCTGAGGAGATCAACCTGCCCGGCATGACTGCCCTTGGTCTGGGACTGGGTACGCAGATGCATAAGCGCGGCATCGAGCCGGTAATCGCGGTTGGCAACGACTATCGTGACTATTCTCTGGCCATCAAGAATGCGCTGATCCTTGGGCTGATGCAGGCCGGTATTCAGGTCAAGGACATCGGCCCGGCTGTCAGCCCGATGGCCTATTTTGCACAGTTCCATCTGGACGTGCCTGCGGTGGCAATGGTCACTGCCAGCCATAACCCCAACGGCTGGACCGGCGTTAAGATGGGCTTTGACAGGCCTTTGACCCATGGCCCTGACGAGATGTCCGAGCTGCGCGATATTGTGCTGAACGGTGAAGGCGTCGCCCGTGAAGGTGGCTCTTACGAATTCGTTGATGGCGTGAAAGAGGCTTACATCAACGATCTGGTGGGCGACTTCAAAATGTCACGTCCGCTCAAGGTGGTTTGCGCCACCGGGAACGGCACAGCTTCGGCCTTTGCCCCCGAGATCTTTGAGCGGATCGGCGTCGAAATCGTACCCAGCCACAACGAGCTGGACTACACTTTCCCCAACTACAACCCGAACCCGGAAGCCATGGAAATGTTGCATGACATGGCCGACACCCTCAAGGCCAGCGGCGCCGATCTGGCGCTCGGCTTCGACGGGGATGGCGACCGTTGCGGCGTCGTTGATGATGAAGGCGAAGAGATTTTCGCCGATAAAGTCGGCGTGATCATGGCCCGCGATCTGGCCAAGCTGCATCCCGGCTCGACCTTTGTGGCGGACGTCAAATCCACCGGCCTGTTCGCCAGTGACCCCGAGTTGCAGGCGCATGGCGTCAAAGCTGACTACTGGAAGACCGGTCACAGCCATATGAAGCGTCGCGTCAAGGAAATCGGCGCGCTGGCCGGGTTTGAAAAGTCAGGACACTACTTTTTGGCCGAACCTATCGGGCGAGGCTATGACTGCGGAATGCGCGTAGCCGTCGAGATCTGCAAACTGATGGACCGCAACCCGGATCAGAGCATGTCTGACCTGCGCAAGGCCCTGCCTAAAACATGGTCGACCCCGACCATGTCGCCCTATGCGGCCGATACCGAAAAGTATGACATCCTTAAACGGTTGGTCGACAAGCTGGTTGCCAAGGCGGATGCAGGCGAGACATTTGCCGGACGTCCTATCAAGGAGGTCGTGACCGTAAACGGTGCTCGGGTCATTCTGGACAATGGCAGCTGGGGCCTTGTGCGCGCGTCGTCGAACACCCCCAATTTGGTTGTCGTCTGCGAAAGCAGCGAAAGCGAAGACGAAATGCGCGCAATTTTTGCGGATATTGATGCCGTCATTCGCACCGAGCCCAATGTCGGTGACTACGACCAGACAATCTGATCACTAAAACAGTACGGGGCACCTTAGGTGCCCCGTTTTCGTTTGGCTCGAAATATAGCTCAGTCGCCACCGAACAATTTCAGAAGACCTTTCTTGGCCTCTTCTTCGAGTTTGCTTTTGAGCGCATCCTCGATCTGATCGCTATCGGTGATAGTGGTATCCAGTTCATCCCCGACCTTCTTCAGGACCTTGTCCTTCGCATCCTGTTCAAGTTCCTTGACCTTACCCTCGGCCGCAGCCTCGATCACTTTGGTCAGGTCAGGCCGGATCGATGGGTCGCTCCATGGTCCGACGATACGAACGGGTACTGCGATACCCTCGCCTGAATTTGCCCTCAGTGCGACAGGTGTGAAGAGATAGTCAATATCACGGGCACCCAGCCCGACACGCCCTTTGCCATCTGCCCTGTAATTCTTGAGGGTCATCAACAGATCTTCATTGGTCAGGTTCCCACCATCCATGGTGAAGCTTGCGGTCAGGCTGTTGAATACCGTGGTCCCTCCCGACACGTTGCCGCGCCCCATCAGGCGATCGAGATCAATGCCCGAGATGACGCCGCTTTCAACATCAAGGCTGCCGGATCCGCTGAGTGAGTTCATAATCTGATTTTCCGTTTGCCCCACACCAAGGAATTTAAGAGAACCTGATCCGGTGCCGGACAGACGTTCTATGCCACCCAAAGTACTCAGGGCCTGCTGGATGTTTATCCCGGTCGCTGTCAGATCTCCCCCGACCGACAATCCGTTTCTGTTGTTCGCAACGACCTGACCATTCAGTTGCCCCGAAAACAAAGTAGCAGGATGCATTTTCAGAACGGCCCGTGATCTATCAAGGCTCATGGTCAAATCACTTGCGCCGAAGGTCATGCCCGGCACGGCGATTGAGTTGGCTTGCAATCGGATATTGCCATTTGCCAGCGACAGAGCGGACGCATCAATCGGGTCATTGGACCAACCCTCTGAAACAGGTGCTGCGGCGCTGTTCCCGCCACCGGTTGAGGTGCTGGTCGCTTCGGTTCCGGCAATCTGTGACAGATCAAGATCCCCGCCATTCAGACGCGCTGTCAGTTGCGGGGGATCAGAAATGACAATGTCGGCCTCTCCATCGAACCGGTTGTTGTCCAGAACAGCGCTCATCCCGCGCAATGAGATGCGACCATCTTTGGTATAGGTCATTTGGCTCGAGACATTCGCAACCTGCCCCAGCCCATATGGGACCGAAACTCCGCCCTGACCAAACGCTGCCAACATCTGTTCGGTGCTGGATGTCTTGATCCGGGTCTTGCCATCCATTTCACCGGCAATGTTCACTCGGCCCGAGAAACTGATATCTCCTCCCGGGGCTGTCATAGTCAGCTCAAGCGGCGTTACCACGCCGGATGCGAATGCCGGCAAATCCGGGATCGTAAGGTCTACTTCAGCGCTCCCGCCGGGTACTGACATGCTTGCCTGCATCTCCATAGGGGCGTCGATTTCAGGCCATCTGGCCGCCAGATCAACATTTGCGAAATCCATCTTAATCTCGCCATTCTCGACATAGATCAGCCTTGCGTTGGTCAGTTCCAGACGATCAAGGGTAATTGCCCCCTGTTCCGTTGCGGGGGGTGTACCCGCCTCACTCGCCGGTACGGTCGCACCCGGCTGCGCCACGGTGAGTTCCCAGTTCCCGCGCCCTTCGGACAGTTCAAGCCGCAACACCGGATCCTCTGCCAACACGCGTTTGATTCGCAGATCGCCTGCCAACAATGCTGATGCGTCCACGCCCACAGCCAGACTATTGGCGCTCAGCATTGGTTGCGGACCAGCCCATGATGCGTTGCCAAAGGTGACCGGACCTGTTTCCATTCCCAGCACAGGCCAGAAGGACAAGCGCACATCGCCGGAAAGGGTCAGTTCACGTCCGGTCTGCGCCCGCACCTGTTCGGCCAGTATGGCGCCGAGTTTATCCCCCGGCATCAACAACAACGCGCCTATGACCAGCCCGAATGCTGCAACCAGTATGAATAGGATTCGCACCAACCATTTCATGTTTTGCCCTCTGCCTTTTCGGCTTGTCTGCTCGATGACAAGTCAGCCCTGTGCGCGCAACATTTGCAAGGGGAAGCGTTCCCCACTATATGCCGCGCCATGACCACGAACCCGCCAAACCTCCGCCCCGACCTGGCCCCTGCCGCCCGGATCACCGAGACGCCACGTTCGAACCAGCCCACCATCGGTATGGTCTCATTGGGCTGTCCCAAAGCACTGGTCGACAGTGAACGCATTCTGACCCGCCTTCGTGCCGAAGGATACGGAATTTCACCCGACTATTCAGGCGCGGATGCCGTGATCGTGAACACATGCGGGTTTCTCGATAGTGCCAAGGCGGAATCGCTGGATGCGATCGGCGAGGCGCTGGTGGAAAATGGAAAGGTCATCGTGACCGGCTGTCTGGGGGCCGAACCGGATTATATTCGCGAACATCACCCGCGCATCATGGCCGTCACCGGCCCGCACCAGTACGAGCAGGTTCTGGATGCGGTACACTCGGCCGTGCCGCCGGACCCGGATCCGTTTGTGGATCTGTTGCCCGCCAGCAGCGTGCAGCTCACCCCGCGCCACTACAGCTATCTGAAGATTTCCGAGGGCTGTAACCACAAATGCAAGTTCTGCATCATCCCGGACATGCGCGGTAAACTCGCCAGCCGGCCAGCACATGCAGTTCTGCGTGAGGCGGAAAAGCTAGTCGATAATGGGGTACGCGAGCTATTGGTCATCTCGCAAGACACCTCAGCCTATGGGCTGGATCGCAAGTATGATGTGAACCCGTGGAAAGACGGTGAGGTGCGTACCCACATAACCGATCTGGCCCGCGAGCTTGGAAAGTTGGACGCCTGGGTCCGGCTTCACTACGTATACCCCTATCCGCATGTGCGCGAACTGATCCCGCTCATGGCTGATGCGGGGTGTAACGTGCTGCCATATCTGGACATTCCCTTCCAGCATGCCCACCCCGACGTCTTGAAACGCATGGCGCGCCCTGCAGCAGCAGCCAAAACCCTGGATGAGATTGCGGCCTGGCGCGCAACCTGCCCGGGCATCACCCTGCGGTCGACCTTCATCGTGGGGTATCCTGGTGAAACCGAGGCAGAGTTCCAAACATTGCTGGACTGGTTGGACGAGGCACAACTGGATCGCGTCGGGTGTTTTCAGTACGAAAACGTGGACGGTGCAAGATCGAATGATCTGCCGGATCATGTCCCCGCCGAAGTCAAACAAGACCGGTGGGAACGTTTTATGGAAAAGGCTCAGGCGATCTCCGAAGCCAAGCTGGCAGCAAAAGTCGGACAAAGGATCGAAGTCATCGTGGACGAGGTTGATGGCGACGCGGCGACCTGCCGGACCAAATCTGACGCCCCCGAGATTGACGGCAACCTGTTCATTGATGAAGGCTTCGAGGCCTTGAAGCCGGGCGATATCGTGACGGTCGAAGTGGATGAGGCCGGTGAATATGATCTGTGGGGCAGAACTGTCTGACATTCTGATCAGACAAACCCACAGTGCCGCTGATGAAGTGCGATAGGCAAAGCGTGACCCAAGTTTATTGGCAAACAGCGCGCCTTTGACCGATCATAGACATGAAACCCTGTCCCAAACGGAGGTTCTCATGTTTCGCATGTTTCGATCTATCCCACGATGCGCTGCTGTCATCGTTACAGCACATCTGCTCTCAGGCCCGGTTTCCGCGCAGAGCTATGACAGTAGTGTTTCCGGCTTCATTACGGTTGGATCAGTCAAGCTGAGTATTCATCAGCGAAGTCAGCATCATGTTCGCAGATATTACTACGCCCCAACTATCCGGCACTACTCAACCAGACCACATGTTAGCTATGGCTCAACCTATAAAGCCCGACCACATCACGGGGTCAAACGTCACAAATACAAAGGCTATTACTATCCAGCGCCAAAACGGTATGTGTTCAAACATCGAAAACACCGGCTCGGGCTGCGGTTTCGACACTAAGAATTGTGGAGCGCTGGCTAAATCAGGCTGAGCAACATAACCAGCCAGGCAACCCCAGCTGCTATCGCGGTCAGGGCCACGGCTGCGCTGGCTGCATCTTTTGCCTGCCCTGCCAAAGTGTGATGTTCGGTTGAGGTGTGATCGACTGCACGTTCGACAGCTGTGTTGAACAACTCAGCCGCCAGAACCAGGATTCCCAACGCTAGAATCATGGCACGTTCGCCCGCAGTCAGCGGCAGCCAAAACGCCAATGCAGCCGAGAACACATTGAGCCATCCCCAGACACGGAACGAGTATTCCTCGCGCCAGGTCGTGATCACGCCCTGCCAGCTCCAGCGTGTTCTGTCACTCAGTCGTTGAAAGAAGTTCAGCATTTGGCCTTCCGGGCGCTTGGTTCAGTTATTGAACAAAACCAGCATTTGCACGTTATGGCCAGAAAAGAAAAAACCGCCAAACGGCGGATCAAACTTTGATCGAATGTGCAGGCGGCCCCCAATAGGACCGCCTGCGGAATGCTTATTGTGTGACCGGGTTACATACGGTCTGACCTGCTTCGGTCGTGGCCAGCTGATAGCCTGCCGAGCAGCTTGCGTTGCCTTGCTTGTCATAGCTAGGCTGTACGTAGATCGGGGTCGGTTCTTCCTGCTGCGAGCACGCGGCCAGAACAACTGCGGTTGCGCAGAGAGCAGCGAATTTGAGTTTCATGTCCATCAATCCTCTATTACTTTTCTGATATTGCCCAGTTTTTCGGGGCCGTCGTCAGAATACGGGCTTGTCACCAATCTGGCAACCGAGTCGATAACGGCTTCGTGATTAGAAGCGAAACCACGCTTGCCCGGCAACCTGCAGGTGCATTGATCGGGCCTGCCGCTACCCTTTTTGCCCGATCAGGCTAAGCTGTGTCATCGACATAAGCCAAATCGGAGTAGCCAGATGTCAGATGCACCCATCATCGCACAGAAATCCCCCTTTCCCGTCGAGGTAACCGAGGGCAAGAGTTATTTCTGGTGCGCATGCGGCAGATCCAAACGTCAGCCCTTCTGTGACGGATCACATAAAGGAACCGGAATCGAGCCAGTCAAATACACAGCGGAATCGAGCAAAAAGGTCTTTTTTTGTGGGTGCAAACAGACTTCCAAGCCCCCTCTGTGTGACGGATCACATCAACAGTTATGAAGGTGTCTATCTCAGCTCGTTGAGGGTTTTGGCATTGGCGCAAAATTCTGGTGCGGCGATCGCCTGAGACTGCTGAATCGATAACCAGATCGCGCAATTTTCGCTGCATTCTGCGGCACGACAGCGCGTCACCATCTCGGCATAATCGTTGGCAGAAAGCCGCCCTTCAACCATCGCTTCGGTAAGGGAAACCCCCATGCACCTGGCGACGGATCGGGTCAGCCAAAAGTGTTTTTCGATGTCGCCAAGCGAAGTTCGAGCCATCAGTTCATCCGCCGCTGATTTGCCTTAAGTGCGGCGAATCGCTTTCGGTTTGGGCAGTTTTCGGGGGCATGCGGCGCATTTTCATTCTGATCCAACCATTCAGGACATGCGCAAGCCCATTCGCACCCCCTGCAGGATTGAATCATCTCGGCCCAGCTTTCCTGGCTCAATCGACCGACCTTATGGGCTGCTACAAGATCAGTTCCCGTGGCCTGCCCCATCCTGAGGATCAGGCGAACATGCGTCATAATTTGACCCAGATGCATCATCGAACAACCGCCTTACGGGATGAGATTTTGCAGTAACTCCCGATTTCTGCAGTATTCCGGAGTTTGATGCGAAGACGCGCTTTTCTGAAGAAAGGCTTCGCAGTGGCTCGGATTGGGGCAGTTGGTGCATTTCAATACGGCGTCAGAAATTTCATCTACCGATACCTGCCCTTCGATGGCAGCGGTTTCCAGATCCACACCCAGCTTTGTGGCCATCTGATCCACGAGGCCGGCATGGTGTCGCAAAGTCTCACGGCTAGTCATACGGTTTCCTTTCCCTGTCGCGCTTTAGGAAAAGGTATCAATCAAACCGATCTTTGCCCTTGATTCAGGTCAAGCACCGATACCGAGGTGATCCAGATAGAACCGCGTGGCATCCTGCACCCTGCGAAAACGATCGCCGCCAAGCTTCTTGCCGCCATACCAGCGTGTCACGATGATAACGTAGTTCTCCATTTCAGCACGCTCCATCATCCGCAAGATCACCATGGCTGCGCCACTTTCACCGTCATCTGCTTTCAGCGCTCCGGTCGGCAAAACAGCGGCCCAAGTGTTGTGCGTAGCCTTGGCGTAATTCTTGTCGGATTTGAGTTCCGCCAGAACGGCGTCAACATCCGCCCGGCTGGATGCAGAGGCACCGGTGACAGCGTATTTTGATCCGCGATCGGTCAGCACCACGCCAAGGCGCGTCAGTTCTGTCATTGTGTCAGTCCCAATTGGGCCGCCGTCTCCAGAACGGCCTGCACGCGCTGCGCGTTGGGAGGGTGTGTCGCCAAAAAGCGGTCACCCGGATCAGGAATACGCTTGAAGTACTCCATTCCGACCAAGGGGTCATAACCCGCTGAATGTGTAATCACTGTACCCAACCGGTCGGCCTCAAGCTCGAACCCCTTGATGTATACCTGCACCCCGACATCCGCACCCAACTTCTGCGCAAGTTCAACACCCTCGTCATCTGCGCCATAATCCCGGGCCAAATTCCCAAAAATCTGCGCGCTTTCCTGCGAGTTTTTAGCCTGACGTGCAATGTGATCCAGAACATGGTGGGCTGCTTCGTGCCCCATGACGAATGCCATTTCATCCGCATTTTGCGTCGATTCGATCATCGTCTGGGTAAAAATAATGTAGGGTCGTTTCTTGTCATCCAGTGTCTGAAACGCATTGACCTCGGCATTTGGATTAGGATCGACAAGGATTCCGAACTCGCAATTCAGGTTTTTGGCCTGACGTCGGCAGGTATCGGTGGCGGCGGCGCTGACGGCGCGGCTGACTTGCCGAAAATCGCTCGCTTTCTGCTGCAGCTCCGGCGTTGAGGGATTCCACTGTTCTGCAGTGATGAAACCAGACCCGCGCGGGCTAAGGCCGCAGGCGGAAACCAGCATGACCAGCAACAAGACATAACGGAGCATTCCGGGTCCTTTCAAAATCATGCCGGAAGGAAACCTTAGCGCGACACCTTCGGGCTTACCACACCTTCTGTTCCGAACAACGGGTTGCATTACCGTATTCGGATCGGCACTCTGACATCATGTTTTCGATTGAACATGAATTCGACTCGACGATCATTACTCTGGTGGACGAAGGCCCCAAGCCTTTGCAAGAGGATATCGTAATCAACAGTTTTGCCGAATGCGTGACGCTTGAGCAGATAGACCCCCGTACGGAACAGGTCCAGAAGATCACGCTGTCACCGGAACAGGTCCGCGATCTGGCCGCTGCCCTCGATTTACCAGAGGGAGTCTATCAGATCCGGGAAACTCCACCTGATCAAAGTGAATAGCAATCGCCAGAAACCGCCTGATGCCGGTTGATCCATCCTAAACACCTGTAGCGGTCTACAGCGTGGCAAGGCTTTGCATCGACTTGTGTTTTGTTCTTTGTGCCTCCATAGCCAATGTGATCTCCCGCCAAGCCGCCGCAAGGTATCAGAGATGTAGGACAGTTTTTTGCATTTGCCCTTGAAAAGGCCATGCACCTGTCCGAGATACACACTGCTGATGTAAAGGAAGTTAACATATGTCCTTGAAAAATCCGGCCGCACTTGAATTTCTGCTGTCGCGCCGATCCCGCCCGGCGAAAACCCTGATCGCACCTGCCCCAACACGGGAAGAACTGGAACCTTTGCTGACAGCCGCTGCACGCAGCCCGGATCACGGCAAGCTTGAGCCCTGGCGCTTTATCGTTCTGCAAAAAGGCGCGATGCCTCGTCTAGCGGACCTGACCGAGAAACATGGGCGGGCATTGGGCAAAAGCCCCGAGGACATCGCCAAAGCCAGAAACCAATTCGATCTGGGACAACTCGCAGTAGCCGTCATCGAAGTGCAAAAGGAATCCCCCAAGATTCCGGCAATCGAACAAACCTATTCCGCCGGTGCAGTGTGTTTGGCGTTGCTGAATGCAGCTCTGGCTGCTGGATGGGGAGCAAACTGGCTGTCGGGCTGGCAAACTCATGACCGTGATTTCTGCAAGGAAGCCCTTGGTCTCGCAGAAAATGAACGTGTCGCTGGCCTGATTCACATCGCAACCGAAGGCACCACACCGCCTGAACGTCCACGCCCGGACGTACCTGTACTGACCGAATGGGTTTCCGAATGATCGTTGTCCAGTCATTTCTCAAAGCCATCGGACAGATCGGGGATCCGCGTTTTCGCAAAGTTCTGCTGCTTGGCGTTGGCCTGACATTTGCCCTGCTAGTGGTCAGCTATGCAGGGTTCCTGTGGCTGATAAACACGCTTGTCGGAGATCAGGTAACCCTGCCGATTTTGGGTGAAGTGACGTGGTTGAACGACCTTCTCAGTGTCTCATCATTCCTGCTGATGATGGTGCTGTCGGTCTTTTTGATGGTGCCGGTGGCCTCAGCCATCACCTCGATGTTTTTGGATGAGGTTGCACAAGCGGTCGAGGACAAACACTATCCCTCCCTGCCCGCAGTCCCGCGCATATCTTTTGGCGACGCTTTGATGGATACGCTCAGTTTCCTGGGCGTCCTTATCGTTGCCAACATGCTAGCTCTGATCCTTTATGCGATTTTCACGCCCTTCGCTCCGTTCATCTTCTGGGCCATGAACGGTTTCCTGTTGGGGCGGGAATACTTCACATTGGCCGCGATGCGGCGGTTGGGCCGTGAAGGAGCGCGCAAACTGCGGGCAAAACATGTCGCAACGATCTGGATGGCCGGAACACTGATGGCCATTCCGCTATCCGTACCTCTGGTGAACCTCCTGATCCCGATCCTCGGGGCCGCGACGTTCACCCATATCTATCACGGGCTGTCAGGGACCAGACCCTGACTGTCAGCCCATCTGGTTCAGCCAGTCGAAATCCCGGACCGAGATCACGCCCGAGATGATAATCCCTGCAATGATCGCCCAGATCACTACCGAGATACCGGTGGTGATCCACATCTTTTTCTTCAGGTGATGCACTTCTGGCGCCCCTGCATGGGTACCCGGAACAATCTCACCCAGATCGCCCTGCGTTTTGATCCGCACGGGCAACACAATCAACAAGGTCAGGAACCAGATTACGGCAAACAGGACCAGAGCTGCTGTAATCGTCATAGTCGGCCCTCCGGCTTAGGGGTTACACCTGCTCCAGTTCGACCAGGCAACCATTGAAATCCTTGGGGTGCAGGAACAGAACAGGCTTGCCATGCGCACCGATTTTCGGCTCTCCGGAACCAAGGACGCGCGCACCGGTTTCCTTGAGGTGATCGCGGGCGGCAATGATATCTTCAACTTCGTAGCAGACATGGTGAATGCCGCCAGCAGGGTTCTTTTCCAGAAACCCATTGATCGGGCTGTCATCGCCCAAGGGATACAGCAATTCGATCTTGGTGTTGGGCAGTTCGATAAACACCACGGTTACACCATGATCGGGCTCGTCCTGAGGCGCGCCAACTTTTGCGCCCAGCGCGTTGCGATACTGCTCGGAAGCCGCTTCAAGATCCGGAACGGCAATCGCGACGTGGTTCAGGCGACCAATCATGGAACTCTCCTCTGTTCAGCGTTGCTGGGGTTATGGGGGTTGCCCCGACAAAGGGCAAGTGCGCCAAATTGCCCATTAACCCTGTGTTAGCCAGAAGTTCCTAGCGTGAGGCATCTGCTGAACAGGAGTTTTGCCATGGACGATTCGGGCCCATTCGCCACCTCTCCCGCCCTTCCCAACGCTACCCGGCCGTTGCTGGGGCAGACCATCCTTGTCGTTGAAGACAGCCGATATGTTTGCGATGCAATGCGGCTGATGTGCATGCACAGCGGGGCAAGAATTCGCCGCGCGGATTGTCTGAAATCGGCACGCCGTCACCTTCAGATCTATCGCCCTTCCGTCATTGTCGTCGACATGGGGCTGCCCGATGGGTCTGGGGATGAGTTGATCACCGAACTGGATCAGGCAACTCCCCGGATCAGCGTCATTCTGGGAATGTCGGGTGATGACGGTACCGAAGCAGCAGCGATGAAGGCTGGTGCGGATGGGTTCCTCGCCAAGCCGCTGACGTCGCTTGCTTATTTCCAGAAGAGTATTCTGGAACTGCTCCCCGAAGATCGCCGCCCGGGGGGCCTCCATGCTGTGCGCGACGAGGTGATCCACCCAGATCCGATGGCCTACCAGGACGACATGGCACATATCGCTGACGTACTGACAGGTCCGACCGACAATCGCACGCTGGACTATGTGGCACAGTTCCTCAGGGCGGTCGCACGGGATGCCGAAGATATGGTTCTGGCTGAAGCCGCACAGCAACTGGCGGCATCACAGTCACGGGGCGCACCCGTTACCGCGCAGACCGCACGAGTAGCAGGTTTGGTGCAAAACCGGCTCAAACACCGGGAGGCCATCTAATATGACGATCGCTTATTTCATCACGGCCACCGTTCTGTGCCTGTGGCTTTACCGCCAGACCAGAAGCACGGCGCGGTCAATTCGCGACAACCGTCAAAGCGTGGACAACCCACTTGATTGAACCTCAAAGCAAAGGCTCTATCGATCTTAATCAGCAGGACTTGAGCTGCACAAAACAGAACCGCCCGCACGTGGCGGGCGGTCTGACTATCAGTCTTGTGGGATGATGCGAAGACCCAGTTCCATCAACTGATCCGAAGTCGGATCTGATGGTGCATCCATCATCAGGTCTTCGGCACGCTGGTTCATCGGGAACATCATGACCTCACGGATGTTGGCCTCATCGGCCAGCAGCATCACGATACGGTCGATACCTGCAGCACAGCCACCGTGTGGCGGCGCCCCGTAGTGGAACGCGTTGAACAAGGCACCAAAGCGGCTTTTGACCTCTTCTTCGCCATAGCCAGCCAGTTCGAAGGCCTTCAGCATAATCTCGGGCTTGTGGTTCCGGATCGCACCTGAAACCAGTTCGTACCCGTTACATGCCAGATCGTACTGATAGCCGCGCACATCCAGCGGATTGCCCTGCAGCGCCTCCATACCGCCTTGCGGCATCGAGAACGGGTTGTGCTCAAAATCAATCGCGCCGGTTTCTTCGTCCTGCTCATAGATCGGGAAATCCACGATCCAGGCAAAGGCAAAACGATCTTTTTCGGTGAGGTTCAGTTCCTCACCAATCACGTCGCGTGCCTTACCAGCAACCTTTTCAAAGGCTTTCGGCTTGCCGCCCAGGAAGAACGCCGCATCACCAACGCCCAGACCCAGCTGCTGACGGATCGCTTCAGTCCGCTCGGGGCCAATGTTCTTGGCCAGCGGGCCTGCCGCTTCCATCCCTTCGCCCTGATCGCGCCAGAAGATGTAGCCCATACCGGGCAGCCCTTCTTTCTGGGCGAAAGCGTTCATACGGTCACAGAATTTACGGCTGCCACCGGTTGGTGCTGGGATCGCGCGGATTTCGGTGCCTTCCTGCTCAAGCAATTTGGCGAATATCGCAAAGCCAGAACCACGGAAATGCTCAGACACAACCTGCATCTTGATTGGGTTCCGCAGGTCGGGCTTGTCGGTGCCGTACCAGAGCGCTGCATCCTTGTAGGAAATCTGCGGCCAGTCCTGATCAACTTTGCGGCCACCGCCGAATTCCTCGAACACACCGGTCAGAACCGGCTGGATCGTGTCGAACACGTCCTGCTGTTCCACAAAGGACATTTCGAGGTCAAGCTGGTAGAAATCGGTGGGCGAGCGGTCAGCACGCGGATCTTCGTCGCGGAAGCAAGGCGCAATCTGGAAGTACTTGTCGAAGCCCGACACCATGATCAGCTGTTTGAACTGCTGCGGAGCTTGCGGCAGCGCGTAGAACTTGCCCGGGTGCAAACGCGAGGGCACCAGGAAGTCACGCGCACCTTCGGGCGAGGATGCGGTGATGATCGGTGTCTGATACTCGCGAAAGCCCTGATCCCACATCCGTTTGCGCATGGATGCAACAACGTCCGAACGCAGGGTCATGTTCTGCTGCATCGCTTCACGGCGCAGGTCCAGATAGCGATAGCGCAGGCGAGTTTCCTCGGGGTATTCCTGATCGCCAAAGACCATCAGCGGCAGTTCGTCAGCGGCACCCAGAACTTCCAGTTCACGCACATAAACTTCGATCTCGCCGGTGGGCAATTTCGGGTTTACCAGCTCGGGATCGCGTGCCTTGACCGTGCCGTCGATGCGGATGCACCATTCGGAGCGGACCTTCTCCAGCTCGGCAAAGGCTGCGCTGTCGCCGTCGCACAGAACCTGCGTCACGCCAAAATGGTCGCGCAGGTCGATGAACAGCACACCGCCGTGATCTCGTACCCGATGCACCCAACCGGACAGGCGAACGGTTTCACCAACATTGGCGGCGGTCAGAGCGGCGCAGGTGTGGCTGCGATAGGCGTGCATGGATCATATCCCTTCGGGCGCAAAATTCGTCGCGCCGATACACCGCGATCGCCCGTAGAAGTCAAGGGTCCGCCGCTCTATCGCATGCGATGTTAAGCAAAAGGCAGACAAATTCTTATTTTTTGGTATGTTTTCCGCATAGTGAACTTGAATAGTTTTTCCCGGTTTACGGGAGCCAGGCCATTTTGAAAGGAGATGTTGGGCAAATGTGGCAAGCTATTTTCGATCGCATTTTGAGCGACTTCATCACCCGTGGGACGCTGCGGATCAGATACCCCGACGGGAGCGAACGCGAATATGGTGACGGGACTTCACCCGCGGCACAAATCTCGCTGCATGAAGCAGCTCTGCTGCCGCGCATGGTCAAGAACCCCGAGATGGCCTTTGGTGAAGGCTATATGGATGGTTCGCTGTCTATAGACGAAGGCGGTTTGGAAAACGCGATGCGGATTGCGATTCGCTCGGCAGCCGCAAACCCATTACCCATCGTTCAACGAATTCAGATGCGCGCCGAATACCTCATGCGCCCTCTGATCCAGCGCAATTCGGTGCCTCTGTCAAAACGCAATGTTGCGCACCATTATGACCTGTCGGATGATTTCTATCGTCTGATGCTGGATCCGGACATGCAGTATAGCTGTGCGTATTTTCAGACGTCGGACATGACGCTCGAGGAAGCGCAGAAGGCCAAGAAGGACCATATCGCCCGCAAGCTGTGCCTTGAGCCGGGGATGAGGGTTCTGGACATTGGTTGTGGTTGGGGTGGCCTCGCTCTGACACTGGCACAGAAGCACGGCGTTCAAGTCACCGGCCTAACACTGTCCGAAAATCAACACAGGACTGCAAACCAGCGCATTCAGGCGGCAGGCCTGCGCAAGCAAATTCAAATCCGGCTTATGGACTATCGAGAGGTTGAGGATCAGTTTGATCGCATCGTGTCCGTCGGCATGCTGGAACATGTGGGTGCACCCCAGTTTCAGACTTATTTCGACCGGATTTCCGATCTGCTGCATCCGGAAGGTGTTGCCCTGATCCATTCGATCGGGCGCAACGGTCCAGCCACCAATCAATCCCCGTGGCTGAGCAAGTATATCTTCCCGGGCGGCTATGTCCCGTCGCTAACCGAGCTGGTGGGCCCGGTATCGCGTACAGGGATGTGGCTTCTGGATATCGAGAGCCTTCGATTGCACTATGCAAAAACACTGCGGTGCTGGCGCGATCGGTTCGAGCACAATCTGGATCAGGTTCGTGCGATGTATGATGACCGGTTTATCCGGATGTGGCGGTTCTATCTGACGGCCTGCATTCTGGTTTTCGAGGAACGCGATCAGACTGTTTTCCAGTTGCAGCTTGGTCACAAACGAGATGCGGCGCCACTGACAAGAGATTACCTCTATCAGTCACCTCAGCCCATGCGTGATGCTGCAGAATAGCCGATCAACTCAGAATGGCCGTTGAACGTTGCCGGAATAAAAGAAAATGCCCAGACCGGCTGCAAAGATGATGTTGCCGGCGATAGCGTGCAACAGAACCGCGTAGAAGAATGACCCCCGCTTGCGATAGGCCCAGGAGAACAGAATCCCGCCAGCAAACGTCATCACTGCAACGATCCAGCTCCAGTACATCAGATGTGCGAATGAAAAGATCGCTGCGTTCAGTACATCCGCTGCGCGCCCCGTTGGCAGTATCCCGTGATACCGGCGGTAGAACAGTGGTCTGAATAGCAGCTCTTGCGGCAAGGCAGACAGCAACGGATAGCCAACCCAAATGAAGGCCAACATCTCCGGCCTATGGATCAGCAAAAAGAATGCCGCATCAGGGCGAGTCGCTTTGACCAACACGGTGCAAACGGCAGCCATTGCCACCGTGAACAGGATTACCTCTCGCCAGGACCAGTTTCGCCATCCATAGCGCAGTTCTGCCCACGAAAATCCCGGAGTGTTATGCAGCAGAATGATCCCAAGACCGGTGAATGCAAACAATGCCGGGAACATCCAGTTGGGTGGAAACAGCAAAGCGATCAACAGTGGCGCCGCGATGAAAAAAGCACCGAATTCCAGTCGCAACCGCATCTCAGGAACAGCGGCTCCGGTCAATTCCCCCTGTTCGCTCACTTTATTGCCAGCTCCACGCGGATCAGCCCCCTCAAGGAATTACCCATATGCACATTCTTCGCCTCATGCAGATCGGTCAAGGTCAGAGTCGCTTCGGTAACCTTTTCTGTTTCCAGCAATTCTTCGCGCAGAATACCGGGTAGCAAGCCTGACGAAAGTGGCGGTGTCAGCCAGCGCGCGTCTTGCATTTCCAGAAAGAGATTGGTTATCGAGCCTTCACAAAGCTCCTCCTTCTCGTTGAGGAACAGTAACTCATCCAAATCATCAGGCAGAGACGCCCGGGCCGTATCATAAATCGCCCGTCGGGTTGTCTTGTACCGCAGCCAAGGATCGGAAGAGTCCAACCGAATATCCGATATCCCAAGCCGCCAGACCGATGGGTTTTCAGCGAGGGGGCCGGTTGTGACTTCGTACTGTCCTGCCCTATCCAAGGTCAGCCTGCAGCGCAGGGGATCATTTCCGGATACCGTGTTCAACGCTTGGATCGCCAAGTCGGAGTCAAATGGAATGCCAAGTGCATCAGTTGACCGCGCCATACGCGCTAGATGCCGCTGCAACCGCACGAAACCTTGCTCAGGCCGAAAGGCCAAGGTTTCGATCAGGCGGAAATCAGGCTCAGTTGGTGGGCAAACCGGGCTTTCCATAGCGCTTCCTCATATTCGGACGGGGCTGTACTGTCCCACACAACGCCGCCACCCACATTCAGAGTGGCCTCGCCGTCTTCGACCATAAGCGTACGAATAGCGACGTTGAATTCAGACCTGCCGTCTGGTGCGGCCCAACCAATCGTGCCGCAATAGATATCCCGCGGCCATGGCTCAAGATCCGACAGAATCTCCATCGCACGAATTTTGGGCGCTCCGGTGATCGAACCGCAGGGAAACAGCGCGGTCAAAATGTCTGACAACCCGGCCCCTACCTGCAGTTGCGCCTGCACCAGTGACACCATCTGATGCACGGTGGCATAAGTTTCGACCTTGAACAGCTCAGGCACTTTAACCGTTCCTGGCAACGCAACCCGACTGATATCGTTGCGCAGCAGATCGACGATCATCAGATTCTCCGCCCGGTTCTTTTCATCCTGCGACAGAAACGCGCGACGCCGGGCATCCTCGGCCAAATCCTCGCTGCGTGGCTGCGTGCCCTTCATCGGGCGGGTTTCAATCCGACCATCGGCGTCGGTTCTGAAAAACAATTCCGGTGAACGGCTGAGGAGGTCGGGCAATCCATCCTGCTGAACCAGCGCACCGTGACCAACGCGCTGACTGGATGTGAGCGCCGAATAGAGAGACGCGCTGTCACCCTCAAGTTTCAGATCGATCGGAAAGGTCAGGTTAGCCTGATAAATATCCCCGGCCCCAATCGCATCGTGAACTGATTGGAAGGCTTTGGTATAGCGCGCTTCATCCCATCGGGGCTGAAATTCCGTAACGCCGGATGATCCTGAAGGCAAATCAAGCTTCGACGGCTGTTCGTACACGCCAAAACACAACAACGGTAGACGACGCCCTTCGGGCAGACGATCAGCAAGGCGGGTCTCCAGCACATAGCCAAGCTCATAACTGGCATATCCTGCCAGCCACTTACCCTGCGCACGCGCATCATCCAGCGCCGCCATAGCCTGGGGCACGTCTTCCGCAGTATCTGCGCGGATCACCTGAACAGGCCGATCAAAACTGGTTCCCGGCCCGGTCGGTCCCTGATCGAAACGAATACGCAATTGCTTCCTCATTTACCGTGTTGCGCGATATAGAGAATACGGTGTCGAGGGAAAGGGGGGAAAGCGGCAAATTCGCTCCTGTTTCCGATACCCCTTGAACCTTTTCGCGCTGTCCCTATAACGCACGACAATTTGGGCGCTTGGGCGGCGCCCGTGACTCGTGCAAAATCGAAGGGGCCAGGCCATGCCGAAGAGAACCGACATTCAGTCGATCATGATCATCGGGGCGGGCCCCATTGTCATCGGACAAGCCTGCGAGTTCGACTACTCAGGCGCACAAGCGTGTAAGGCGCTACGTGAGGAAGGGTACCGGGTTATCCTGGTGAACTCAAACCCGGCCACGATCATGACCGACCCCGGGCTGGCGGACGCCACCTATATTGAACCCATCACGCCCGAGGTTGTCGCCAAGATCATCGAGAAAGAACGTCCCGACGCCCTGCTGCCCACCATGGGCGGACAGACCGGCCTGAACACCTCGCTGGCGCTGGAAGAGATGGGTGTGCTGGAAAAGTTCGGCGTCGAGATGATTGGCGCCAAGCGTGATGCCATCGAAATGGCCGAGGACCGCGCCCTGTTCCGCGAAGCGATGGATCGCCTGGGTATCGAAAACCCCAAAGCCGAGATCGTGACGGCCCCCAAGGATGAGAGCGGAAAGAAAGACCTGGACGCAGGTGTAGCGCTGGCGCTGGATACGCTTGAAACTGTGGGACTGCCCGCGATTATCCGCCCTGCCTTTACGCTGGGCGGTACCGGTGGCGGCGTGGCCTATAACCGCGAAGATTATATCCATATTTGCCGTTCTGGCATGGATGCCTCACCCGTAGGCCAGATCCTGATCGACGAAAGCCTGCTGGGTTGGAAAGAATATGAGATGGAGGTGGTGCGCGACACCGCCGACAACGCCATCATCGTCTGTTCGATCGAGAACGTTGACCCGATGGGCGTGCATACAGGTGACTCGATCACCGTGGCCCCTGCCCTGACGCTCACTGACAAAGAATACCAGATCATGCGCAATCACTCGATTGCCGTGCTGCGCGAGATCGGTGTCGAAACCGGTGGTTCGAACGTGCAATGGGCGATCAACCCGGTCGATGGCCGGATGGTTGTGATCGAGATGAACCCGCGCGTCTCGCGGTCTTCGGCGCTGGCCTCAAAAGCGACCGGTTTCCCGATTGCCAAGATCGCGGCCAAGCTGGCCGTGGGCTATACGCTGGACGAGTTGGACAACGACATCACCAAGGTCACGCCCGCGTCGTTCGAGCCGACCATCGACTATGTCGTGACCAAGATCCCGAAATTTGCATTCGAAAAGTTCCCTGGCTCGGAACCCTACCTGACCACCGCGATGAAGTCGGTGGGTGAAGCCATGTCGATCGGCCGCACGATCCACGAATCGATGCAGAAAGCTCTGGCCTCAATGGAATCAGGTCTGACCGGGTTTGATGAGATCGAAATCCCCGGCCTAAACGTTGGCCTCTGGGAAGAGGCCAGTGACAAAGCTGCCGTGATCAAGGCGATCAGCCAGCAAACGCCTGACCGTCTGCGCACCATTGCACAAGCCATGCGCCACGGCCTTACCGATGACGAGATTTTTGGCGTCACCAAGTTCGACCCGTGGTTCCTTGCCCGTATCCGCGAGATCATCGAGGCCGAGCGTCAAGTCCGCAAACACGGCCTGCCAGTGACCGAGGACGGCATTCGCAAGCTCAAGATGCTAGGCTTCACCGATGCGCGTCTGGGCAACCTGACCGGCCGTGACGAGGACAACGTCCGCCGCGCCCGCCGCAATCTGGGCGTCAATGCCGTCTTCAAGCGTATCGACACCTGCGCAGCCGAGTTCGAGGCACAGACGCCGTACATGTACTCGACCTACGAGGCCCCGATGATGGGCGAGGTTGAGTGCGAAGCGCGCCCTTCCGACCGCAAAAAAGTAGTCATCCTTGGCGGTGGCCCAAACCGGATCGGCCAGGGCATCGAGTTCGACTATTGCTGCTGTCACGCCTGTTTCGCGCTGACCGAAGCCGGGTACGAGACCATCATGGTCAACTGCAACCCCGAGACGGTTTCGACCGACTATGACACCTCGGATCGCCTGTATTTCGAGCCGCTGACTTTTGAACACGTCATGGAAATCCTGACGAAAGAGCAGGAAAACGGCACGCTGCACGGTGTGATTGTACAATTCGGCGGTCAGACGCCACTGAAACTGGCGAACGCGCTGGAAGAAGAAGGTATTCCGATCCTCGGCACCACCCCGGACGCCATCGACCTGGCCGAAGACCGGGAACGCTTCCAGGCACTGGTCAACGAACTGGGCCTGAAACAACCAAAGAACGGCATCGCCTCGACCGATGAGCAGGCGCTGGAAATTGCCGACGAGATCGGCTTCCCGCTGGTGATCCGCCCCTCCTACGTTCTGGGCGGTCGTGCGATGGAAATCGTGCGCGATATGGACCAGCTGAAACGCTATATCAACGAAGCCGTGGTGGTTTCCGGTGACAGCCCCGTTCTGCTGGACAGCTATCTGGCTGGTGCGGTCGAGCTGGACGTCGATGCGCTGTGCGATGGCACCGATGTTCACGTTGCAGGCATCATGCAGCACATCGAAGAAGCTGGTGTGCACTCGGGCGACTCGGCCTGTTCACTGCCGCCTTATTCGCTGTCAAAAGAGATTCTTGGCGAGATCAAGGATCAGGCTTTCAAGTTGGCAAAGGCTCTCAACGTCGTTGGCCTGATGAACGTCCAGTTCGCGATCAAGGACGATGAGATCTTCTTGATCGAGGTAAACCCACGCGCTTCGCGGACTGTCCCATTCGTGGCCAAAGCCACCGACAGCGCGATTGCGTCGATTGCCGCGCGCGTGATGGCTGGTGAGAAGCTGTCGAACTTCCCAATGCGCCCAGCGTATCAGGAAGGTCAGGATACCAAGATCGCCGATCAGATGACGCTGGCCGATCCGGACATGCCGTGGTTCTCGGTGAAAGAGGCCGTGCTGCCTTTTGCCCGTTTCCCCGGCGTCGACACGATCCTCGGCCCTGAAATGCGCTCGACTGGTGAGGTCATGGGCTGGGATCGCGATTTCCCGCGCGCCTTCCTCAAGGCTCAGATGGGTGCCGGGATGGTACTGCCGTCTTCGGGTCGTGCCTTCATCTCAATCAAAGACGCGGACAAGACACCCGCAATGCTCGAAGCCGCACAAGTGCTTGCCGCACAAGGCTTCTCGCTGGTGGCAACCCGCGGGACCCAGACCTGGCTGGAACAACAAGGCGTCGCTTGTGATGTCGTCAATAAGGTCTACGAGGGTCGCCCGGACGTGGTCGACATGCTGAAAGATGGTCAGGTGCAGCTGGTGATGAACACCACCGAGGGTGCTCAGGCCGTTGAAGACAGCAAGGCGATCCGGTCCATCGCGCTCTATGACAAGATCCCCTACTACACCACGGCTGCAGCCAGCCATGCAGCGGCCCTGGCGATCAAGGCACAGGCCGAAGGGGATGTCGCGGTGAAATCCCTGCAGGGATAAATCCCATCATTGTCAGATGATCAAAGCCCCGGTTCCGCCGGGGCTTTTTTTGTTCTTCCACGACCAACCAAGGCGCCGCATGATTGCTACGTCAGTCAGGGAGAAAACCCGTGAAACTTTTCACCACCTACGGATCGAACAACCTGCCGCGAGCTATCCGTTTCTATGACGCAGTCTTCTCGGTCTTAGAACAACCGCGCCTGCCCGGATGGTCAGAAGGCTGGGCAGGATGGGGTACGGAACCCGATGAAGGAGTCGGATTCTGGATATGTGCCCCGTATGACGGAGTGCAAGCAAGCAACGGTAACGGTACAATGATCGCCTTTCCGGCAAAGGATGCGGGTCAGGTTCGCAGGTTCCACGAGGCCGGGCTGGCAAATGGTGGAACAGACGAAGGTGGACCGGGCGTCAGAGATCGGTATGAGCCTGATTTCTATGTGGCTTATCTGCGCGATCCGGATGGCAACAAGCTTTCTTGCTTTTGTTATCACTACGACCCGGAAAAAGATAAGGGCGGCTGAATCAGCCGCCCCTGTTTGTTCAGGCTGCCGCCAGTCTTCGTTTTTCCTCTCGCGAGAAAAAGATCATGTAGAAGACAGGGGCTGCGACCATAGTGAGGATCGTGGCAAAGGCCAGACCACCCATGATCGTCACCGCCATCGAGACAAAGAACGCGTCTGTCAGCAATGGCGCCATGCCAAGGATCGTGGTGATGGCAGCCAGCATGACTGGGCGCAGACGCGAGACCGAGGCTTCAATAATGGATTCGCGCAGGGGCTTGCCCGTTTCGCGTACCAGATCGATTTCCTCGACCAGAACGATACCGTTCTTGATCAGCATACCCGACAGGCTGAGCAGCCCCAGCAGAGCGGTGAAGGTAAAGGGAAGTCCTGTACCCAGCAGACCAATCACAACACCATTCACCGACATCGGCACCAGCAGCCAGATAATGATTGGCTGACGTATCGCGTTGAAAAGCAAAACGGAAATCAGCACCATGATCAGCAGGCTGAGCGGTAGCTGCTTACCCAGGCTTTCCTGCGCATCGCCCGAATCTTCGAACTCGCCACCCCACTCCATCTTGTAGCCAAGTGGGAGTTCCATATCCTCGATTGCACTGCGCACTTCGGAGTGAACCTGAGCAGCCGTCAATTCAGGCGGGATCTCTGCACCCACGGTGATCGTAAGCACCCGGTCACGACGATGAACCAGCGTATTGAGTGATTTGTACTCGAACCCATCCACCATTTGTTCGATTGGTACAAACTTCTGGGACTGGTCAGAATACACCACCTGATCGACGATCGAATAGTCTCCGTCCGCCGGACGGCGCAGGATGATCGGGATCAGGCGATCCCGCTCGCGCAGGACACCTCCGGTGATACCATCGGTTGAGAACTGCAGGGTGGCCGCGATATCTTCACGGGTCACACCGGCAGTCTGGGCGCGTTCGGTCGCGTAGATCGGCTGTACAGCCAGTTCCTGTTCGCGCCAGTCGTGGTGCACGTGCAGGGCATTCTCGGATGCCTCGGACATGCGCTGCACGGCCTCGTCAGCAAGCTGCCGCAACACAACCGGGTCGCTGCCCGAGAAGCGCGCCTGAATCGGATCACCACCACCGGGACCGAAAATCAGCCGCTTGGTGCGGAACTCACCTTCGGGGAACTGCGCCGAACCGAATGCGGCAAGATCAGCCTGCAGCGCCGGAATGTCATCCAGAGACTCTGTCCGGATAATCATGTGGCCGTAGCTGGGGTTGGGCTTTTCTGCTGCGTAGGTCAGCATGAAGCGTGTCGCCCCCTGCCCCACGAAGGTAGCGACGGAGACCACGTCATCACGCTCGGACAGCCATTCTTCGAACACGGCCATATCCTCGGCTGTACGCGCGATGGGCGTGCCCTGAGGCAGTTTGTAGTGAACAAAGAACAGCGGCGTATTCGAATTCGGGAAGAACTGCTGCTTCATCAGGCCAAAACCTGCGAAACAGACAACCGTGACCCCGACGAGACCCACAACAACCAGCCAGCGGAAACGCAAGGCCCAGCTCAGGATGCCCCCATACACACGGAACAGAATTCCGCCATAGGCATCTACCTCACCCTCTTTTCCCTGCTTGAAGAAGTAGTGACCCAGAAGAGGTGTCACCGTGATCGCAAGCACCCAGCTGAGCAGCAGTGAGATGCCGATAACCGCAAAGAGCGAGAACAGGAATTCGCCTGTTGCATCCGGGCTGAGGCCGATACCGGCAAAGGCCATGATGCCGATAACTGTCGCGCCTAGCAGCGGGACTTGTGTTTTCGACGCAACCTCTTCTGCCGCATCACGCGAGGACTTGCCGCGCAGCATCGAGATTTGCATCCCCTCGGCCACAACGATGGCGTTGTCCACGAGCATACCCATGGCAATGATCAGAGCGCCAAGCGAAATACGCTCCATCTCGATCGAGAACAGGGACATGAAGAGCAGCGTGCCGACCACTGTCAGCAACAGGGTCGAGCCCACTACAACAGCCGCGCGCCAGCCCATGAATATAGCGAGCACCAGAACAACGATTGCCACCGACATGGCGAGGTTCACGAGAAAATCGTTCGAGGCCTGCTCGACCACGACATGCTGCTGATAGATCGGCAGGATCTCGACGCCAAAGGGGATTTCATTGTCGAGCTCAGCGAACTTGGCATCTGCACGTTTGCCGACCTCGACAATGTTCTCAGTTGCAAGACCCGCAATCCCGAGGGTGAATGCTTCGGTCCCGTTGAACCGGATCATGATGTCGGGATCGTTCTGGCGACCGCGATAGACATCGGACATGTCGAACAGGTTGATGACCTGTCCCTGCGAACCAACCGACAATCCGGCAATGGCCGAAACACTGTCAGAGCCTTCCGCAGTCAGGATTGTTGTCCGGTCACTGTCGGATCGCAGCGAGCCTGATGCATTCACTGAGTCGGCATTGGCAATCGCCTCGTTGATCGCCTGCAGCGGTACGTTCTGGTTTACGGATATCGACAGGTCGGGTTCGACAAAAATCGCCTCATCCGGCAGGCCCTGCACTTCGACATCGGCAACGCCATCGACGGTCAGTAATTCCCGTCGCAGAAACGTTGCGAGCTCATGCTTTTCCGCATCCGAGAACCCTTCGGCCGTGACTGCGTAAAATAGGCCAAAGACGTCGCCGAACCCGTCGTTTACATAAGGAGTGCCGACGCCAGAGGGCAAACCACGTGCCGCATCTCGCACCTTGGCGCGCAGGCGAGTCCAGATGTCAGGCAGTTCAGAACCGTCATAGGTGGATTTGATTTCCACTTCGATCAGCGACTGGCCCGGCTGGTTGACTGAGGTGATGACATCCACCTCGCCCATTTGCTGGATAGCGGATTCCAGAGGCTCGGACACTTCCAGAGCCACTTGTTCTGCCGTCGCACCGGGATATTGAGTTGCAATGACCGCCTGTTTGATGGTGAAGGCTGGATCCTCGAGCCGCCCGAGGGACGAGAACCCCCAGATGCCTCCGAACAATGCGATCAGGATAACGAGCCAAGTGTAGATTGGCCGGTCTATAGACGCGCGCGCGATATTCATCTGTCCGCCCTTCAGTTCGCAAAGCCGCTAAAGCGGCGTACGGCCTGACCGTCGGTCAGAGTACCACCTCCGGCGACAACGATCTCATCCCCGTCGGACAAGCCCGACAGGACACGAACGTCGCCCGTTTGCGTCGGTTCGATCGTTACCGGAACGCGACGGATGGTGCCTTCCTCAGCGCCAACCGGGGAAAAGACCATCACGCCCAGCTCTCCGTCGGCGCCTGCAACGATTGCAGTGGCCGGGACGACGATGCCGGTGCGCTGATCCTGTACCTGTACATTCACTGTGACAGAGGACCCGGGAAGAATTTGCAAACCTTCCGGCGGGGTCAGGCCGAACTGGATGCGGAAAGTTTGGCCAACGCTGGAGGTTTCAGCGTCGAACTCACGAATCTCGAGCGGGAAGATTTGATCGCTGACAGGGAATTTAGCAGTGATCGTAATGTCATCCTGCTGGCCGGAGCGCTGGAACAGGATTTCAGGCACGTCCACCTCGATCCGCAGTTCGGACATGTCGTGGATCCGAACGATGGGGGTGCCGGCAGAGATGGTGGTGAATGCCTCGACCGCGCGGCTGGAGACCAGCGCATCGAATGGCGCGGTCAGAGTGGCATGCTCCAGCTCGTATTCTGCATCGCGCAGGGCAATCGCGGCTAGTTGAGCGTTGGTTTCGGCATCATCGACGGCGACCTGGCTGGCCGTTGTGCCACGCAGACGTGAAAGACGGGCGACGGTGCGGTCGGCCTGCTCTTTCTGCAGGCGGGCGCGGTCAAGCTGCAACTCGAACGGTTCCTGATCCAGGCTGGCGATCAGATCGCCCTTTGCGATCACGAACCCTTCGGTCACCGGCATATCAACGATTTGCCCTGCGACCTGAAAGGCCAGGTCAACCGTCTGGCGCGCGGCGACACGACCGAAGAACTGGCGCGAGAAACCTGGGGCTGTTTCACGTACCAGCATCAGTTTGACCGGTTTGGGGGTTTCTTGAGCGGCAATTGGTGATGCCAGAACGGCCAGAGCGAGGCCCAAAGACGTCAGGAGTTTCATTTCTTCAATCCCTCGGGAATTCCCGTTTTCAGTATGTTGTCTCTGATTTTGCGCGCCAGACGCGCGAATTCTGCGGTTTCTTCTGCGTTCAGGCCGGAGGCGGTCTGAAACAGCTCTCCGGCTACTGTCACCAGCATGTTGCGGGCTTCTTCGCCCTGCTCGGTCAGGACCAGCAGCCAGGCACGGCGATCTTCGGGATCACGCTGACGCGCGAGATAACCGGCCTCTTCCAGCGCATCTGCGGTGGCAGTGATGGTGGACGGCACGGTCAGCATGTCAGCCGCCAGAATGCCCATGCGCTTGGGCTGATCCAGCTTGATCAGCATGTGACATTCCTGATGGCTCAGGTCGGTTTCGATGCAATCAAAGCTCTCTTCGAGTTTCCAGTATAGCGCATAGACGCCCATCATCGCCTGAATCTCAGGCGTGAGGCGTCCTAGTCGGCTACTGATGTCATCCGGCATGGTGGGGCTCCATGGAAGTTAGGCGCCATATACTTCGAAATCTGAACTATTCAAGATGTGAAGTTGAAATCGGCAAAATACCCCATATTCCGTTAGGTAAACATCTCTTGATCAAATCCTGCGGTGACTGCATTTTGGGCAAATCCGAAACATTCAGGACCCGCCATGTATACGCCCGCCATCACCGGTACCGGTGTTTTCACGCCAGAGAACGTCATCACGAATGCAGAGCTTGTTCAGGCGTTCAACGCATATGCGGACAAGAAGAACACTGAAAACGCCGAGGCAATTGCCGCCGGACGCATGGAACCGATGCAACATTCCTCGGAGGAGTTTATCCTCAAGGCCTCGGGCATCGAAAACCGCTATGTGATGGACAAAACCGGCGTCCTTAACCCGGACATCATGTACCCCTCGTTACGTCAGCGTAATGATGACGAACCCGGGATCATGACCGAGATGGCGGTGGACGCCTGCAAAAAGGCTCTGGCACAGGCCGGACGCACGGCAGAAGATGTCGATCTGGTGATCTGCGCGGCCTCGAACCACGAACGCGCCTATCCGGCAGTTGCGATCGAAATACAGCAGGCGTTGGGCATCAACGGGTTTGGCTTTGACATGAATGTCGCCTGTTCATCCGCAACCTTTGGCATTCAGGCAGCTGCGGACATGGTCCGATCCGGCTCAGTTCGTTCGGCACTTGTGGTGAATCCCGAGATCTGCTCGGGCCATCTGGAATGGCGCGACCGCGATTGCCACTTTATCTTTGGGGATGTGGCGACGGCCACCTTGATCGAACGGATTGAAAATGCAGATGGTCCGCATTTCGAAATCCTGTCGACCCGCTGCGCCACTGAGTTTTCGAACAACATTCGCAACAACAACGGATTTCTGCGTCGCTCACGCCCGGACGGTATGATCGATCGCCGTGACATGCAGTTCATGCAGAACGGCCGCAAGGTGTTCAAGGAAGTGCTGCCAATGGTCAGCCGCCACATCAGTGATCACATGGACGCCGAAGGTGTCGAGAGCGGCGATCTGAAGCGGCTTTGGCTACATCAGGCGAACAAGACGATGAACGATTTCATCGGTAAAAAAGTTCTGGGCCGCGAACCCGAAGCAGGTGAGCAACCCAATATCCTGCAGGATTATGCCAACACCTCTTCTGCCGGGTCGATCATTGCGTTTTCCAAACATTCAGATGATCTTCAGGAAGGTGATATCGGCCTGATCTGCTCGTTCGGAGCGGGTTATTCTGTGGGCTCCGTGATCGTCAAAAGGCATAAATAGGCCAAAGTTCTCAGACATTCTGAATCAACCTAAGGTACGGCGCGTACGTGTCGCGCCATACCTTTCTGCAACCTGATCTCAAGCTTTCTTCAGAAAATCCAAATCGTCTCTTAATTCCCGGTCGCCATGTGAACCCAATGCAATAATGCATATTGGTTCACGCTGCGTAAGGAGAGTTGCGCCATGCGAAAGAGTACGAGAGCTGGAATGGCCGCATTGGTTGCTGCACCGTTCCTTGGGTTAACAGCAGCCGGTAGCGCAATGGCCCAACCAGAGGTTTGCGATGCACGAACCGCACGCATCGCGGCAAACGCCGGTGACTACGCAACGATGTGTGAGTGTACGCATGTCACACCAAGCTTCCTGAAGCGCCTTCAAAAACGCTCGGATTTCGAAACCACCCTATTGAACACTGGGCAAATGTGCCCCGGACTCGCAGGATTGCTGAGCGACCTGCCGACGGCATCCATCAATAGCCCTTCGAGCTTTGAAGGGCGTGAGACCGATTTCGCGGAGTTTGGTTCGTCGACCGAATTTGATTCGGGGTCAGACAACAACGGAGGAAACCCCGGTAACGGCGAAGGTAGTGACGCCCCCGGTGGCGGGGGTGGAAATAATAACCCCGGCAATGGCGGTGGCAATGATGGTCCCGGTAACGGTGGTGGCAACGATGGTCCCGGTGACGGCGGCGGAAACGATGGCCCCGGTGACGGTGGCGGCAATGACGGTCCCGGTGATGGCGGCGGTAACGATGGCCCCGGTGACGGTGGCGGCAATGACGGTCCCGGTGATGGCGGCGGAAACGACGGTCCCGGTGACGGTGGTGGAAACGACGGTCCCGGTGATGGCGGCGGAAAAGGTGGCGGCAAAGGCGGTGACGGCGGTGGCAAGGGTGGCCACGGCGGAGGCAAAGGCGGTCACGGCGGTGGAAAAGGTGGCGACGGCAAAGGTGGTCATGGTGGCGGTAAAGGCGGCCACGGTGGCGGCAAGGGCAATCGTTGATCGCAACCGCCACGATTGGGGGCACCAGATGTGCCCCCACTGCCCAATTCGGCAATGACGAACCGAAAACAAGTAATCGATAGCTTTTCTGGGCAAGCCCTGCCTGCAGCATGGCCGTTGATCAGGCGCCCGATCGATCGAGCACGAGAATTTCAACGTGGTCTGCCGCTGTTTTGCCCCTGTACGAAAATGGTCAGGGAACCCACATGAGGTGTACGAGGATTCAGCCATACCCATTTGGGCAAGGCTGAATTGTCAGCTTACGCTTTCTTCCTCGAGATGCAGCTTCATCTCGATCAGGACCTGCTGCAACATGCTGGTTTCCTTCAGCAGGCGCTTGGCCTCGTTCACCGTGATGATACCGTCCTCAATCGCGGCCTGATACTCGGTCATTAGCATCGCGAACCTCTGACTGAGAGCGATGACATCAGAATTCACACCGCCTGTACGCGGTGCTTCCGTGTTTCTACCATCATATGACAGCGTGATGTTCTTGAGATCAGCCAGCGCCGAAGTCACATGCGGATAGGTCGCTACCGCCTCGAGCCGGGCGACGGCATCAACTGGCATAAACCTGTCGGCATGTTCGGCATTGTCGGAATAATATCTGCCTAGCGTTGCTTTGGATTTTCCGGTGATCTCGCACGCGGCTTCGATTCCGACATCCTTAACCAATGCTTCGGTGTGTTTTTTCAGATAGGCCCCGATATCTGCCATGTTCGTACCTTTGTTACCTGCGATGCCCTTTCCATCTACTCTTGCGGGGGAAAGGGCGGGAAAATTTCCCATACTCGATTCATAATTGAAATGTCATACATTGGCTATCCCTCAGATAAACGAGGGCTTTTGTGAGTGAGTGGCGGCAGTTCATGCCGGTAACGAGTGATTGCAAGGCAGTATTTAAGCCTTGCGCTGTTTTGGCCATATGTTGGCCGACGGCGCCGCTGTTGTGGAAGCGGGGGTATCCATCCCCAAGAGCATCAGCTCGGCCTCTGCGACCGCGACGGCGGCGTCGCTTGGACCAGTTACATTGATCACTTGCCCGATTGGTTTCAGCAATTTAGACCCGCGCCATGGCAAAGCTTTACTTTAACTACTCGACCATGAATGCGGGCAAGTCGACCGTGTTGTTGCAGGCCTCGCACAACTATCGCGAGCGCGGCATGGATACTTACCTGATGACCGCCGCGATCGATGGGCGTGCTGGAGCCGGTCGGATCGCATCCCGCATCGGAATCTCGGCCGAGGCAGATACGTTCCTGCCCGAAGATGACGTGTTTTCCATGATCGATTCCCGGCTGAAGCAGGGGCCCGTGGCTTGTGTCTTTATCGACGAAGCCCAGTTTCTGTCAGAAGAACAGGTCTGGCAACTGGCACGGGCCGTGGATGATCTGAAAGTGCCCGTACTGGCCTATGGGCTGCGCGTCGATTTTCAGGGCAAGCTGTTCCCCGGCTCTGCTGCGCTGCTTGCGCTGGCCGACGAGATGCGCGAGGTCCGGACCATCTGCAAATGCGGTCGTAAGGCAACCATGGTGATTCGCCAGGACGAGAACGGCAATGCCATCACCGAAGGGGCTCAGGTGCAGATCGGCGGGAACGAGACCTATGTCTCGCTCTGCCGCAAACACTGGCGTGAGGCGGTCGGGATTTAGACCGGATTGGGCAGCGGCCGCCCGGCGACAAAGGCCACAACGTTATCCAACGCCATATGGCCCATGTCGGTGCGCACCTCTTCGGTCGCAGTGCCCAGATGAGGCAGCAGCGTGACGTTCTCCATCTCTCGCAACACCTGTGGGACAGTGGGTTCGAATTCATAGACATCAAGTCCCGCCCCCGCGATCTCACGCGCCTGCAGTGCGGTGATCAGGGCAGATTCGTCCACAACTTCGCCCCGGGCAATGTTGATCAGAATGCCCGTGGGTTTCATCGCTTCAAGCACGGGCGCGTTGATCAGATGCCGCGTCTCGGCACCGCCGGGAACAGCCAGAACAAGGAAATCGACCGCAGCGGCAAGTTCAAGCAGATCGGGCATGTAGTCTGCATTAAAGTCGAGCTCTTTTCGACTGCGCGCCAGATAGGCGACCTGCATTTCGAAACCGAAATGACAGCGCCGGGCAATGGCCTGCCCAATCCGACCCATGCCGACGATTCCGACCCGTTTGCCGGTCACGTGATGACCCAGCATCTGCGTCGGGTGCCAGCCCTGCCATTCGCCAGAGCGAACCAACCGTTCCCCCTCGCCCGCGCGCCGTGCAGTGGACAACAACAGGGTCATGGCGATGTCGGCTGTGGCGTCGGTCACTGCTCCGGGCGTGTTGGTTACCTGCACACCGGCCTTATGCGCGGCATCGACATCAATGTGATTGTAGCCAACACCGAAATTGGCGAACAATTTGCAGCGCGGTGACGGAACCTCGGCAAATACCTGATCTGAAAACTGATCACCCAGAGTTGGAACCACGATGTCGAACTCGGACAAAGCGCGCAGCATCTCGTCATGGTTCAAAGCCGCCGTTGATTCGCGAATTTCCACGTCGAAATCCGCTCGTGCACGTGCTTCGACCGCAGGCGTCATCGGTCGCGTAATCCAGAGCTTCATCAGTGCATCCTTCCGCCTACAGGAACCTTGCCATCAGGTCCGATCAGAACGATTTCACCCTTCTCGTCCGGCAGGCCCAGTACCAGAACCTCGGACATGAACTTGCCGATCTGGCGCGGTGGGAAGTTCACCACGGCCATCACCTGCTTGCCCACCAATGTGGAGGGGTCGTAATGCGCGGTGATCTGCGCGGATGTCTTGCGCTCACCAATGTCGCCACCGAAATCGATCCACATCTTGATCGCAGGCTTCCTGGCCTCAGGATATGGCTCGGCGCGGGTAACCTCGCCCACACGGATGTCGACCTTGAGAAAGTCGTCAAAGGAAATCTCACTCACGCGACAGCTCCTTGGATCGGTTGGTTGCGGCTTTGACAGCGCGATGCAGCAGATCGGGAAAGCCCTTTTCCTCATGCATCAGCACTTCGAGCGCAGCCTGAGTCGTCCCGTTTGGCGAAGTTACATTGACCCGCAACTGAGACGGGTCCTCTTCTGCAGCCATGGCCAGCGCCCCTGCCCCGGCGACGGTGGATTTTGCCAGCTTCATCGCCAGCTCGTGTGACAGGCCGTGCGCCTCGCCCGCCTTGGCCAGAGATTCGATGAGGTGGAATACATAAGCCGGACCGGATCCGCTGAGACCCGTTACAGCATCCATCTGCGCTTCATCCGAAAGACGAACAGTTTCGCCGATGGCCGAAAGCAGGTTTTCCGCAAGCGTCAGGTCATCATCGGAGGCACTCTCGTTGCCAATCAGCGCCGTGATCCCCTGACGAATCGCAGCAGGTGTGTTGGGCATCGCCCGGACAATTGGCGTATCCTCCCCCAGAACGCTTTCAAATGTCGCCAGTGAGGTTCCCGCAGCGATAGATACGAACAGGCTGCCACCACCGCCCAGCGCCTGAATGGCCGGCAGCGCTTCGCCCATCATCTGCGGTTTGACCGCAACGAGGACGACAGCGGGGGCTTCGGGCAGTGGCGTGTTGATATTGACGCCCTGCTCTTTCAGCCAATCGGAAGGGAATGGGTCAATCACCCAGACGGATGCGGCGGGCAGACCGTGATCCAGCCAACCCGCCAACATTGCGGACCCCATCTTACCGCATCCCAGAAGCACAAGCCCCTGCTCGGCGACACGTGACATGTCCATGATTGCCCCTCCCCTAAAAGCGTGGTTCGGGGCAAAGCTTTACGCGCGGCCGTAGGCCTCTGCAATGGCGACTTGCATCGCTTCTTCGGGCGTGCGGTTGCCCCAGGTCACCAGCTGGATCGCGGGGTAATACCGCTCGGCGCTCAGCACCGCTGCGCTGATCATGGTATCGATCTGTTCAGGGCTGGCCATCTGACCACCCGCCAGAACCAACCCGTACCGATAAACCATCAGCTTCTGGTTGGCCCAATAGGTAAATGCGCCTGCCCAGCATTGGTCATTCATCTTGTTGAGCAACTCATACAGCTCGTTCTCACGCCCGGCCGGAGGCTCCATCTCGAAGGAGCAAACCATGCGGAGTGTTTCGTCATAGTGGGACCAGGCGAGCGTGATCGAGTAAGTGCGCCACTGTCCTTCGACGGCCATGGCGATCTGATCGTCGCCGATGCGGTCAAAATCCCAGTCGTGATGTTCGGCCAGATGTTCAACAATATCGATTGGATGAAGGTCTTCTTCGAGAAACTGCTCGGAAAGGGCCATAATGCCACCTCACTACTCTCTAGCATTTCGGGGCTGGCAGCGCCCCAGCGCTAGTTGCCTGCTCTACAAGCCGGGCTTCCCCCGTAGGCCTGTACTAAATATGGTGCGACGCGAGCCGGGTTCTGGCAACCCTATTTATTGGGGATAACAGCAATAAGTTGTGGACAGCTGACAACGGCAATCAAAATATTGGCACAAATTGCAGCTTTGTCTTGATTAAATTCTGCGATACGTCAAACTACACCGCACCGCACAACCCGACATTGGATTGCGCGGCGGTTAGTTTTGTCCCGAAAATCTGGATTCTGGTGAGGCGCGCTGGGGTTATTTGTCCAGCTTTGCCTCGAGCGCAGCAATACGCTCTTCGAGCTTGGCATTTTCTTCACGCGCTTTCTGCGCCATGGCGCGCACGGCGTCGAATTCTTCACGCGTGACGAAATCACGATCGGCAAGCCACCGGTCGATCATGGACTTCATCGCGTTTTCGGCTTCTTCCCGCGCACCCTGTGCCACGCCCATGGCGTTGGTCATCAGTTGGGAAACGTCATCAAGAATCTTGTTGCGGGTTTGCATGGCTTTACTCCGATATCGCGATTGGTCTCTATATGGGTAAAGAATGGCCCGGGCTCAAGGTTGACTTGCCCCTCTAACCCCGGGCAATGAGACGCACATGCAGGCTGTTCTGAATTTCCCCGATCTGTCGCCCGAACTCTTCTCGATCTCAGTATTCGGGATGGAGTTCGCCCTGAGGTGGTACGCGCTGGCTTATATCGCAGGCATCCTGATTGCCTGGCGCATGGCAGTGATGGCGTTACGGCGCCCGGCTTTGTGGCGGGACGACACGCCTCCGATGAAGCCCGAACAGGTCGAGGATCTGATCACATGGATCATTCTGGGCGTGATTCTGGGTGGTCGGTTGGGCTTTGTGCTGTTTTACCAGCCCGGCTATTACCTGTCGCACCCGGCAGAGATCGTGAAGGTCTGGCAGGGCGGCATGGCCTTTCACGGTGGCCTGCTGGGCGTTGTGATCGCCTCTTACCTGTATGCGCGACGCCATAAGATACCGCTTCTGTCCCTGGGAGACCTGGTGGCTTACACGGTGCCGCCGGGCCTGTTGCTGGGCCGACTTTCGAATTTCGTGAATGCCGAATTATGGGGGCGACCCAGCGAACTGCCATGGGCGGTGATCTTTCCCGGTATGGCTGCGCAGGACTGCCCTGGCGTCGTGGCCGGAATGTGTGCAAGGCATCCGTCACAGCTGTATGAGGCGGCGCTGGAAGGTGTGTTACTGGGCGCCGCGTTGATCTGGCTGGCCTATCGCCGCGGGGCGTTTCACAAGCCCGGCCTGATCATGGGGCTGTTCCTTGCCGGGTATGGTGTCTCGCGCTTTATCGTCGAATTCTTCCGCCAGCCTGATGCGCAGTTCGTGTCACCGGGCAACCCGCTGGGACTGGCATGGCATGTTAGTGGATATGGCCTGACAATGGGTCAGTTGCTATCCCTGCCCATGATCGCACTTGGCCTGTGGTTCGTGTTGCGCGCCCGGCGGGCTGCATGACACTGCTGGACCACCTGATCGCGCGCATCCGGCAGGATGGCCCGATGAGTGTGTCCGACTATATGGCAGAATGCCTGTTGCACCCCGAATTGGGCTACTACAGCACACGTGATCCGCTGGGCGCCAAAGGGGATTTCATCACAGCCTCGGAAATCAGCCAGATGTTTGGCGAGTTGATCGGATTGTGTCTGGCACAAAGCTGGATCAATCAGGGTCAGCCATCCCCCTTTTCGCTGGCCGAACTGGGACCCGGGCGCGGCACCCTAATGGCTGACATCCTGCGCGCGACGCGAAACGTCGCGGGTTTTCATGAGGCGGCTCAGGTGCTGCTGCTGGAAGCATCTCCAGCGCTAAGGGATGTGCAGGCCAGGACGTTGAACGGGTTTGAGCTGCGCTGGATCGACACCATCTCTGACCTACCTGAACAGCCCTTGTTTCTTGTGGCCAACGAGTTCTTTGATGCCCTGCCCGTGCGCCAGTTCATTCGTGACGGTGAAGGCTGGCGCGAAAGGTTGATCGGCGAAGATAGCGGGGCGCTGACATTCGGACTTGGGCCAGATGCCGCACAAGCCGCTCTGCAGGACAGACTGACGGACACAAAGGATGGTGATCTGGTCGAACTCTGTGCCGCGGCGATTCCCGTTTTGACCTGCATCGCCGAGCGCATTTCCAGCAAAGGTGGAGCAGCTTTGATCGTGGATTATGGCGACTGGCGTTCGCTGGGTGATACGTTGCAGGCCCTGCAGGCCCACGAGCGCTGCGACCCCTTGGGCGACCCGGGTCAGGCTGATCTGACGGCTCATGTGGACTTTGAACCGCTGGCTCTGGCAGCCCGTGCCACAGGCTGCGCGCATTCCCGTCTGACACCGCAGGGTGTGTTTCTTGAACGGCTGGGCATCACCGCGCGGGCGCAGGCATTGGCAAAGTCCCTGAGCGGTTCGGAGCTGGATGAGCTGATTGCCGCACATCGCCGGTTGACGCACCCTGCGGAAATGGGAAACCTGTTCAAAGTGCTGGGCCTTTTTCCGGCACATTCGGCGCCACCACCGGGACTGGAATCATGACACTGGAAATTCTCACCTCGGACATGCTGTCGCCCGTCAGGCATGGTTTCTTTAGCCGTCGCGGCGGCGCGTCATCAGGTATCTTTGCTGGTCTGAACTGCGGCTATGGTTCATCCGACCAAACCGAGGCCGTTGCGCTGAACCGAAAGCGGGTAGCAGATGCCATGGAAGTTGAACCCGAGGCGCTGATCGGAGTGCATCAGGTGCATTCTCCAACAGTTGTGACGGTCGACGGCCCTATCAGTGGTGACAAACCAAAGGCTGATGCAGTTGTGACAGCAACGCCTGGGCTGGCCCTGACGATCCTGACGGCTGATTGCCAGCCGGTCCTGTTTGCAGATCCTGATGCGAATGTGATTGGCGCTGCTCATGCAGGTTGGCGCGGAGCTTTGGATGGTGTTCTCGAAGCCACTCTGGATGCGATGGAAGCCCTGGGGGCACGCCGCGAAAACACACGTGCCGTGATAGGCCCGTCGATCTCGCAACGCGCCTATGAGGTCGGGCCTGAATTTATGGACGATTTCATGGCCGAATCTCAGGAAAACGCCCGTTTCTTTGCAAATGGGCAGGATGACCGGCTGCAATTTGACCTGCCGGCCTTTGGCCTGCACCGGCTCAGACAGGCCGGTGTCGGGCAAGCCGAATGGACAAGGCACTGCACATATTCCGACCCGGACAGATTTTATTCTTACCGTCGCGCGACGCACGCAAGTGAAGCCGATTATGGCCGCCTGATTTCCGCCATAAGATTGTAGAATTTGCGCCAAATAAGGCGGGACCGCCCCTTTTTTGCCACATTTGTTGTGTTTATCAGACTCAGAATCGTATGAAATTTTTGCCAGTGCTCAGATGGTTATCTGATTTTCGGACATTTGAATTCTGGCATCCGAAGTAAAGAGGTGCTGCCAACCTTCATTTCCGTCCTGAATTCTTCCCGGAACAGCCTTATCGCTGCCGCAAATCGGCGCCACGGTTAGTCCAGATGGGAAAAAGGGGCCTTAGACCCCAACAGAGCAGGATCAGTGAAATGAAGACTAAATCTCGCTTTCTCAGCGCCGTTGTCGCGGCCATCAGGGAACAGGAATTGGAGATGCCCTGGAAGCGAGTTTCAAGTCACTCTGTCAGAGTTGCCCGCCGCCTAGCGGCGAAACGCTGACAAAGGACCCCCAAAAGGACCAAGCTGCCGGTCCCGATGGGTAAGACACATCAGACGTTGTTCCGGTCTGGTGTGACCAATGCCACAGAAGTTTGCTTGTGGCAGTGTTACGGAGCATGTGTGCGTAGGCAATTTAGGCTTGCGGGTTACGAGTTTGTCTGGGGGGTCAATGTGTTGACCAATGGAATGCGAAATTCATTCGCTGTGCACCGCCACATCGGCGGTCGCCCGGGGGTTACCCATTTATTTCAAGACAAAGAACTGAAGTCGTCAGGCGAGTTAGCACGGGGGGTGTCGCCGCCTGATCGAAATTTAGAGGGGTCGGAATACATATGACTATTCCAAATACGCTGGCGCGCGCCGCCAGAAATGCTGTTGAGACGTCGGCATTATTGCGGGAAGCCCCGCGGCCGGGAACAAAACAGAAGGCGCAGCTGCGACGCTATGAAGTCAGCACGTTGTTGAAAAACGGGGATGTTTCACAAACGCGCCACATCGCACCTGCCCTGCCAGTCTTTGAAGACGCGTTCTGCGCCTTCACACGCGGATCGCTGGTCGAAACCGAACAAGGGCCTATGGCGATCGAAGATTTGCTGCCTGGCGATACGGTTCTCACACAGGATGGCACGTCTGAAACAGTGTTGTGGAAGGGATCTGTCACTCTGATCCCGGGACGTGAGGATTCACGCGGTCGCACTCGGCCTCTGACCCGTTTCATGGCAGATACATTTGGCATGCAAAAGCCGATGTCAGGTGTGATTGCGGGTCCGGCAGCGCGGCTACTGGGCACACCTTCGCATCTGCGTCATTTGAATGGTGGCGAACCGATGCTGACGCCTGTAGGCGAGTTTCAGGACGGGATGGGTGTTATCGAAACGCAGCCGCCAACGCCGGTCGAGCTGTTTCACATCTGTCTGAAGCGGCATTCGGTGATCCGGGTTGATGGTCTTCAATTCGAGACCTATCACCCCGGCGTAAACGCCATCAGGATGATGAGCCATTCGCTGCGCTCAATCTACATGAACCTGTTTGCGCATGTTGAATCGCTGCACGATTTTGGCCCACTATTGATGCCACGTGCCGGAGATGGAGAGATTGACGCTATATCAGCGTGAATAAGTTAACGATTACTGCAGTGTGGGGGCATTATGCAGATATTACTTGGTTGGGCCATTTCATTGGCCGTTGTAGCGATCCTGCCTGCGTGCAGGGCACCACTTAAACGCGTCGTGTTTACGCCGTCCGGTTCATTCGTTCTTCTAACACATCGAACGGAACCCCGGGCTCATCTTTTGCACCGCGGATAACAAGCGAAGTCTTGACGCTGGCCACGTTCGGCGTGGTCAGCAATTCGCCTGTCAGAAATTGCTGAAAGCTGCTGAGGTCAGGCGCCACGCATTTCAGGATAAAATCAACCTCGCCGTTCAGCATGTGACATTCACGGACCAGCGGCCATTCACGGCATCTTTCTTCGAAGGCGCTCAGTTCCGTTTCGGCCTGACTCTCAAGACCGACCATCGCGAAAACCTGAACCTCAAAACCCAGTTCACGAGAGTTTACTTCGGCGTGGTAGCCGCGGATGTAGCCAGATTCTTCCAGGGTACGAACGCGTCTGAGACACGGAGGAGCCGAGATACCAACACGTTTCGCGAGCTCAACATTGGTCATGCGACCGTCTGCCTGCAACTCCGCCAGAATCTTGCGGTCAATCTCATCCAGCCGTGTCGTGACCATGAAATGCTCCTGAATTTTTCGGTTCTTATATCAGCACCCCGGCGATGCGCAATATTGTTTCGCATTTGCGCAATATTCTTTGTTTTCAATATGGTCGTTTTTGTCGTGGTATTCCGGTAGCGCATGACAGATGCGTGAGCGGAAGGGGCTTTAAGCAGCGCGTCCCGGTCGTTATATCCAAGCGCGGCGGACTAAGGGTCCGCAGAGGCAGATCGAGTGGGGGTACTATGGCCGAAACGAAACACACCAAGGTTCTGATTATCGGATCAGGGCCAGCCGGATACACCGCCGGCGTCTATGCCAGCCGTGCGATGTTGGAACCTATCCTTGTACAGGGTATCGAGCCCGGTGGGCAGTTGACGACAACAACGGATGTCGAAAACTATCCCGGTTTCACCGAGGTCCAGGGCCCCGACCTGATGATCAAGATGCAGGAACACGCCACGGCCATGGGGTGTGAGGTCATCGGCGACATCATCAGCGATCTAGATGTCAGCCAACGTCCGTTCACTGCAAAGGGTGACAACGGAACCACCTATACTGCAGACGCCGTGATCCTTGCGACAGGTGCGCGTGCCAAATGGCTGGGCCTGCCTTCAGAGGACAAGTTCAAAGGATTTGGTGTTTCAGCTTGTGCAACCTGCGATGGTTTTTTCTATCGCGGGCAAGAGATCGTAGTGATCGGTGGCGGCAACACCGCCGTTGAAGAGGCTTTGTTCCTGACGAATTTCGCCAGCAAGGTCACGCTGATCCATCGGCGTGACGAGCTGCGGGCCGAGAAAATCCTGCAGGATCGCCTGTTCAAGAACGAAAAGATCGAGCCGCTGTGGTTCCACGAACTGGACGAAGTGATCGGCACTGATGCTCCGCTCGGCGTCGAAGGGGTCCGCGTGAAGAATGTAAAAACCGGCGAGATAACTGAGATTCCCTGTAAGGGCGTCTTTGTTGCCATAGGCCATGCGCCCGCGAATGAGCTAGTCAAGGACACGCTTGAGACACATATGGGCGGTTATGTCGTGACCAAACCGGGTTCGACCGAAACCTCGGTTCCGGGTGTTTTTGCAGCCGGTGATCTGACCGATCATATTTACCGTCAGGCGGTGACATCAGCTGGCATGGGGTGCATGGCCGCCCTGGATGCCGAGCGATTCCTGGCAGAGCAGGAATAAGCGCGTGATTGAATTCTCCGGCCCGGTCTGGAGAATTCTGTTCCAGTCTCAGGCAGGGTCCCCGCTCGACCCTGCCCGAGCACCCGAAGGCCGGTTTCACCATCATGGTCAATCCGCGCTCTATGCATCGCTCAGTGAAGAAGGGGCCGGAGTTGCAATCCGGCGCTACGTCTCGGCGGGTGATCCGGCACGGGTTATCCAGCGATGTCATGTCACCGCGTCGCTGCATGATTTGCGCGGCCAACCTGAAGTATCCGTGGTCTGGCAGGACATAGCCGCCGCTGACCTCTCCTCGCCAACATGGGCCTATTCTGACAAGGCGCGCGCATATGGCGCTCAGGGGATGCTGTATAGCTCACGATCCCGCCCTGACCTGAGTCATCTGGTGCTGTTCGACATAACACCGACAACCATCCGAACAGTGGGCCAGCCCCACCCCTGGCACCCTGACGGTTACCTCTCTCTTGACCCATGACCGCTGCCAAAGCAGACTTGATGCAAACATGGCAGTAAGCGGGTGGGATCATTGAAGAGTGCTCTTTGGCAGGGCAGCTGGGCAACCCGCATCCGGATCGCAAGCGGTCTGGCCCTTTTCGTCTTTGCCTTTTTTCATTTTATCAACATCGGTCTGGGCCTGTTTCATACCGATTATCTGCATGGAATGCAGGATGGTCGTGTCGCGGTGACGCGGCATCTTATCGTCAGCCTGATCTTGTACACCGCGCTTCTGTCCCATGCTGGGCTGGCATTGGCCTCAGTCGCCCAGCGCCGCACCCTGCGCATGCCCTTCAGTACTGGCCTGCAGATTGTGTTGGGGTTGCTGATCCCATTGCAGCTAATCTCTCACATCATCCAGACCCGTTATGCCAATCTGGCTTATGACGTGAATGACGAGATGGGTTACATCATCATTCTGATGTGGCCCAATTCCGCCATCTGGATGCAGAGCATTCTGTTGTTACTGGTCTGGATCCATGGCTGCATTGGCCTGCACATGTGGCTGCGCATTACAAGTTGGTGGGGAAATCTGGCCCCCTATCTTATTGGCATTGCTGTGTTTGTTCCAAGTTTCGCTTTGACTGGCGTACTAACAGAAGGTCGGCGCATCTGGATGGACTTTGCCGACGAAGATCTGCGCGAGCAGTATATCGAGCACTATAACTGGCCCACGCCGGAACAGTTTCAAACGATGTTCAGCATCAAGGACAACGCCCTGATGGCGTTCTGGTTCTCGCTGGGTGTGACTGCACTGGTTTACATCGGGCGCAAGCTTTGGCGGCGCAGACATTCGGTTCGCATCCGGTATGTGCATGGCCCCGACATCGTGGCCGAAAAGGGTATGACTCTGCTGGAGATGTCTCAGGCCAACGGGATTCCGCATACAGCACTATGTGGTGGCAAGGGCCGCTGCACCACTTGCCGTGTCTTTGTCGAAGACGGTGCTGACAGCCTTCCCCCGCCCAGCGAGGTCGAAGCGCGAAGCCTGTCAGCCGTAGATGCCCCCGAAGGCACGCGTCTGGCCTGCCAGATACGCCCAACTGAACCTATTACGGTGTTCCGAGTGTTCCGCCCCGATGGCGGGCGCAATCGCGCACATGCCAGTCAGGGGCAGGAACGGCAACTGGCGGTTCTGTTCCTGGACATGCGGGGTTTCACGGCCCGAACAACGGGTCAGCTGCCCTATGACATCGTTTTTCTGCTGAATCGTTTCTTTGACGCAATTGTTCCGGCGATCACCGCAGACGGCGGCGTGGTTGACAAATACATGGGTGACGGCCTGCTTGCCGTATTCGAAACGTCAGATACTGAAAGCTCGGCCAAGGCGGGTTTGAAGGCAGCAATGGATGTCGGACGTGCACTGCAACGGTTCAATCAGCAACTGGAGGCCGAGGGCAGCCCCGAAATCCGTATCGGCATGGGATTGCATCTGGGCGATCTGGTTCTGGGGGAAATCGGCGCGGCCGGTCATGCATCGCGCACCATTATCGGCGACGCAGTCAACGTCGCCAGCCGTCTTGAAGCGGAAACCAAAGGGTTGGGTGCAGAGCTACTGGTCTCGGCCGAAGTTTTGCGCGCGGCCGGCATCGATTGTGATCGGCTGGATCTCAGCCTGTTCCAGCTGCGTGGCGTCGCTGATCCGGTTCCTGCGCTGCCCGTCTCACGGGCCACAGAACTGGAAGGGAGTGTTGCCAAACCGGAACAGACCATCTCGGCTTGACGAAATTGTCCGCATTCGGGGGGAAAATGATCGCCCTGAGACCATGAGACTGGAAAATCCTTCCAATCCTAAGAAAAACCGCGCATATCCTCCTTTGTTTCATGAACGCATATGGACTTTGAATAACCACCGGGGCAAATGCCCCAAAACACCCAAGATTCACTGGCAAAGACGCACCACGACAAGAGTATTCCCATGACGATGTTAAGTAATTTGGCCCCGATCCCCGAACTGTATGTGTCTTACGACTCGGCCCAGAAGCTGAAAGTCGAGGCCGCCGATCTGACCAGCTGGGATTTGAGCCCACGTCAGATCTGCGATCTGGAACTGCTGATGAATGGCGGGTTCAACCCGCTGAAAGGTTTCCTGAGCGAAGCGGATTACGACAACGTTGTCGAAAACATGCGCCTGGCCGACGGGACGCTTTGGCCGATGCCCATCACGCTGGATGTGAACGAAGATTTTGCGGCTCAGATCGAGCTGGGTCAGGACATTGCCCTGCGCGATCAGGAAGGTGTCATTCTCGGCACCATGACGGTGACAGACCGTTGGACACCCGACAAATCGCGCGAAGCCGAGAAGGTCTTTGGCGCAGACGATCAGGCGCATCCGGCGGTGAACTATCTGCACAACGTCGCGGGCAAGGTTTATCTGGGTGGCCCAGTCACCGGTATTCAGCAACCCGTTCACTATGACTTCAAAGCGCGCCGTGACACACCAAACGAACTGCGCGCCTATTTCCGCAAGGTGGGCTGGCGCCGCATCGTCGCCTTCCAAACCCGCAACCCGCTGCACCGTGCGCATCAGGAACTGACTTTCCGCGCTGCGAAAGAAGCGCAGGCCAACCTGTTGATCCACCCGGTCGTCGGCATGACCAAGCCGGGCGATGTAGATCACTTCACCCGCGTGCGTTGCTACGAGGCGGTGCTGGACAAGTATCCGGCCTCGACCACCTCGATGTCGCTGCTGAATCTGGCCATGCGTATGGCAGGCCCGCGCGAGGCCGTCTGGCATGGTCTGATCCGCGCCAATCATGGTTGCACGCATTTCATCGTAGGCCGCGATCACGCTGGCCCGGGTAAGAACTCGGCCGGTGAGGATTTCTATGGCCCCTACGATGCGCAGGATCTGTTCCGCAAATACCAGGATGAAATCGGCGTCGATATGGTCGATTTCAAACACATGGTCTATGTGCAGGAGCGCGCGCAGTACGAACCGAACGACGAGATTCTGGATAAGGACAACGTCACAATCCTGAACATTTCGGGCACAGAACTGCGTCGCCGTCTGGCCGAAGGTCTGGAGATACCGGACTGGTTCAGCTTTCCCGAGGTTGTCGCTGAACTGCGCAAGACACGGCCGCCGCGCAGCCAGCAGGGCTTTACCGTGTTCTTCACCGGCTTTTCGGGTTCGGGCAAATCGACAATCGCAAACGCGCTTATGGTCAAGCTGATGGAAATGGGCGGGCGACCGGTCACACTGCTGGATGGTGACATCGTGCGTAAAAACCTGTCATCCGAGCTGGGCTTTTCGAAAGAGCACCGTGACCTGAACATCCGCCGCATCGGTTATGTGGCCAGCGAGATCACCAAGAACGGCGGCATCGCCATCTGCGCCCCGATCGCGCCCTATGCAACCACACGTCGCGCCGTTCGCGAAGACATCGAAGCTTTCGGTGCCTTCTGCGAAGTCCATGTTGCCACCAGCATCGAGGAATGCGAACGCCGGGACCGCAAAGGTCTGTACAAACTGGCGCGTGAGGGCAAGATCAAGGAGTTCACCGGAATCTCAGACCCTTACGATGTGCCCGAAAGCCCGGAGTTGCGTGTCGAAACTGAGAATGTCGAAGTCGACAACTGCGCCCATCAGGTTCTTTTGAAACTGGAAAGCATGGGTCTGATTGCAGGCTAACACCCTGTAAAATCATCAAGAATGCCTCCAGATTCTGGGGGCATTTTTTTGTTGCAAAACGGCGAGTTCGTTCCCCAGAGTCTCGCTCAGGCGATTGTCTCAGCCTACCGGCGCAATCAGGTGCTAAACTATTTGTGGCAGATCGACTTGCCCGCGCATCAGGACATGGCCCTTTCCGGCAACCTTGATGCCGGTCATGGCCTCAGTCGGACCTACGCGCGTGACCGTAGCTTGCCCGGGGCGCCCCATGTCGTGGCCCTGTTCCGCTGTAAAGCTGTCCTTTTGCATCAGGCCATATTTCCACAGATAAGCAGCCATCGCGCCAGTCGCTGATCCGGTGAACGGATCTTCGGGCGGGCTGGGCGGGGCGAGCAACAGGCGTGAGAAGGTATCGCCTGCCTCGGTCGCACCCTGCAAAGTCACCAAAAAGGGTTCGGCCATGTCCGACCCCGAATAGCCGGCCGCCTCTGCCACCTTGCGCAGCGGCCCTTCGACCAGATGTGCGGCGCGCAGGGCCTGATGGTCACGCAGAACGGTGACGCAGAAGGGCAACCCGGTCGAGACCAGTTGCGGCGGCGAGATGATCGCATCTGCAGGCAGACTGATCGCCGAGGCCACCAGATCAATCGGCACATGGACCCCGAATTGCGGGGCAACCTGCGTCATTTCGATCTCATCTCCGATCAGACGGATCGCAACGATCCCTGCCCCGGTTTCAAGCGTCAGTTCATCCCCTTTGAACAGACCGCGCGACCGCATGGCGGCCACCGTCGCAATCGTGGGATGACCGGCAAAGGGAATTTCGCGGCTGGCGAGGAAGTAGCGGACACGAATATCCGCGACATCCGATGGGCCGGTAAACGTGCACTCCACCAGCGATGTTTCGCGGACATAGGCGGTGCAGACATCCACCGGCAAAATGGCCCCGCCGTGGACAACAGCGCAGCCGTTACCTCCGAATGCCCGGTCACTAAAGGCATCCACCCAGTCAAAGTCGAACCAGCTCATGCGGCATCTCCCATATGCACTTCGTCGCGTCAGGGGCGCGCCCTGCCGGTTCGCATGTTTCACCGCTGTAGCGGCGGATGTCACGTATTTTCAGAAAGTCTGGGGCCGTTCAGTGAACGGCCACCGGCGACAGATCGTGCTGTCGCGCCAGCACAAAGGCCAGCTTGCGGTCAGACACCAACGCAAGTTGCTGACCATCGGAGTCGTGGACAGCATAAAGCTGGTCCAGATCTCCGGCCTGATCCTGCAAATCCTGAGGCAGGTCGGCCACATCGACAGCCTTCACATATACGATCCGGTCGCCTTCGGTGTTGATCTCAATCGGTGTATTCATGCCTTACCCCTTTCTTATGTTGATCGTTTGCACCACGGTTTCGGGCACAGCGCGGGTCAGGTCGACATGCAGCAGACCGTTTTCCATAATCGCCTCGCCCACCTCGACACCATCTGCCAGCACGAACATGCGCTGAAACTGGCGCGCGGCGATGCCCCGGTGAAGGAACACTCGTCCTTCACTGTCGTCGCGTTGACGGCCCCGGATAACCAGTTGGCGATCCTCGATCGTGATCGACAGGTCCTCTTCAGCAAAACCGGCCACGGCCAGTGTGATGCGGTAGGAAAAATCCGAGGTCTGTTCGATATTGTAGGGCGGATACCCTTCATTTCCGGCCTTTGCAGACCGTTCAAGAAGGCGTTCCAACTGCTCGAACCCCAAAAGATGCGGGTATGAGCCAAGAGTAAGTTTCGACACGTTATTATCGTCCTTCATTGTCAAAGCGACGTGTTGTGCGGCCCCGTAGCGGCAACCGTACATAATAGAATATGGGAAGAAACCAGGATGTCCACAAGGTCTAGGCGGATTCACCGGAACACACTATTCTGTGTGGAACGCACCACCAGAATACTGAGTCGTCCATGAACGCACCCACCGACCTTTCGATGAAAACCGATGAAGTTCTGCGGGTTGAGCTGGAGGTTTTTCGTCGTCAGCACCGTGATCTCGATGAAGCCATCGAAGCGCTGCAGGCCAAGGGCACAGCCGATCAGCTGACCGTAAAACGTCTGAAAAAGCAGAAACTGCGCCTGAAGGACATCATACGTCTGATCGAAGACCGCCTGACCCCCGATATCATCGCCTGAGGCGCGCGTACCGCATTGCCTGACAGGCGGATTTGGCTATAGTGCGCGCTCTTTCCGAAGGCAGGGACGTAAGCGGATGAGCGATGTGAAGGTGGGGATCATCATGGGCAGCCAGTCGGACTGGCCCACGATGAAAGAAGCAGCAGATATTCTGGATGATCTGGGCGTGGCCTATGAGGCGCGGATTGTCTCGGCCCACAGAACACCCGACCGGCTTTGGGATTACGGAAAGACCGCTGTTGAGCGCGGATTGCAGGTTATTATCGCTGGGGCGGGCGGTGCGGCGCACCTTCCCGGAATGATGGCGTCCAAAACGCGGGTTCCCGTGGTCGGTGTACCGGTGCAGACACGGGCGCTGTCCGGTGTCGACTCGCTGTATTCAATTGTTCAGATGCCCAAAGGCTTTCCTGTGGCGACCATGGCAATCGGTTCCGCCGGTGGTGCAAATGCGGGACTGATGGCTGCGGGTATTCTTGCACTGCAGGATGAAGCGCTGGCCGAACGGCTGGATGCATGGCGCGAGGCGCTCTCAGCCTCAATCCCCGAGGAGCCAAGCGATGACTGAGGCGCTCGCCCCCGGGGCAGTAATCGGAATTCTGGGCGGTGGTCAGCTGGGCCGGATGCTTTCAGTAGCAGCCTCGCGTCTGGGATTTACCACCCATATCTATGAACCCGGTGCAAACCCGCCCGCAGGTCAGGTTGCAGATCGTGTTACGACCGCCGCCTACGATGACGAAGCCGCTCTGACGGCTTTTGCTAAATCCGTGGACGTCATCACCTATGAATTCGAGAACATTCCGACCGAGGCTCTGGATCTGCTCGAGGCGCACTGCCCCATCCGACCGGGACGCGAAGCTCTGCGAGTCAGTCAGGACAGGTTGACCGAAAAGACGTTTCTGCAAGGGCTGGGTCTGAATACGGCGCCTTTCGCTGACATTACCGATCTGGACAGCCTGAACGCGGCGATCGAAGAAATCGGCACGCCTGCGATCCTCAAGACCCGCCGCTTTGGCTATGACGGCAAAGGGCAGGCACGGCTGCACGCGCCTGAAGACGCCGAGACGGCATTGGCTGATATGGCAGGGGCTCCGGCCATTCTTGAGGGGTTCGTGGATTTCTCGCATGAGGTGTCGATCATCGCTGCGCGCGGTCGGGATGGGCAGGTTGCCTGTTTCGATCCGGGCGAGAATGTGCACCGTGACGGTATCCTGCACACCACCACAGTCCCTGCCCGCCTGCCCCCTGCACAACGGACCGACGCGATCCTGTTGGCGGCAAATATCCTTAACGCGCTGGATTATGTCGGTGTGATGGGGGTTGAGCTGTTTGTAACACCGCAGGGCCTGATCGTGAATGAAATCGCACCGCGGGTTCACAACTCGGGGCACTGGACCCAGAATGGCTGTGCCGTCGATCAGTTTGAACAGCATATCCGCGCTGTTGCGGGCTGGCCGCTCGGCGATGGGCAGCGTCATTCAGACGTGGTGATGGAAAACCTGATCGGACACGATATGGACCGGGTGCCGGAACTCGCTCGCGAGCGGGACGTGGCCCTACATCTCTATGGCAAGGCCGAAGTCAAGGCTGGTCGCAAGATGGGGCATTTCAACCGGGTCGTTCGCTGAACGACCCCGGTTTCAGCTAATGAATCGCGTCGCGATGTCACCGGACATATGGCTGATACGACCCGCCGCAACAGTAGCCGCAATCCGATAGGTTTCGGCATCCAGTATCACCAGATCAGCGCGTTTACCGGGTGCCAAAGTGCCACGATCATCCAGGCCCAGCACTCTTGCGGGGCCTTCAGAGACCAAAGCCCAGGCCCCAGCCAGATCAAGCAATCCGGTTTTGGCCACCATCAGCGCGGCACGACGCGGGCTGGGATAGTGATAGTCCGAGGCCAGTGCATCACACAGCCCCATCGTGATCAGGTCCAACGCACTGACATTTCCCTTGTGCGAGCCACCGCGAACCACGTTGGGTGACCCGAGAATGATGTGATCACCATTCGAACGCGCCGCCTCGGCCGCGTCGAGTGTTTCAGGGAATTCAGAGATCGAAACGCCGCGATCACGCCACCATGCCCTTGTTTCTGCGGTGGCATCGTCGTGACTGCCCAGCCGGATACCTTGTTGACGCAGTTCTGCGCACAAAGCGTCAAGCGCGTCCGGGACCTCTTCTTTTCTCGCATGCATATTCAGCAGCATATCAAAATGAGCGTCCGGATTGCGCCCCGCCTTGAGCGCCTGCCCCGTCAGGCGTGGCGGCTTGCGGCCTTCGGCCAGACGGTCATGCGGCAGATGGTCGTTGAAAACGACGTAGGGCACCTGCCATTCGGCGATGCGGCCTGGCAGATCTGCATAATCCTCAAGCATGTGGGTTTCAAACCGCAACTGCGGGATCAGATCGGTCACTGTACTGTCTTTGACAGACGCGATGGCATCAAAAACCTGCGCCGCAAATTCTGGTCCGCGCACGCCGCCTTCCCAGCTATGAAACTGGGCCAGCACAGCTGTCGTAATTCCGTTAGCCGCCAGTTCAGCCTCGACCGAAAGGATGCCTTCGGCCATTTGCTTCATTGCTCCGCGGCGCGGTGCGATATGGCGCTCGAACCCGTCACCATGCAGATCGATGATTCCGGGCAGAACGATATATCCCGACAGGTCAACCTGACGCCCGGTTCGATCCTGTTGAACAAGCCCGTCGCCGATGCTGAGTTCTGCAGGCACAACGCCTTCAGCGGGCAGCAGGACATCCGCGCCCGTGAATGTCAGTTCAAGTGATGTCATCGCGTGGGTTCCGACTCTGGTTCCGAGCAATCCTGCCCGATGCAGATCTCGTCTATTATGTCCATGACCCCATCAAGCCAAGTGATCTGCGGGTCAAACTGACCGTACTCAATAAAGTGTAGCGCCTGCGCCATGACACGCGGGTTGTTCATCATGAATGTATGGGTCACCGGCAGGACGATATGATCAGCCATGCCCTCGACCTTGGTTGTTTCGACCGACACCTTGCCGTCATCCGTGCCATCAATCAGGGATGACCAAATCGGGTTCAGGGAATTCTCGCCTGCAATGACGCCCAGCTCGAAGTCTACCGGCGGCAGGCGGCGCGGCAGACCTTCTGGTCCTGTACCTAACGCAAGACCCGCCGGTCCGTGCAACAGGCCAAACACCTCCCAGTCACCCAGTTCATCAACCAACTGACTGCCCTGGTTCGGCGGGCCCAACATAACGACGCGGCCGAGGTTCTCGGGGTGATTATCCTGCAGCCAATAGCGCAACAGGATACCCCCCATCGAGTGAGCCACGATATTGACCTTGTCATCGCCACATTCGGCGAATGCATCCGGCAGGGTCTGATTGGCCAGCTCCGGGATCGGCAAATCCGTCGAAGGATAACCCGGTCGTACGACGTTGTAGTCGTGAATCCGGAACAACTGCTCCATGACTGAGAACGAGGCTTCGGTGCGCGCAAGTCCATGCAAAAGCACAACGCATTTAGCGCTCGCAACAGCGGGTGTCAGGAACAGGAATATTGCGACCAGAAACCTCATGCCAGCCAGATAAGGCCTATCTTGCGCGGTTGGAACCCCTAGCGGCGCTTCAACCGCACCACGGCCAGTGCGATACCGCCCAGCACCAGCATTGCTCCGACCATCAGTTTCAGACTCGCGATTTCGCCCAGCAGGATCACTCCGGCAATGATCGCAATGATTGGGACGCTGAGTTGGACAACCGCCGCTGCAGCCGGAGCAAGTTGCGGCAGAACCCGATACCAAAGGGCGTAACCCATCCCGGATGTGACCGCGCCCGACAGGATTGCAAGCAGATAACCAACAGAATTGATCTGCCATCCAGCACCAAACCATAGCAGAGCCAAAGCGGTAACCGGCAAAGCCACCACGAAGTTTGCAGCTGTCCCGGCCAAGGCATCCGGCTCGGAGCGTCCGGCCAACGAATAAGCGGCCCAGCCAACTCCGGCGGCGGTCATCAAGGCGGCCCCTGTAAGATCGACCTGCAGCGCACCCGATGGCCACAACACAAACGCTAGGCCCGCAAGCGCTATTGCAGCACCAAGCATTTGCCGGGCGGTAGGGACCGCGCCGAATGCGGTGTTCGCCGCAAACATGGTGATCTGGACCACACCAAACAGGATCAGCGCGCCGAGACCAGCATCCAGTGTCAGATAGGCCACCGAAAACCCGATCATATAGAGCGATAGCGCCCCTGCCCCGATGATCCTTCGCCTGTTCCGCAATGGCAGCTGCGTGCCACGCATAAGGACAAGAAGTGAAAGAACCAAAGCCCCGGACAAGACCCGGACCACAGCAAAACTGGCCGGATCGCTGGCCCCGCTGTCGACCGCCAGACGGTTCAATATCGAATTTGCCGCAAAGGCGCACATGGTCAGGGTGGTCAGCAGGAATAGTCTCATATCAACCGGATAGCGGTTTAACAGAGTTTTGGACACTCACTTTCCTGCGGGCATAAGCTGCAAAAGGAAACGGGGCCGCCCAAAGGCGACCCCGTTCTTATTTCTCAGTGCGGCCCCTTTTCGGCAGCTTGGCCTGTTGGCCAAGCGCCTGTCGGGTTCGTCAGAATTCGCTGGTGCGAACTCGACGTGCTTACATCATGCCGCCCATGCCGCCCATGTCGGGCATGCCGCCTGCAGCAGGTGCGTCTTTCTGCGGCTTGTCAGCAACCATTGCTTCGGTGGTGACCAGCAGGCCAGCAACCGATGCCGCGTCTTCCAGAGCGGTACGGACAACTTTGGCCGGGTCGATCACGCCGAACGAGAACATGTCGCCATATTCTTCGGTCTGTGCGTTGAAGCCAAATGCAGCGTCAGTGGACTCACGGACCTTGCCCGCAACAACCGCACCGTCAACACCCGCGTTCTCGGCGATCTGGCGCAGCGGCGCTTCGATTGCCTTACGAACGATGTTGATGCCTGCGCTTTGATCAGCGTTTGCGCCTTCCAGCGATTCCAGTGCTTTACCGGCCTGAACCAGAGCAACACCACCGCCGACAACAACGCCTTCCTGAACAGCAGCGCGTGTTGCGTTCAGAGCATCGTCCACACGGTCCTTACGCTCTTTCACTTCAACTTCGGTCATGCCGCCGACGCGGATAACAGCAACACCGCCTGCCAGTTTGGCAACGCGCTCTTGCAGCTTCTCACGGTCGTAGTCCGACGAGGTTTCTTCGATCTGAGTGCGGATCTGAGCAACGCGTGCCTCGATCTCGGCTTTCTCGCCAGCACCGTCGACGATGGTGGTTTCGTCTTTGGTGATTTCGATTTTCTTGGCGGTGCCCAGCATGTCCATGGTGACGGACTCGAGCTTCATGCCCAGATCTTCGCTGATGACCTGACCGCCGGTCAGGATTGCGATGTCCTGCAGCATGGCTTTACGGCGATCGCCGAAGCCCGGTGCCTTGACAGCAGCAATTTTCAGACCGCCGCGCAGTTTGTTGACAACCAGAGTTGCCAGCGCTTCGCCTTCAACGTCCTCAGCAATGATCAGCAGCGGCTTTTGCGACTGGATCACCTGCTCGAGCAGCGGAACCATCGGCTGCAGCGAGGACAGTTTCTTTTCGTGCAGCAGGATCATGCAGTCGTCGAGTTCTGCAATCATCTTGTCTGCGTTGGTGACGAAGTAAGGCGACAGGTAGCCACGGTCGAACTGCATACCTTCGACAACGTCGGTCTCGGTTTCCAGACCTTTGTTTTCTTCGACGGTGATAACGCCTTCGTTGCCAACTTTCTGCATCGCGTCTGCGATCTGCTGGCCGATTTCGGCTTCGCCGTTGGCCGAGATGGTGCCAACCTGAGCAACTTCGGCCGAGTCTTTGACTTCGCGCGAGGCGTCTTTGATGCCTTCAACAACCTTGGCAGTCGCCAGGTCGATGCCGCGCTTCAGGTCCATCGGGTTCAGGCCAGCAGCAACCTGCTTCAGACCTTCGCGAACGATTGCCTGCGCCAGAACGGTTGCGGTGGTGGTGCCGTCACCGGCTTCGTCATTGGTGCGGCTGGCGACTTCTTTCACCATCTGCGCACCCATGTTTTCGAACTTGTCTTCCAGTTCGATTTCCTTGGCAACCGAAACACCGTCTTTGGTGATGCGCGGTGCGCCGAAGGATTTGTCCAGAACCACGTTGCGGCCTTTGGGGCCCAGGGTCACTTTAACAGCATCGGCCAGGATGTTCACACCTGCCAGCATGCGGTTACGGGCATCGGTGTCGAACTTGACGTCCTTTGCAGCCATGTCGTTTCTCCTTGAGAAAATGTATTGGAATGAAGATCAGAGAAGCGCGTGGGCTTACTCGATGATCCCCATGATGTCGCTTTCTTTCATCATCAGCAGCTCTTCGCCGCCGACGTTGACCTCGGTGCCCGACCATTTGCCGAACAGGATCTTGTCGCCAGCTTTAACAGCCATTGCGATCAGTTCGCCGCTGTCCTTGCGTGCGCCTTCGCCGGTTGCAACGACTTCGCCTTCGCTGGGCTTTTCTTTTGCACTGTCAGGAATGATCAGGCCGCCTGCGGTTTTCTCTTCGCTTTCGGTACGGCGAACCAGCACACGGTCATGAAGCGGTTTCAATGCCATCTTTGCAGCTCCTTGGGCTCAAAGTTTATCTATCCTCCCCCCGCCGTCTGGCGAGGCGTTAGCACTCAAGGGTAGAGAGTGATAACGACGCATAGCTAGGGGGTCGGTCAGAGCGAGTCAACAATATCGACTGAACTTTTTTGATCTGCCTAATGGCTTTGGCGGGATCAGTTGGTTTCTTCCCAACTGTAGGCCCAGTGTTTCAGGCCTTCGGTCCCGGTCTCTGACAAGGCATAGACACCCTTTTCGACCTTATCGAACCAGCCGTAGTGATTGTCACGCATCAGGCGCGTCGCCGCTGCGACGCCAGTGGCCTTGGCCACGTCGGCCCCTTTGGCCGCACCGCATTCCGCCAGGTGTGCCGCGCATTTCAAGGCATCCTGACGATAGGCTGTGACAATCCCATGCCGTGTAGCGCCACCAGAATTGGGATCGCCTTGCAACCGGTCAAACTCGCGTAAGAGTCTGGCTTTGCGGATATTGGATTTGCGCGGCGCATAAGGACCGGGGTCACATTGCACCTCAACCCTGCCATCTTGCCGAACCGTGATCAGCCCCAGACCCAGACGGCGACACAGGGCCAGATTGTCCCGCAGCGCGCGCCGTGCAGTTTTTCCCGTGGGCTTACACACCGCAATATACACCTGATCCGTCATCTTCAGCCGAGCAATGGCTTGATGAAACAGGGCCAGCGAGAACCGCAGCTTCAGCTCAACGATCACGGGATCCTCTCCCTCGCGCAGCGCGACGATGTCGGCTGCGCCCACTTCACCTTTCACGGCATAGCCCTGACGCTCCAGCAGCGCTTTGACGGGTGGGTAGAGATCCTGTTCGCGGTCCATTCGGCCATGCTAGGCAGTTTGGCCGGGAATGCCAGATGTCACGGGCAAAACCTCTAAATCAAATGGTTGCACCTGCTTACGCAGCAAGGCAACACTGTCCCTGAGCCAATAATCACACTGCCGGGATGGAACCGATGCGCCTGTTCAGCTTTTTCTTCTGCCTATTGCTGCCTCTGTCTGCACATGCAGCCTGCGAAGGGCGCGATCTTCGGCTGGATATGACAGCCGAACAACACCAGCAACTGGATGAAGCCGTGAGCCAAATCCTGTTTCCCGAAGGCAATCATTGGATCGCCCGCAAGGAGGATACGGTCCTGCATCTTATTGGCACCCTGCACACCAATGATGAGCGGATGGGAGAGGTGATCGAACGACTGTCACCCACACTGAGCGAGGCTGACGCGTTCTATTTCGAGATCACGCAGGATCAGATGGAGGCGTTCCAGAAGGACCTTGAAAAGGACTTCAGCCCTGTGCTGATCACCTCCGGGCCAACTCTGATCGACTTGATGGGCGAAGAGGATTGGGCCGTATTTTCCGCAGCACTCGCTGAACGTGGAATTCCGGACTGGATGGCAGCCAAGATGCGCCCATGGTTTTTAAGCATGATGCTGGGCCTGCCACCCTGCCTGATGACCACCCCCGACGCTGATCGCGGCATGGACAAGCGCCTCTCCGAACTGGCTGAGGCGAAAGGCATCCCCCAATACTCGCTGGAACGTGTTGAGGACGTGATGAACATGTTCGACAGCCACCCGATCGAAGAGCAGGTACAATCGCTGGTTCGGCTGGCCGGTGCGTTGCAGGCTGGGGACGATCACCTGATCACGATGGCCAACGCATATCTCGAAGAAAAGCACGCCGAAATTCTGCAGCTTGCCAAGCTTCAGGGGCTTGAAGCATCCGGCCTGACACCGGAGGAATTCGATGCCGAGTGGAAAGGCTTTGAAGACCAGTTGCTGGTGCAGCGCAACGCTAACTGGATGGAGCAGATTCTGGACATCAAGGACCAGACCATCGTGATTGCGGTTGGCGCCGGGCATCTGAGCGATGAATACGGGCTGCTAAACCAGTTGCAGCAGGCCGGGTACACCCTGACGCGCGCTCCGTTCTAGCAGGAACCGGCAGGTCTCAGACCAACCGTCGCAGACGGGCTGCTGCAGGGTGACAAGCGGGATTAGCCGCCCTATAAGGCGCGCAAATTTCCAATCCTCAGGACGCTGATATGACAACCCAAGTATTTGGTCACAAATCCCCCGATACCGACTCGACCGGTTCGCCCATCCTGTGGGCATGGTACCTGAACGAAGTCAAAGGTGAAAAGGCCGAGGCCGTGCTGTTGGGTGAGCCCAATACCGAAGCGGCGTTCATGCTGCAGCGGTGGGACCTGCCCAAGCCGCAAATCATCGAGGACGTAACCGAGGATGCACCGGTTGTCATCGTCGACACCAACAACCCGGCCGAGCTGCCCGCCAGCATCAACAGCGCCGATATCCGCGCCATCATCGACCACCACAAGCTGGTCGGTGGTCTGGAAACCAAAGGCCCGATCGACATCACAGTTCGCCCGCTGGCCTGCACCGCAACCATCATGGTCGATCTGATGGGTGACGACGCCGCAAAGATGCCCGAAGCCATCAAAGGCGCGGCACTGACCTGCATCCTGTCCGACACGCTGGAGTTCCGCTCGCCCACCACCACCGCGCATGACCGCGCCGTGGCCGAAAAGCTGGCAGCTGATCTGGGGCTGGACGTTTCGGCCTATGCCGCCGACATGTTCGCGGCGAAATCAGACGTGTCCTCGTTCTCGGACGCGGAACTGATCCGCATGGACAGCAAGGAATACGAAGTCGATGGCACCAAGTTCCGCGTCTCGGTTCTGGAAACCACCGCGCCGGGCGTTGTTCTGGACCGCAAAGCCAGCCTGGCGAGCTCGATGGTTGACGTTGCCAAGGAAGACGGCGTTGATCAGGTTCTGCTGTTTGTCGTCGATATCCTGAACGAAGAGGCCACCCTGCTGGTTCCGAACGATCTGGTTAAAGGCGTTGCTGAGAAGAGCTTTGGTGCGACCGTTGATGGTGACGCTGTGGTCCTGCCCGGCGTCATGAGCCGCAAAAAGCAGATCATCCCGAACCTGAAGGTTTGATTGCCAGCCAAACCAAACTAAGAGGCGTCCAATCGGGCGCCTTTTTTCATTGCGACTAAGGATTTGCGCGTTAGACATCCATTGATAAGCTGATGTTGTTGGCCCTTCAATGAATTGGACCAGACAACAGCATGAGTGTACGAAGTTTCAGCACCACGCGGGATATCCTGCGATTTGAAGGTAAGGACAAAGCCGCCTATTGGCGCCGCTTTGCCATGCTTCTGACCCTGTCCGTTGTGATTGCCACGATGGGTATGTTGCGCAATTCCGGGGCCGTGGTGATAGCGGCGATGCTGGTTGCGCCCCTGATGACACCCATTCTGGGCGTTGCGGCTGCGATGGTGATGGGTTGGCTGAAACGCGCGTTGACCCTGGCGCTGATCGTGTGCTGCGCTGCGGTTCTGTGCGTTCTCATGGCCTGGTTCATGGTGTATGCGGCCGACGTTCCGCGGGGCGTTCTGATCCCTGATCAGGTTCTGGCGCGCACCGACCCGGGGACCGAGGACCTGATCGTTGCTTTGGCCGCAGGTGTCGCCGGGGCCTATGTTCAGGTCAACCGGTCCGAGCTTAGCTTGTTGCCCGGCGCGGCAATCGGTGTCTCGCTGGTTCCGCCGCTTTCGGCATCGGGAATTCTGCTGTATTTCGGCGAGCCAGCCGAGGCCTATGAAGCCGGTTTGCTGTTTGCAACAAACCTTGGTGCGATCATCCTGTCTGCCTGTGCCGTGTACATCGTTTACGCTGCCCGCTCAGTCGCGTTTGGCAAAGGCAGGCGCAAGCTCAACTTCACGGCAAGTGTGTTCGTGACGCTTGCCTTTCTGGCCGCTGTGGTCATTCAACTGGGGAAATCGACCTACAATCGCTATCTGGAAACCCGCACCGAAGCCGAAGTGGCGCAGGCAATTCGGGATTGGGCCGATCCGGTTTCGGTAGAGATCATCCGCATAGACGTCAACGCAAAGCGGAAGCAGGCCGAAGTTTGGCTGATCGTCGACCTTCCGGCAGAGGCTCAGTTCAAAGTCTCGTCTGTCGCCGGTTTGTTGCCAGAGCAGCTGCGTGAAAACCCCTTGGTCGACGTGCTTCAGGCCGAGCTTGGCCCCGGTTACCTTGCAATCATCCGGTATCAGACACGCATCGGCGCTCAGATCATTCTGGGCACTGAGAACGTGCAACAGGCACCTGATGTCGAAGAGATCACTGAAGACAACTAGCAGCAGCTTATGTGCGATGCGGGATGGTCAAGGCGCAAAAGCTTTGCCATAGCTGTCGCGACTCCGAATTCTGACCCAGAGGCCCTCATGACCCAGATCGTCACCTCGCTTGCCGAGATCTCCGACCGCTACAAGGCACTGTTCGTCGATCTGTGGGGCTGCGTCCACAACGGCATCACCGCCTATCCCGAAGCTGTCGAAGCGCTGAAAGCCTATCGTGAACGTGGTGGCAAAGTGGTTCTGGTCACCAACTCTCCCAAACCGCGGGCGGGTGTTGCCGAACAGTTGACGCATTTTAACGTCCCGGCAGATTCCTATGACACCATTGCCACCAGTGGAGATTCAGCCCGGTCTGCGATGTTCCGCGGTGAAGTGGGCGAAAAGGTCTATTTCATGGGGGAATGGGAACGCGACGCCGGTTTCTTTGAACCTCTGAAACTGCTGGATCACCCGCTGCACGTCGAACGTGTGCCACTGGATGAGGCCGAAGGCATTGTGTGCTGCGGCCCGTTCGATCCTATGGCTGACCCGTCAGTGAACCGTCCTGATTTTCTTTATGCCAAGCAAAAAGGTCTCAAGCTGCTCTGCGCGAACCCCGATATTGTAGTTGATCGCGGTGAAATTCGGGAATGGTGCGCGGGTGCGCTAGCCAAGCTCTATACTGAAATGGGCGGTGAGAGTCTGTATTTCGGGAAACCCCACCCGCCAATCTACGATCTGGCCCGGCGGCGGTTGCACGCCCTTGGGGTGGATGTCGCAGATTCCGACATTCTGGCCATTGGCGATGGCCCTCATACCGACATCGCAGGCGGTATGGGTGAGGGCATTGATTCCCTGTTTATCACCGGCGGTCTGGCTGCATCCGAGACAAAAACGTCGTACCAGCCAGACCCCGATGCTCTAAGCAGCTATATTGAAAAGGAAAAAATCAACCCAACCTACTCGATCGGCCGCTTGCGATAGTTAAAAAGGGGCTTGATTTTCTGCGCCTGCAAAGTAATAAAGTTGCCAACCTGCGGCCATGGGTGATTTTTTGTTTCCCGGCCATCATTGAGTGAGGGCGACATGTTGGACAATCTTCCGCGCGGAACGATCTGCATCGAAGACATCGAAATGGGCATGACCCGGTACCTGCGCAAAGTGGTGACGGACGAAGACATTGAGATGTTTGCTCAGGTTTCAACCGACCGGAATCCTGTGCATCTGGATGATGACTATGCGCGCGACACGATTTTCGAGGGCCGTATCGCACACGGCATGCTGACGGCCGGTCTGATCTCGGCAGTTATCGGCGAACAGCTTCCCGGTCACGGAACAGTCTATATGGGCCAGTCCCTGAAGTTTCTGGCACCCGTTCGTCCCGGAGATATGGTCTACGCAGAGGTTAAGGTGATCGATATCGACTTTGCCAAGCGCCGGGTAAAACTGGACTGCCACTGCGCCGTTGACGGCAAAAAGGTCCTGATTGGTGAGGCAATGGTTCTGGCGCCGTCCAGAAAGTTCGACTGAACCTCAGCCTACCTTCCATGTTCAGAGGGCGCCGGTCACGGCGCCTTTTTTAATTGGCGGGCTTTGCAATCGGTCGAATTGTCGTAGAACTTGCGCATCAAAATTCTTAATTCGAAACGATTTCAGTATCTGCCATGGCCGCCTACCGCTCTTACATGATCTGCAGCAGCCCGCGCAGCGGCAGTACTCTGCTGTGCAAACTGCTCGAGGCGACAGGCATCGCCGGGAAACCTGAATCCTACTTCCATTCGCCCAGCCTTGAAGACTGGCTGGAAAGTTGTGAGCCTAAGATCGGCGACTATCCCAATGTTGATGCAGCGCGGGTTGCTGTCATTCGGGCAGCGCATGCAAAAGGACTGGCGGGCTCGGACGTGTTCGGATTGCGAATGCAGGGAAAGAGTTTGGAGTTCTTTCTGGAACAACTCGGGAAGTTGCATCCCGATCAACCAACTGATGTGGCGCGGTTTCAGGCCCAGTTTGGCAAACCCCTGTTCATTCACCTGACCCGCAGCGACAAGCTTGGTCAGGCGGTCTCGTTCGTGAAGGCAAGACAGACCGGGCTATGGCACAAAAACTCGGATGGCAGTGAGTTGGAGCGCCTCTCTCCTCCAGCTGAACCCGTCTACAACCGGGATGAGCTTGAGCGATGTAAGCATGAGTTCGAGGTGTTAGACGCGAGATGGATGGATTGGTTTGCGCAAGAGGGCATTAGTCCTGTGACCATTCATTATGATCAGCTTGCCCGAGATCCCAAAGGCGAACTTGCAAGGGTGCTTTCTGCTCTGAAACTTGATCCCAGCGTCGCGCGCACAGTGGCCACACCAACCGCAAAACTGGCGGATAGCACCAATCAGGACTGGGTCCGGCGGTTTCGGACAGAAGATGCTGCACCCCGGGCGCGTTATTGACTGAATCAGGTGCTTGAACCCGGCCCCCAGTCCCGCTAGGCAAACGGAATGCAGATCATTCGGGATTTCCAGTTTGTTGAGCCAGAAGACCGAGGCGCCAGTGTTGCGATCGGCAATTTTGATGGCGTTCATATCGGTCATCAGTCGGTGATTGACCTTGCCCGCAATGAAGCACCGGATGCGCCGTTGGGTGTGCTCACATTCGAGCCTCACCCGCGCGAATACTTCGCACCCGACGCCCCGCCATTTCGCCTGATGCGCGGCAATGCCCGCGCCCACCGGCTTGAGAAACTGGGCGTTCAGAAACTATACGAATTGCCGTTCAACGCTGCACTGGCCGGGTTGTCGCCCGAGGAATTTGCCCGAAACGTCATCTGCGACGGTCTGGGGTTGGCACATGTCGTGGTCGGGGCCGATTTCTGTTTCGGCAAGGGTCGCAGTGGAACAGCACAGGATATGGAACGGTTCGGGCGCGAAATGGGCTTTGATGTCACAATCGCCCCCTTGATGGAAAGATCGGAAAACATTGTGTCATCAACTGCTATTCGCACAGCACTGACCGAAGGTCGTCCACGCGACGCGGCTGCGATGCTGGGGCACTGGCACCGGATCGAAGGCGAGGTAGTCGGAGGAGAGCAGCGCGGGCGAGAGCTGGGCTTTCCCACGGCCAACATGTCGATCGAAGGGCTGCACCCGCCAAAATTCGGGGTCTATGCCGTTCTGGTCGACGTTCTGGATGGACCGCATAAGGGCAGCTATCACGGCGCGGCCTCGGTCGGGACCCGGCCGATGTTCAACGGTGAAATCCCCAATATCGAAACATTTCTGTTCGATTTTTCCGGCGATCTTTATGGCTCTACCCTATCTGTTGGTCTCGTCGATTACTTGCGCCCCGAGATGAAATTTGATGGGCTGGATGGGCTGGTTGCCCAGATGGATTCGGATTGCAGCCAGGCGCGCGATATTCTGGCCGAACTATGAGCAAGGACCCGATTGAACGCGCGGGCCTGTCGCCGCGTTTCTGGGAACGCAAACCCATGCGCAAGCTGAACAAGCGCGAATGGGAAGCTTTGTGCGACGGTTGCGGCAAATGTTGCCTGAACAAGTTGGAGGATGAGGACAGCGGCGAGGTTGCCCTGACCTGCGTCGCCTGCCGCTTGCTGGATGATGAGTCCTGCCGCTGCACGCAGTACGAAATCAGGCATCAGTTTGTTCCGGAATGCATCGTAATGACCCCGGACAACATAGATGAACACGCCTACTGGCTGCCCCAAACCTGCGCCTATCGGCTGCTTTGGGAAGGCAAACCCCTTTACGACTGGCACCCGTTGCTGTCTGGTACGCCGAACAGCGTCCATGCCGCCGGCGTATCGGTTCAGGGACGCACCGTCTCGGAGTTCGAAACTCCCGAGGACGAGTGGGAAGAATACATAATTGAGGAGCCTATCTGATGCATTTCGCCTCTGACAATTCCGGACCGGTTCATCCGGAAGTTCTGGCCGCGCTGACCGAGGCCAATCAAGGCTATCAGATGGCCTATGGCGCAGACACGTTGATGAACGAAGTGCGCGATCAGATCCGCGGTATTTTCGAAGCGCCGGGGGCAGCAGTCTATCTTGTCGCCACGGGAACTGCTGCAAACTCACTGGCTCTGGCCACACTAACAAAGCCATGGGAAACGGTGTTCTGTTCACCGGTTGCACATATCCACGAGGATGAATGCAACGCGCCGGAATTCTACAGCGGTGCCAAGCTGACGCTGGTTCCAGGTGAGGACAAGATGACGCCCGAAGCCCTGCGCGGGTCGATCCTTGCCGAAGAAACCCGTGGCGTTCACGGCCCTCAGCGTGGTCCGGTTTCGATTACGCAGGTGACCGAGCGTGGGTCGGTTTATTCGCTGGGCGAACTGCAGGCACTGTGCGGCGTCGCCAAGGAATATGGGCTACCTGTGCATCTGGATGGCGCACGTTTCACCAATGCGATGGTCGCGCTGAATTGCTCGCCCGCTGAAATGACGTGGAAGGCCGGTGTAGATGCCGTCAGCTTTGGCGGCACCAAGAACGGTCTGATGGGGGTCGAAGCGGTAGTCTTTTTTGACGAGAGCAAAGCCTGGGAGTTCGAGCTGCGCCGTAAACGCGGGGCACATCTGTTTTCCAAACACCGCTATCTGTCGGCGCAAATGGCGGCCTATCTGCAGGATGATCTGTGGCTGAGGTCAGCGCGTCAGGCCAATGGCAACTGCGCCCGCCTCGCCGATGGCCTGCGTGCAGCAGGTGCTGAATTCTTGCACAAGCCCCAAGCCAACATGATTTTCGCCAGCTTCCCGCGCAGCAAACACCGCGCCTTGCACGACGCCGGTGCGGTCTATCATCTGTGGGGCGCTGAGCTGGAAGGCGAAGACGAAGATGAAATGCTGGCCTGCCGACTGGTGTGTGACTGGTCGATCGGCGAAGAACAGATCGACCAATTCATTTCGCTGCTCTGAGCCTATTCTGACCGGGTGTTCTCTTTTGCACCCCAGAACCTGAGTATCTGTTCAGCCGTTTCGTGTGGATGGGATATGGGCAGCATGTGCCCTGCCCCATCTATCACTCGGTCCGATGCAGATGGCAGACGGTTCTGAAGTCCGGTGTTGATCACCTGAATCGTGGGCTGTGTCCGTGATCCCCGCAAAAGCAGGACTGGCATCGTCGCGCGATCCAGTTGACCGGCTTTCAACAAACCAAGCCGGTCATCAAACAATACATCCTCAACCGGGGCGACCAGTTGGATACCCCGCTCCATCGCTGCCCGTGTTCGTTCGGGTAAATCCGGCCACCGGGGGCCGTCATCCAAAGTCCACATCCGATTGAACAACCGTGCAGCAAGCCTGTATTCCTTCGCGGCCAGCGCAGTCAGATAGGGCTGAGCCTCGCGGTCATGATCCTGAACCAGATGTGGCGCATCGTGTTTCACGACGGCGAAAAACACGGGTTCGATTAGGACAGCACTGCGAACAAGCTCGGGATATTCGACAGCAAGCCGCAATGCGATCATCCCGCCGAACGAATGACCGATGACATCCATGGGCTCGGTCAGTTGATCCAGAGCTTGTCTTGTCACAGCATCAAAAACATCGCCCTCACCATCCCAGTCTGGGCTTTGCCCGTGAAACAGCATGTCCGGTGCAATCAGTGTCGCCTCATCCTTCAGCGCGGCGGCCAATCCGACCCAGGCCCTTGAGTGGGCTATGGTGCAGTGCAGGGCGAGCACTTTGCGCTCCCCCTCTCCCAATTGCCGGACGAAAGTCGCTTGAGACGATGAGGCTTCGTCCTTCACCCCTTGGTCTCCGCCAGATGCCGGTCCAGATCATCCAGCCGATCCTGACCCCAGAAACGCTGGCCATCCGGCGTGATGTAGAACGGTGCACCAAACACACCGCGATCCACGGCCTCTTCAAGATTTGCTGCGTAGGTTTCGGCGCCCAGCAACAGGCCGCTGTCAGCCAGTTTGGGATCAAATCCCGCCTGCGTCAGGCAATCCCGGATGACATCATCCTGCGCGATGTCTTTATCCTCGGCCCAGCAAGCTCGCAGGATCGAGTGGCACAGCTTACCCACATCGCCTGAACCGTCCTGAATGGCGGCAATGATTGCATATGATGACGGCGCGGCATTTGTTGGCCAGTGCGCGGGCTGCAGATTGAAATCCATTCCCAGATTGCGGGATTGGCGCAGCAGTTCCTGCGCCCGGTATTCTATGCGGGAAATGTGCCTGTCTTTGGGCGGCGTTCCCCCGGTACGGCCGAACAGAGCGATAATGTCCAAAGGTTTGTAGGCGATCGTTGCACCATGTTTCGCCGCAACTTCCTCGAGTCGCATGCCTGCGAGATAGGAATAAGGCGACAGTGTCGCAAAAAAGTAGTCAATGTCGGCCATGTGCACTTTCTCCGCTACGTTATCTTTGCGGGACGGTAAGGCCATGCTAAGCGGTGTCAACATCACGAATCTGTCACATTGCCATTGCTGCCCGGGGATTTTCAGCCGATGCCGACACTTCACGAACCCAAGCTAATCGCTGGGAACGCCAATCTTCCTCTTGCCGAAACCATTGCCCGCCGAATGAGCCTGCATCGCGGTGTTGACCAGGGTCTGGTCGACGCACGCGTCGAACGGTTCAACGACGGCGAGATCTTTGTCGAGGTCTTCGAAAACGTTCGCGGCGAGGATATGTTTATCATCCAGCCGACCTCGAACCCGGCCAACGACAATCTGATGGAGCTGCTGATCATCGCTGACGCACTGCGCCGCTCATCAGCGCAGCGTATCACCGCAGTCATTCCTTACTTTGGCTATGCCCGTCAGGACCGCCGCACCAAGGCCCGCACACCGATCAGCGCCAAACTAGTCGCGAATATGCTGACCGGCGCGGGGATCGAACGCATCCTGACCATGGACCTGCACGCCGCCCAGATTCAGGGCTTTTTCGATATGCCCGTGGACAACCTCTATGCCTCGCCGATCTTTGCTCTGGACGTGAAAAACCAGTTCAAGGAACAGATGGATGAAATCATGGTGGTTTCGCCGGATGTAGGTGGCGTCGCCCGTGCTCGTGAGCTGGCCAAGCGGATCGGTGCACCTTTGTCTATCGTCGACAAACGCCGCGAAAAGGCGGGTGAAGTTGCTGAGATGACAGTAATCGGTGATGTGAAAGACAAGATCTGCCTGATCGTCGACGACATCTGCGACACCGCCGGAACACTCTGCAAAGCTGCGCAGGTTCTGATGGATAACGGTGCCAAGGAAGTTCACTCGTACATCACCCACGGTGTCATGAGCGGCCCTGCTGTTGAGCGAGTGACCAACTCGGTCATGAAGTCGCTCGTTCTGTCCGACACCATCCAACCGACGCCTGAAATCGCAAAGGCATCGAATATCCGCATCGTGCCAACAGCACCGATCTTCACACAGGCGATCCTGAATATCTGGAACGGCACAAGTGTTTCCTCGCTATTCGAAGACAAGACGCTGACACCGATCTACGAGTCGCTATATCACGCGAAGTAATCCGAACCGGGCGGCCTGCTGAGGCCGCCCGGTTTCCTTTCCGGTCAACTGCGCGACGATAACTGCAGATGGCCGCCTTCCCAACCTTCTTGACTGCGACCCGTTTAATGTTTGCAATGATCCAATGTCGTTGCATGCGTTTTGAATTTTGCTCCGTAGCCAAAAAGGACAGGTTGTTGCTGGAATACTCCACGTTTCGAGAACGTCCGATCCCCGTAACCACAAACCCTCCTACAGCTCTGGACTATCGAGAGTTCCCTGTGGACCAAAATGATCCGCGCGCTCAGGAACCTCTGGTCGATCTGGCTGACTACGAGATACCAAGTTTCAATTTCTACGCCCGCAGGGACGGCCTGAACACGCCCTACCGGCGTTGTTTTGCCACTTCGGACCCACATGTGCGAGTTCGCAAAGCTCTGGCTGAACGGCTTGCGGATATCAATGAAGAGCTCGCCAATCTGGGCATTGAGATTTATGCGCTGAATGGATTTCGCCCGCTCTCGGTCCAGCAGGAACTTTGGGACTTTTTTGTTGCCCGGGCGCGCAGGTCATTGAAAACCCCGACCGATGAGGAATGTATCGCCTTTGCGGGCCGGTATTGTTCGGACCCCCGCAGCTTTGATCCTGATGACCCACGTACTTGGCCAACGCACATCACCGGAGGCGCGATTGATCTGACGTTGCGAAACAAAGATACTAAGGAACACCTCTTCTTCGGCGGAATTTTCGATGATCCCTCGGACATTACGCACACCACCTATTTCGAAGAGATCCTGTGTTCGGTGGATGGCGATCCGGAACAATTGTCGCTCAGCGATCAGGAGGCTCTGCAAAATCGTCGACTATTATACTGGGCGATGTGCAGTGCCGGATTCACGAATTACGCATATGAATGGTGGCATTTCGATCTTGGAACGCAGCTTTGGGCGGCAAATCGGTCACTCGCTGCCGCTGGCGAACCAAAGCATGCTTGGTATGGCCCCGCGTCGACATAGCTTGCAGGCCAGAGCAGGCACGTTCAGGAGATATCCCAGTCATCCTCGTGCGCCACTTCCCCGATCGCGGTCCATGCGGCGCGAATGCGGGCGATGCGGGTGTCGGACCATGTACGGAACACGGCATTGAAGCCCTCGGCTGTGATGTCCTCGGCTTTCACTTCGGCACGCAACGCAGACGAGGTATCCACATCCCAGAGGGAGACACCAATCTGTAAAACCGGAGGCAACCGGAATGGCTGACTGAACCTAACTGATTTGCGCCTTTCGCGCGGTCCCTGACCAGTCCACATGCTGCCACCATCGGAAAACTCCGAGAACAACAATACTTCGCCTTGGTCGATGCCGATTGGATGGGTCCGAAAAGTTTTCATTCTGTGATCTTTGTACTTGAATATAAAAGCCTTAGCCTGCCCCAGCAGGAAAATCACCAATAAAAAAACGGCCCCGCCTGGCGGAGCCGTTCATAATGATCAGAAAGTCACGGAGCCTTACAGGCTCATGTGCGTCCCAAGGGCTTCCATGTCGGCCAGCAGCTTGGCAGCATCGTCGACGATGGTTTGATCATCGCCAGTCTTTGCCGCCTCGTGCGAAGCGCGGGCCTCAGCGATCAGGTCGTCCAGATGCGACCGGGTCACTTCGGCTACCGGAATGGCCTTTTCGGCCAGAACCGACAGGCCATCGCCGTTGATCTGAGCAAACCCACCGGTGACCAGGTACTCGCTGGACCCTTCGGGTGCTTCGACCTTCAGGATGCCCGGGCGCAGCGTGGTAATTGTGGGGGCATGATCGGGCATTGCCGTCATGTCCCCGTCCGCGCCGGGAATCTGGACCGCGGTGGCCGCGAGCGAAGCAAGGCTCCGCTCTGGGCTGACGAGGTCGAATTGCATCGTGTTTGCCATCAGGGATACTCCTTAGGCGGCTTCTGCGGCCATCTTCTCCGCTTTGGCGATCACTTCTTCGATGCCGCCAACCATCAGGAAGGCCGCTTCGGGCAGGTGATCGTATTCGCCAGCAACAACCGCTTTGAACGACGCGATGGTCACATCCAGAGGAACCTGAACGCCGGGCGAACCGGTGAAGACTTCGGCCACGTCGAACGGCTGCGACAGGAAGCGCTCGATCTTACGGGCACGTGCCACGGTCAGTTTGTCCTCTTCCGACAGTTCGTCCATGCCGAGGATGGCGATGATGTCCTGCAGCGACTTGTAGCGCTGGAGGATCTGCTGAACGTCGGTCGCAACCTTGTAGTGCTCTTCACCAACGATGGCCGGGTCGAGCAGACGCGAAGTCGAGTCGAGCGGGTCAACCGCAGGGTAGATACCCTTTTCCGAGATCGCACGGTTAAGAACGGTGGTCGCGTCAAGGTGAGCAAACGAGGTTGCCGGCGCAGGGTCGGTAAGGTCGTCCGCAGGCACGTAGATCGCCTGAACCGAGGTGATCGAGCCCGACTTGGTCGAGGTGATGCGTTCCTGCAGGGCGCCCATGTCGGTGGCCAGTGTCGGCTGATAACCCACCGCCGAAGGAATACGACCCAGCAGAGCCGAAACCTCGGAGCCCGCCTGCGTAAAGCGGAAGATGTTGTCGACGAAGAACAGAACGTCGGTACCGGACTGGTCGCGGAACTGCTCGGCCAGTGTCAGACCGGTCAGAGCAACACGTGCACGTGCTCCCGGAGGTTCGTTCATCTGACCGTAAACCAGGGCCACCTGCGATTCCGACAGGTTGTCCGGCTTAATAACGTTCGATTCGATCATCTCGTGGTACAGGTCGTTCCCTTCACGGGTACGTTCACCAACACCCGCGAACACCGAGAAGCCCGAGTGCACTTTTGCGATGTTGTTGATCAGTTCCATGATCAGAACGGTTTTACCAACGCCGGCGCCGCCGAACAGGCCGATCTTACCGCCTTTGGCGTAAGGGGCCAGCAGGTCAACAACCTTGATGCCGGTCACCAGGATTTCCGACTCGGTCGACTGTTCGTCGAACGCGGGTGCGGGCTGGTGGATTGCGCGGGTTTCAGATGCAACGACGTCGCCCTTTTCATCGATCGGCTCGCCGACAACGTTCAGGATACGGCCCAGAGTAGCATTGCCAACCGGAACCGAAATCGGTGCGCCTGTGTCGGTTACTTCCTCGCCACGGACCAGACCTTCGGTCGCGTCCATCGCGATGGTGCGGACAGTGTTTTCACCCAGGTGCTGAGCAACTTCCAACACCAGACGTTTGCCGTTGTTGGTGGTTTCCAGCGCGTTCAGAATTTCAGGCAGCTGATCTTCGAAGTGCACGTCGACGACGGCCCCGATGATCTGTGTGACTTTGCCTTTTGCATTCGCCATGTTTCGTCTCCGGTTTTCTTACAGCGCTTCGGCGCCGGAAATAATTTCAATCAGCTCGTTGGTGATCACGGCCTGACGCGAACGGTTGAACTGGATCGTCAGCTTGTCGATCATCTCACCCGCGTTGCGCGTCGCGTTGTCCATCGCGGACATCCGTGCACCCTGTTCAGACGCTCCGTTTTCGAGCAGAGCCGAGAAGATCGCGGTCGCAACCCCCTTAGGCAGCAGGTCGGCCAGAATGGCCTCTTCGCTGGGCTCGTAGTCGAATACCGCACCGCTGTCGTCACCCTCGGTTTCCTCAAACGAGGCTGGGATGACCTGCTGTGCCGTCGGAATCTGGGTCACAACGTTTACGAACTTCGAGTAGAAGATCGTGGCAACGTCGAACTCACCCCCGTCAAAGCGGGACAGGATGTCCTTCGCGATGTCTTGCGCGTTGGTGTAACCGATGCGCTTGACCTCACTCAGGTCGATATGTCCAACGAACAGATCGCCAAAATCACGCTTGAGCGCGTCGCGGCCCTTCTTGCCGACGGTCAAAACCTTGACTGTCTTGCCCTTCAGGCGCAGCTCTTCCGCTTTGACACGGGCCAGCTTGGCGATGTTCGAGTTGAAGCCGCCACAAAGGCCGCGTTCAGCTGTCATGACAACCAGCAGATGGACATCGTCACTGCCCGTACCACGGAGCAGCTTGGGGGCGCTGTCGCTGCCCCCGACCGAAGCCGCCAGCCCCGCCATCACGGCATTGAACCGCTCGGCATAGGGACGCGAGGCTTCGGCAGATTCCTGGGCGCGGCGCAGTTTTGCAGCCGCGACCATCTGCATGGCCTTGGTGATCTTGCGGGTCGATTTGACCGACTCGATCCTGTTTTTAAGGTCCTTAAGATTTGGCATATGCCCGCCTCTCCCTTAAGCGAAGGTTGCGGCGTATTCGTCCAGCGCAGCCTTGATCTTGTCGGAAGCGTCACCCTTGATCTTGGGATCTTCGTCCGTGATCCACTGAAGCAGATCCGCGTGTTTGCCACGCAGGTGCGCCAGCAAGCCAGATTCGTAACGGCCAACATCGGACACATCGATCTTGTCGAGGTAACCGTTGGTACCGGCGAAGATGACGCAGACGATTTCAGCGTTGGTCAGCGGCGAATACTGCGGCTGTTTCATCAGCTCGGTCAGACGTGCACCACGGTTCAGCAGCTGCTGGGTCGCGGCGTCGAGGTCGGAACCGAACTGCGCAAACGCAGCCATTTCGCGGTACTGAGCCAGCTCCAGCTTAACCGGACCAGCGACCGATTTCATCGAGTTGGTCTGAGCCGAAGAGCCCACACGCGAAACCGACAGACCGGTGTTCACAGCAGGACGGATGCCCTGGTAGAACAGTTCGGTTTCAAGGAAGATCTGACCGTCGGTGATCGAGATCACGTTGGTCGGAATAAACGCCGAAACGTCACCACCCTGAGTTTCGATAACCGGCAGAGCGGTCAGCGAGCCCGCACCGAAGTCTTCGTTCAGCTTCGCCGAACGTTCCAGCAGACGGGAGTGGAGGTAGAAAACGTCACCAGGATAGGCTTCACGTCCGGGCGGACGGCGCAGCAGCAGCGACATCTGACGATACGAAACAGCCTGTTTCGAAAGGTCATCATAGATGATCAGTGCGTGGCGGCCATTGTCACGGAAGTATTCGGCCATCGCGGTTGCGGCGTAGGGTGCCAGGAACTGCATCGGGGCCGGGTCGGACGCGGTTGCGGCCACAACGATCGAGTAGTCAATCGCACCGGATTCTTCCAGTTTCTTCACCAGCTGAGCAACGGTCGAACGCTTTTGACCGATCGCAACGTACACGCAGTACAGCTTCTTCGACTCGTCGTCGCCTGCTGCTTCGTTGTAGACTTTCTGGTTCAGGATCGCGTCCAGAGCAACGGCGGTTTTACCGGTCTGGCGGTCACCAATGATCAGCTCACGCTGGCCACGGCCGATCGGGATCATCGCGTCAACCGATTTCAGGCCGGTTGCCATCGGCTCGTGAACCGATTTACGCGGGATGATGCCCGGCGCTTTAACGTCTGCAACACCACGCTTGGTTGCGTTGATCGGGCCTTTGCCGTCCAGCGGGTTACCCAGACCGTCAACAACGCGGCCCAGCAGCTCGTCACCGATCGGAACGTCCACGATCGAGTTGGTGCGCTTAACAGTGTCACCTTCTTTGATGTCACGGTCGGAACCGAAGATAACGACACCGACGTTGTCGCTTTCCAGGTTCAGCGCCATGCCCATGATGCCACCGGGGAATTCGACCATCTCACCGGCTTGCACGTTGTCCAGGCCGTATACACGGGCAATCCCGTCACCGACGCTCAGCACGCGGCCGATTTCGGCCACTTCGGCTTCCTGACCAAAATTCTTGATCTGGTCCTTCAGGATTGCAGAAATCTCTGCAGCTTGGATTCCCATTTATCCGACCTCTTTCATTGCATTCTGTAGGGAGTTCAGCTTCGAACGGATCGAACTGTCGATCATTTTCGAGCCCACTTTAACGACAAGACCGCCGATGAGGCTTTCATCAACGGTCGCATTGATTGTTACGGTCTTGCCCACACGCTCGGACAGCGTCTTGGACAGTTTTTCCATCTGAGTTTTGGTCAGCGCCTTGGCCGACGCAACATCCGCGGTCACTTCACCGCGCTCATCCGCCAGCATGTCACGCAGGACCTGAATCAGTTGCGGAATAACAAACAGGCGGCGTTTCTCAGCCATCAGGCCCAGCGTGTTGCGCAGGATGGTGTGCAGACCCATCTTGTCGGCAATCGCGGTAATCGCTGCTTCCTGTTCGGAGCGCGAAACCAGCGGCGAGGCGATCAGGTCGCGCAAGTCGGCGCTTTCGCCCAGAGCTGCTGCCAGATCATTGATGCCGGTTTCCAGACCTGAAAGGTCATTATTCTCTTTTGCGATCTCAAAGATCGCGGTGGCATAGCGCTCGGCGATGCCTGTGGAAATCGAAGCTGGTTCGGACACGTCCACCCTTCCGATATTTTGGGCCCCGAATTCGCGTTGCGGCAGCTACCCCGGGGGCGTGAAGAAACCCCGGCCAGACGGTCGGGGATCAAAATCACCGGGGGTCTAGCAGAGCCGAACCCAGCTCGCAACATATTATAGTGGTGACGGATTTATCCACAATCTGTTTAAATTCATGCACTTAAGTTGAGTGCGACCCTTTTTATCAGCCGATCCGGTTGAAAAATGTTACCAACTTGCAGGTTTTTGCGATTCCTGTGACCTTTTTCCCGCATTTTTGGCCGCCGCAATACCGCTCCGGGGCACAAAGAGATCAGGCAGGCTTTAGCAACCCATCCAGCGCTTTGATCGGGCGTTTTTCAGCGTCCTTGGTCACGGTGCCACTGGGAGGCCGGATGAGTTTACTCACCTCGACCATCAACACGCCACCTGCCATCACAGACGGAATGCGCTGGCCTGTTCTCTCAATCAGGTTCCCGGATTTCAGCCAGAACCGGCGGAATGACGGAGGCATATAGAGCGCGGAACAATGGTTCTCGGGCACGAAGTGATGCGCTTTGAGCTGCTTCTCAAGCTGACTGGCAGTATAAGGATGACCAAAGCCAAAGGGTGTCCGATCAGACCTGGACCAGAGGCCACCCCGGTTTGGCACGATGAACATAGCCTTGCCTCCCGGCCCCAGAACGCGCCAACACTCATCAAGCAATTGGCTTGGTCTTTCTGAGTTCTCAAGCCCGTGCATGACGACCAGCTTGTCTACATGCCCGGTTTCAATCGGCCACATCGTCTCTTCGGTGAGGACCGAGACGTTGGGCATACCTGCGGGCCAGGGCATTACCCCCTGCGGGCCAGGCATCAGGCCAATCACTCGACGGGCATCAGCCAGATATGGACGTAACAAAGGGACGGCAAAACCAAATCCAGCGACCGTCTGACCTTTGGCTTCGGGCCATAAATCGATCAACCGACCGCGAATGGCCGCCTGCGCCGCCCGCCCCAGCGTGCTGCGGTAGTAAAAGTTCCTCAGATCCTGCACATCAAGATGCATTGCGGACACCCGGTCAATCGGCTTAGCTGGGCGCAGTCTAGCAACGAAAGGGCAAAAGGCCATGCCTCTTGAGATCGTCACAATTCCTTGCCTCAGCGACAATTACGCCTTTCTGGCCCATGACGCCACCAGCGGCGAAACCGCACTGATTGATGCCCCCGAAGCCGGGCCGATTCTAGCGGCCCTTGAAAAGCGTGGTTGGCAACTGAGCCATGTTCTGCTGACGCATCACCATTGGGATCATGTGGATGGTCTGGCCTCCATCCTGGAGAAACACCCCGCAAAAGTTGTTGGGGCGGCGGCAGACGCGCATCGTCTGCCTCCTTTAGACTTGCAAGTTTCCGAGGGCGATACATTCGAGGTTGGCGGTGAACCGGTCGAGGTGCTGGATGTTTCGGGCCACACTGTCGGTCACGTTGCATATTACATGCCCAAAAGCAGCGTCGTGTTCACAGCCGACAGCCTGATGGCGCTGGGATGCGGACGCCTGTTCGAAGGAGATGCCGCACAGATGTGGGCCTCGCTCAGCAAACTCGCTGCCCTGCCGGATGATACGCTGGTCTGTTCAGGTCACGAGTACACGCAATCCAACGCCAGATTTGCCGTCACGGTCGATCCCGACAACCCCGACCTTAAGAAACGTGTCGCCGATATCGATCGCGCACGCGCTGCCGGAGAAGCGACCGTGCCGTCATTACTGGCCCTGGAAAAGTCAACAAACCCGTTTTTGCGTGCCGCTGACCCGACGATTCTGGCGTATTTGGGGATGGAGGGCGCGGACCCTGCAGACGTATTTGCAGAAATCCGGTCTAGAAAAGACCGGTTTTAGGGCTTATTTGACGCTCCTCACGGCCACGGTCACGGGAAATGTGACTGTCAAGTGAAAGAAAACCCTTGAAGCCGGGGCGCGATCAACCAAACTCTAATAGTATGAGGACATGGTTGGGATGGGGATCCTGCCGATACTCGACCCCCTTCCGGCCCAATACAGAGGAGCACCCGCGTGCCTTCATTCTCGAGCACATTAGAACAAGCCATTCACGCGGCCCTGGCGGCAGCGAATGAAAGGCGTCATGAATTCGCAACGCTTGAGCATCTGCTGCTTGCGCTGCTGGAAGAGCCGGATGCGATCCGCGTCATGAAAGCCTGCAGTGTCGACCTGGACGAACTACGCAGTACATTGGTCGAGTTCATCGATGAGGACCTGTCAAATCTGGTCACCGATATCGACGGCTCTGAAGCGGTTCCAACCGCTGCCTTCCAGCGGGTCATTCAGCGCGCAGCAATCCATGTTCAAAGCTCAGGCCGTACAGAAGTCACCGGCGCCAACGTTCTGGTGGCAATCTTTGCCGAGCGGGAAAGCAATGCGGCCTATTTTCTGCAGGAACAGGATATGACCCGCTATGACGCGGTGAATTTCATTGCGCATGGAGTGGCGAAAGATCCGGCCTATGGCGAAAACCGCCCTGTGACGGGTGCCGACCAGGTCGAGGACGAAGCGCAACCTGCCGCGAGCGAATCCGAACAGAAAGAGAGCGCCCTCGGTAAGTACTGCGTGGACCTGAACGCTAAGTCTCGCGCAGGTGACGTTGATCCACTGATCGGTCGCGCCTCGGAAGTCGAGCGCTGCATCCAGGTGCTGTGCCGCCGCCGCAAGAACAACCCGCTGCTGGTGGGTGATCCAGGTGTTGGCAAGACTGCGATTGCCGAGGGTCTGGCCCACAAGATCGTGGCCGGTGAAGCACCCGATGTACTGTCCAACACCACGATCTACTCGCTGGACATGGGCGCCTTGCTAGCTGGCACCCGCTACCGCGGTGACTTTGAAGAGCGCCTGAAAGCGGTGGTGACCGAACTTGAGGATCACCCGGATGCGGTGCTGTTCATCGACGAAATCCACACCGTAATTGGTGCAGGTGCCACTTCCGGTGGCGCAATGGATGCGTCGAACCTGCTGAAACCTGCCCTGCAGGGCGGTAAGCTGCGCACCATGGGTTCTACCACGTACAAAGAGTTCCGTCAGCACTTTGAGAAAGACCGCGCGCTCAGCCGCCGATTCCAGAAGATCGACGTGAATGAGCCTTCGGTCGAGGACAGCGTGAAAATCCTGCGCGGCCTCAAGCCGTATTTCGAAGAGCATCACGAGATCAAATACACTGCAGATGCGATCAAAACCGCCGTGGAGTTGGCCGCGCGATATATCAACGACCGCAAGCTGCCGGACAAGGCGATCGACGTGATTGACGAGGCCGGTGCCGCACAGCATTTGGTCGCAGAAAGCAAGCGCCGCAAGACCATCGGTGTGAAAGAGATCGAGGCCGTCGTTGCCAAGATCGCGCGCATTCCACCCAAGAACGTCACCAAGGACGATGCCGAGGTTCTGAAAGATCTCGAAGCTTCACTGAAACGGGTGGTGTTTGGTCAGGATGAGGCCATTGAAGCGCTGTCCAGCGCGATCAAGCTGGCCCGTGCCGGTCTGCGAGAGCCTGAAAAGCCAATCGGCAACTACCTGTTCGCCGGTCCGACCGGTGTGGGTAAAACCGAGGTGGCGAAACAGCTGGCCGATACGCTTGGTGTGGAACTGCTGCGTTTTGACATGTCGGAGTACATGGAGAAGCACGCGGTTTCCCGTCTGATCGGTGCACCTCCGGGTTATGTCGGGTTTGATCAGGGCGGTCTGCTGACCGATGGTGTCGACCAGCACCCGCATTGTGTGCTGCTGCTAGACGAGATCGAGAAAGCGCACCCTGATGTGTTCAACATCCTTTTGCAGGTGATGGACCATGGCGAACTAACCGATCACAATGGCCGCACTGTGAACTTCCGGAACGTGGTGCTGATCATGACCTCGAACGCAGGCGCACAGGAACAGGCCAAGGCCGCCATCGGCTTTGCCCGTGATCGCCGCGAAGGTGAGGATACCGCCGCGATTGAACGCATGTTCACGCCGGAATTCCGTAACCGTCTGGACGCAGTGATCTCGTTCGCGCCGCTACCGAAAGAGGTCATCCTGCAGGTGGTCGAGAAGTTCGTACTGCAGCTTGAAGCACAATTGCTGGATCGCAATGTGACCATCGACCTGACACCAAAGGCCGCCGAGTGGCTGGCCGACAAAGGCTATGACGACAAGATGGGTGCGCGACCACTGGGCCGTGTCATTCAGGAACACATCAAGAAGCCTCTGGCCGAGGAGCTGCTGTTCGGCAAGCTGGCCAAAGGCGGTGTGGTCCGCGTGTCTGTGATGAAAGGCGAGTTGAACTTGGAAATCCTCGGCCCTGATCAGCCGCGTATTCCTGGCGACAAGCCGCCATTGCTTACCGCAGATTGATTGCGCAACGTTTCAAACAGAAAACCCGCCTATCAAGGCGGGTTTTTTCGTCTGAGGCCAACAGCATGATTGCATGGCGGAACTAAGGGCGGGTTTGGGCCAGAGAACCCGACGACATTAGCGGATGCGTGGCTGACTGTTTCGCACCGGGCAAGGCACCGGTAACTGCTGTGATTGGCTGCCCTGTGCCGCGATATAGGCCGACAGGATGCTGTGCGCATAGCGCGGCCCATTAACCCCCTGAGACAGGGCAGACAGGATCGCAATGCCGACATCACGTGCTTTGCGAAACCGCCCAGCCTTGGTGGGCACAAAATACTCAAAATCTATGAACCGAATCTGGCGCCCGCTCCAGCACATATCTCGAAAGGCCGGGCGCCCATGTGCCAGATTTACAGAGTGTAAACGCGCCAAGGCCTGCCCAGCGGCGCGGCACGCTTTGAGTTTGTCCGCGGTCGTAACGTTTGCTTTCTTACAAAGCTTGGTCAAGCTGGTGCCGGCGTCTTCAACCGCTATAAAATCCGAGCCTTCCGCTAATATCCTCGGTACAGCCGCGCCGCGACTCCAAAGAAAACGATGAGACCGCCGATCTCGGTCAAACGCCTGTTCAGGCTTGCCCTTGACCAACCAGAGGTGCGGCGCAAAACGCTCAATGCGTTTTAGCCAAAACCGGGTGCCTCGTTGGGACTGGCAAAGAGTCACACGTTGATATGGCGCGCGCAACGCCTCATCCACTGAATTGTGTATCTCAGCCTTCTTGTCCGTCACGTTCTGCTCCAATTAACCTCAGGTAATAGATAGGAATTCCGCGCGTACATTTCACCTTATGCGGATCAACATTCCGGTCGGTTCCGATCATTTTTTGCAATTTAGGATGTGGCATTGGTCAATACCGCTTGGTGAGGTTCAATTCGGTCCGAGTGTATTGCGCGCAAGCCTTGGTTGGTTTGGTCCGAGCGTCGGTGAAGGAAGCCGAGTTAATCCAGAAACCCAAAGCCCTGGTCGGCAGCAAAGTGTGCCCCCCACCCTCCACTGTTGGCAGCAGTCTGACACAAATGATGTCCTGGCGAATCTGATCGCGCCGTTGCTCTGTAACCGGGCAATTATGCATTTGCGCAGGCGCAGGACACATATTTCGACGGAATGGTTCTCCCCTCGCGTTTCATAGTTACGTTTGAAACGCGAAAGGGAATTTGATGACCAAGACCGTCGCTATTTGGAGTGCTGCTTTCGCCCTGTCAGCCATCGCAGCCATTGCCACCGCTCAGCACAGATTTCGATATCACGACGAAACGAAAACCCGGCCCCTGAATTTAGTGGCTGCCACTGTCGATCCGGGCGCCAGTACCTCTGAGATTTCCGAGACCCGCAAAGCTCTCCGCGTCTCGGCAAATGGAATTCCCGACCATCTTGTCGGGCGCTTTCCCAACCGGGGTAACCCACACAGTATTTCCGCGCAGAATGTAAGCTTGAAGGTACCGGCCAACCCAAAGCCCAAGGGGACAGTAACGCCGCTTGAACTGGGCTGGAACTTTGGCGTGTCACTGAACGGTGTAGTGTTCGATCCGCTGGCAGCCGAGTTTTGGCACGGTGATCCCAGATCGGGTTGGTCCTACAATGCATTGGGCGGTGCGATCGCGCTGGGGCTTGATGAGAACCATGCGCACGTTCAACCAAACGGGAAGTACCATTACCACGGCATTCCGACGGGTTTCATTGAACTGCTGGACTATTCATCGGACAGGCACTCTCCACTGATCGGGTTCGCCGCAGACGGTTTCCCGATTTACGCAATGACAGGCGTTGTGAACGGGAAGGTGACGGAAATGACGTCGTCCTATCGTTTGAAAAGCGGCAACCGTCCAGGGGGTCGCGCACCCGATGGCAAGTACGATGGCACTTTCAACGAGGATTTTGCCTATGTTCCCGGGCTCGGAACTCTGGACGAGTGCAATGGCACATTCACCATTTCTCCCGAGTATCCGGAGGGAACCTACGCCTACTTTCTGACCGAGGAATATCCGGTCATACCTCGGTGCTTTGCCGGTTCACCAGACAAAAGTTTTCGCTTCGGACGGCGCTGACCGACCCACGCATTGGTTAGCGAGTTCTGACGTTATCTTTCGGTGAGTTTCAGCTCGATCCGCCGGTTTTGCGCCCGTGCCTCCGGTGTGTCCGCCGGGTTGACGGGCTGGAACTCACCAAAACCGTTCGCAGCAAGCCGATTTGGCGGTATCCCCAGCGCGTCGACCATATAGCGCACCACGGACAAGGCGCGGCCCTGACTCAATTCCCAATTGTCGCGATAGCGGCCGGAACCGGCCAGAGGAACGTTGTCCGTATGACCATCGACCCGGATCACCCAGTTCAGACCCTCGGGGATTTCGGCAGCAACACTGCGCAGGATCTCGGCGACCTTCGCAACCTCCTGGCGCCCTTCCGGGGACAAGACAGCCGAGCCTGTATCAAACAGGACCTCGGATGAGAAAACGAACCGGTCGCCTTCGATACGGACACCTTCCTGATTACCCAGAACGTCCCGAAGTCGGCCAAAGAACTCGGACCGGTAACGTTGCAGGTCTTCGGCCTGAGCAGTCAGCTCCAGATTCTGCCCCGCCAATGCTTCGGCTTCTGCCTCCAAACGAATTCGCTCAGCCTCTTCCAACAGACGGCGTCGCCGTTCCTCGGATGCAGCGCGAGCCAACGCAGCATTCAGGTCCTGTCCAAGCGTCTGGATCTGAACCTCAGCCGCAGCATTGCGATCCTTGTAGTCATCCAACAGCGCTTGCAGCGATCCCAGTTGGCCACGCAATGCTGCGATCTGCTGGTTCAGCAGAGCCGTTTCGCGTTGCGCCTTTGCCGAGATTGCCTTTTCGGCAGAGATTGCCTCGCGTGCAACAGCCAGAAGCGCTTCGCGTTCTTCGGCCAGTGTTCTCTGAGATTGCGCCTCAAGCTGTGCCTGTGTCTGCGCTTCCAGCGCCGCCCTCAGCTGCGCCTGCAGCTCTTCGTTATCCAGCGCTCCAAACTGACGCTCAAGCTCGGCCCGGGCCGCTTGTGCAGCAGCCAGCAGGGTCAGGGTTTCCTCGGCCTCTTTACGCTGGGCTTCCAACGCCAGCGTCATAGCGGTCAGCTCCGCATCGGCATCCTGCAATCTGTTGCGCAGGTTTTCGGCTGCGGCAGCCTCGGCCAGCCTTGCGGCCTCTTCATCGCTGAGCTGTTGTTCAAGTGCCGTAATCTGGGCTGCACGGTCTTCACCGCTTTGTTCAAGATCAGCAACCAGAGCCTCCAGTGCCTCGCGCCGAGCGGCAGCAAGGCGTGCGGCTTCGGCCTGAGCATCAATCTCATCCCGGCTTTGAGCCAGGGCAAGATTCAGAGCCTCTTGTTCGCTCAGAAGCTGCTCGCGCTGTGTTTCGAGGGCTTCGATATCGCCAAGTGCACGTTCCTGATCCGCCAGCAACGCGGCGACCTGCGCCTCAAAATCCGTAATGCGAAGCTGCGCCTCATCCAGCGCGACAGCCTGCCTGTCCCGCTCTACCGTAAGCGACGAGATCAGAGCCTGCGCCTGCGTCAGATCGCTTTCGGCCTGAGAAAGCGTCGTGTTCAACGCCCCGAGCCGGGCTTGCAGCCGGGTGTTTTCGCGTTCTTCCAGACCGAGGGCCGCTGCAAGGGCCGAAACCTCGTCAGACAAGGCGGTCAGTTCATCCTCTTGTCCGGAAATCGTTTCGCGCAGCACGAACTGAACCACCATGAAGATGGTCAGCACAAATGTAAGCACCATCAGAAGACCCGTCATCGCATCCACGAATCCGGGCCAGACAGAGCCCTGAAAACGTTGACCGGTACGCCGGGACAGTGCCATCCGTTACTCTCCCTCGGATGTCGTGCGAACGGCACCGCGTGGCAGGGTTAGCGCCTTGACCAGCAGTTCGAAATCCTTGCGCAATTCGTTCATGCTGTCCTGTCGCCCTGCAGAAATCTCTTCGAGAATACGTAGCAACTGAACGTCCATTGAACGCAGGCGCATCCGGCTTTCTGCATCGATCCCTTCGCCTGCACCATGTTCGCGCATGTGATCCAGCAGGGCGTCCTGACTCAGCGCTACCCTTTCGAGCGCCGCTGTCACGCCTTCGCCTTCGGACTGACGTTGGTTCATATCGCCAATCACGTTCACCAACTGTCCCAGCTTGGCAGAAACCTCTGCTCTTTCCTCCTCCTGCGCTGAGAACAGATCCTGCAGCGCATCCATCTGTTCGGACATCGCATCCAGAACCGGCGTCAAAACCGCCAGTTCTGCACCACCTTCATCGCCCGAAGAAAATCCGACGCGGGTGATCGTCGACAGCCATTCCTCAAGCTCGCGATAAAAGCGGTTCTGTCCATGTCCTGCAAACAGCTCGAGCAAACCAACAATCAGCGATCCGGCGAGGCCCAGCAGTGACGATCCAAAGGCCACGCCCATGCCTTGCAGCTGGGCTTCAAGCCCTGTCATCAGACGGTTGAATACCGCCAGCCCTTCCTCACCTTCCTGTGGGTTCAGGCTGCGGATCGTGTCAACGATGGCAGGAACCGTTGTGGCCAGACCAAAGAAGGTGCCCAAAAGGCCAAGGTAGATCAGAACGTTCGTGATATATCGCGTGATCTCACGCTCTTCCTCGATTCGTTCAGCGACCGAATCCAGAATTGATCGGGTAGAGGTCGAGCTGATTTGCGAGCGCGCCCCGCGCGAGCGCAGCAGCGATGCGAGCGGTGCCAGCAACTGCGGCGGGCTGGTGTCATCTCTTTCGACACCGCCGACAAACGCTTCGATCCAGCGAACTGATCCGATTAGCTGGGTCACCTGATAGAAACAGGCGAATACGCCGATGACGAAGACCAGCAGGATGAAACCGTTCAGGTAGGGATTCGCGTAAAAGACGGGCAGCACATAAGGCAGCGCCATAAAGACCCCAAGGCCCGACAAGCCAATTGCGATCAACATCATCACGATCTGACGAATGGGATGCGAGAATTGCGGTCTCGCGCCCTGCTGTGCCTGCGCCATGCGCGTCATTCCTGGTATTGCCTGCTCTGAGGCAAACCTACCGAATTAACAGTCGCTAGGCCAAGGGTTTATGCAGTAAGACTGCGGACCCGTTGCGACAACCACTCAAGATCCGGATCGCGTAGTCCGATTTCGGCCAGATGTTCAGCTGTATTGTACAGATATTCGGTGTTCGGACCGCGCCCGCCCACCGCATGTGCGATGATATTTGCTTGCTCTTCCAAAGGCATACCGCCGCAATACTGAACGTGATGCGGATCAATCACGTAAGTCACGGCATTTATGACCTGTCCATTGTCTAGATCAACGTCCAGCATACGCTCGACATAGGCCGAGGAAATCAACTCACGTTCGCGCAGCTCGTCCAGCGTACGCTCTTCATGCCCGGCTTCGACGGCCAGGGCCAGACCGGTACAATTCGCATCACGTTGTTCATCCAGCGCCAACACAAGGCCTGGCTTGTCTTCGGTTCCGCGATGGTGGATCGAACTCATGCAGAATGAGCGGGCATATCCATGCAAAGTAGCGCGTTCGCTGCGCGCCACGGGAAATCCGGGATTCCACAGCAGCGATCCATATCCGAATACCCACATTGTCATTGCACTGGTCCTTGCCCGTTTGCGCCTATAAACATCAATTCCGAGGCAGGAAAAAGGGCCATTATTCTCATGCGCGGTCTCATACGAGTTCTTATCTTTTTAACGATTATCTGGAGCGCCTATTGGTTCGTCGCCGGCTACGGGCTGCGCAGCGCGGTCACCAGTTGGTTCGACAAGCAGCAGCAACTGGGCTGGCAGGCTGATTTTTCGGATGTCGGTACGGCAGGATATCCGACCCACCACATGACACGGCTGGATAATCCGGCACTGGCCGATCCCGTCAACGGTACAGCATGGAGCGCGGATTGGATCGAGTTCCAAAGCCCTGCAATCTGGCCCGGACGCCAAGTGTTGCGTTTTGCCGATACGCCGCAGCGCCTGTCTTATTTCGATGAAACGGCGACCATTCAGGCCAGCGAGCTACAGGCAGAGCTGCAATTGCAGCCGGGGGTCGCGCTGGAGTTGGAAAAGATGGCCCTTACCGCAGGACCATGGACCATTTCGCGGGAAGATGAGACCTCAGCAGCGGGTGACACGCTTAGCCTGATCATGGCACAGAGTGAAACGCCCGAGATTTATGCCGTCACGGCGACCATTGATGGGTTCACCCCGGGTGAAGACCTTCGCGGCCTTATGCGGACCGCCACCTCGCTTCCGCAATCCTTCGAGACGCTGGAATTGGACATGACGGTTACGTTTGACAAGCCGTGGGATCGGAGTGCGCTGGAACAACGCCGCCCGCAGCCTGTCGCCATCGATCTGGGGCTTGCCGAAGTCAAATGGGGTGAACTGCGCCTGTTCGCCGCCGGAGAGTTGAACGTTGACGAACAGGGAATTCCGACCGGTGAGATCGCCGTCAAAGCGGAGAATTGGCGTGACATGATCGCAATGGCCAATGCCGCAGGCGCCCTGCCCGATCAGGCAGTTGATCCGGTCACCCGCGCGCTGAAGCTGCTGGCAGGTCTGGGCGGCAATCCCAACTCACTGGATCTGCAGCTGAATTTCCGTGACGGGTTCGTGGCGTTGGGCCCGTTGCCATTGGGCCCTGCACCGCGGCTGATACTGCGCTAGCGGCAGTACGGGCCGCTGCGATAACGGGCTGTATCCAGATGGAAATGGTCCCGGTGGTAGCGGTCCGAGTTCGGCCCCAGCACTGTACCAAACGGCCCACATGCGCCACGCCAAACTTTGATCAATTGCTTCTGCGAGGGATTCTTGCGCCAGCCATTGAGGACTGTCACAACCTCGCCATCGGCCATTTTAAAGCCCGAGATATCAATGGCCCGACCCTTGCCGTGTTCAGAAACTCGCGCGCCCTTGCGATTGTTCCGGGTGCGGCAGGCATAATGGGCCGCAACCTGCAGCTCAACAATCGGGCCACGGCGTTTGAAGGTGGGCTTGACCGACTTGTCGACCCAGTTGTTTAACGCGATGGCGGTACCGCAATCCATGGTCGACGGGCGACTTAGCCTCACTCCGGATACCGATGTAATCTGCACGGCATCCTTGATGCCGCAGGCCTTGATCTTACCCGGCACTTTCCCGACAGGTTTGCCCTGAATTGCGATATCACCGCATACTGAGTTTTTGCGGAGCTTTCTTTTCTTGAAAAGTATCTCCTGCTCAAGCGTCTCAGGGCGCAGATATGGTTTCAGAGATACATCAGGGCTGAGCAGAGGCAGATCCGCAGGTCGTGCCGCAGCGGCCATCACCTGAGGAGACTCAGGCCTCAGCTTTGGCTGTACCTTAGGGATCGCTGCAATCGGCGCTGCACTGGCCAGAAGTAGCGCCGGCATCGCAGTTACATTGTTGGTTTCAGCTATTGGTCGCGCAACAGGAACCAAAGAGGTTTCGAGGGGTTTCGCACCAACCGTGACTGGCGACAACGCTGCAAAACAGATCAGAAAACCGCCTCGAACAAGCCTCATGTCGTGGCCTTTCCTCGTCCAAAATCCGGGGCATCCGTATCCTGACCGGCATCAATGATGCCGCGCCGGATGGCCCGGGTACGGGTGAAGTAATCGAACAGCTGCTCTCCATCGCCGGTTCGGATGGCGCGCTGCAGGGCAAAGAGCTCTTCAGTGAAACGGCCCAGAATCTCAAGCGTTGCGTCCTTGTTCGTCAGGAACACATCCCGCCACATTGTCGGGTCCGAGGCCGCGATCCGCGTAAAATCACGGAAACCGGCGGCCGAATATTTGATCACCTCAGTATCTGTCACCCGCCGCAAATCATCCGCAACACCCACCATCGTATAAGCGATCAGGTGCGGTGCATGCGACGTCACCGCCAAAACCAAATCGTGGTGGTCAGCGTCCATCTCATCGACATTGGCGCCCATGCCTTCCCAAAGCGCTCGCAGTTGTGCGACGGCGTCGGGATCAGAACCCTTAACCGGAACCAACAGGCACCAGCGATTGTCAAAGAGCTCGGCAAATCCGGATTCCGGACCAGAATGCTCGGTTCCAGCCAGCGGGTGAGCGGGAACAAAATGCACGCCGTCGGGGATGTACGGCCCGACAGCTTCGATCACGTGACGCTTGACTGATCCGACATCCGTGACAGTTGCGCCCGGTTTCAGCACCGGCGCGATATCCTGCGCCACCGGTCCCATCGCACCAACAGGCACACAAAGCACCACGAGATCGGCGCCTTCGACCGCCTCTTGCGCAGTGTCACAGACGCGATCACACAGTCCTATGCGCCGCGCGGTTTCGCGGGTGTTTTCGGAACGGGCATATCCCGTCACCTCGCCTGCGAGACCTGCGCGTTTGATCGCCCAAAACATCGACGAGGCGATCAGACCCAAGCCGATCAGCGCCACCCGGTCATAAATCTGGCTCATGCGGCGCCCCCTTTGAACGCGGTAACGGCCGCAAGCACGCGGCGGCAGGCTTCTTCGTCGCCTACGGTGATCCGCAGGGCGTTCGGCAGGTTGTAGCCCGCAACCTTGCGTACAATCAAACCCTGAGATTGCAGATAGGCGTCGCAGGCCTCGGCCTCAGCCAGATCCGAGAAGCGGGCAAGGATGAAATTAGTATTCGATGCGTCAGATGGCACGCCGATCTCTGCCAGTTTTTCGGAAAGCCACGTGCGCAGACGCGCGTTTTCGGACCGGCAGAACTCGACATACTCCACGTCGCGTATCGCGGCTTCAGCCGCAGCCAACGCGGTCAAGGACAGGTTGAAAGGTTGGCGCACGCGGTTCAGCACATCAATGATGGACTGGTGCGCGTAACCCCAGCCGACACGCATCCCGCCCAGCCCGTAAATCTTGGAGAAGGTTCGGGTCATGATGACGTTCTCAAAACGATCCACCAGTGATGCCCCGCCATCAAAACCATCTACGAATTCGGCATAGGCCCCGTCGATTACCATTAGGCAATCGACAGGAAGTTTTTCCGCCAAACGTGTAAGCTCGGCATCCGAAATCATGGTTGAGGTGGGATTGCCCGGATTGGTGACAAAGACGATCTTCGTTTGCCCGGTCACAGCCGCAAGGATTGCGTCGACATCAACCTTGCGATCCTTCTCATCCACCATGACAGGAGTCGCCCCCGCCATACGCGCGATGATCGGGTACATGGAAAATCCGTGCTCAGTATAGATCACCTCATCACCCGGACCGGCATAGGCCTGCGCCACGAATTGCAGAACCTCGTCGCTGCCTACACCACAGATGATCCGGCCAGCATCCAGCCCGTGACGCTCACCAATGGCTGCGCGCAACGAATAGTGATCTGTGCTTGGATAGCGATGCAGGGTGGTCGCGCTGTCACGCACGGCCTCGATCGCTTTGGGGCTGGGTCCGAACGGGTTTTCGTTCGAGCTGAGCTTGATGACATTCGCCACGCCTTCGACATGGGACTTGCCGCCCTGATACAGAGCGATGTCCATGATGCCGGGTTGCGGAATGATCTGGTTCATGAGGGGCTCCTTGATTGCGCCCCTCATACATTTCTCAACGCCTTGAGAAAAGCGGCAATTCCCTCAGGCGGCTTTGAAGCGCGCTGTCGCCGGGTCGGCGTTGTAATAGGGCGCGAATTCCTCGGTCCGGTGCGACAGGTCATTGACGCTGTCGATGATGAACTGAACCGTCTCTTCGCTCATCAGATATGAGAAATTCAGACGCACCCAGCCGGGTTTCTTCATCTCTTCACCTGCTGACAACGCCGCATGTAACTGCTCGGAAGTCTCGCGATCAATATCCAGCAGGCGATGGGCATAGGGACCGGCGCAGGCACATCCGCCACGGGCCTGAATGCCGTAGATGTCACTGAGCATGCGGGTAAACAGCTGCTGATGAACCGGCTGCCCCGAGCTATCCCGAACAAGGAATGAAAAGATCGGCAGACGATGCGGATTATCTGCCCCCAGCAGCGTCAGGTTCGGGTTGTCACGCCAACCATCCAGAGCCATTTTGTTATACAGAACCTCGCGTCTTCCGATCTCATCAGTTCCGACAACATCCTTGACGATAAAGGCAAGCGCAGCCCGGATATCGCCGATGACATTGGGCGTACCGGCCTCTTCCCGCGTCGCCAGATCTTCGCTGTAGTCATGCCGCCACGGGGACACGAAACTTACGGTACCGCCACCCGGCCAACTGGGACACGTGCGCTGAACGGCGCGCTGATTGACTACCAATACACCTGATGCGCCCGGACCGCCGGGAAACTTGTGTGGTGAGACGACAATAGCATCCTTGCGAGCATCTTCTGGACCCATATCCATCGGCAGGTAAGGGCCGCCGCCTGCATAGTCCCAAACGGCCAGCGCCCCATGCGCCCTAAGAAGACGCGTGACCGGATCGGGATCGGTGATGATACCCGTCACGTTCGACGCGGCCGAGAAAGAACCAATGATCAGATCAGACCCTGCATTGTCAGCCAGTGTTTGTTCCAGCACTGCCAGATCAGGCCCGCCAGCGGGCGCTTCGGGAATTTCGATCACCTGCGCCTTGCTTTCCCGCCAGGGCAGAATGTTCGAGTGATGCTCGTATGGACCAATCAGGATAATCGGCCGGTCAGCCTCTTCCACTCCCAGTAAGCTGACCAGCCGATTAAGCCCAGCAGTGGCTCCGGACCCGGTAAAGATCACCGCGTCCTCTCCCCTCGCGCCAACAATGCGGGCTATTTCCGCACGCGCTTCGCGACGAAGCCGTGTCATGTAGGAACCGCAATAGGAGGCCTCGGTATGGCTGTTCGCATAGAACGGCAGCACATCTTGGGCGATAAAATCTTCGACCTGCCGCATAGCGCGGCCCGAAGCGACGTAATCCGCATAGACAAGCGGTAAGTCCCCATGCAGACCAGGGATGAGGACACCCTCACCGATCAGCCCATCGCGCAGCGTGGAATTGTGAGCGGTGGATTGGATATCTGCACGAAACTTGGACAGGGTCATAACATAGGCTCCATATTGCATAACCAATGTGATTGATTTGGAATGCAGAAACTTCACCAATCTTTGCCTGTATTTCCCAAGATTTGTGTCATATGATTAGATATGGCCCATAAAATAGATCATATTGACACCCTCATCCTGAAAGAACTGCAAAAGGACGCGACCCTCTCGCAGCGCGAGCTGGCGGATCGGGTTGGCTTGTCCCAGAATGCTTGCTGGCGGCGCCTGAAGGTGTTGAACGACGACGGCGTTCTACAGGGGTCTTCCGCGCGGATTGCACGGGAAAAGCTGGGGCTCAATCTTGTTGTCTTTGTGATGCTGCGTACAAGGCATCATTCGGCGGAGTGGCTTCAAGCCTTTCGCAGCCATGTCCTGACCATCCCTGAAGTGGTCGATTTTCATCGCATTGGCGGAGATTACGACTATCAGTTGAAAGTCGTGACCGAAGACATGGCCTCTTACGACAAGGTCTATCAGCGACTTATCGAAAAGGTCGAACTGGACAGCGTGACCTCATACTTTGCCATGGAGGCTATTGCCGAAGGCCGACCGCTGCCGATCTGATCAGGCCGTGAACAGCGGGCGCAGCTTGCGAAAGTGTGGAACTGCGATGGAACGAAAGGCCTTCAATTTGGCCGACGGCCACACATCCGGATGGGCCACCACCCAGATATCCGCATAAGGTTGCGGTGAAAGTGTCGGGAGTTGAACGAGACCAGGCAGTGACCGCCCCAGAAACATCGGCATCCTTACAGCACCTAACCCCGCCTGCGCGGCGGACGACATGGCAACCATATCGTCAAATCGCATTCGAATACGCGAGCCGGGGTGTGTCTGCATCACCTCCTCAGACAGGTCTGGCTGTTTTTCATAAACCAACCAATCCACCGGCCCATGCGGGGCGTCCGACACACGCTGCATAAGTTCTGGTGAGGCGTAGTAAGCCGAGAATTGTTCGGCCAAGCGCAGACCCTTCAGGGTGTCACCCGGATTGCGACTAATGCGGATGGCTATGTCTGCTTCGCGCCTGTTCAGATCCACAATCTCATTGTCAGCCCGAACTCTGAGCTTAACACCGGGATGTTGAGCCGAGAACGCGTCCAGAACCGGTGAGAGTACATACGCAATCAAAAGCTGAGGTGCTGTCAGGGTTAGCTCCCCGTCCAGACGCGTATCCTGACCGGATAACCCTCTGAGCATGGCGTGCTCAGCGCCTTCCATGCTTGCCGCATGCTGCGCCACCAGATGTCCGGCCTCGGTGGGGCGGTAGCCATCTGGCAAACGTTCAAACAACACCTCTCCAGTGGCGGTTTCCACGCGCGCAATACGGCGGGCAACGGTGGTGTAGTTTACACCAAGCCGCTCTGATGCAGCGGTCAAGGTACGCGCGCGCACCACGGCCAGCACGGTTCGATAGTCATCCCAGTTTATCGTCATGCATGCGTTTATGCATAAGCTAACTGCAATTGCACGCGTTTTCGCAAAAACCTTTCCAACATAGGTTCTACCTGCACAACTAAGGAGTAGATTGATGATTTATGCCTACGCCAAATTGACAGTAAATAACCCCGATGCTCTGGCCGCCTATCGTGAAAAAGCCGGGGATGCGCTGGCACGCCATGGCGGCAGGGTCGAAACCGCGTCAGCAGAGCCTACCGCTCTGGACGGCGCGCCAGACCTGCCGGACGTTGCCGCCCTTCTTTCATTTCCAGATCGCGAGTCCGCCTTGGGATGGATCAATGACCCGGCGCTGAGTGATGTCCACGCACTGCGCCGCAATATCGGATCGTCCGACATAATCCTGCTTGGGTAAATAAAGAAAGAGCCGCGCTTTTGGGCGCGGCTCTGAAACTTGGATCGTTTCGGCGAAGATTAGTTCTTCGCGTAGAATTCGACGACCAGGTTCGGTTCCATCATGACCGGGTAAGGCACATCGCTCAGGCCCGGTGCACGAACGAAAGTCGCGGTCATTTTCGAGTGATCAGCATCGATGTAGTCAGGAACATCACGCTCGGCCAGAGCAACAGCTTCCAGAACAACAGCCAGCTGCTTGGATTTGTCACGGACTTCGATCACGTCGCCTTCTTTGACGCGGTAGGACGGGATGTTGACCCGCTTGCCGTTCACTTTGACGTGGCCGTGGTTCACGAACTGACGTGCAGCAAACACGGTTGGTACGAACTTGGCGCGGTAAACAACAGCGTCCAGGCGGCGCTCCAGCAGACCGATCAGGTTTTCACCGGTGTCGCCTTTTACACGCTCAGCTTCGGCGTAGATGCGGCGGAACTGCTTCTCGGTCAGGTCGCCGTAGTAGCCTTTCAGCTTCTGCTTGGCGCGCAACTGCAGACCGAAGTCCGACAGTTTACCCTTGCGGCGCTGACCGTGCTGGCCGGGGCCATATTCACGACGGTTGATCGGGGATTTCGGACGACCCCAGATGTTTTCGCCCATCCGGCGGTCGATTTTGTACTTGGCAGACGTGCGTTTGGTCACGGCTGATCTCCTTCGTTTAGGTCGAGGCCCAGCGGGCCACTATGAAGGGCGTTGTCCTCTTGAGGTCTCCCCCATGACAGGCATCCCCTTGCGGGGGCCACCAACACCAATGAAGTCGCGCTTATATCTTGGGAATTGTCAGAGTCAACATACTGAGGCCACCCTGCAGGAAAAATCCCGCGATGGCCGCATAGCCCTGCTTGCCACTTTATTCTGCTGCGTAAACAACGTGAGGAGTAGATGTCGACTCACGTTTCTCTTCTGAACGAGCGCCGGGAAACGCCACAACTGTCTGATCGATCTCCCGATCGAAATCAGCCAGGTCAGTTTGCGCGGAAACACTGCTCACCCAGAACTCCTGATCCCGTTCAGGACAACCGTTTTCAAAAATCAACACCGGGGAATCGCTTCCCTCAACTCTGATCAGTTCTGCCGAAAATTGCTGAGAGCCATTCGAAAACTCGATGGTCGCAACCGAACCGATTACGGGGCCAATCGCCGAAAGCATGTCGATGCCCGAGGTCAATAACGGTGCCACAGAGTGGGCCGTCTGCACCAAACCAATGGTCTCTGCGGCAGAAAGCTGTACTGCTTTACCACGCCATGACCAGGCGGACCCAACAGCTACGAGGGCAAGTGGCGCTGCCTCAAGCCCGTCAAGTTCTGTTTGATTCCAGGAAACTGCTATACGACCGTTTAAACCGGTACTCATCTGCCCACTCATACCTTTCAACACCCCACCAATTACAAGGCCTGTGTATCAACGATAAATTCGGCGGAAAAGAGACGTAATTGCAGCAATCACGAGATTGTTGCCTGTGTGTCAAATCAAATTGATACTTAGATCAACCGCATGTCAATCTGATTCATGCATATTTCCCGATATGCGCTCTCAAAGATCTAACGTCCTCACATATCAATATTGGTATCAATATTAGGGACTGCAAACACCCTATGCGAAGTACCGAATTAAACCCAACAAAGCGAATCATTTACCCTTAGCGTCAACACCATAAGCTTATGCTTTTAAAACGATTATCTGCTTCTGCATCAGCAAGTGCGGATACGGGTGATATGCCTAAATCAGCACCAACTAGAGTTGCCATGACCCGACAAAACAAGTTTTTTGATGACTGGAGAGTACACTAAACTTCGTGAAGTGGTGCCCCCACACGGACTCGAACCGCGGACCTACTGATTACAAATCAGAAGTATAGATTTTTACAGATAGTTCAGGTTGGTTCATTTTAATATATATTTCAGTAGTTTATGCGATTTTTAAAACGATAATCAGTCGGTTTACAGCTCAGGAAAGTCCATGTAAGCGTTGTCGAGCGTTTGAAAAAACGTTTGAAAACGGAGCCCAACATGACCCCGACGATCAATTTCGACAGCATTCCGCAAGTGCGTAAGGTTGCAGGAAACAAGCCCGAGGTGGGCACCACTTGGTATGCCCATGATGGCGACAAATACCCCTGCCTTTACTTAGGCGTCGGCAAAACCCGCGCCTCTTGGTATTTCAAAGGTCGGTTGAATGGGCGGTCACAGCAAAAGGCATTAAAAGCCACCTTCCCAGACACAACGGCAGCGCAGGCATTCGCAAAGATCAAAGCGCTTGGCGAGATGCACAAGGATGGCGCGTCGGCGGATATCAAAACGGTGCGCGACGCGTGGATGCACCATTGTGCTTCGAGCCAAATGTCGGATCGGCATCAAGCAGACATGACAGGCAAACTCGAACGTTGGGCATCAGAAATACTCGACAAGTCGCCGACCGACGTATCGACCATCATGATCCAGAAAGTCATCAACGCCATCGACACAGGACGCGGCAACAACTCAGCAGCCACAAAGCGCCACATCAGGGTCGCGCTGTCTTCCGCTTTCAATAGGTTGAGCATTCGCAACCCAGCTGAGGGTGTCACTGTTCCGAAAGCAAATGAACGCCCGCCAATTTGGTACGACCTGTGCGATATTCATCGCGACCTTGATCCCGATGACCTCTCAACTGTTTGGAAAGCAATTTGGGAGAAACGAGAACAAAACATCATCCTCGGCACTGCTTGGTTGCTGATGTTGTTCACCGGCATTCGCTCAGAAGACGTTTGTTCACTTCGTTGGGAAGCGGACGGCAGGCACGGCTTCGTCGACCTTCAACGCAAAGAGTTGGTGTTTCCAAAGCTCAAATCGGGTGTGCGAAACCGCGCATTGCCAATCGGGGACATAGCGACAAACGCTCTGCTGGCTGTTCGACACTCGGATAGCGAGTGGGTGTTCCCAGCCAACTCAGTGACGGGATACATCGGCGGTGGCCACGGCCTCGACACACTCAAAGCGACGGTCGAAGGCAAGCGTGTCGCCGTTATCCGCCCCCACGACACGCGCAAGTTTTTTCAAGAGGCGTGCAACGAGGCGCTTCTGCCTGACCACGTCATGCACTACCTGCGCGGTGACAAGGCGACACAGGGCGACGGAAAAATGCTGATGAAGTACACGGCCCGCGTTGGAACGTCAGCGCCAAACATGGTCGAAACGGTCATGTGTGAACACATCAAAACAACACCTAATTTCGTCGGTTGATGCAGCGTGGCTGTTTGACTACGTTGATCTTCGCCGACGGAAACGTCAGCGGCAGTCAATGCCGCGCCCATGATGGGGGCAACAGCATATGCTTTGGTGATGCGTGCGACGATGCCCCCGAAGCTGAGGGGAAAATTGTCGCCGGTAGCAACTGAAACCCGACTGTTCGAATTGGGACAGACAGAGAGGTTGGTTGCCGATGTCCGTACAAACAATCCGCGCGCTCGAGGAGCGTATCGAAGCGTTGGAGTTGGAGCTCACAACGCCCAAAATCATGACCACACCGCAGGTATGTGAATTCCTCGGAATTTCCGAAGGGCAATTCTACATGCGGAAACAGGCAGGAGACAGCCCGCCCGCAATGTACTGGTCGGAGAGAACGGTTCGGTATGACCGAGACGACGTTATCGCATGGGCACAATCGAAAAAAGTGGGGCAGGCATAAGACCCGCCCCATTGGTTTGGTGTTACCGCGAAGTCGATGGAATAACTCGTTTATATACGGGATCGTGGCGACGCTAAACCGATGATGCGGGTCCAACCTGAATTGGTATGGACAAAAAACTCATGGACGCGGGGTATCGCCTGATACCCCTGAAAGACAAACAGAAGCGACCACTGCACGATAAGTGGGGCGAAAACAAATACACGCTCGACGACCTCAAGCGGCAAGTTGGCATCGTTATTGAACAGGGCATGGTGGATGTCGATCTTGATTGGCCTGAACTTCGGTGTCTCGCAACGGACGGCCAATATGACACGACGGCATGGGGGCGCCACGGTGAGGTCACTCATCTCGTTTACCGCGCCGATCTGAAAGAGCCTGTGACGTTCAGATTGCCCAATGTAACAGGCGCACCAACCCTTACAGGTGAACATGCCTACACTGTCTGCGAACTTCGAACATCCGCACAAGGTGAGGCGTATCAGGCGATGATTCCGAGCAGCATCCACCCCGATGGGGATGAGCTGCAATGGTTCAATGAAATCGTTCCGCAAGAACGACCTGCTGATGCGCTCGTACAAGCGTTTGGGATTTATGCAGGGATAGCCGTGTTGACGCGGTTTTATCCCGGTGAAGGGATGAGGGACGAACTCGCCTTGGCTCTGACAGGTTGCATGGTGCGCGCGGAATGGTCGGAAGATCAGATTGCACAGTTCATGACCTACCTGTGTCAACTGACAGGCGATACCGAAGTCGAGATGCGGGCAAACAAAGCGAGACGCACCCTCAGGCGCCTTGAAGCAGGCCGAAAAGTTGCGGGCATTCCGAAGGCGGCAAATATCTTGGGTATCCCGATTGAATGGATGCAGGAGATTGCCGTTTGGTTCGGTTGGAAGAAGCGCAATCCAAAGGGCACAGGGTCCGCCGTATTTCTGTCCGCTCAAGTAGCCGAAGTGTCAAAGCAGGCATGGGATGCACTTGCCGAGTATCGCGTCGATGGTGATCCAGGCGTCTACGCCTACGGAGACGCGCTCTCTCGCGTAGATGACGGGCGGATGCAGTTGCTCGATGGTTCCGCCCTGAAATTCGAACTGAACCGTTGCACGACGTGGCTTGCTCAAGACGACAACAAATGGAAGCCAGTGTCGGCTCCCCCCAACGTTGTTGAGGACATGCTATGCGCACGTCGCCGTGATGTGACCGTACCGACGCTCAAACAGGTTTCCATCGTTCCGACTTTCACAAGCGACGGCCGCCTCTTGAACGAAAACGGCTTTGACGAAGCATCAGGGATCTTCCTTGACCTGCAAGTGTCGGTTGATGTGCCGACGGAGCCAACTCGTCAACAGGTTTGGTCGGCATTGAGACAGCTATGGACGCCGATCTCGCAGTTTCCGTTTGAGGACAAGTCGGACAAAGTTCATGCCCTCGCCATGATGCTCGAACCCTACATGCGGGATATGTTTGGGCCGACGCCGCTCTACTTCATCAATAAACCTGCGGCAGGAACGGGGGCATCACTGTTCATCGAAACATCGCTGTTCCCGACGCTCGGGAAGTGGCCCGATGCCCAAACACCGCCGCGCTCAGACGACGAAATGAAGAAGACCCTCACGGCATGTTTCGTCGAGGGCATTCGGTGCGTCTACTTCGACAATGCCAACACTCTGAACTCAGCATCGTTTGCGTCTGTGCTGACGGCTGAGGTTTATGCCGCCCGCATCTTGGGCGTATCAAAGATGCTTAGCGTGCCTGTGCAGGTTCAGTGGGTCGGCTCGGGCAACAACACCGAATTGTCGGGCGAGTTGTTCCGTCGCACGGCGGACATCCGCATGGATGCGAAGATGGCCAACCCCGAGGATCGGGACGTGGCGCAATTCCGCATCAAGGATTTGAAGTCGTGGGTGCGGGAGCATCAGGCAGATCAGGTTCGCGCGGCCCTGACGATCATTCAGTATTGGGTCAATCTTGGGATGCCGTCGGGCGCGGGTTCGAAGGCATCTTATGAAGCATGGGCGGCAAAAATGTCGGGATTGTTCGATGCAATTGGCGTGGGCGGGTTTCTCGCGACTCCTGCGGAACGTCGCCCCGAAGACCCTGAGGAAGAAGTTGCACGAGAATTGTTCATCGCAATGGATCGGGCGCACCGTGGGCGTGTCGATCCGTCGGGAGATCGGAACGAGTATGGCGAACCCGTACGTCGTACCGATTGGACGAAAGCGGTTCGGGCGGGTGACGTGGTTGATCTCATTCGGGCGCTGAACATCGACTTCGACTTCGGGTTCAAAGACGAGCGGAAGGCGATGGGGGCGTTCTTGAACAGGTTCAACGGGCGCGTGTTCGAGTTCGAGGCGGAAACAGGTCGGATGGTTGCCTTGAAGTTGTCGAAACATACCACGGGCCGTGGGACGTTTTGGCGGGTTGAACGCACCGTCGCTGAGTGATGGTGCACATGGTGCGGGCATGGTGCAGGCGGATTGTGCTTGGTTTTCAAGATGGTGACACCATGTGCACCATCGACACCATTGGATCAGCGTATTTGTTCGTAAATGGCAGTGGTGTCGGAATAGTGACTTTCACGCGCGTGCATAAAACTGATGGTGCACATGGTGCACATGGTGTTACGCACTTGATCTGCCAGTACAAAACCGCTGCACCATGGGTGCACCATCGACACCATCGGGCATTCTGTAACACCATCGGTGCGCGGCAACGCTCTGTGCCCTGCCTACCTCCTGTCGCAATCTCCGCCCGCTTGTTGCGAGATGGTCGCAACTGGCCCGAAAACTCCTACCCTACTGATGCCATATCAGTAGGACTGCCCATAGAGGCGTCATGGCAGCAAGTGGTTTCGCTATGGTGATCCTGAAGTTTCAAACGCTTTTTCACACACGGGTGAATTGGCGAGCAAAAAATCGTTGACCATTACGCAAACCCAGGAAAATCGGTCAGATGCTCAAAAGCGCCTGCCGACTCCGCGCCTCCCGTATGATCTTCTGTACTGGGGTGCACGAATTTGAACGGGAGGTGGACGTTTTCCTAGCTTAAACTGTTCGACCATGAAGGATCTCTTGAGCGTGTACATCAACGCAGAGTTTTCCAAACTTCGACCAATTACCCAGAGTTCATCAATTCCAAAGTCAAACACAACAGGAGCATTCAAACCGGCCCATTTCTTAAGGAAGCGAGAGTCGTAGTAGTAAAGTTCGTATACCTCGGCTCCACTGGAATTTGGCGTTCCGGCGTGCTTCAAAGCTTCCATGAATTGTTTGATGCTACTTTCCAGCCTTAAACCATCAACGATCCAGCAAATGTCGTTGTGGAAAGCTGTTCTGATCTCAACTTCTTCTCGAGAAATTGCTGAATGCTGAAACTCTAGTGCAAGCCCCTGCGGGGTTAGAACATCGGCAATGTGAAGCTCACCGTTGTCGTCGCGTCGTCCAATTTCTTGCCAGTCATTTGGGAACTGATTTTTCCACTGTCTGTGCCATTCTTTCTCTGGCTCCCACCAGTGATCACAGTGCTTGGTGGATTTGTGGGCCCAATGCCAAACGCGCACCTTCCCACACTTGGCGACAACCACGCTATCGCAGAAAGGGCAACTTGCTTTGAGCTTTGGGGCGGGCTCAACTCGCTGCCCATCAAGTATAGCAAATTTCACTATTCAACTGCTTTCTCAGTGCGACCAAGCATTCGATCTAAGTTCACAGCCAGAGTCAGATTCCCAGAGCAAGAAGAAGCCAGTCTTTGAGACTGCCTAGTAACAACGCGAGTTTCTCCCAATACGGCAATGCGGCTAGGACAGCAACTCCTGCGGCTTTTCCAAGGGTTGAACCAAACGACTTGCAAAATTCGTCGACGGTTTTGTCCAGCTTCCCTGCCACCCAACCCACCGCTTTCTTGAGAAAGGAAGCCTTCTCGGCCACGGCTTCTACATTCGGCGCGTCGGACTTTAGCTCCTTCTCAATTTTTTCTAGGCTTTGAGTGGCTGTCTCGAGTTCATCGCCCTGAAGTTCAAACTCTTCGGGCGGCTGATTGTGCCCCATTCCGCCATGTGAAGGAGGCTTGGGCATTTCCTCCCTTAGGGCCGCGATTTGTTCGAGAATATCGCTACGGGCGGTTTGTTCCTCTTCACTTCCAAGACCCGAAGGTCGCGTGTTTGAGGCAATTTCCCGAAGTTCCTCGAACTCCATGTCCTCCTCGTCATAATCGTCGGCGACCGCATCTTCGTAAAAGTCGATACTCGCTTGGTGTCGAGGCGAGGGAGCCCAATCGAACGTTCCGTCGCTTTGGATTTCATCGACTGCTTCTAGTATCGCATCCTCGGGAACCACATCTTCAAAATTGTCGCGCAGCTCTTCCTCAGCGTTATACGGCCCCCCTTTAATATAGAGGTACCCACCTTCTCGACTGTTGTATGGCGTCTCGTTCGCCGGATCTTCGTAGAGGTAGTGAAACCAATCGACCAATTTCTCCACTATCGCAGCTTTGGTGAGCGCGGCGGTCCAAGCTGGGTTTTCTTTGAACCGATCACGCAGATCCCCGGGATCCTCTTCGTCAAACTCAGGTTCAGGTTCAAGACCGTAGTCAAAGTCTTTGATCAGTCGGTGTTTGCCCACGTTTGTTTCTTTGAAGCCTTCCGACCCGACTGGGTATTCTGAAACAGTCCAGCGCAGTTCACCCAGTTCATCATGATCTACTAATGCTTGGTAGATCGTTTCCGGGCCCATACCTCGTTCGCTTCCACCCACAGGCTCCCAGTCCAATTCGTCATCATAAATTTCAAATTGCTCCGAGGTTTCGGCGTGTTGAATAGTCGCTGTGCCTCGCGCAAAAATAATCATTCTGAACCTATGATTTAATGATCGAACTCTCCAAATGCGTGTACTATGAGCTTAGCCGCTTGCGCCACCTAAATCTCCCACCGCTCTACCTTTTTCTTCGGAACATCGCCCTATAGCGAGGTGTTACACAATCATCGCTGGGTTTGCGGCGTGCCAATGAAAATGCGCTGCACTCGCGCGCACTCGGTGACCCAGTGGGCTGCCTCCTTTCGGCCTTGCCTGCCGGGTGCGCGCTCAACACAGAGAGGTTCCGAATGCCTGCACATTACCTGACCCTGCGCGCGACAATCGACAAGTACGACACCGTTACGATTGAAGGCAGCAACAACGCCTCGACCTTCGATCTCAAGGTGCCCAAAGGCATCGACCTGGCTGACGACATCGCCGCGACACTGAACGTCGGGCAAGGCAACGTGCACCGCGACACTTACGCCGTGCTGACCAATGACCGTGGTTGCGTCGTGAAGGTCGGAGATGGGACGTTCATGATCCCATGGCAGCGCATCACCGACGTGGTTTCACAACTCAGGGCATGATACTTAGCAACTGCCCACAGACGCCCGAAGCGGCCCTCGTGACGGCAATCATAATGCAGGCATACCGTGATCTGTTCATGACCGTTCGGACAGGTGCCACCGCATCCTTTACGGCACGCGCCGACCAAGATCAGGCCATGTCTTTCCTAACGGATCGGACAGGTACGCTCGCGCGGCATCGCAACCACCTTTGTAGCTTGATTGGCTGGGACGGCGATGTTTTGGCCGAGCGCATTCGCGCCATGATGGAAGGCGACGACTTTCCGATCTCACCGGACTGCACTCCAGCGATTAGGACCCGTCACGCACAGGCCGTCGAGATAATTCGCGCGCGTTGGCGGTACCTAAAAAACCCGCCCAAACAACCCCTTCCACCTAATTCTGCCGGTCGGAGATGTGAGGCAGCCCCATTAAATTCGAACGTGAACGCAACGGTGTGCGACGTTCCTGTCTAATCCAATTCGGATGAGCGCGACGCCCACCAAAGCGTCGCGCTCATTTTGGAAAGGACAAGATCGTGACGGACGACACCACGGCTGCATTGCAAGCCCTCATCAAGCAGGTCGAAACCCTCACCACCACGGTGACGGATCAGGCGAAACGCCTCGACGGCCTGCACAACTTCAACACCCGCATCTTGGATGAAAAGAAAGACCTCCAGCGCAAGCTGACCGCCAAACCTGACGGCAAGACAGACGCTGAGATGGAGAAGCTCGGCTTAGAGCGGAGTTCTGACGGCAATTGGTATCCCAAGGGAACACGCCCGACCCACAGTCTGACGCGCGCAGAGGCGCGTGATCCACATAAGTATCGTGAGGCCAAAGCGGCTGCTGAGAAAGCGGGGGCGACATTGCAAATCATCGACCCGGATGCGCCCGAAGATGCGCACCACCGTGGCCGCCCCGACACCGCAACATCGCGCACCACCGTCATCAAAGACGAGGATACGCGCCGCGCCTATGTGCGCCGCGATGTGTTGGGATCGTCTGAATTCCGGGCGCAGTATCGGAAGCTGCGCGAGGACGGGTTTACGCCCGTCTCATGGGACCAGCCGGACGAACTGCCCCAACACATGCAGACGAAGTTTGCGTTGATGGAGAATTCCCATGACGCCGACTGATCGCGCCTGCCTGCAATATGCGGTCCACGTCGCGCTTGGCTTGGATCATGCCTACGTCACACCGGATGGCGCGTGCGTCATGGTTGATTCCATTGGTCGGTTCGACCCGTCAAACAACTCGCTTGATGCGGTTATCACAACGCTTGCCCAGATGATGAAGCTCCATCTTGGCGGCGTCAGGTTTGGAGAGTTGCGCAACGACCTCCTGCGGTCGGGCGTGGGGGAACAGTTCGCAAATCGCGTTCATGATCATCTGGTCGATGTCTCCGTTGAGGAATGGGCGGCGCTCCGCGCCCGCATCCGTTGGTATGGCGACGATACGGGCGAACCGTTGCCTGCCTCAACCGAAGTTCAAGGTGAGTCCTGAAATGGCTGGCAACAAGGGCAGCGGTCGCCCCAACACGATCAACATTCACCCCGAGAAGAAGACAATCATCAAGCAGATCGTTCTTGGGGAACACGGCATGCCCGGAGGCATGTCAAAGGCGGCTGTCGCGCGCCGGATCGGTTTGTCGCCTGAAACGATCACCCGATACCGCAAGGATCACATCACGGAGGAAATGGTGCGGGCGATCTTGGCCGATACGCGAATTGAGAAAGTCGAAGCGGACACCGAAATCCTGAATGAAGAACGGATGGATGTTTCTCGAACCTATGAGTCATTGGCGCGGCGGGTCGAACGGCTCATCACCAAGGCCGAGGAAAACGAGGATGACGGGTTTGCGCTCGCCGCGATGGAAGGGTTGCGCAAGGTGTTGCGGGACATCGCCACCATGCACGGCAAGATGGCAACTGATCTTTCAGTGTCGGTCACGCTTTCTGAGTCACCTGAATGGGTCACGCTCAAGCAAATCATCCGTGATGTCTGCGACGAGGTGCCCGACGCCCGTGAGCCGTTTCTACGGCGGATGCGGCACCATGTTTTGTCTGTCAGTCAGGAGAACGGCGATGCCATTTGACGCCCTACATGACTGGTGCGTTGGCCTCGAACGCGATCTGAACCCATCAGCACGCCTTGCCCATTGGATTGGGCATAATCCCGATCCGTGGCAAATCGAGGCGTTCACAACGCAGTCGTCCGAGATTGCGCTGCGCGTCGGTCGGCAGGCGGGCAAGACATCCGTTCTTGCCGCACGCGCGGTCGAAGAATTGCACGTCCCTGAGTCACTAACCATCTGCGTTGCCCCGGCTGAGCGGCAGGCAAAGATCATCGCCCGCGAAATCGGGCAGCAGCTTCGGCGCACGGATTTGGTCATCACGAGATCGACCCTGACTGAACTCGAAATGTCGAATGGTGCCCGCGTTGTCGCACTGCCCTCCACGTCGGACACGATCCGAGGGTATCCATCGGTGTCTCTGCTGATCATCGACGAATGCGCCTTCCTGCAAGGTGAGGGCGGCGGCGAAGACCTGATCTCGTCTGTGCTGCCGATGCTGACGCAGGATGGGCAGGTGTATTTCAGCAGCACACCTGCTGGCAAAAACAACTACTTCGCGCGGCTGTTCCTCGACGCAAAACCCGGCGACGGCATCCACCGCATCGTCGTGCGCGGGACGGACATTCCGAGGTTGGCCGAGAAGGTCGAACGGATGCGCCGCACGCTATCCGCGACGAAGTTTCGGCAGGAAATCTTGGTCGAAATGTTGGCCGACGGTCAGGCGTATTTCGATCTTTCAATCATTGAACAAGCAACAAGCAAGGAGGGCGCAGTATGTCCGAAGCTCTAAACCTGACCTACATGCCAGACGGGCGCGTAATCAACGAAACGAACAATGACCCCGCAATCGAGCGTGTGACCGGATTTTCGACCTATTGGGTAGCAGCTGACCTTGGACAAGCGAATGACTATTCGGCAGTCGTCGTAATCAAAGACGAGGCGCTGCCGATTGTGGACAGCGGCAAGGTGATCGTTGGGCCGCGGCAACGGACAGTTGTCTATGCGGATCGGTTTCGTGGTATTTCTTATGTCGATGTGGTCGACCACCTGATCAAGGTGCGCAACGCCCCGCCCTTCGGCGGCAAGTCGGAACTCGTGATCGACGGCACGTCGATTGGTCGGGTCGTATCGGACATGCTTTGGGACCAAGGCGTCCGCCACAACGCGGTACAGATGACGGGCGGACAAGATTGGACGAAAAAGAGTTCTCGCTATGTCAACGCGGGCAAAACCTTCATGATCGAAAACCTCGCCGTGCTGTTCGCCTCCGGCGACATCAAGTTTGCTCACGACCTGCCATTGCGCGACGAGATCGAAACTGATCTCGCCTCATTCTCGGTGCAGACAACGGCGGCAGGTAATCAGATCATTACTCAGTCACGGTCAGCAGCCGGACACGGCGATCTCGGCATCGCCTTGATCGTTGGCGCATTCGCGTCCCAGTACCTAAAGCCGCAGAAAATCCTTGTCAGTACGTTGCGTGGGTGGAGTTAGTTCGCAGAGGAAAATTGAAGTACCCGACTAGGCCACTGCTCGCGTTGGCCATTCATCCCAAGTGCGACCGTCTAGAACTCGTCCTGTTTTCTTCTTGTTCACGCCACCCCATTGCTTGAAATGGAAAGCAACACCACGCTGGACACATTGATCTCTAATCGACCGAACCCACGCCGGGTCCATGTATCGTGCCCCGGGCCCACTTTCGCCCCCCGCAATGGCCCAGTCGATGCCCTGAAGGTTCATTCGTCCTACGTCACCTATCAGCGGTTCCAACGAAAGAAACTTCACGTGAGCATCGCACTTCCGAAGGTCATCTATTCTGAATGTGTAGTCGGAGTTTTCAACACTGACACCCATCCAAATGTTTGGTGACCATTCGAGCATTGATGAAAGTTCGCTTAGACGATCCGAACGCTTCGTAAGCACTTGGAATGTATGGTGACTACAGTCTCGCATAACCTTAAAGACCTGTTTCACGAATTCCAACGGAACACCCTCGTGAAAAAGGTCGGACATAGAGTTCACAAAGATCATCTTGCCTTGCTTCCACGCGTAAGGGATCTCAAGGGATGCTTCGTCCAACCGCATTTTGCCGTTCCACTTTGGGCGTCCACCAGATTGACGAGTAAGGCCCCTGTATTTCTCTTGGCCCATTGAGTCGAGCCGCTTGGCCATGCGCATCGCATAGCAATTGGTGCAGCCGGGAGAAATAATGCTGCAACCTGCAACCGGATTCCAAGTCGCCTCTGTCCATTCAATCTTTGAATTAGTACCCATCAGCAATCGCCTCCTTAAAAGGTCACGAGCAACCTATCCGCAAAGGTGCCTTTTTTGCGCTTTTTCCCCTCGGGATCGACAACTTCAATTTTTCCTTCATCTGCGAGTTTTGAGAGCACACCTTTGTAATGACGGCTGAGGTAAGGGCGCCCGACGCTGTGCTCACGGTAGATATCGCGCATAGACAAGGTACGCCCGCTAAAATCCTCAGGTAGCATTGTCGCAAGATCATCAAGTGGCCGCTGAAACTCGAACAGAAACGGCATTGTCTCATCAGCCGGCGAATAGGCAAAAGAGGCAACGCCCTGATCCTCGGTCGAGCTTTCTTTCGCCATTATCTCTTTCATAACTTCATAACCTTTGAAGTCCTTGGAGACAAAAACAAGGTGATGCGTCAATCGCCCCTCCTCGTTCTTAAAGCGAAACGGTAGCACGAACTTTCCTCCCATTTCCATCAGTGCGTTGGACAGTTCCTCAAGAACCATCTCTTGCCTAAGTGCAGCGTTAGCTCCATTGACTTTATCCCGCAGCAAGTTTGCGCGTTCCTCGCCGAACAATGCGTCCATGTGCGGCTTCACCATCGGGTTGGAAATACCAGCGTTGATGCGATTGTAGTTGAAGAAAAAGACGCAATCGCAACCCCAGTCCTTTATCACGCCATTGACCAACCGCAGCGACAGACCTTTGTATCCAAACGGGTCAAAAAACGTGAATGAGGGTATTATCTCGGTCTGAGAAAAATAATCCTCAGCGTCCTTGCCTACCTCATTGCAGTTTACGACGGGCTTGTGCTTCAGTTTCTCGATACCCGGCAAAGCAGCGATTTCATTCGACAAAGTATTCGAGTTATTCTCATCTACGTCGTTAAACAAAGCGACAAGGGCGTCTCGAATTCTGTCACTTTCGATTGCTTTTTCGAGGATAAGCAGAGGGGTAGATGCAGCTCCATCTTTGTATCTTCCGGGGCCAGCATAAAGGTCGATATACGCTATCTTACCTTCTCCCCATCGCTTGGCAGTACCGACAACAATGTTTGCCCACGCGACAAAATACTTCTGCACAATACGCGCTTTGACAACTGACTGGTCTCCACGCTCTTCAAAAAACTTTTTAGACATGCACGTCCTGATTTGATGTTTCAGATGCACGCTATGGTAGATGTGAAGGCTCATGCCTTACAGTAGAACATAAAGTGAACATTTGGAAGTTAAAACGTTTGCCCGAGATTACGCCAACTAATGACTTGAGGTGATCTGGCGCGTTCGCACCATTACGACTCCCTTTGGTCAGAACCTAGGTACCCGACCATGGTTTCCCCCACGTTACTTTTGAACGCACGACCAACGCTACGCAGGTCGCATTGGCGCACGACTGCGGATGCTTGACTGCTTGCAACCAAGTAAAAGCGTTCTTCATCATTCACTTCGAGAAGGCTCTTGCCGTCTCCGAAGGATTTAGCGTTAAGCACCTGGCTCAGTGCTTCCCAGAGAATGAACCCCTCACCCTTGTCGCGGTGATGTTTTGGCTTCTTTGAAAACAGTTTCCACAGGTCATCCTCGGTCGCGATTTCAGTCATCAGGCGGCCCCTTTGGTTGCTGTGGGCGTCTTGCTATGCGTTCACGCAGGACACGCCGGTAAAGAGAGTCATCCACGCAGAACGGTTGCATGGCATTCTCAACGACTTTTGCGATCCGTTTTTCCGTTTTCTCGACATCGACGGGTTCGTCGGTTCGGCGTTTTCGGATCGTAACAATGATCTCTGTTTCGGTGACGCGGATCGGATCGTCGGTCCAACCTGCATCTTTCAATTCAGCGGGTAGTAGAAACTTCTCAGTTTCGGACTTTTTGATCTCGTTCCGCTGTTCAGCCGCCTCAGCTTCGGCGAGAGCCTCCACGGAAGGCAGCAACTCCGCTGCTATTTCTCCGGTCTCCGCAAAACGCTCTTTTGCGGCTTGCTGAGCCTCAAGACGTTGCTCGGCGCGAAGCTTCTTTTGTTGCAAGACAAACAGCCGCTCTTCCGCGCGAAAAATCTGTTCATTCAGTTTCGCAACTTCCCGCTCCGTCTCATCGATAGCGGGCATGAACGGGTCATCAAGGTGGTAATTGGTGGTCCCCTCGGCCATGCGCTTGAGCACATCGCCTGCTGATATCCCGTCTGGGTGGAAGAACAATCCGTCTGCTGCTGTCCTCATGACTGCACTCGGTGCCTGGAAGCTACAATGCCGCGGACATTCTCACTCTTGAACAGCAAGCGCGAGTGGTCACCTTCGTGGACGAATTTGATTTCAGATGCGACTTTCAGGGCGTTCAGGAAGGTCGCCTGCCCGAACGCAACCTCGCGCCCCGAATGAGTTTCGATGCGGAGTTCAGTGTCTGGGCGGCTATCGAAGATACCTCCGGCGATGCGATCTGGATATACTGTCAGCAGTCCATCGTTGCCCAGAAGGGGTTTGAAGGAAAAGTGACCGACAACCTGCGCTCGCCAATCTTCATCAACTGGGGCGAAACCGTCCCAATCATAATAACCGAACAGATCGGAAAGTTCAGATGAAGGGTCGCGCGTATGGCTAAGTGAGAGGCGGTTGCCGTTATCCCATTTGAGGTCGAGGTTTCGCTCAAGAGAGGAATCGCCACTAACTGCCGCATGAGTCGGTGTCGCGCCAAACGCTTTGATAACTCGGCACTGCTTAACCGTCAGCGCGCAGGCAAGATCGCAACCGCCAATGTCGTGTTCGACGATTGTGACATTGTTCGTGGCAATCACTTTGCCGTCGAGCACGTGGGCATACTCGACTTTCGACCACTTAGGACTGCGCCCTTTTGCACTGCCGATGAACATTGAAGCACGTTCGATGCCTGCAAGGAATCGTTCCGGCAAAGCGTGCCACTCTTGAGGCTCAATGGGCGGCTCAAAGGACAGGAGTTCGTCTTGCGACTCCTCTAGAGGCAGAGTGTATGCCCTTTGCGTTACTGGCTCTATGTCTGCAACGTGTTTCAGCGATCACGCCCCCTTTAGCGAGGACGCTATTTTCCATATGTGGCAGGACTTTGGCGCGAACTTGGCAACAGTGGGTGAGTCGAGAGCCCGTTTAAACATGGCGGCGCGCAAATCACAGCAGCGTTTGAAAAACGTTTGAAAATTCGCGACAGCCGATCTCGGCGCTATCGAAAAATACGTTTATATTCAATGATTTGAAGTGGTGCCCCCACACGGACTCGAACCGCGGACCTACTGATTACAAATCAGTTGCTCTACCAGCTGAGCTATAGGGGCGCTGGCGTCCGATTAATCACTATGGGAAGAGACCGCAAGCCCCAATTTAACCTGATCTTGCTGTAGACAGAATTTTCTGGTGTCAGCCGTGCAACCAGCTACCGGTCAGAAGGGCTACTTGTGCATTTATGGCACCTAATGTGAGCAGGGAAATGCGCGGTCATGCGAGAGACGTGCCTTAGGCGCTATGGGCCGACTGCCCGACATCGCGTGAACATCCGCGGTTATAGCCTGAGCAACACAAGCGAATTGATTCGCCACCCCAGATCAACCGGCCTGGCAAGGTGAAGAAAGCCTGAAGTTGCGTCACAGGGCGTTCTGGCGTTGCAAGTCGATCTCGAGCAAGTATGGGGGAAATTGATCCCACCAATCGGAAACGGCGATGCAATGGCCGCCGTGTCCGAGTGGTGCTTGGTAAATCTGGCACATCACCAATGCGTGCCAACTGTTCTTTCGAAGCCCGAGGAGGCGCTTTGAGACCTCCTCGGCAAGGCTTACATGCCCAGCGCTTCCTTATACATTTCCAGAACCGCTTCTTCTTCGGCGATATCGTCTTTGTCGCGCTTTCTCAGAGCAACCACCTTACGCATCACCTTGGTGTCGTAACCGCGGGCTTTCGCCTCGGCCATCACTTCCTTTTGCTGTTCCGCGATGTCCTTCTTTTCGGCTTCCAGACGCTCGAACCGTTCGATGAACTGGCGCAGTTCGCCTGCTGTGACTCGATAGTTGGCGGCGGCCTGATCTTCGGTGATGTCTTCCATATGCGTCTCTCCCAAAGGCTAAAATAATCCGCAAGGTTTCGGGCAGTAAGCCGGATACATTGCTGCCGCTCTGGCCGCAAGCGCACTTTGGGCTGTCAGGCTTGTGCCAGCAGCGGTGATCCGCTAAGCGCGGTCGTGAAACAAGAGACATATGTGGAAAGCTATGTTCGACATCATCATCTGGGGCGGAGCTGCCCTGTCATTGGCCGGAATGCTTGGACTGGTATGGTGTATCCTGCGCGTGATGAAAGCGCGCAAGGCAGGCCTGTCGGATGATGAATTGCGCGCAGCGGTTCAGGCTGTACTGCCCTGGAACCTTGCATCACTGTTTTTATCCGTCATCGGACTGATGATGGTCATCCTCGGGATATCCTTTGGATGACCAACCGGTCAGACCGGCATGTTGTCAAAGCGCGCTTCAACCGCGTCTTCAAACAAAGCCGCGTCCAGCCTGCGCAGGCGTGACGGTATCTGCATACGTTTCGCCCGCATCTGATCGACTATTCTGCTGACATTCGGTTGAAGGGCCAACCGGGTGTCCAGACATGCGCCGTTAAGCTTTTTTTCAAGCCGCTCGACTTCTGTGTAGAGATCTTGTGCAGTCATTTCGCATCCTCCCACTTAGCACCAGTCTGCCAGATATAGGTAACGGCATTAAGACCAACTTGAGACTTAATGAATGCCTGCGGAAATCCGCTCAGCTATTTTGCGATTTCGGGCGAGGCTCCGCAGGATGCATACTTATTACGCGGATTTAACTTTGGCTGCCTTGACAGACATCAAGTCGTGAATTGGCAGTTGTGTCACATTCCGCTATCACTATATGAAAAGCAAGAAGCACAGGAGGAGCACGTGACACCAATCGTAAAGGCCTTTTTTGACGAGCAGACAAACACGGTGTCTTACGTGGTTCAGGAACCCGAAGGCGCGGCCTGCGCAATCATCGACAGCGTGTTGGATTTTGACCATGCCTCGGGTCGCACGGACACAGGATCTGCCGATCAGATCATCGAGTATGTGACCGCAAATAACCTCAAGGTCGAATGGATACTCGAAAGCCATGTGCATGCCGACCATTTGTCAGCAGCACCCTATCTTCAGCAAAAACTTGGCGGGAAAATCGGCATCGGTAAGAATATTGTCGTTGTGCAGGATACCTTTGGCAAAGTGTTTAACGAAGGTACGGAATTCCAGCGCGATGGCAGCCAGTTTGATGCGCTGTTCTCTGAAGGAGACAGCTTTCACATTGGCCAGATGCGGGGCGATGTCCTGCACACTCCGGGGCACACTCCGGCCTGTCTGACCTATGTTCTGGGTGATGCGGCCTTTGTAGGAGACACTCTCTTCATGCCAGACTTTGGAACCGCCAGATGTGACTTCCCGGGTGGTTCTTCGGCAATGCTGTATGAATCGATCCAAAAGATCTTATCGCTGCCGGACGGAACCCGGATCTATGTCGGACATGACTACAAGGCACCGGGGCGGGATGAGTACGCGTGGGAAACCACCGTTGGTGAGCAGAAAGCATTGAATGTTCACATCGGCCAGGGACGCAGCATCGAAGAGTTTACCGAGATGCGCGATGCCCGCGATGCAACATTGGGCATGCCACGACTGATCCTGCCTTCGCTACAAGTCAACATGCGCGCTGGTCAAATGCCCCCTGCCGATGAGGAAGGCGATGTTTTCCTGAAGCTGCCCATCAACAAAATTTGATGCACCTACGGCCTTAGATAAGGAGACATCTCAGCATGAATCCGGAATGGATATGGGGTTTGATTGGCGGTCTGCTGATTGGACTTGGCGCAGCGGTTTATTTGCTGGGGAATGGACGCATTATGGGTGCAAGCGGCATTCTCGGCGGGCTGGTTGACGGCAGTGGCAAAAGCGAAGCGAAGGAACGGCTGGCTTTCATTGCCGGTGTGATCGTCATACCATTGCTACTGAAGCCCTTAATCGCACCACAGGCAGCAACCCATTTGACCAGCGATCTGGCGGTGGTGATTATCGCCGGTTTGCTGGTCGGCATTGGCACGCGTATCGCGAATGGATGCACCTCGGGGCATGGTGTCTGTGGCATATCAAGATTCTCGCTACGCGGTATGGTTGCTACCGTGTTTTACATTCTGGCCGGTGGGATCACGCTTGTCTTGTTCCGCCATGTCTGGGGGCTAATCTGATGCGTGTTCTGATCGCGCTTATTGCCGGATCGCTTTTTGGTACTGGCTTATTGGTTTCAGGGATGACTGACACGACCAAGGTTCAGGGCTGGCTGGATGTGTTTGGCAACTGGGACCCAACACTCGCTTTTGTGATGGGTGGTGCAATCCTACCTATGCTGATTGCCTGGCGCCTAACGCAAAGCAGGAAACCACTGTCTGGCGGCAACTTTCCAGTGCCGCCCAAACCCGAGTTGGACAGGCGGCTGATCGTCGGATCCGTGCTGTTTGGCATGGGCTGGGGATTAGCAGGTTTGTGCCCCGGTCCGGCAATGGCCTCGCTCAGTTATGGCGGGTTTGGAGGGCTGGTCTTTCTCGTTGCCATGATGGCAGGCATGTTTGCGGCTCCTAAAGTCGGCGCACAACTGGACAGGATTGCAAACGCGACCTAAGGATTTGCCATGGAGATTCGTCAGATTACCCCCCGCTATGCCGTCTCACCCCAGATCACGGTGGAAGACGTGCAAGCCATCGCCGAGGCAGGTTTTGCCAAGGTGATCTGCAACCGTCCCAACGTAGAGGTCCCGTCGGACATGCAATCGGATGCGATCGGCGATGCCGTTCGCGCAGCGGGCATGGAGTACGAAGTCCTAGAGCTCACGCATCAGACCATGACTGCCGAAAACGTCGCCTTGCAACGCGATCTGGCTGAAAGCTGCGCGGGACCGGTGTTGGCTTATTGCGCCTCGGGTACCCGCTGTTCCGTTGTCTGGGCTTTGGGTCAGTGCGACAGGATGAGCACCGACGATATTCTCGACGCGACCAGCAAGGCCGGATACGCGCTGGAAGGCCTGCGCCCTGCCCTTGATCAGATTCGCAATTCGAACACCTGATCAGAATTTCTGGTCCTGATCGTCCTGAAGATCGGTCAACCCAGCCAACTGCGAAATCTCAGCCGCGATCTCGTCCGGATTCGAGGAGAGCGGGTTGTGATCCATTGGCAGCAAAGCGCTTGCGCCCAACGGGTCTAGCACTGTCATCTCGGGCTGATCAGCCTCTCTCACGTCGGGCTGTGCTTGTCTGGTTCTGCTTTCAATGAATTCAGGCGCATCTGGCCCGACAATCACTGGAATGCCTAATTCCTCGTTCACACGAATTGCCCGCATCCCGCCGCATTGCCCAAGGCGTCCGACAGCTGCGCGTTTTCGCTCGATGGTCAAAACGTCGATGCGATCCAGTCTCGCTCCGGTCAGAGGAAGAACATTGCCCACGTCCAGATCTGAAAGATCAGAAAGGGGCAACGACAAACGACACATAACTGCGTTCAGTTCAGCCCTCATCACACCCGTTGCCATTTCCAGAACAGGCCCGACCTCGGCAGGCGCTGCCTCTTCTTCGGGTACAATTGCAGGCTTTTCCGGTATGAACATACTTAGCTGGCCCTGACGAACTCCAACCCCGAGATCAACGGTCAGGTCGAAGACACGATACTCATCCTCGACAAGCGCAAGGGACAGCGATCGAACATCTTCAGCTCGGGACAAGAATTCGTATCCGACGAAGCATTCACTATCGGCCGGAGCGTCAATTAGATCCGGAACCTGGGTCAACACACTTTCAATGAGTGGTGCAACCATGGCCGCATCCGTATCGGTGAATACACGATCCGGGGGCGAGCCTGATAGTATTTCGCCTATGGTCTGCATTTGCAGGATCGCTGAAACACAGCTGGTGTCCAGACAGACCGCAGCTGTCCGTTCGTCTTTGTTGGTAAACGCGAGCAGCAACCAAGCATCGGTCAGAGACTGGCTTAGCGCGTCCGAGGGCTTGGTGGTTTGTTTGGCCCCGATGACGGACAGTGGCAGCTGAATGGTTTCAATTGCTGCCCGAGCCAATGCCAACCGCAGAGCTCGCAGGATAGGGCGAGGTTTATCCTCGGCATCAGCTTGCCCAACCACAAGTTTACGCGCCAAAGCTGCGCTGACATCATTTGCCATGGCACCGAACCGCTATCTATTTATCGCCTGATACCCGGTCTAACCCGGCGACGGTTACCAATACCTTTAAATCGCGATCACTGCGCGGCTTGCTTGTGCGCCAGTGGTAGGCTGACACGGAACGCGGCCCCCGCCTGCCCCGGCAAATAGCTGATTTCGCCGCCGAGGCGCTGCATGATCTCACGACAGATGGCCAGGCCCAGACCCGCGCCCCCGGCTTTGTCGAAGCCTACACGCGCGAATTTCTCGAACACCATCGATTGCGCCTCGGGCGGGATTCCACTGCCATTGTCGATGAAGTCGATCACGACCTGCCCCCCAACATCGTGCGCCGAAATGGTCAGAATCGGGTCGGGCGCATCACAGTACTTCTGCGCGTTCGAAATCAGATTAATGAAGACCTGACCAAGGCGATCCAGATCGGTTTGCAGCGGTATGCGTTCAGAGGTCAGGCTGCGCCGTATCTCGAGCTTTCGATCTGTTCCGGCAAGCGCGGTAGAAATGGCGCGATCCAGAACAGACCGCAACGTACTGTCGCCCAAGTTCAAACTGACCTGCCCGCTTTCCAGAACACTTAGGTCCAGCAGATCATCCAGCAATCGGGTCAGGCGCAAAGCCTCGTCATGGATGATCGCTGCATAACGCGTCTTTTCCTCGGCACTCAGCTCCTCGGTATCGCGCATGATCTCCGAAAATGCCCGGATTGAGGTCATCGGGGTGCGCAATTCGTGGCTCACCTGACCAAGAAAGGCATCCTTTTGCATCGAGATTTGCGTGAGTTTTTCATTCGCCTCACGCAATTGACGCGCCGTGCGGCTAAGTTCGGCAGATTTTGCCTCCATCTGACCTGAGTATTCCAGCAGTTGCGCCGATTCATCAGCCACCGCCAGCAGATCTTCGACCGAAACCGACGATCCCCCTACGATTTGCCCTACCATAGCATGAGCGGTAGCCGCTCCGACAGAACCGCTCAACTCACGTTCAAGACGCACCAGAAAACCCGGCGTAGGTTCGGGCAATCGTCCCCGACCGCCCTGTTTCAACGCTTCGGCCTGAAAGAACACCTGCGCGGGAATCGTGCCCAGAATGCGCTGTGTCATGATCATCAGATCTTCGCTTTGGCCAACGGACCCGGTCCATCCCTGAGGGGCAACCGAATGGTCAAAGACATTCACGAATTGAGCGCCTTGCAACCGCTCCAGCGGGCTGGGAAAGCTCAGCAGGGATGCCACGCAGAAGGCGATGGTGTTCAGGGACAGCGACCACATGATCGTATGTACCATCGGGTCAATCCCATCGATCCCGAACAACGCCTGCGGCCTGAGCCATCCCCAGCCAAATGGACCGTTTTCAAGGACCGAGGCAGGCATCACCCCCCCGCCCATTCCGGGCAACAGCAGCGTGTAAATCCAAAGAAAGAACCCGACACTTAATCCGATCAGAGCACCGGTTCGCGTCGCCCCACGCCAGAATAAACCACCTACAAGTGCTGGCAGAATCTGGGAAATCCCTGCAAAGGCAACAAGCCCGATGGAGGCTAGCGCTGCCCCCCCTCCGGAGAGGTGGAAATAGAAGTAGCCCAATCCCATGATGACAGCGATCGATACTCGGCGCGCCATCAGAACGATGTTGCGAACGTCACCGGAAACCGAACCCGATCCCTCCTGAGTACTCAGCCAGATCGGCATGACAACATGGTTGGAGACCATGGTTGAAAGCGCCATAGCCGTCACAATGACCATCGATGTAGCCGATGAAAAACCCCCAATAAACGACAGCATAGCAAGCCATTCATTACCCTGAGACAGCGGCACCGTCAGAACAAACAGATCCGGGTTTGATCCCTCGGGCATCAGGTCCAGCCCGATGACAGCGATCGGGACAACAAACAGGCTCATCAGCAGCAGATACAGCGGAAAGGCCCAGGCCGCCGTTCTCAGGTGCCCCTCATCATCGTTTTCGACGACCATTACCTGAAACATGCGCGGCAGGCAGACAAAGGCCGCTGCAGACAGGAAGGTAATTGTGGTCCAGCGCCCCGCATCAACGTTCCACTGACCGATTTCAGAGGCATCAATACGGTCCATCATCGGACCAACACCGCCTGCGATCCCCCAGACGACAAATATGCCGACTGCCAGCAACGCAAACAACTTGACCACAGATTCCAGAGCAATGGCCGTTACAACGCCATGGTGACGCTCGTTTACATCCAGATTTCGTGTACCGAACAGAATGGCAAAGACCGCCAGACCTGCCGCCACCCAGAAGACACTCGATCCCTCACGATAGAGACCAGACGAATCCGCTTCGGCAAATATCGAGAACGAGAGCGTAATCGATTGGAGTTGCAGCGCGATGTAAGGCGTGCCGCCCAACACAGCCAGAATGGTCACACAAATCGCCAGAGTGTTCGACTTACCATAACGGGACGAAATTAGGTCGGCAATTGAAGTCACGCGCTGGCTGCGCCCTACGCGAACAAGTTTACGCAGCCCCCACCACCAGCTGATCATCACCAGCGTCGGCCCCAGATAGATGGTGACAAATTCCAAACCCGAACGGGCAGCGTTGCCAACCGCGCCGTAAAATGTCCAAGCTGTGCAATAGATCGACAGGGACAGAGTGTAGATCAGGGGTGAACGCAACCATTTCCCTCGTCCGGCAACCGCCATCCGGTCGGCGGCGAATGCCACGCCGAACAACAGTACAACGTAGCCAAGGCAGACGAGTATCAGGACGTTTAATGTCGCCATTCGTCCGTCTCCGTATCCTCACGTGCTGCAAAACGCTTGGCCACGAAGCCGAAGAACATACTGATCAAGATGAGGGCACCCCAACAACCAAAGATGTACAGGATGGCGGAGGAAAGCGGCACCGCGTCTTCTCCTGCGCTGCCATCTGGCCAGAGCAAGGGGAGCCCGATCAGAGCGGCACCCAGAAATGGCAGCAATCTCGCAGCATCAGACAATCTGCGTCGACGATAACTCTGACGTTCTAGGAAGAGCGACGGTCTTGTCGCCGTTGATTGATGTGCATTATCCTCCGACGTCATGACCGCGACGCTTGCGCATGAAGATCGCGCACAGCAGTCAGAACTTCGGTATTGGAAAATGGTTTGGTCATAAAGCGGCTGACACCAGCCTGCTCCGCCATTTCCCGATCTCGGGATTGCCCCCTTGCCGTAAGCATCAACACAGGCAGGCCCTTCATCCCCTCAAGTTCCCGAAGGTCACGCAGGATGTCCATGCCACTCTTACCCGGCAGCATGACATCGAGAATAACAAGGTCCGGATTCTCAGCTACAATCACCTGAACAGCATCCACGCCTTCGGCATGGGTCTCAACCTGCCAACCCTCACGAGTCAGCAGAAATCGGATCGCCTCGGTAATGTTTGGCTCGTCCTCGATCAACAGAACCTTACGGCTCATATTTGCAGTTCCTCCCCATGGCCGATCAGACGCGCGGCCATCCATCGCTGTCAGATTAATCGTTCTGTCAGGAAACTGTCAAAAAACTTCGCTAAGAATCGACGGCTCGCGCCGTGATTCACATGCGTTTCTTGGGCAGATGCGACAGCTGGTCCCAACCTGAGCCTTCGCATCGACATCTGGCGACGGATCTTCGACCGACAGCACCAGCATTGCCGAATGGTAAACGGGGTCCTGATCAAATGACTGTGCAGGCTGAGGCCAGGCAATCGCATAGCAATCGAACTCGGCCGCGGTTCGGCCCAGTTGAACGATCCTTTTCCGCACAGGGACCAGCGGCCGATTAAGAGCTGTAAACAACGGCCATAATGGACAGCCTTCTCCGTGCCGGGGTAATGCAAATCCAGGTACAGGTTTATAAAACAGGATACTGCCGGACGCATCACAAATTGCCAGACCCGCCGCCCGTGGCAGAAGGCTTTTCGGAACAAATGCCAACCGACGCAGCACTGTCGCCAGATCTACCGAAAATCGCGCCGCAAGCCCCATCGGATCCGGCTCAGCACCGCCCAACTCTTCCCGAAGCCTATCCAGCGGAATTGCACGCGCGTCAGCAGCATAGGTTGCCAACAGGCTCTGCGCCACGGATTTTGCAGCGGATGTGTCCAAACCATCCAACGGAAACGAATCGGCTGCTGCACCTTCTTCGATCTCCGGGAAATGGTACTCTCGCTCGGCAAAGAACGCCTCGACCTCTTCCAGCGGCATCCCACGGCGGTCAGGCTCATCTTCGCTTTCATCTAGATAGGCAACCAGAGCCTTGGAACTTTCGGCCAGACGTTCAGCATCTTGGTGAATGTTGCGGTGGAAACGATCCCGCCATTCTGCATCAATCTCTTCGGGCTCGGCCAGAATTGCAGCGGTCGATCGGATTGCGGCCGCCGTCGAAAGCACCTCGTGCATCGAGGCCGCCAAATGCGGGTCATGGGTCAATCGATCTGACAATGTCTCAACCGTGCGCTCCAGCGACACGACACGTCGATGCATCTGCGACAAGACACCTGCCCAACCGGGAAACCGCCCCGCAAACTCATCCAGCGCATCCAGTTCGGCCGTTTGTCCAACCGCATCTGCCGCTGCCTCGCGAAGCGCCGCGATCAGAGTGGCCTCGATCCCCTGTGTCAGCAACGACGGCTCGACCGACAACGCGGACGCGATATCGACCAGCAGCTTACCCCCGATCCGCCGACGATTGTGTTCGATCAGGTTCAGGTATGACGCCGAAATACCAACCCGGCGCGCAAGTTCCGCCTGACGCAGACCGGAAATCTGTCGTCTTTCCCGTATTCGGCTTCCTGTCAGTGTGTCGCGCAAAGGCACAACTTTCCCCAAGGTGGCGTCGCCCGCTTTTCGGCCGGGCACACGATTTTTCAGAATAGTTGTTTAATTGTTATTGGTTGCAGGCCTATTTTCAAAGCACATTTACAAGATTTACTACGTTTCCGATTTAATATCACTCAAGAGCCCATCATTCAGCCAAGTGATTGAGAGTTTCGCCCCTTCAATTCTGCCCCAATACGCGTCACCATAGGTATATGAGCGATCCAGCCTTTGAATACGCCCCGATCGGGCTCGTCGAGCTTGAGAACCGGATCATCCGGCGCTGCAATTTGCAGTTTGCCCGCACCTTTGGCGGCAGTGAGGAAGAGTATCGCAATATGCCATTGTTGCACCTCTATCCGTCAGTTGCTGATTGGGAACGCATCGGCGCGCGCAGCCTGCAGGTGATGCGAGACACGGGCTACTATACGGACGAACGGGTCATGCGACGCCGGAATAGCGATCTGTTCTGGTGCCGGGCACGCGGACGGTCACTGACACCGGACGATCCCTTCCGCCACGGCATCTGGAGTTTTTCCGACATCTCCGAAGAGCGCCCGTTAGTAGAGCTTACACAGCGTGAGCGCGAAGTGGCGATCATGTCGTGCAGAGGGTTGTCCGCAAAGGAAATCGGGGCAGATCTTGGCCTGAGCTATCGCACAGTCGAGGCTTATCGGGCCCGATTGCTGGAGAAGTTTGGCGCCCGGAAACTGCCCGAACTGGTGGCGAAATTGTCGGGGATGCCACTCTGATCCCGCTTGGCTCTCGCAATGTGCGCAAAAACCCCCATTTGACAGGCTGAGACTGCGCTTTTCATGGCCGACTGCATGGCTTATAACGCTGCGTAATTAGACCAAGCCCGCAAAAACAGACGGGCCAAAGGGGAACCGTCGAGGACACTCATGACAGATACCAAACACGAAGCGGATGTGGCGTTCATCAAGGCCTTGGCCGAACTGCTGCGCGAAAACGACCTGACCGAACTGCAGGTCAAACGTGAATATGGCGAAGAAGACAGCCTGAACGTTCGTGTCAGCCGGATGAACCAAGCCGTAGCTGCTCCGGTTCAGGTGGCCGTTCCAGCCGCTGCCGCACCTGCAGCCGCAGCACCCGCTGCAGCGCCCGCCCCGGCCGAAGCACCCGCTGCAGCGGAAGATCCGGCAAGCCATCCGGGCGCAGTAACCTCACCCATGGTTGGCACTGTCTACATGCAGCCCGAGCCGGGCGCACCCGCCTTTATCACCGTTGGCGCATCTGTATCCGAGGGCGACACGCTGTTGATCGTCGAAGCGATGAAGACCATGAACCATATCCACGCACCCAAATCGGGTACCATCAAGCGTATTCTGGTCAGCGATGGTGACGCCGTTGAATTCGGCACCCCTCTGGTTATCATCGAGTAAGGCGGGCCCATGTTCGACAAGATCCTGATTGCCAACCGAGGCGAGATCGCCCTGCGTGTGATCCGCGCCGCGCGCGAGATGGGTATTGCGACGGTTGCCGTGCATTCGACCGCCGACAGCGACGCGATGCATGTACGCATGGCCGACGAATCGGTCTGCATCGGCCCGGCACCCAGCCCGCAGAGCTATCTGTCGGTACCCGCGATCATTTCGGCCTGTGAGATCACAGGCGCGCAAGCGATCCACCCCGGTTATGGCTTTTTGTCCGAAAATGCCGAATTCGTGCAGATCGTCGAAGATCACGGCATCACCTTCATCGGCCCCACCGCAGAACATATCCGCGTGATGGGCGACAAGATCACAGCCAAGGACACGATGAAGGAACTGGGTGTTCCCTGTGTTCCGGGTTCGGACGGTGGTGTTCCAGATCTGGCTGCGGCCAAGAAAATCGGTGAAGAATTCGGTTATCCCGTCATCATCAAAGCCACCGCCGGTGGCGGCGGTCGCGGCATGAAGGTCGCGCAAAGCGCTGATGAAATGGAAAGTGCGTTCATGACCGCACGCGCCGAGGGCAAGGCTGCCTTTGGCAATGACGAAGTCTATATCGAAAAATATCTGACCACACCGCGTCATATCGAGATTCAGGTCTTCGGTGATGGCAAAGGCAAGGCGGTCCATCTGGGCGAACGCGACTGCTCGTTGCAGCGTCGTCACCAGAAGGTGTTTGAAGAGGCCCCCGGCCCCAGCATCACTCCGGAAGAACGCGCCAAAATCGGTAAGATCTGTGCAGACGCAGTTGCCAAGATCAACTATATTGGCGCGGGTACCATCGAATTCCTGTACGAAAACGGTGAGTTTTATTTCATCGAGATGAACACGCGTCTGCAGGTGGAACACCCGGTAACCGAAGGCATCTTTGGTGTCGATCTGGTGCGCGAGCAAATTCGCGTCGCAGCGGGCGAACCGATGTCGTTCGGTCAGGACGATCTGGAAATCAATGGCCACGCCATCGAAGTTCGGATCAATGCCGAGAAACTGCCAAACTTCTCACCCTGCCCGGGCAAGATTTCTGCCTATCACGCACCTGGCGGTCTTGGCGTACGGATGGATTCAGCACTCTATGACGGCTATTCCATTCCGCCCTACTATGACTCGCTGATTGCCAAGCTGATCGTGCAGGGCCGCGACCGGGATGAGGCGCTGGCACGCCTGAACCGTGCTTTGGGTGAATTGATCGTGGATGGCATCGACACGACTGTGCCCTTGTTCCACGCTCTGCTGCAGGAACCAGACATCCACAGCGGGGACTACAACATCCACTGGCTGGAGCACTGGCTTGCGGAGAACATGGCCCAATAAATCTGTAAGGTCGAAGAGCGAACGCTCTTCGACCTTCGGGTATTCTGCATGAGCCTTTCACCCGAACTCCTTCTTCATGGGTATTCCATCGGCATTTTTCCGATGGCAGAACATCGTGACGACCCTGAGCTTTTCTGGGTCGATCCAAAATTTCGTGGTGTCTTCCCGCTGGATGGATTTCACGTCTCACGCAGCCTTGCGCGCAGAATTCGCAACAGCGGGTTTGAGGTGTCAATCGACCAACACTTTGCAGGTGTCGTTGATGGCTGTGCAGATCGTACAGACACATGGATCAACGCCGAGTTACGCGGCTTGTATCTGGACCTTCATCAATCCGGCCACGCGCATTCTCTCGAAGTCTGGGAGGAAAATCAGCTAGTTGGTGGCGTCTATGGCGTTGTGCTGGGGGCGGCTTTCTTTGGGGAAAGCATGTTCTCACGCCGCACAGACGCATCGAAGGTTGCATTGGCCTATCTGGTGGACCGTCTGCGCCAAACCGGGTTCCGATTGTTTGACACACAGTTTCTGACTGCGCATCTGGCATCATTGGGCGCGATCGAAATCCCACGCAGCCAGTATCGCCGAGAGCTTGAAGAAGCGATTAACGCCAGCGCAGATTTTACTGCCGCAATCGCTCAGTCGGCGGATGGCGTGATACAGCGGATCACCCAGACGTCATAACGCGCGTGATCCAGTGCATTCAGCGCGGGAGAGGTCGCAATCATCCAGCCATCGAACAGCTGCTCTGATTTGCCACTTTCCCAGATTGTCAGATAGGCGAAGGCATCCCCAGTCGGGTTATCCGCGGGGTATCGACAATCCCCAAGGGCAACATCCAGCCCGAATATGGCCTCTGTCTGGCCGCTCTGCAGTTCGACATCAACGGTCTGCCCGCTGACCTTATCCAGCCCACGCAGCATCGCGCCCGGGCCGGATTCCACCTTTTGCTGAGCAGCAGCACCCGTACCGGCCAGCAGCAATGCAAAAATAGCAGCCCGCATCATTCGCTACTGTCCCCGGCAACAAACTTGACCAACAGCGAGATCAGGCTGACCGCACCTTGAGTATCCTCCACCTCGTCTCCGGGCTCAAAATAGAACGGCGATCCACCCGGCATGACCTCAACGAAGTTACCGCCCAGCAGACCTTCTGAGGAAATGACGATGGCGCTGTCATCTGGAATCTGGATACCGTCAGCGACCGAAAAGGTCGTATCAGCACGGTATGTCTCGGGATTGAGCGCAACGTTCGTAACGGTCCCGATCTTCACACCTGCCAACCGCACGTCGGTGCCGATCCCGACACCTTCCAGCGAACGGAACGATGCGCCCAGTTCATACCCGGCCCGGTTCTGAGACAGGCCCGTGGACTGGCTGGCATAGACGCCAAACGCAACGGCGCAAGCCAGCACGGCTCCGCCGACAAGAACTTCGGTCATGTTGTGGGTAGACATTGCTCGCCTCGCCTATTCAGGGCTCCAGGCCTCATAATCCTTGCGCTCAACCGGGTCCGGTCGGCGCAGAGATCCCGCCGGCGTATAGGCCAATGCGGTGCCGGTCAGGTTTTCCTGATGCGGCAGCTCCCAGGATTTGTGCTTTAACGGTTTTTCTGTCGGAGGTTCATCCCAGGTGCGATGCAGCCAACCGTGCCAGTCCGGATCAATCCGGCTTGCTTCGGCTTCGCCATTGAAAATGACCCAGCGCTTGCTGTCATCGGCGTTGTGGTAAAACACGTTGCCCTGATCATCTTCGCCAACCTTGATACCCTTGCGCGCGGTGAAAATTTGGGTGTTCAGGGTCGCCCCGTTCCACCAAGTCACAGCTCGTAAAAGAGTGTTCAGGATTCCCATTGGCGCCTCCGGCAGTTATGCTCCTGAAGATATGGACCAAAGGCCGACTAAGGTCCAGTGTCAGCAGGGCCGCAGCCCTTATTCCGGCAAGATTGCAGTCACTTCGATTTCGATCCGGTACTTTGGATCAATCAGGCCACATTCGATCATCGTCGCCGCTGGCGGGTTCTCACCAAAGGTTTCGGCCAGAATGGGCCAGCAAGGCTCGAACTCGGCACGGTCCGGCAGCATGTAAGTGACGCGCACCACATCGGCAAAAGACGCACCAGCATCCGTCAGGGCCTTTTCTATGACAGCCAACGCTGACCGACACTGCTCGGCCGCGCCGTCACCCTGACCGACGGTACCGGCAACGTGCACCCAGCCACCCGCGACAACAGCCCGGCAATATCCGACCTTCGCCTCAAACTCACCACCTGAAGAAATACGCTTAATTGTCATTGTGCCCTCATATGAAAACGGCGCGGATGATACCGCGCCGTGTAAATTCGGAAACTCTCTGAGTTCAGCCAGCAGACGCCGATTCGGGACCGGCATCCGCATAAATGATGAGCGGTTGCGATTCCGAGGTCACCGCCTCTTCGTTCACTACCACCTCGGTTACATTCTTCAGACCTGGCAGTTCGAACATCGTATCCAGCAGGATATCTTCGAGGATCGAGCGCAGCCCGCGTGCTCCGGTTTTGCGCTCAATGGCCTTCTTCGCGATCGCCTTCAGCGCATCATCCGTAAAGGCCAGCTCGGCATCTTCAAGCTCGAACAGACGCTGGTATTGCTTAACCAGCGCGTTCTTGGGCTTGGTCAGGATGGTAACGAGCGCGTCCTCATCCAGATCCTCCAGCGTCGCCAGAACCGGCAGACGACCAACAAATTCCGGGATCAAACCGAATTTCAGCAGATCCTCGGGCTCGAGGTCCTTGAAGATCTCGCCAACACCGCGGTCATCATTGTCACGAACGTCGGCACCAAAGCCCATGGCCGAGCCTTTGCCGCGTTGTGCGATAATCTTATCCAGCCCGGCGAACGCACCGCCGCAGATGAACAGGATATTCGTTGTATCAACCTGCAGGAATTCCTGCTGCGGATGCTTGCGGCCACCCTGAGGTGGAACGCTGGCAACGGTGCCTTCCATCAGTTTCAGCAGCGCCTGCTGAACACCCTCACCCGAGACGTCGCGGGTAATCGAAGGGTTTTCGGACTTGCGCGTGATCTTGTCGACTTCATCGATATAGACGATACCGCGCTGCGCGCGCTCGACATTGTATTCGCTGGCCTGAAGCAGTTTGAGGATGATGTTCTCAACATCCTCGCCCACGTAACCGGCTTCGGTCAGTGTGGTCGCGTCCGCCATGGTAAACGGAACATCCAGAATGCGCGCCAAAGTCTGCGCAAGCAGCGTCTTACCGCAACCGGTCGGACCGATCAGCAGGATGTTGGACTTGGCCAACTCAATATCGCTGCCCGCTTTCTGAGCATGATTAAGGCGCTTGTAATGGTTGTGAACCGCAACCGACAGAACCCGCTTGGCAGTGGCCTGACCGATAACATAGTCATCCAGAACTTCGCAGATGTCTTTTGGTGTCGGCACACCATCCGAAGATTTAAGGCCACTGGCCTTGGTTTCTTCGCGAATGATGTCCATGCACAGTTCGACGCATTCGTCACAGATGAACACCGTCGGGCCCGCAATCAGTTTACGCACCTCATGCTGACTCTTGCCGCAGAAACTGCAGTAGAGCGTGTTCTTGCTGTCACCGCCTGAATTCGTCGCCATGATCTACCTTTCGGGCTCCATCCCTGCGCGCCGCTGCGTCGCGCTTGCGCCTGTTCATGCAGCTTAGGCCAGCACTGTGGCAGCTACAATCTCAAAATCACACCTCGCGCTACACGCGCGAGGTTTTGATCTTAGCTTTCTTCAACATCCATCTTAGCGCGGTTCTCGACGATTTCGTCGATGTGACCCCACTCTTTCGCCTCTTCCGGGCTCATGAAATTGTCACGATCCAGAGCTTTTTCAACAGCCTTTTTGGTCTGTCCGGTATGACGCACATAGATATCATACAGGCGATCCTTGAGTTTCTGCGTTTCAGCCGCATGGATCATGATATCGCTGGCCTGACCCTGATACCCGCCGCTGGGCTGGTGAACCATGATACGGCTGTTGGGCAGTGAAAAGCGCATGCCCTTCTCGCCACCGGCCAGCAGAACTGATCCCATCGATGCCGCCTGACCGATCACCAACGTCGAACATTTCGGCTTGATGTACTGCATTGTGTCGTAAATCGACAAACCGCTGGTCACCACGCCGCCGGGCGAGTTGATGTAGATCGAGATTTCCTTGTTCGGGTTTTCCGCCTCAAGATGCAGCAACTGGGCAACAACCAGATGGCTCATTCCGTCGTGGATCGGGCCATTGATGAAGATGATCCGCTCCTTCAACAGGCGCGAGAAAATGTCGTAAGCCCGCTCACCCCGGCTGGTCTGCTCGACGACCATGGGAACGAGCGTATTCATATAGGTGTCAACTGGATCGAACATTCGGAACCTGCCTGCTTTGCAATGGATCGGGACACTACCCGAAGAATAATTACATGAGTCTTAGTATCGGCACCGGGGGGCCGCAAGGGGTGCAGCAGACATCACTTCGCTAATGTAGGATTCGTGGCGAATGGAGAGCACAGACTGCTGGACTACTGAGCGTTACTTCGACCGCTAAAATCCGCCAGCCGAATGCCGCATAGACGCACTAGGGAGTCATATTCCGGCATTTTCCCCGTTATCCATCACGCTATTTTGATCCATACATATAGAAATACATGTTCGAAACATGTACTGAAATGGCTCGCCTTCAGCGAAACTTACGTAAGGGAACAATAGCCCGCAAGCCGGGCCCGAAAGGAAAACAATCTAGATGGCACTTCCCCAGCTGTCCCAGGACATGACTTCAGAAGATCTCGACCGAATGGTCGATAATGCGACGCGCGCATCGAATTTCCTCAAAGCGATCAGTCATGAAGGTCGTTTAATGATCCTGTGTCATTTGGTTTCCGGTGAGAAATCCGTAACCGAGCTGGAAGAGCTTCTGTCTGCCCGCCAGGCTGCCGTTTCCCAACAATTGTCCCGCCTCCGCCTTGAAGGGCTCGTGACACCGCGCCGCGAAGGCAAGGCTATCTACTATCGTCTGACCGATGATCGCCCCCGCCGCATGCTCGAAGTGGTTTACGAGCTGTTTTGCAGCGACGACAAATCCTGACGGGGACTGGTAGTGATTGGCGTTGTTAAGAACGCTGCAAGCCGCTCAAGTTACACACGACCCTGAGGGCTGTTGATCAAACCAGCTAGGAGAGCCGTTCCGGATTGGCGTTCAGCAATCAAAGAGATCACTTGAAAACCCCCTGCATTCACACCCTTGGGTGCGGTATCGATGAGGAGCGTGTCAGTTTGCAGCGCAACGGCACGTATATTCAGCTCGAGATTCCAACACCTTCTCAAGATACCAAGGGATCAAAAACGCTCAAAACGCTGGCCCGGACCTCAGAAAGGTGCTACCGACAAAATGACTGAGTAGCCAAGGAGATACCTATGATCCGCACACTTCTGATTGGTCTGAGCCTGTTTGCCCTCACCGCTTGCGAAACCGCAAAAGGCGCTGGCAAAGATATCGAGAAAGCAGGCGATGCCATCCAGGGCGCAGCGACTGACGTTCAGGAAAATCTCTGACTTCTTTCTGCATATTGTGAGAATGCCGCGCACAACCCCAATATATGGTTGATGCAAGGTCTGAGCCGAGCTACAATCAAAAGTACAGGTGCATAGACGCGGCATTGCATCATCTGACGCTACTACGGGGTTCTTTTGCGCAAGCGAAAGAACCCCGTTCCCTTTTTCAGGGTGGTGAGTGGTAGCCTGTATGAAACCGGGGTCCGGCAAAAGGAAAAGGCGTCAGGTGCGCAGACGCGGTCTTTGCATGCACCCATACGGATGCCCCTGACGCCTTGCCGGGTCGACACGCCCGAGGGACGTCCCGATCCAGTTGCTCCGATCCCGGGAGGACCGCAGCCGCCACGTTGTACGCGAGGGTACTTCGCAGCACGCATTGACCTTCTGAGAAGTTGATCACCCGGCATGGGTACGAGACCCGACATCGGCTGATCACCCACCGGTAAGCCCTTGCAGTACAACACAAATCCGTAGGACCTGCCCTCCCTGCTCTGGCCCCCTGGCCTTTGCGTCCCACCGTGGTTCCTAAGAACCTTGGCAGTGATCAGACTGTTGCACCCGCACCCCCGATCCGACAAGAAAATAGCACTGCAGCATGAAAATTAGACGGGGATAACCTGTTGGTATCCACAGGGAAAGCCATGTGGATAACTCCAGAACATGCGAAACTTCGCAGGGTTGACGGCGGAAAAGTCCGGATATGAAGGATCGACCGGATTTTGGACGCTTTCTGCGCCTGCAAAGGCCCCCGCACGGTCGTTTAGGCAGAAATTGCAGGATTTGTACAAAGCTCAGACCCCAAATCTTTCGAATCGTACAACCGGAGATTCGCCGATGCGCTGCACAATTTCCTACGCCCGCGCCCATCTGGGAGAGCTGGTCACCCGCGCACAGGACCCGCGTCAGGTGATCATTCTGACCCGACATGGCAAACCAATGGCCGCTCTGGTCTCGGTAACCGAGGTCGAGCGGATCTGGCATCTGCAGGACGACGATGAGATCGGTTGGAAACATCCCCTGAGCGGCATACGCGGAATGTGGTCGCGGGGACGAAACATTCCGGGAATGGAACCGGGGCCGGACGGCAGCTATGTCACCGCGCGCGAAGCCGCGCTGAAGGTCCGCGAGATCCAGATGACCCGTGCCGAGGAACGCCGCATATTAGCACGTGGCGGTCTGGATCCTGTCGCGGGCGGCGAACTGGCCGCCCGGCCCGTCTCCTCCCTGTGGAGACGATGGTTCCGTTTTTGAGAAGCGTTCCGACCCGCGCGTGGCAACCTACTAACCTCCGCTGCATTCACAATCGCAGCAGCGGTACTTACCCCCTACAATCGCCCGGGCCGGAAACGCTTCAGTTCACCTGACGTTCCAGAACGGTGCTGTAGGTCGTTCCGTTACGCAGGCTACGGAAATCGGCAAAAATCTTGCCATCTTCGTACCGTGCATCGATCAACGCGTTCGCGCCGATCACCAGCGGTGAGGTTTCAATGATGCCGATCGAACCCGAGCCATCGAGGCTGATGGTTCCGGTGGCCTCATATTCATTCCATTCGGTATCGCCATCCCGACGCCACTTGCTGGGCCCCCAGAAGACATTGTCTTCCTGCATCTGGACGTCGAGCATCCATTCGGCCTGATTGAAGCGGGGCTGATCGCCCTTGTAATAGTGGCTGGGCTGGACGGTCGTGTAAGACCCGACCCATGTGCCGCGCAGGTCCGGTGTAGTATCGGCCAGTGCTGCGGTTCCGAGGGCGAGGGACGTGGCCAGAGCGGCTGCTCCGGCAGTCATGTATCTGGTCATGGGGATCTCCTCCTGAATGCGACCCTTTGAGGTTCGAAAGCGAACATCTCTGCTGTGGCCTACAGATTGGGAGGAGGTTGGATGCTTACAAGTTACCTAAGGGAAACTTCATGATTGGTTTAGATGAGCGTTAGTTGGAGAGGCCGGACGAAACCTGATAGCCGACCCTGCGGTCAATCAATAGACCAGAAAGCAACGTGCAGGTCTTGGCCTACTTTCGCCTTAACTCTGAGAAAACAAACGACGAGCCGACAATGCAAAGAATGACGACCGAGACCCAAACACTCTCTCCGCGATCAACAACTCTCGAATAATACAAAAGAACGGCGAGGCCTAGAAAGGCCAACAACTTCCAGATGACTGACGCCTTCAATGATCGATCCTGTGACTATTGTTGGCCTCTTAGCAAAATGGGCCAAAGCACTGATTGTCACAACCTACACGCAACCAAGCTTCACTTGAAGCCATCATCTTCGGCAACGGTTGATGAAAAGAGATGAGGGCCGCGACTGAACCGAGGGGGTGAGGCCCGTCTCGGAAACGGTCCAGTGGACCGTTTCAGGGCCGAACGGGCGAAGCCCCGGGGCGCAAACGCGCTTGCAACCGTTGATCAACAGAACTGAGGGCAGCGCCGGCCCGAGGGGTGGCGCAAACGCGCCGCCCCATGGGGGCGGGTCGGCGCGGCCCGGCGGTGCCGCCGGGCGGGTAACGATAATTAATATAATTTTATCAGAATGTATTGAAGTTAACTTCGTACCAACCATATTCACTCAACTACCTAACAAAAGGAGATAAAATGGTATATACAGAATCTCAAATTCGGGACGAGGCCTGCAAAGAACTACTTCATGCACGTGGTCAAACACTCTCAACTTCGCAACTGATCAAAAGACTCTCAACTAGGCTTTCACCGACCGGACGGGACTCCGATATCGCGTTGAACCGCAGCGATACTTACTTTTCCCAGAAAGTTCGTAATCTTGTCAGCCATCGCAACCAGAGCACCGGCCTAGTTGCTCGCGGCATTGCAGACTATGACAAACAAAACGAGTCTTGGACACTGACGAAGATTGGCCGCCGACACGCAGCTCACCTTAGGTGATATTCATTTTTTTATAACCCGTCGGCAGCCATTTTAGCTCAGTTTTCCCGGCGTGATCCTTATCCCAAACGAACCAAGCATAGGCAGTGGTTCCACTGCCTTTGCGCTGGGCACCTTTAGGGTAAAATGTAATTCTCTCGCTAAATACCCATACTCTACTGGGTGCGGAATTTCGAAATATCGTTTCTTGGCGTTTAGCACCTTCCAAGAACGCCAACCTAAGAAGGAGCGCGAATTTTCCCTCTGCAGCGCCAAGCGCAGAGTGGACAAATTCTTCAGCTGCGTTGAATGGCGGGTTTGTTATGATATTGCGCGCTTTCCTTTTTGTGCTGCGAAAATCGACACCAGTTTCACCAAATCCACGATCGAAGAGATCCGAGCTTTCAACCCGCTGGCCTGTTTTCTCCAAAACATTACTCATTGCGCCATCGCCACAGGCGCATTCCCATATATCGCCAATAAAATTTTCGTTGTCGATTAACGCAAAAGTCGCCCAATCAGGCGTTGGATAAAAGTCTGGCCCATCAACGTCAGCTACTCTCTTAAGTGTGGGCTGAGGGGCGGTAACAAATAGTTCGTTCATTTTTTCCTCGCGCTACACACACAGTATTATCAAATCCAGACTCACCAGCAAGAAGGCTATGAATCTAAATACTTTCAAAGCCTTAAGCGGAGGATCGAATAAAGTTGGTCAAAGTCAGCAGATTTGAATATCTAACTCTTGGAGGTTATTGTCGCATTTCCCCACCGTGTGGGCACGCAGTTGGCTGCGCCAACCGCTTTCGCCCACCCGCCTTAAAAATGGCCAGCTATTAGCTGTCCATTTTTAAGGCACTAATAAACGCCTCCTGCGGGATATCCACCTTCCCGAACTGGCGCATCTTCTTCTTACCCGCCTTCTGCTTGTCCAGCAGTTTGCGTTTCCGCGTGGCGTCGCCGCCGTAGCATTTCGCGGTCACGTCCTTGCGCAGGGCCGATAGGGTCTCGCGCGCGATGACCTTGCCTCCGATGGCGGCCTGGATCGGGATTTTGAACATGTGGCGCGGGATCAGGTCTTTGAGCTTTTCGCACATCGCCCGGCCCCGCATCTCGGCCCGGTCGCGGTGAACCATGGTGGACAGCGCATCGACCGGTTCGTCATTCACCAGCACCGACATCTTGACCAGATTATCCTCGGTATAGCCGGTCATCTGGTAGTCGAAGCTGGCATAGCCCTTGGTCACCGATTTCAGGCGGTCGTAGAAGTCAAAGACGACCTCGTTCAGCGGCAGGTCATAGACGACCATGGCGCGGGAACCGGCATAGGTCAGGTCCAGCTGGATGCCGCGGCGGTCCTGACACAGTTTCAGCACGTCACCGAGGTATTCGTCAGGCACAAGGATAGTCGCCTTGATGCGCGGTTCCTCGATATGGTCGACCTTGGAGGGGTCGGGCATGTCGGCGGGGTTGTGCAGCTCGATCATTTCGCCGTCTTTCATGTAGACGTGATAGATCACCGACGGCGCGGTGGTGATGAGCTCGATATCATATTCGCGTTCGATGCGGTCGCGGATGACCTCTAGGTGCAGTAGGCCCAGGAAGCCGCAACGGAAGCCAAAGCCAAGTGCTGCCGAGGTTTCCATCTCAAAGCTGAAGCTGGCATCGTTCAGCGCCAATTTGTCGATCGCATCCCGCAGGTCTTCGAATTCGGCCGAGTCCACCGGGAACAGGCCACAGAACACCACCGGCTGCGCGGGTTTGAAGCCGTCCAGCGCGTCTTCGGTGCCGTTGCGGTCATTGGTGATGGTGTCACCCACACGAGTGTCGCGGACCTGTTTGATGGACGCCGTCAGGAACCCGATCTCACCGGGGCCGAGGCTGTCGACCATCTCCATCTCGGGCCGGAAGACGCCGACGCGGTCGACATGGTGCAGGGTACCGTTCGACATGAACTTGACCCGCATGCCCTTTTTCAGCGTGCCGTCCATGATGCGGACCAGAACGATGACGCCGAGATAGGCGTCGTACCACGAATCCACCAGCATCGCCTTGAGCGGCGCGTCGAGATTGCCCTGCGGTGCGGGCAGTTGCTGGACGATGGCCTCGAGCGTCTCGTGGATGCCCTGCCCCGTCTTGGCACTGACCTGAATGGCGTCGGTCGCGTCGATGCCGATCACATCCTCGATCTGTTCGGCCACGCGGTCACAATCGGACGCGGGCAGGTCGATCTTGTTCAGCACCGGCACGATCTCATGATCGGCGTCGATGGCCTGATACACGTTCGCCAGCGTCTGCGCCTCGACCCCTTGGGTCGAGTCGACAACCAACAGAGAGCCCTCGACCGCGCGCATGGACCGTGAGACCTCATAGGCAAAGTCCACGTGACCGGGAGTGTCGATCAGGTTCAGCACGTATTTCTCGCCATTGTCGGCGGTATAGTCGATGCGAACCGTGTTGGCCTTGATGGTGATGCCGCGCTCGCGCTCGATATCCATGCTGTCGAGCAGCTGTTCCTTCATGTCGCGATCCTTGACAGTTCCGGTCTCTTGGATGAGCCGGTCAGCAAGGGTGGATTTGCCATGGTCGATATGCGCGACGATGGAGAAATTGCGGATATGAGCGAGGTCTGTCATAGCGTCGGGATATGGTTCGAAAACGGGCGCTGGTCAAGGTAGGACCGCACGATCCGAAACCCTTTATTTGTAGGGTTCACCGGACGGGCCAACAATCCGACTTCATGGCTGTTCGCATTGAACGTAGCAGGCGAACTGTCAGCGTAGTCCATTCTTCACCAACTCGGCGTTCATCCAATGCGTTTCACTTTGGACGTGGCCCTCACGGACGTATTTGGCCAGATGGGTTGGCATAGCTTCTTCCGCATACGCTGCCGTGGTTCTTACGACAAACCCTTCTTGTGTCGACATGTCCAGATTGCTGATTACATCAGTGACGGACTTCTCCGAAAACTGTCCCCGAAACAGAACCGGCACAGGTGTGATGCCGAGTTCAGCGAACCGCAACAAGGTTGCGTCCCAAGATTGCACTACATTCCCTTTTATGTAGGCAAAACCCAGAAAATACGTTGGCAGCCGGGAATAGGCGATGGAATGCCGGGCAAACAAGTACTCTCCAACAATACGTTCATCCGGTGACAGCAGGGGCGAGATACCCGCTGCGAATGCTTTGATCCAATCACGAGATGGGTGATAACGCGCATCCAAACTCCGTGGGTGACAGCCATCGCAATGAATAGTTGTGTTTTCACCATCCATTTTTTCTGTAAAGACGACCTCTGCTGCGTTGAGCAGAGCAGCAACATCGGACATGATTTTATCATCACTAGTCGCGCCCGGTGACTGGGGCAGATGAAATGTACGACCGTATTTCCGGAGCATTGGTCTTTTCTCAATCAATTGAACCAAATAGTTCGCTGCACCAAACGCGACATTTCAGACTCGTACAATCACTTTTTCGAACCAAGTGATTGATCCGCATCGCAACTTGCACAATACTCTGCCGCAAGCCGAGAGGGGCATCAGACCCGTCCGGGCAGGCAAACACGAGGCTTGAGCATGAAACAGTTCCTCTTAATAGCATTTTGCGCAACGTCGTTGACAGCGGTGGCTCCGGCACCAAGCGAGGCTGCACAGATTAAACGGGCATGTCTGGCATCGGACCGGTCAGCAGCGACGCGGTCTCGGTGCAGTTGCATTCAGCGCGTCGCGGACCAGGCCCTGACCCGCAGTGACCAAAGGACCGTGGCCAAGTGGTTCACCGATCCTCATCAGGCGCAAGAGCTTAAGATGTCGAAGACCGCGCGTGATGATGCGTTGTGGGATCGGTATCAGGCCTTTGGCCAGATGGCACAGGCGATCTGCAGCTAACCCATTCTGAATACTTGACCTGACCCCCGCTGCGCCTCAGAAATGGCGCAGCGAAAGGGAAATTGCATGGTTATGAAAGGGCTGACCCTGCGAGGGCTCGAGGTGTTCGAAGCCCTGGCGCGGACGGGATCGGTGGCGCAGGCCGCCGAGATCACGGGGCTCAGCCAGCCCTCGGTCAGCCAGCAATTGCGCAATCTGGAAAAGGCATTAGGCACCGATCTGGTGGATCACGGTCGGCGGCCGATGCGGCTGACGCAGGCCGGGCGCAGCTTTCTGGCCCGGGCCGAGGCGGTTCTGGGTGAGTTACAATTGGCGCAAAGCGAACTGACTGTCATGGATCTGGGCCATCTGACCACGCTGTCAATCGGCCTGATCGATGATTTCGACAATGATCTGACCCCGCGACTGGCGACTCTGCTGGCCGACAGTCTGACACGGTCGAAATTCAAGCTGATCACGCTGTCCAGTCTCGATCTGTTTCAGGCACTTGAAGAACAGCGTTTGCATCTGGCGGTTTCGGCCCATAGCGGTGAGGTGTTGGAAGGTGTGGTGGAGTACCCGCTGGTTCAGGACCCATTCATTCTGGTGACCCCCAAAACAGCGGATAACGTTGACGATGCGCTGCAGAACCTGCCATTCCTGCGCTATGCAAGGGAACAGCTGATCAGCCGACAGATCGAAAGCCATCTGGCGCGCAATCAGATGGAGTTCGAGGAGCGGTTCGAGATCGGCTCGCATCTGGCCCTGATGGCGATGGTGGCGCGTGGTCTGGGCTGGGCCATCACGACACCGTTGGGATATATGCGCGCAGCGCGCTTCCATGAGGGCCTGACGGCCTACCCTGCCCCATTTGGCGAAAGCTCACGCATGATCTCACTCTTCACCCAGTCGGACTGGTCCGATCAGGTGCCGCGCGAGGTTGCCGGGATGATGAGGCGCCTGATGCAGAGCCAGATCATCGATCCGGCAGTCGCGCAATTGCCCTGGCTGAGCGGGCAATTGAAGGTGATTGACGACTAACTCTGCAGATGGGCGTTCAGGCCCGCGACTGTCTCTTCGATCAGATCCAGCGCCCCGTCGAAATCCCGTGTGTAGTACGGGTCAGGCACGTGGTCGGCACCGGACTGAGGTGCGAAATCAGTCAGCAGCCGCACAGGGGTCTCATTGCCGTACGGGCGCAGCGCCTCGATATCCGAGATATTGTTGGCGTCCATCCCGATGATCAGGTCAAACCGATCAAAGTCAGCGGCGGTGAACTGGCGGGCGCGCAAGTCCGAGATGTCCAGCCCGCGGGCACGCGCGGCCTCTTGCATCGGGCCATAGGGTGGATCCCCGATATGCCAGCCCGAGGTTCCAGCGCTGTCAGTTTCGAATTGCGGTGCGCGGGCGCGAAAGACGCCCTCGGCAGCGGGTGAACGGCAGATATTGCCCAGACAGACAAAGAGGATACGGTGGGTCATGGGCATGGTTTATCGCGCGGACGTGAAATGGAAAAGATCGTCATTCTGACTGGAGCCGGAATTTCGGCGGAAAGCGGTCTGGGTACTTTCCGCGATGAGGATGGCCTGTGGGCGCAACACCGGATCGAGGATGTCGCCACGCCCGAGGGTTTTACGCGCGATCCGGCACTGGTGCACGCTTTTTACAATGCTCGTCGGGTACAGGCTGCAAAGGCAGAGCCAAACGCCGCTCACGTCGCGTTGGCGCGCCTGCAACAGGACTGGCCGGGTGAGGTCATCATCGTCACCCAGAACGTGGATGGCCTGCACGAAGCAGGAGGAGCCAGTGATGTAATCCACATGCACGGTATTCTGGCCGGGGCGCTTTGTGCGGCGTGCGGACACCGATGGACTGCCCCTCCGGAAATGGCTGTAGGCGAGCCCTGCCCGGCTTGCGCCGCACCAACCGCCCGGCCGGACGTGGTGTGGTTTGGTGAGATGCCCTATCGCATGGACGAAATTTATGACCATCTGGCCGAAGCATCCGTCTTTGCCGCAATCGGCACATCGGGTCAGGTTTACCCTGCTGCAGCCTTTGTGCATGAGGCAATCGCATCCGGCGCGCGCACCATTGAGCTGAATCTGGAACCGTCTGCAGGTGTGTCCAGCTTTGACGAAACCCACTTTGGTCCGGCAACCGAAACTGTCCCACAATGGGTCGCCAAGCTGTTGGGGCGCCGATAGAAGCAGCCCCTCGCGAAGGTAGAAGACATTTCACCAAGTTCTCGTTTATGCTTAGAACTCAACAAGCTGGGGGAGACCCATGACTGAAAACGAAACCCAAGACGGCGAAATCGTCGATGATGGCAGCATGGCGGGCCGGGATGCGCTCAGCGAAAATCTTGCCAATCTGTGGTGGACCTTCCTGTTGCGCGGGATATTGGCGGCTCTGGTCGGGATTGCGGCGCTGTTCTGGCCCACGGGCAGCATTTCGTTGCTGTTGCGTCTGGTTGGCGCCCTTTTGGTTCTGGACGGTGCGCTTACACTGATGGGCTTTGGGCGCCGGGGGCTTGTCGGAGGCGTCGGTATCGGTGCGGTCCTGATAGGGCTTGTTCTGCTGTTCTGGCCGGAAGGTGTTGCCAAGGTCACGTTTTTCCTGCTGGGCGCCTGGGCGCTTATCATCGGGATCGGCTCGCTTATCGCGATTGGACAAATGCATACCTCGGACCCGGAACGTGCGACCGTGCGGAATTCAGGCATCGTGGCGCTTATCATCGGGCTGGTGCTGGTGTTCTGGCCGGTAGGCGGGCTTGTCGCACTAGGTTGGGCGATTGCGTTCTCGGCGTTGGCCTTTGCTGCGGTCATGTTCTTCATGGCTGCGCGTTTCAAGTCAGCTGGAGACCGTGTTGGGATGCGCGTCATCAATCGCTAGACAGCCGCGATCTGACACCTACGCATCAAAACGAAAACAGGCCGGGCATTGCCCGGCCTGACGCATGAAAAGGGCCGCATTGCGGCCTGAAGACAGGCGTTGCCTCAGTTCGAATGCCCGCCGTGGGCACCGCTGTCCTGGCGCTCGAGATCGACGGGGATCTCTACTTCGATCTCGCCGGCCTTTTCAAAGACCAGAGTCACCGGCACCATGGCGCCCTGTTCAAAAGGCTGCGAAAGCCCCATGAACATCACGTGGTCACCGCCACGCTGCAGCATATGCGTCTCACCTGCCGGAATGGCAAAGCCTTCTTCGACATGCATCATCTTCGCGACGCCGTTGTCGTCGATCATGTGAGTATGAAGCTCAACGCGACCAGCAGCATCGGACGACACACCAATCAGACGATCATCGGTGTCGCCAGTGTTTTCGATCATCATGAAAGCTGCGCCCGCCTTGGCTGTTTTCCCCGAAGACCGGGCATAGGCGTCGCCGATTTTGATCGTGTCTTCAGCAAAAGCGGCGGTGGCAAGTGTTGCAGAGGCCAGCGCGGCGAGCAGAGTGGATTTGAAGGTCATTTGCCTTCTCCTTTTGAATTGTCTGACAGATTGAGAGGAGTTCAGACAGAAAAGGGAGGTGCCCGCGCGGGCTGTGAAGGCCGCGGCGCGGCGATCAGGCTTTCAACCCGATGCGCGGGAGAGGGCAGTACCCGATCCGGAGCCTCAGGTAGCCCGGGTTGTGCAACCGCAATAGCGCCCAGCAAAGTCAGAGCAAATTCGGGACAGAAATGAGGTGGTTTGGTCGGCTGGCCGTGCTCGTCCATGTAGACGACAACAGGGCCTTCACCCGTGCACAGAACCATCTGCCCGACGGCAGCATCCACACCGCGTGACGCTGCAACGCTCTGCCCGGTCAGAACCAAAAGCAGAGACAATACAAAAGGCAGTGATTTCCGAAGCATCGATACCATTTCGACCAATGGTATAGGCCCAGGCCAGACGGGGCTTCAAGCGCAATCGGCGTGCTGAGACAGTTTGGCCAACCGCGCCGTATTCCCCGTCTGGTTATTCAGTATCCGGCAGATTTTGTTACCGGTTATCAAGGCCCGATCTGTTGGTCGGATCTATCGTCATACTTGTATGCAGCCGATTTACCCTTCGCTGGATAACGGTGCAGGTTCTGACTGCCTCGACCAAAATTTTCGAGGGAATTGCCAGAATTTCAGTAAGTCTTACAGGCATGAATATGGCCTCCGATTCTGAATAAGCTTAGACATAATTCAAATTCAGCATATCGTATGTGAACAATATCACTGTAACGCCTCTTATTATTCACAGTTTGGAATAATTCACCCTGATCCACCTACTTTGGATTTATGCCCGACTGGCTGGCAGTGACGCCGAAATCATCTAAATCAAGGTCATGAAACCTATCGATTCAAGCGACATTCAATTTGTGCGATTGCCTGAGATTTCCCAGGACAGAATCATGAAGCACATGTCTGATCCTCGCGTGGCGGCACATCTGCCACTGATGACATCGCCCTGGGATTCAGTTCAGGTGCAGAGCTTTGTCACAGCCAAAGAAATGTACTGGAAACGCGACGGATTGGGGCACTGGGCTATCCTTCACAGGGGGGACTATGTCGGCTGGGGCGGTTTCCAACGAGAAGGCAAAGACTGGGATTACGGGCTGGTTCTGACTGCAGATTCGTTTGGGCTCGGGAATGCCATCACACGAAAGGCACTGGAATTTGCCCGTAATGATCCGAGCATATCATCGGTAACCTTTCTGCTGCCACCAACCCGGCGCAATCTGGGCGCCCTGCGGCGGCTTGGTGCCGTTTCCGAGGGTATGGTCACATATGATGATGCCGAGTTTCAGAAATTCAGGCTGCAGACCCCCTGAAGACCGATACGTACAAAGAAAAACCCCTGCTCCATCAGGAACAGGGGTTCGAAATTTCGCAGTGAAAAAGCGTTACGCCGAAGCTTGTGCTTTGGCGATTTCTTTTTTCACTTTCAGTGCGTTCGCGGACAGTTCATCATCCTTGGCTTTCGCCAGGAAAGCGTCCAGACCACCACGGTGGTCAACCGAGCGCAGAGCAGCTGCCGAAATGCGCAGCTTGACGCCACGACCCAGTGTTTCCGACTGCAGTGTAACGTCGTTCAGGTTGGGCAGGAAACGACGACGAGTTCTGTTTTTGGCGTGGCTGACATTGTTGCCAGTCATCGGGCCTTTTCCGGTCAGTTCGCAACGGCGCGACATGGTTTCTTCCTTTGTTTCTGGTGGCCGGGCATACCGCCCTCGGCCAAATCACAAGGGGCGCAACCCGAAGTCGCGCCCGAAAACTGGTTGGATGCGTGTAGTGGGAATCGCACGGAGGGTCAAGACGGGCGGGGCGAAATCTTTTGCCGGGATTTCAGATTCCCTGCCGTCGGCTTAGTTCTACATAACCGAGAATACATGAAGCAAGGCTATGAGCGTACCAAATGCCCTCAGATCGCCTGCAACAGCGGCTTGTTGTTCTTCAGGTGCCGCGCGACCAGCTGCGCCTGCTGGCGACTCTTGGGAATATAGCTGGCCGGATTGGGCGCATAGTTCATCTCGGCCAGTTCCGGGAAGATATCAAAGATCTCACGCCGCGCTTCAGAGCTCAGGGATTTGAGCGCTTCCGGCCCGGTATAAAGGCTCTCGCTTGGGGCGCCTTCGGCAAAGACGATTTCGTGACGATCGAAAAGCAGGTGGAAGTACTCAACACTTTCGACCGTCTCATCGACAAAGATACCTGGCAGCGCAATCAGCTTGATTGCCGGGATCAGCACATCGGATGCTCCGAACATACGTTCGGCAATCCTGGACTGCACCAGCATCCTGTGTTGGCGCGACACCAGCAAGTCACGTTCCGGCAGACCACCGCCCAGCGCTCCGGCAAGGATACGAACCGGGCGGCGCTTGGCATTATCTTCAAGCGAACCGGTGTCAAAGCGGCGGCGACCGATCCAGCGGAGGGGTTGCATCCCATGACCTTTGGTCGGGACCATATCGCCGGTGCGCAGATCCTGCACGCGAACCGGACCACGTTCTGATAAGATCAGAGTATCACGGGTAAAGCAGACAAAGCCGGTACCTGTTTCAAAGGTGCTGTAGGTAACGGTGATCCCTGATGGCAGGGTAAAGGTGCCCCCGGAAAGGGAATAGCTGGTTCCGGCGACAACCGTGAAGGTGCCAAATGTGCTGTCATTGACTACCGTGCCTTCGGGCAGGTTAAGCGCATCGGTTCCATTGCCACCCCGAACATCTCCGGAGACGTTTGTGCTGCTGAAATTGAGAGTATCGTTGCCACGTCCCAACCGGATGTTGCCGATACTTGAGCCCTGAACATCGACTGTATCATCATCCCGCCCGGCATTGAGTTGCCCACCGATCGAACTGTCGGAAACAGTTATGTCATCATTTCCGGCATTGCCACGAACGCTGCCTGAAATGGTGCTGTTGGTCACATTGATCTGGTCGGCCCCGCCACGGGCCCGAATATCATCAATCGGCGTCCCCTGCGGGGTACCGTTCAGTGTCCCGTTGTCATCGGTGACATCAATATTGTCAGCGCCATTTGTCCCGGTGATGTTGGGCATTATCGGCAGTTTCCGTTAGCATCGGCTGCGCTCAAACTCCCCGAGTAAACGCACTTAGCCGGGCAATCTGAGCAACCAAAAATTGAACACGCATACAGAATACATGTTTCTGAGCGAACGAACTACCTCTGACAGTCGTGCGAATTCAATCTGTTGCGAGGATGCTCAGCATGTGATCCGCAGCGGCAGACGGGCTGAGGCTACCAGAACCAACCTCGGTGCCAAGGCGATCCATCTCGGCACGGGCAACTGGTGTTTCCAGTCGGGCCAGCAGGGCATGGCGCACCTCCTGATCAAACCAGAACCGAGCCTGAGTGGCGCGATTTGCATCCCAATGACCATTGCTGCGGCGCCACTCGGTCAAGGCCTGCATCTCTTCCCACGCCTGTTCCAGCCCATGTTCCTCAACCGCTGAAACGGTCATGGCCTTGGGAAAACTCTCAGGATCCTGTGGCCGCTTGCGCAACAGACGCAGTGCCCCGGCATAGTCGGCGCAGGTGCGGGTCGCCGTGGCCTTCAGATCACCGTCGGCCTTGTTCACAAGGATCATGTCGGCCATTTCCATGATACCACGCTTGACCCCTTGCAGCTCATCCCCGCCTGCGGGTGCCAGTAGCAACAGGAACAGGTCGGACATTTCGGACACAACGGTTTCAGACTGCCCCACGCCCACAGTTTCGATCAGCACCACGTCAAATCCTGCAGCCTCGCACAGCGCGATGGCCTCGCGCGTGCGACGGGCGACGCCGCCCAGATGGCTTTGGCTGGGGGATGGGCGGATAAAGGCGTTCTTCTCGCGGCTCAGACGCTCCATCCGGGTTTTGTCACCGAGGATCGAGCCGCCCGAGCGGGCCGAACTGGGATCGACAGCCAGAACCGCGACACGCAGCCCCTGCCCTGTCAGCATCATGCCAAAGCTCTCGATAAACGTGGATTTACCCACGCCTGGGGTTCCTGAAAGACCAATCCGCAGCGACTGGCGGCCACTGCCCACCAATTTGTCAAGTAACTGCGCAGCCTGTTCGCGGTGATCGGCGCGTTTACTTTCGACCAGCGTTATCGCACGGGCCAGTGCCCGCCGATCCCCGTTCAAAATCCTGTCACCCAGGCTGTCTATGTGCATACTGCCCCCAATCTTAACGGCATGACTACTTGCCGCCCCCGGAACCGATTTGTCCAGCCCGGACCGACGAGGAATTTTATCCAATGTCATTTGTTTTAATACGTGTGTTTCCGTTGATACTCGCCATGCTGCCTGTTGCCGGTCTTGCAGAGGTCAATCAGAGCCAGTTTGCGTTGCGCGCCCTTGGGGTAAAGGTGGGCGAAATGGCCTTGAGTTCCGATATCAACCAGACGCGTTACGCCGTGACAGGCCGGTTGGGAACAACGGGGCTTGCGGGCACAATCAAGCGGGTGCGCTTTATTCTGGAGGTCACCGGCCGACGCAAAGGCGCGCAGTTTCTACCCAAAAGATATGTCGAGGACATGGACACCGGTCAGCGGGAATCGCGGGTACGGCTGGACTATTCCCGGGGGATTGCGCGCGCGAGTGGGCCAAAGGTTGGCGAGGCCAGCGACCATTCCGTGACCGATGCTCAGCAACGCGGGGCTGTCGATCCTCTGACGGCGATCTTCATGGTTTTGCGTGATCAGCGCGAGGCCGAGCTGTGCACATTGCGCCAGAAGATCTTTGACGGCGAACGGCTCACTGAAATCGCCCTGACACGGCGCAGCAATTCCGGTGATATGGTGCAGTGCAGCGGGTACTTCACGCGGCTGGCTGGATATCCACCCGGTGATCTGCGGCAGGGCAGCCGCTTTCCGGTTCTGGTAACCTACGCGCGTTCAGGTGACATCATGCGGGCAATGCGGGTCGAGGCGAAGACGATCTATGGCCCTGCCGTTGTCGTGCGAAAGTAGCCTTCGCTGGACGCCACAGGCGTGATCACCGATAAGGGCCGAATGATGACACGCCTGCCCATTGATGACGCCACTCCCGAATTGCTGGACGCCCTGCGCAGCCATGGCCGCGCGGTGCTGCAGGCCCCGCCGGGCGCGGGCAAAACCACGCGGGTTCCGCTGGAAATGCTGCAGGCCGGTCTGTGCGGGGGCAAGATCGTGATGCTGGAGCCGCGCAGACTGGCAGCGCGCGCGGCGGCCGAACGGATGGCCGAAACCTTGGGAGAGCGTGCCGGAGAGACAGTCGGTTATCGCGTGAGGGGTGAGGCCAAGGTTTCCAAGGTCACGCGTATCGAGGTGGTGACCGAGGGCATTCTGACCCGAATGCTACAATCGGATCCGGACCTACCGGGCGTCGGCGCAGTGATATTTGATGAATTCCACGAACGATCGCTGAACGCGGATCTGGGACTGGCCTTGTGCCTTGAGGTGGCCGGTGCGCTGCGGGACGATCTGATCCTGCTGGCGATGTCGGCCACACTGGATGCCGAACCGGTGGGGAAGTTGATGAATGCCCCTCTGGTGACCTCGGAAGGACGCAGCTATCCGGTTGAGACGCGCTGGCTTGACCGACCGCTGGGCATACAGGCGCGGCGGCTGGATGCGCTGGTTGATCTGGTGGTTCAGGCCGAGCGCGGGACGCGTAACATTGGCGGGGGCATGTTGGTGTTTCTGCCCGGAGAGGGTGAGATACGGCGGGCTGAGACGGCCCTGACCGGGCGATTGCCCGATGGATGCGCGGTGCGCCCGCTATTCGGTGCCCTGCCCTTTGCCGCCCAGCGCGCAGCGATTGCGCCTGCCAAAGATGGGCGCAAGGTGGTGCTGGCGACTTCGATTGCCGAAACCTCGCTGACAATTCCCGATATTCGGGTGGTTGTGGATATGGGACAGGCCCGGCGCGCCAGGTTCGATCCGGGGTCCGGCATGTCGCGGCTGGTGACTGAACGGGTGACACGGGCCGAAGCAACCCAGCGCGCCGGACGCGCCGGGCGTGTGGCCGAGGGGCTGTGCTATCGGCTGTGGTCCAAGGGTGAGGAAGGCGCGCTCGCCGCGTTTCCTCCGGCCGAGATCGAAGCCGCTGACCTGACCGGGCTGGCGCTGGAGTTGGCTCTGTGGGGCGCCGGTGAGGGTGATCTGGCCTTTCTGACCACCCCGCCCGAAGGCTCGATGGCCGAGGCGCGATCGCTGCTGGGCATGCTGGGGGCGCTGGATAGCAAAGGTCGAATTACGGATCATGGGCGGGCATTGGCTGCGCTGCCCTTGCACCCACGACTGGGCCATATGCTGGTTACAGCTGGCACGGATGCAGCGCAGCTGGCTGCCCTGATGGCCGAGCGGGATCCGCTAAAGGGCGCGCCTGTGGATCTGAACCTGAGGCTGGAAGCGGTTCGGGACATGCGCGCCTTTCGAAAGAACCGGCCATGGCAGACAAACCCCGCGGTTGTGGATCGGATCAAGCAGGAATCCAAGCGACTGAAAGCACAAGCCGGACAGGTAAGGAACGATCTCAGCCCAGCCTCCATGGCCGCGCTGGCTTATCCGGATCGCATTGGCCAGCGCCGCAAGGGAGATGTTCCGCGTTACGTGTTGTCCGGTGGAAAAGGTGTTGTAATGGACAGCGGCGATACGTTGGCCGGAGCGCCCTATCTGGTGGCGCTCGACACTGATGGCAATCCGCGAGAGGCGAGATTGCGGATGGCCATACAAATCCCGGAAAGTGAAATTCGCGACCTGTTCGCCGATCAGATCGAATGGGTCGAAAGCTGTGAATGGTCCAAACGTGAACGCAGGGTGATTGCGCGCAGGCAACAGCGGTTCGGAGCGATCACGCTGGATGATCGCATCTGGAAAGGCGTGCCGGATGAAGCGATAGCGCGGGCCATGCTGGATGGTGTGCGGGATCTGGGCCTGAGGCTGGACGGCGCTGCTGCGCGTCTGGCCGCGCGGGTCGAACTGGTGCGTGCCGATGGGATAGAACTGCCCGATTTCTCGATCGAGGGCTTGCTATCAGAGCTGGAGGACTGGCTGCTGCCGATGCTGTCAGGTGTGCGCAATGCAGAGGACTGGAAACGGTTCGACCTGTTGCCGGCATTGGAGACTCGCTTGAGTTGGGAGCAAATGCAGGAGCTGGATCGTCGGGCTCCGGCCTCTTTCGTGACCCCTCTGGGGCGCAAGCTGCCGATTGATTACGGCAAGGCCGTGCCCGAAATCTCGGTTCGGCTGCAGGAGCTGTTTGGCGTGTCCCAACACCCTTTGGTTGGCGGTGAGCCTCTTAAAATCACTTTGCTTTCACCTGCACAGCGGCCCATTCAGATTACCCGCGACCTGCCCGGTTTCTGGGCAGGTTCTTACGCGGATGTGCGCAAAGATATGCGGGCGCAGTACCCGAAACACCCCTGGCCCGAAGACCCAACTCAGGCAGACCCGACATTGCGGGCCAAACGCAGACGCGACTGACGCGGGCCAAAAAGCCCACCCACAACACACCTTGCACGTGGGATTTTCCCACATATTTGAATATATGCAACAAAATTCGGGCGAAAAACTGCGATTTCCAACACGAAACTTGAGAAATATGTTGTTCATTGTTATGTGACATGAACTTTGGAACATACGCGTGAACTGACGACAAATTATGGCGAAAAAGCTGCGTAAAATATGGGATGAGGTCGCAAGACCGCTATTTCTGCGCCCCCGGCGGGTGCAGTTTGCAGCTTTGTGCACTCGAAAAGCCGGGGATCGTGACGATGTTCTGCTGATCACCAGCCGGGACACCGGGCGCTGGATCATCCCCAAAGGCTGGCCAATTGACGGTCTGGATGGATCGGAAACAGCCCTGCAAGAGGCCTGGGAAGAGGCCGGTGTTCGGGTCGCCGATGCGGGAAAAGAGCCGATGGGTCACTACACCTACGACAAAGTGCTCAAGGATGGGACGGCTGAACCGGTTCTGACCAGCGTCTATCACGTTCGTGTCGCCGAGTTGTCCGACAAATATCCCGAGGCGCATCAGCGCGAGCGGGTCTGGGTTTCTCCTGACGTTGCGGCCGAACGGGTTCAGGAGCCGGAGCTGCGTGATCTGCTGCTTCAGATGTAACAGCATCACTACAATTTTATGACATCGCACTTGCTCCCGGCCGCATAACAATATAGCGCGCTGGCGCTGAAACAACTGACCCGCAGACCGATGTCCGATACACAATCCAAATCCCGCTGGCAGGCTCTGGACCGCGATCTTCAGCGCATCACAAGCGTTGAACGCGCTAACGCCTATGTGGCACGTCCGATGCTGGCGCCGGGTATTGCGCTGGCCTTTATTGCTCTGGCTGGGTTGTCAGCCGCTGTACTATTCGGGCATGCCGACGGCAGCATGATCGTTATCGCCGCCGCCGCATTCGGCGCCTATATGGCGATCAATATCGGCGCCAATGATGTGGCCAACAACATGGGCCCGGCAGTGGGGGCGAATGCGCTGACCATGGCCGGAGCGATCGCGATTGCCGCCGTTGCGGAAAGCGCGGGCGCGTTGCTGGCAGGCGGAGACGTGGTTTCGACCATCTCAAAGGGTATTATCGACCCGATGTCGGTTCAGAACAGCGAAGTCTTCATCTGGGCGATGATGGCGGCACTGATCTCTTCTGCGATGTGGGTCAATCTGGCGACCTGGATCGGTGCACCGGTATCGACAACCCATTCAGTCGTCGGTGGAGTTATGGGCGCGGGTATCGCAGCGGCCGGCTTTAGCGCGGTCAGCTGGGGAACCATGAGCGCGATTGCGGCCAGCTGGGTCATATCACCGGTTTTGGGCGGCGTAATCGCGGCCCTGTTTCTGGCGTTGATCAAGGCCAAAATCCAGTATCAGGACGACAAGATCGCTGCTGCACGCCGCTGGGTTCCGATCCTTGTGGCCGTTATGGCAGGGGCGTTTGCCACCTATCTGGCGGTCAAGGGCCTGAAGCGGATCGTGAAAGTTGATCTGGAAATCGCGATCCTGATCGGCTTTGCCTCGGGCGCATTGGCCTGGGCCGTTACCGTGCCATGGGTTCGGCGCAAGTCAGAGGGGCTTGAGAACCGCACCCGATCCCTGAAAACCCTGTTTGGCCTGCCGCTGGTTATCTCGGCCACATTCCTGAGTTTTGCGCATGGCGCCAATGATGTGGCCAACGCGGTTGGTCCGCTTGCCGCCATCGTCCATGTCGCCGAATTCGGTGATTTCGCCGCCAAGGTGGCGATCCCGACATGGGTCATGATCATCGGCGCCTTCGGCATTTCCTTTGGCCTGTTCCTGTTCGGACCCAAGCTGATCCGGATGGTCGGCAGTCAGATCACCAAGCTGAACCCGATGCGAGCCTTCTGTGTGGCTTTGTCAGCAGCTATTACCGTGATCGTTGCCAGCTGGCTGGGGCTGCCCGTCAGCTCGACCCATATCGCTGTGGGTGCGGTCTTTGGCGTTGGTTTCTATCGCGAATGGCACGCCGATCAGCGTTGGAAAAAGTCGAACCGTCAGCGCCCGGCTGACCTGAGGCTGGCCCGCGAAGAACACCAGAGGCGCAAGCTGGTACGGCGGTCTCACTTCATGACTATTGTCGCGGCCTGGGTGATCACAGTTCCGGCAGCGGCGGTCATGTCAGCTGCGATCTTCTGGTTGCTGACGGCATTCACCTAAACAATCGGTCAGCCACAGCTGGCGACCTCCGACAGAATCTGATCTGGGGTCAGCGGCTGCTGAGGCGTCTTTTTGATCAATTCCGAAACGCGCGCGCAGATCGGGGTCGGTACATTCACATCAGTACCGATCCGGATGATTTCACCTTGCAGACTGTCGATTTCGGTCGGACGGCCTGCCATCAGGTCATAGGCCATCGACAAACGTGCATTTGGATCAATGGTCAGCATCCGGGCAGCGATGCGACTAAACAGGGGCGTAGGCAGACGCAGGATATGTGGCGTCATCCATGCAGGCAGCGGCGTGGTTGAGGCGACAGGATGCCCTGCAGCCTTGAGAACCCCCAAAGCTTCGGTCATCTGATCCGCCATGAGACGACGCCAGTTGCGGTCCATAAGTTGTTCGCGCAAGGTCAGACCGGACAGTGCATTGAGCGCATTGTTAAGGTTGATGACAAGCTTGCCCCACTGCACCGCCTCGATATCGTTGCTTTCGGTAACTGGCAGGCTGGGGCTGTTCAGCTGATCAGCCAGCGCACCAGGCCCGTTCTGGATAACGATATCGCCCGAGGTTGCGCGGTGGTAAGTCGCCGCATCGGTTGGCACCACGTTGAATGGCACCATGCCTGCACGGACATCACGATCTGGCAACACCGAGCGCAATGTGCGAGCGTTCTCCATTCCATTCTGCCACGATAAGACAGGTGCCGACTTGGGCGCATGGTCAGAGATCAGCTTGGCCATCTCAGCCGTTGCGCCGGTTTTGACAGTCACGATTATGACATCGGCACCCGCCAGACAGGCAGGGTCTTCGGTCAGCACCAGACCATCGGCCGGAACCGTGGTTCTCAGACCCGAGAAATCGCTTACCGTCAGACCTTGCTCACGTATTGGATCGAGTACGCGGGCGCGACCCAGCAGCGTGGCCCGATGCCCTGCATCCGCGAGCAGAGCACCGCAATAGCAGCCAATGCTGCCCGCACCCGCGATGACAAGTTTCATAGTCGCCCTCCCCTTTCGGAAGAGGATTGCCGGGACCGCTCGTGCAGGCAAGCTTACCGTGACGTCGCAGAGCTGACGTCAGCGCGCCAGTCGCGGGCGGGTACGCTCAAGTTCGGCCGAGATCGGGATGAATTCCTGATCGTCACCGGGGGGCAGATGAAACGCGCCGTTGGCCCAGTCGGCGGTTTTCCATTCACGGGTCGCGTTTTCGATCTTTTCCTTCGAGGAAGATACGAAGTTCCACCAGATATACCGCTCTTCATTCAGTGTCGCGCCACCCAGCAGCATCAGGCGCGCGCCCTCAGGGCCAGCCTTGACTGACAGATGGTCACCGGGGCGGAAAATCATCATATGACCCGCGTCAAAATTGTCGCCAGCAACCTCAACTGAACCCTGAGTGACGTAGACACCACGGTCCTCATGATCGTCGGGCAATGGGAACGAGGCACCGGGTTCAAGCTGCACATCCAAATAAAAAGTCTCGGACAGCATCGAAACCGGGCTGGTTTCTCCATAAGCGGACCCAAGGATCAGACGCGCGCTGACACCTGCATCCTGAATATGTGGCAAGGCCCCCTGTTTGTGATGCTCGAACTCAGGTGCCATGTCTTCGTGCGCCTCGGGCAGCGCGAGCCAGGTCTGAATGCCAAACAAGCTGTGGCGCTTGCTGCGGGTTTCGTCACTGGTGCGTTCGGAATGGGTCACGCCTCGGCCAGCCACCATCCAGTTGACCTCACCCGGATAGATCATCTGATGCGTGCCAAGGCTGTCACGATGCTCGAACTCGCCCTGATACAGATAGGTTACAGTGCCAAGGCCGATATGGGGATGCGGACGAACGTCGATGCCGCCTTCGGTAATGAACTCGGCCGGCCCCATCTGATCGAAGAAGATGAAAGGACCGACAAGCTGGCGTTGAAGAGAGGGCAGCGCACGTCGCACCTCAAAGCCGCCGATATCGCGGGCTCGTGGGATGATTAGCGTGTCGAGGGCGCTGTTTTGGCTCGGGTTCCAGCTCATGACTGATCTCTCGATCTCGATCCGGGGTTTGAATTCATGAATTCACAGATAATGCGAGCCGGGATCTCATAAAGTGCGCGCACGCACAGATCGGGTGCGGATCGCGATGACCTTCGCTGTACTGTCCTGACTGGCTTCGGGCATAGCGCGATGGGGTTATTGCCAGAACGTCCTGAAAATAAACATCTTATCAGAACGCAAAATCTCTTTCCCTGATTGAACCTGCTGGCTAAGGTCGCCGGAAGCAAGACAACTAACCGGACGTATTACCCTTGATCTTCAGCAGTATTCTCTTTGTCGGCGGCACATTCGCGCTGACCTTCGGCAGCTATTTTCTGATGCGCTACGTGCTTGGTGAACACCGGGTGTTGGAATCGCAGGATCTGGCATCATCCACCGCATTTCGCATGGCTGCACTGTTGGGCCTGATGCTGGCGCTGGTGTTTTCTCAGGAGTTGTCCAACCTGAACAAGCTAAACCAGACAATCGGACGTGAGGCAAACAAGCTTGAAAGCGTGTTTCACGACCTGAAGCAATATGGCGGCCCGGAAGCAGCCGAACTGCAGCGTGATATTGCATTGTATGTACATGAGGTGATTGAGGTCGAATGGCCCTTGCTGGATGTAAACAAACAGCTCAGCCCCAATGCGGATCAACTCTGGGCAAAGCTATATGATTCCATCCTGAACCTGCCTGCCACTGATGACAGGCAGAGATGGTTGCGCAATCGGATGCTGACACAAATTTCCGAGGTTGGGGATGAGCGCAGTACGCGTGAGATCGTGGCCCTGACCGACGTCAATCCGGCATTCTGGGTCATCACCTTTGTCGGGATTTCCGCAATTGCCGCGTCTTTTCTGGCTTTCCCGCCGGTGTTTGGCAACATGATCTTGCTGACGATCTATGCGGGTTATGTCGGCACCGTGCTGTTTTTCATCAACAGCTTTGATTACCCGTTTTCAGAGTTTGGCGGGGCCCAGCCTGTGGCCTTGCAAATCCTGTTTGATCATTACCTTCAGCCACTTGTTCCCCCGGGCAGCGCACAGGGATAACAGAAAGAACCTAGGTCGGCGGCAGAACCAGTCGTCAGCGTGACAGGCGCTTTGCGTAGGTGGTTCGATTCATTTCGACCTCTTGCACCGTGATACTGCCGACCCCAGGCATGGCCGAGGCCAGCGCGTCGAGGATCAGAGCGTTGAGCGCGGCGCGCGTGGTTTCGCTGCGGCCCTGCATCAACAGCAGCGTGGCGTGGACGAATGTCTGGGGGTCGGTCCCAATCCGGTAGAACGCGACAGGAGTGGCCCGAATTTTCAACGCATCGGCGTCGAACTCTGCATGTGCAGCCAAAACGGTGAAGAGGTCATTGCAGATCGCCTGAAAGTCATGGGTTTGTTCAAGACCTTCGGAAAATTCAAGGGTCACGTGAGGCATGGATTGCTCCGGAATGTGGGGGCGGGCCGCGGGGACCCGCCCGATGACAGCTTTACACGCCCAGACACCAGCGCATGACCGCCTTTTGGGCGTGCAGCCGGTTTTCGGCCTCATCAAAGATGACCGAATTCGGACCATCCATGACTTCAGAAGTCGCCTCTTCCTCGCGGTGCGCAGGCAGGCAGTGCATGAACAGCGCGTCAGGTTTGGCGTAGGACATCAATTCGGCATTCACCTGATACGGGCGCAGCAGGTTATGGCGGCGTTCCTTGGCCGACTGGGAATCGTGCATCGAGACCCAGGTATCGGCAACCACCAGATCGGCGCCTTCTACGGCTTTGAACGGGTCACGCTCGACCACGATTTTTGAACCTTTCTGCCGCGCCAGTCCCATGAACTCTTCTTCGGGATCGAACTGGGCCGGGCCGGTGAAGGTCAGGTCGAAACCGAACTGGCCCGCCGCATGCAGGAATGAGGCGCAGACATTATTGCCGTCGCCGGTCCAGACTACCTTTTTGCCTGCGATCGGACCGCGATGTTCTTCATAAGTCTGAACATCTGCCATGATCTGGCAGGGGTGGGTGCGATCAGTCAGGCCGTTGATGACGGGAACATCGGAGTATTCCGACATCTCGGTCAGGATGGTTTCGTCAAAGGTTCGGATCATGATCATGTCGACATAGCGCGACAGGACGCGCGCGGTATCCGCGATGGTCTCGCCATGGCCCAGCTGCATATCCTTGCCGGACAGAACCATGGTCTGACCGCCCATCTGACGTACGCCCACATCAAAGGACACGCGCGTCCGGGTGGATGGTTTTTCAAAGATCAGGGCGACCATGCGACCTGCCAGCGGCTGTTCGTCATCAGGGGCTGCCTTGGGGCGACCAAGGCGCGCCTGCTTCATCGCCGCGGCCTGATCGATCATGCCCCGCAGATCGGCTGCATCAGTTTTGTGTATATCGAGGAAGTGGTTCATTTCACTGTCACTTTTAGCTATCGAGAGTCGGGGACGCTGCCCCCGGCCCCCCGGAGTATTTTGGAAAGACTAGGATCAGGCGGTGGCGAGGCTGGCCTCGACCTGTTTGGCCGCTTTTTCGAGGCGGATCATCGCCTGCGCGATGTCGTCTTCGGTCAGCGTGAGCGGAGGCAGCAGGCGGATCACGTTATCAGCGGCAGGAACGGTTATGACCTCGTTATCATAACCGGCATTTACGACGTCGATATTGGTGGCCTTGCACTTGATGCCCAGCATCAGGCCCGAGCCGCGAACCTCTTCGAACACTTCGGGATGATCGGCAACCAGTCCCTCGAGTTTCTGACGCAACAAGCCAGCCTTGCGGTTCACACCCTCAAGGAAGGCAGGGGTTGCCACCTGATCCAGCACGGCGCACCCCACCGCGCAGCCCAGCGGGTTGCCGCCATAGGTGGAGCCATGCGTGCCAGCTGTCATGCCAGAAGCTGCATCTTCGGTTGCCAGAACAGCGCCAAGCGGGAAGCCACCACCGATGCCTTTGGCGACCATCATGATGTTGGGTGTGATACCTGCCCACTCATATGCAAACAGCTTGCCGGTCCGGCCGACACCACATTGTACTTCGTCCAGGATCAGCAACAGGCCGTTGTCATCACAGATCTGACGCAGCGCCTTGAGTTCCGCATCGGGCACCGGGCGAATACCGCCCTCACCCTGAATGGGTTCGATCATGATGGCGGCAGTCTTGTCGGTGATCGCATTGGTCACGCCGTCCAGATCACCAAACATCACATGCACGAAGCCGGGCAACAGTGGACCGAAGCCCTTGGTCATCTTCTCGGACCCGGCCGCTGCAATACCAGCAGAGGACCGGCCGTGGAACGAACCGTCGAAGGTGATGATTTCAACACGCTCGGGCTGACCTTTGTCATAGAAATACTTGCGGGCCATTTTTACGGCCAGCTCGCAAGCTTCGGTACCCGAGTTGGTAAAGAACACGGTGTCGGCAAACGTATGTTCGACCAGCTTGTCGGCCAGCGCCTGTTGCTGCGGAATCTGGTAGAGGTTCGAGACATGCCACAGCGCATGCGCCTGTTCGGTCAACGCGTTGACCAGTGCCGGATGTGCGTGACCCAACGCGTTCACGGCGATGCCCGCACCCAGATCAAGGAAACGTCGCCCGTCCGCCTCGGTCAGCCAGGCGCCTTCGCCCTTCACAAAGCTGAGGGGCGCACGATTATAGGTCGGCAAAACGGACGGGATCATCGGATCATCCTTTTCGATAGGTTGAGCCCAGTGACTGATACACTGAGGCCGGGTTCGTCAACTGATTTGGTGGGATTTGCGCTGATTTGGACAGCACAAAGGGATCAAACGGGCCGGTTACGCAAAAAAGCGTCGGCGTCGGAGGCGCAGGATATGTGCGTGTTTGATCATGGGACGCCGTATAGCGACAGGAATGCGATCTGAAAACCCAAAATCCTGTAGTACCGGAATTCTGATGCGGTTTTGCATTTCCGGCTTGCCATTTGGCATCGGCTGCCGCACCGCTTACGCATGTTCGTTCCCAAGAGCCATAATCCGGCGCTGGCCGCCATTCTGATCTTTGCGGCAAGCGCATTGATTGCGGGCACCACGCTGCTGGCCAAGGCGCTAGGCACGGATACGTTGGGTCCGGCGCTGCATCCGATGCAGATCAGCCATGGCCGGTTCATGTTTGCCTTTCTGGTAATCATCAGCGCCGTAGCCATCCTGCGACCGCCCCTGCGACGGCCGCATTGGGGCCTGCACATCGGGCGGACGACTTTTGGCTGGACCGGAATCACTCTGATGTTTGCCTCGGTCGCCTATATCCCTATCGCGGATGCGACCGCGATTTCGTTTCTGAACCCGGTGTTTGCCATGGTTCTGGCGATCCCGCTGCTGAAAGAAGGTGTTGGTCCGTGGCGCTGGCTGGCGGCGGCTGTTGCCCTGACCGGTGCCCTGATCCTGTTGCGCCCAACGCCTGACAGCTTTCAGCCCGCAGCCCTGCTGGCGCTGTCCGCTGCTGCGGTGATCGGGATGGAGCTGATCTTTATCAAGAAGCTTTCGGGCAAGGAGATCCCCATCCAGATTCTGCTGGTCAACAACTCGATGGGGCTAGCGATAGCCACTGTCGCGGTGGTGACCGTCTGGGAACCTCCGACGCCCGAACAATGGGCCGCATTGGCGGGGATCGGTGTCCTGATGGCCTGTGCGCAGGCCTGTTTTGTCAATGGCATGGCGCGGGCAGATGCTTCGTTTGTGGCACCAATCAGCTATGCCACGCTGATCTTCGCGGCATTCTATGACTTTGCAGTGTTCGAGGTTGTGCCCGATATCGTGAGCGTCATTGGATCAAGCATCATCCTGACCGGTGCGCTGATCCTGGTCTGGCGCGAGGCACGCGCGAGAGCCAGCTAACAAAAATTTCCTGCGGAATGTCTGCGGGCGACCCCCATGTCGCAATCCCTCATGAAACCAAAATCGAATGGCGCAATTTGAGCGCAGTTGATTAGAGAGATTGCGCCATGCATGAACGTCGTATCCCCGAATGGGTTCGCCATGCCCCAGCCCCGTCTGTTCGTGATTTCGGCATCCTTGCCGGATTCGAAGCGATTGTTCGTGGCATCCTGATATCCGTCTTTCCGCTGGTCATGTACCGGGCCCTAGGTGATGCCTCATCCGTCTCATTCCTGTATTTTCTGGTTGGGATCGTTTCGCTGGCCGCCGGGTTGATGGTGCCTTTTCTGATCCGTTTCGTACCGCGCAGATGGGCCTATTCCGCAGGCTGCGTCATGTTCATTGCCGGTGCCCTGTTGGCGATCGAAGGCAGCCCCGAGGCGGTCGTAGGCGCGCTTGCACTGAACACCGTGGCTGCGGTTGTGACGTTCATCTGCTTTAACGCTTATGTGCTGGATTACATCAGCAAGATCGAACTGGGCCGCTGCGAAACCAGCCGTATGTTCTACAGCGCCTTAGGTTGGACCGCAGGCCCGATGGCCGGTGTATTGCTGATGGAGGTCTGGGCCCCCGCCCCCTTTGTCATCAGCGCCGTTGCAGCAACTGCCATGCTGATCATGTTCTGGGCGATGCGGTTGGGCAACGGAAAGCTGATCACCAAGGCACGAGTGCAAGCCAAGAACCCGCTGGCGTTTCTGCCCCGTTTCTTTGCTCAGCCCCGGTTGGTTGCCGGTTACCTGTTTGCGATGATCCGGTCCTGCGGTTGGTGGATCTACGTGGTGTACCTGCCGATCTTTGCCATTGAGAACGGTCTGGGGGAACAGTTGGGCGGTATCCTGCTGTCGGTCACCAATGCGATGCTGTTCGTTGCCCCGCTGATCTTGCGGTGGGTGCAGGGGCGTTCGCTGCGTTCGGCTGTACGGGTCGGATTTGCGGCCTGTGCCGCGTGCTTCCTTGCCGCTGGTTTCATTTCCGGCTGGCCTGAGGCCTCGGTTGCGGCGCTGGTCTTTGGATCGGTCTGGTTGATCGTATTGGATATCTGCGCTGGTCTGCCCTTCCTGATGGCGGTCAAACCGTCGGAACGGACTGAAATGTCAGCCATCTATTCCAGCTACCGCGATGTCTCGGGCATTCTGACCCCGGGAGTTGCCTCGCTGGTCTTGTTGGTCACTCCGGTTGCAGGTGTCTTTGCCGCGGGTGGGTTTGCCCTGTTTGGGGCATGGGCCGTTGCAGCGCGGCTGCACCCTCGTCTGGGTCGACCACGGGTGCCGCTGCAGCCGGGATCACTGGCAGAACCAGCCTAGGCCTTGAGGCGGTACCCGGTCCGCAACATCTGCCAGGTTAGTGCGCAGATCAGCAGGGTCGCTGCCGAGCAGACGGCAAGGCCCAGATAGGGCGAGCTGTCGGATACGCCGATCATACCATACCGCAGCCCGTCGATCAGGTAGAACACCGGATTGACGTGGCTGATCCGGTTCAACAGCGGCGGCAAAGCGTCAACCGAGTAGAAAGTGCCGGACAGGAAAGCCAGCGGCGTGACGATGAAGTTGGTGATCGCTGCCATCTGATCGAACTTGTTGGCAAAGATGCCGGCGAACAGGCCCAGCGCACCCATAAACGCCCCGCCAAGGATCACGAAGAGCAAGGCAATCAGCGGATTTACAGGCACCAACCCAAGCACCAAGGCCAGCGCCGCAGCAACGACAAACGCGATGAGCACTCCGCGAGCGACACCCCCCGCCAGATAGCCCAGCAGAATCTCCAGCGGCGACAACGGCGGCATCAGCGTATCCACGATATTGCCCTGTACCTTGGCAATCACCATCGAGGAAGAGGTGTTGGCAAAAGCGTTCTGGATCACCGTCATCATCATGATCCCGGGTGCCAGGAAGGTCAGAAAAGGCACGCCCATTACATCCGGTCTGCCCGGACCAACGGCGATATTGAAGATCAGCAGGAACAATCCGGCGGTCACAAGCGGCGCCAAAAGCGTCTGCGTCCATACAGTCAGAAACCGCAGAGTTTCTCGTTGCGCAAGCGTATACAGCCCCATCCAGTTGACCACACCAAAACGGCGCGTGTCCTGATCTGTAAGATTCTGCATGCTCTGCCCCCAACTGATTCGAAGATAGCTTGTAACTCGGGCCGCAGTGATTAGAATAGGGGGCTGAGACGAATTCCGAAGGCGGCCCGAATCCGGGGCCGCTTTCCCGCTTTTTGAAAGGCTGACGATGTCCTGGACTGACGAGCGCGTAGAACTGCTAAAGAAAATGTGGGGCGAAGGCCAGTCGGCAAGCCAGATCGCCAAGGAACTGGGCGGTGTGACCCGCAACGCGGTGATCGGCAAGGTGCACCGTCTGGGCCTGTCGAACCGCGCAACCGGCGCAAGTCCGGCCAAGGCGGAACCCAAAGAAAAACCGGCACCCGCACCAAAGGCCGAGGCCAAGCCCAAGCCCGCACCAAAAACCGAACCGGCCCGCCCGACCCCGGCACCGGCTGCCGAGGCGAAACCGGCAACACCGCCACGTCGCCAGATTATTCCGGCCGGTCAGCCCCTGCCGCCGCAGCCTTCGGCCAATGAAATCAGCCCCGAGGCGCTGGCCAAGGTGAATGAGGTCGAAAAGAAAGCCAAGAAGCTGACCTTGATGGAACTGACCGAGAAAACCTGCAAATGGCCCGTGGGCGACCCCGCGACCGAGGATTTCTGGTTCTGCGGCCTGCCCGTTGAACAGGGCAAGCCCTATTGCGAAGCGCATGTGGGCGTGGCTTTCCAGCCCATGAGCTCGCGCCGCGACCGGCGGCGGTAAGACCTGTGCGCCAGGATCCGACAGCGATGGAGGATACCTGGCTTGCCCGGGCGAAACGATTGCTGGCGCTGGCCGAAACCGGCCAGCACTTTACCAAAGACCCGTTTGATCGCGAACGATACGACGAGATCGCGGATATGGCCCGCGCCATGCTGGCCGATCTGGGGCAAGTTCCGCTGTCGCGTATCGACGGTCTGATTTCCAAACACGCGGCAGGATATGCCACGCCCAGCATCGATATTCGCGGTGCGATTATCCGTAATGAGCGGATCCTGCTGGTGCGCGAGCGCAGTGACGGGAAATGGGCAATGCCCGGTGGCTTTGCGGATATCGGCAGTTCTCCGGCAGAAAACATCGAGCGTGAAGTTCTGGAGGAGGCCGGACTGAGTGTGCGGGCGCGGCATCTCTATGCACTTCGCCACAAAGCGCGGCATCCCTACCCGGCAGACGCGCGGGATTTCTATAAGCTGTTTTTTCTGTGTGATGAGACCGGGTTTGGCGAACCGGTGGCTGGAGAGGAAACCAGCGAAGCGGCATTCTTTGACTTAACCGAATTGCCTGAGTTGTCCCTGACCCGAAATCTGTCTTCGGATATTGATGCTGCATTTGAGCGGTATCGCACGAATGCACTCGGGACTAAGTTCGACTGAACGCAATATGAAGTTCAAAGTTCTTGTATGTATCTATGCCGCTCTGATTTTTGCGGCCTACATGCAACCTCTGAACCACCAGTTGGTCGCCCCAAACAATGAGACTCAACTCCCGCTTTTTGTGTTGGTCATGTATTTGTCCGCGTGGTTAGCCCCCATGCTACCAGCGTTGATTGCCTGCTTTGCCCTTTTGGGAATGAAGCGGTTTCCGCGCCTTGTAGCAAATTTACTTGCAGTAATTTCGATTATGGCCGGATTGATCCTTAATTTGGCTTCTAGTGTGTTTTCGCTGTTCTCTAACACGCAGGTTTTACATGGGGTTACGCTGACAATCGCTGTGGCGACCAGCTTTCTCATCTGGTCCAGCACTGGCGACAGAGAGTTTCCTTCTCGATGGGTCAAAATAGGGCTATCAGTGTCAACCGCCGCGGCGCTCTGGTCGGTGCTAACTGTTCCCATGATCCTGTTTCAGGCACGATGGATCGCTGACGGATCTCCTTATTGCATCGCACATCACGGGCGAGGTTCCGAAATCAGTGGTTTCTCGGACCTACGTGGATTCTCGTTTTACACTGAAAAAACTGGTTACAAATCTACATCTGAATGGTTTTTCCACGGGCTGATGATCGTCAATTTCCCAGATAGTGAGGCAGTTTACAACTGGTCACCGCGGGGGTGGCGGTTCGATCAAATAGCTGACCCGGGTGTCTTTATTGAGCCCGTCGGAAACGCCTGTGTCCCCCACTGACCCCTACTGCGCAGGATGCGAAGGTAGGTCCGGCATCGGCACCCAGCCCGGCAAATCGTCAGGTGAGACCGAGACATGCAGCCGTTCTGATCTGTCTCGCCCCACTTTCCGGTGCTTGCGCAGCAGGAAAATCTTGCCCCAGCCGCGCCATGTTCCGACCGATGTTGCATTGGGATCGGTGGGGAAACGGTCTCGCCAGCCTTCAGGCAGGGGCAGACCGTGCAGTTCGGCTTTGTCCAGCATCCAGACGAGTGAAATATTGCTGAGGGGCCGGGCCTCTTCATAACCGTTCAACTGACCGCCGACATCACCATGGGTGCCGCGGAACCAGACCTGATCGACATGGCCCTTGAATTCGGGCGTACATGTCCACAGCACGGGCTCGTACACTTCGCGCGTCTCGTCCAGTGCCATGGCGTGGTACCCGTGGCGGATCGATGGTCCCAAGCGGTGGTTATGGAAAGCATGGCGTTCCTCGGCCCAGCGCCAGAGCAATGGCAGGCGCAGACCCAACGCTTTGACGGTGTCCCAGACACCCACCATTTCGATCGCCACTTCTTCGTGGCAGAAATTGCGACGAAAATCGCGTGCAGCCGCACCGCCTGGATTGCATTCGTAATGGCGGTAAGCTTGTTTGATATTACGTTCGGTCGCGTGTTCAGCTTTGAGAAGGCCGATCATGTCGAGTACGCCAGCAAGGCTGCGCACACCGTAAGCGCCCCGCGAATAGCCGATGAAATAAATCCGGTCTCCGGGTTTGTAGCGCGATGCGAGATAGCCATAGGCACGACGGATCTGGCGATTGATCCCGCGCCCCATCATCACATCCAGCGAGGATTTCCAGTTCTCCCATTGCACGCCCGCCTCGTAGAACACTGACACGCTGCTGCCCATTTCGCAGCACAGGCGATAGGTCTGACCGGCATGGGTTTCATAACCCTGCTCCAGCGTGGACATGGTGCCATCAAGGATGATGACATGGCTGATCGGTTCGCGGTGGCGCGTCTCGGCGGAGTGCTCGGACCGTAAGGGGCGCCCGAGCCATCCCAGAACCTTTTTACTCAGCCGCGACAGAACCATGCGTCAGCAATTCCCATACTTTGTGAGGTGTGAAAGGCATATCCGCCTGCCGCACCCCGTGATCCCAGAGCGCATCCTGCACCGCATTTGCCACAGCGGCCAGCGCGCCCACGGTGCCTGCCTCGCCACAGCCTTTCATGCCCATCGGGTTGGCCGTTGACGGAACCGGCGCCGAGGTAAACTTAATCATGGGTACGTCTGCAGCGCGGGGCAAGGCGTAATCCATGAACGTTGCCGTGAGCAGTTGTCCCTCGGCATCATGGACAACGTGTTCATTCAGCGCTTGTCCGATACCCTGAACTACCCCGCCATGCACCTGCCCTTCGGCCAGCATCGGGTTGATAAGGTTGCCGAAATCATCAACCACAGTGTAGCGGTCAACGGTCACGACACCGGTGTAAGAATCGATCACGACCTCGGCAACATGGGCGCCATTCGGATAGCTGCGTGCCTCAAGCGTTGCTCGGGCTTCATGCTGCAAAAGGTCGGTACGGCCATCAGCACGCGCCATATCAGCCGCTTCGATTAGGGTCGGCGTCAGGTTGGAACCCGGCGCGCGAAAGGTTTCATGGTCGAAGATCACATCGCTTTCCTCGACCCCCATCTTATCAGCAAGATACGGCGTGAATGCGGCAACCATCGTATCGACCGTGACCAGCGTTGCATTGCTTTGCGTGGTGACCGAACGTGATCCGCCGGTTCCGCCCCCTTGCGCCAGCCGGTCGGAATCGCCCTGAACAACATTGATCCGATCCGCAGGAATCCCGGTCTGATCCGACAGAAACTGTGCATAGACAGTCTCATGCCCTTGCCCGTTTGATTGTGTCCCCACATAAAGGTTCACGGTCCCGTCCTCGCAAAACTCGACCTTTGCACCTTCGGAAGGATCACCCAAAATGCTTTCGATATAGTAACAAAGCCCCTGCCCGCGGATCAGGCCACGTTCGGCGTCCTTAGCTTTGCGTCCGGCAAAGCCCTGTGTCTGGTCGCCCGCCCGTGAGAGGACCATGTTGAAATCGCCCACATCATAGGTTTCGCCGGTTGCTGTCGAATAAGGGAACGCGTCCGGGCGGATGAAATTCCTGCGTCGCAGATCCCATGGATCGACGCCCAGTTCGCGCGCTGCGCGGTCCATGACGCGTTCCAGCACATAGATCGCCTCGGGACGGCCCGCACCTCGATAGGCGTCGACCTGCGTGGTGTTGGTGTAAAACCCCTCAACCCGCAGATAGGTGGTTTGAACGTCGTAGACCCCCATCAGAACCTTGCTGAAAAGGTTGGTCTGGATCGCCTGCCCGAAGTGACTGTTGTAAGCCCCCAGATTGACCTTGCTGTGCACCCGGTAGGCGGTGATGCGATTGTGTTCGTCAAAGGCCAGTTCTGCCAGTGAGGTCAGATCGCGGCCATGATGATCAGACAGCATCGCCTCGGTCCGGCCCGACATCCAGTGCACGGGTCGATCCAGCTTCATCGCGGCCGCGGCAATCGAGAAGTATTCGGGATAGGGCATGGCCTTCATACCAAAACCACCACCGACATCCGGGGTGGTTACACGAATGGATTCCGCATCAAGCTTAAGCTTCTGGGCCAGCTGCGCCTTCATTCCCCAGACACCCTGCCCCCCATATGAGAAATGCAGGCGACCATCGCTAATACTGGCCTGACAGCCTCGTGGCTCAATCGAGTTCACGATGACCCGATTGTCATGGACGTTCAGGGAAACCGTGCATGCAGCAGCTTGAAAGGCGGCTTCGGTTGCAGCCTCATCCCCCATGCCCCAGTCAAAGGCGCGGTTATCCGGCGCCTCGGGATGCAGGGTTTCCCCCCCGGCTTGAAGATCCAGCTTGGCGGGCAGGTCATCCGTGTCCATCCAGATCAGTTCAACTGCATCATGGGCTTGTTCCAGCGTGTCTGCGATCACCACCGCCACCGGTTCACCCACGAAACGCACGCGATCCTTGGCCAGCATGTGTCGCGCGGGTGCAGCACCTGAGGATCCATCGCGGTTGGGCACGACCGTTGCACTCATTTCTGTATCAAAGCCTGCATCGGTCAGATCGTCGATTGTCAGGACCAGGTGCACGCCATCAGCCTCGCGCGCGGCATCCAGATCAAGCGAGGTGATTTCGCCATGGGCAACCGGGCTGCGAAAAAACACTGCGTGCAGCGCATCCCCGGGGATCGCGTCATCCATGTATTGACCCTGCCCGGTCAGAAATCGCTGATCCTCGGTCCGTTTGACCGATTGGCTTTTGCCGAATTTTTCCATTGCCTGATCCTCTGTCTGCCCACCGTCGCGACACTAGCTTTCTGCCAATTGATGTCCAGAGCCCTGAACATGGACGTGAGGCGACCTGCATGTCGCAAAAAGCAATGCCAGATCCGGAATGTGCTTCGTAGTCTGAAGATGTGGTTCAGCCTGATGGAGATATCATGACAAACCCAATCACCCTGACGAACGGTCGCCTGACACCAGAGCAGATCGATGATTACTGGGAAAGCGGCTTTGTCTTTCCGATACCTGTGTTCAACAACTCGGAAGCAGCTGATCTGCGCTCCGAACTGGAAGAGATCGAGCGTGACTGGCGCGAGGCTGACCTGCCGCTGCCCCTGAACATGTACAAACGCGTGAACGCGCATGTGGTGATGCCGCTGGTGACACGCATAGCGCTGGACGCACGGGTACTGGATGTGATTGAGGGAGTTCTGGGGCCTGACCTGCTGTTGTGGTCAGCGGAATTGTTCATCAAAGAGCCGCACACCAAGCAGGTGGTCAGCATGCATCAGGATCTGACCTATTGGGGCATGGGCGAGACACCGGATCAGGTAACGGCGTGGATCGCATTGTCGCCTGCGACGGTCGAGAGTGGGTGCATGGATTTTGTCAGGGGCAGTCACAAGAACCCGATCCTGCCGCATACCGACACTTTCTCGGACAACAACCTTCTGTCACGTGGGCAAGAAATTGCGGTTGAGGTGGCCGAAAATGACAAAACCCATATCGAACTGCAGCCGGGTCAGATGTCATTGCATCACGGTCTGACCATTCATGGCTCCGGGCCAAACGTGTCGGATGACCGGCGCATAGGTCTGGCAATTCGATACCTAAACCCAAATGCACAGCAAAAGGTAGCTGATCGCGACTATGCCATTCTGGCGCGGGGTGAGGACCGGGTCGGGAACTTTGTTCACATCCCGGAGCCGACCGGGTTGTTCGCCGCCAACGCGTTGGATCTGCATGCGCGTATCCGGGCCGATCAGACCAAGGCACTGGCCCAGGGCGCGGCCGAGACCCTGCATCTGTATGAACCTGCACCACCAAAGGCTGGCTAAACAGCCGCGCAGACCCTTCCCCTTCCCTTACGCATTCGCTATTGCAGGCGCTGACCCGAGATTGATGACGCAGGACGCACCCCATGGCGATGGAAAAGACATTCAACGCGGCCGAGGCCGAGGCCCGCATCTACAAGGCCTGGGAAGAGGCCGGAGCCTTTAAGGCAGGCGCGAACAAATCGCGCGACGAGAGCTTTACCATCATGATCCCGCCGCCGAACGTGACGGGCGCGCTGCATGTGGGCCATGCGTTCAACAACACGCTGCAGGATATCCTGACCCGCTGGCACCGGATGCGCGGCTTTGACACGCTGTGGCAACCCGGACAGGACCACGCCGGTATCGCCACGCAGATGCAGGTCGAGAAAATGCTTGCTGCCACTCAGCAGCCCGGTCGACGCGAACTGGGCCGCGAAGCGTTTCTGGACAAAGTCTGGGAATGGAAAGGCGAATACGGCGGTACGATTATCGAGCAGTTGAAACGTCTTGGCTCGTCCTGCGACTGGTCGCGTAATGCCTTCACCATGGCAGGTGCGCCGCGCGACCCGCGTACCGGCCATGAGAACTCGCCGAACTTCCACGACGCGGTCATCAAGGTCTTCGTCGACATGTACGAAAAGGGCCTGATCTATCGCGGCAAGCGTCTGGTCAACTGGGACCCACATTTTGAAACCGCGATCTCGGACCTCGAAGTCGAGAATATCGAAGTCGCGGGCCACATGTGGCACTTCAAATACCCGCTGGCCGGTGGCGAGACCTATACCTACGTCGAAAAAGACGAAGACGGGAACGTTATTCTCGAGGAAGAACGCGACTATATCTCGATTGCCACGACTCGCCCGGAAACCATGCTGGGCGATGGCGCGGTTGCGGTTAATCCCTCGGATGAGCGGTATGCACCCATCGTTGGCAAGCTCTGCGAAATCCCGGTTGGCCCGAAAGAGCATCGCCGCCAGATTCCGATCATCACCGATGACTACCCTGATCCCGATTTCGGCTCGGGCGCGGTGAAGATCACCGGTGCGCACGACTTCAACGACAACATGGTCGCCAAGCGCGGCGGCATTCCGATGTACCGACTGATGGACACCAAAGGCGCGATGCGGGCCGATGGTGCGCCTTACGCGGAAGAAGCTGACAAGGCGCAGGAATACGCGCGCGGCAAAGAATTCACCGAGAACGAGATCGACGCGATCAACCTGATCCCCGACCACCTGCGCGGCCTCGACCGGTTCGAGGCGCGCGCCAAGGTTGTCGAAGAAATCACCGCAGACGGCCTCGCAGTCATGACCCGCGCGGATGACCCACGTCTGGGATCAACCGCTCTTAAGCCCGATCACGAAGGCGCGGATAAGCTGGTGCCGCTGGTCGAGAGCAAACCGATCATGCAGCCCTTCGGTGACCGCTCGAAAGTGGTGATCGAGCCGATGTTCACCGACCAATGGTTCGTCGATGCTGAAAAAGTCGTCGGTCCCGCGCTGGATGCGGTCAAGGATGGCACGGTCAAGATCATCCCCGAGTCGGGTGAGAAGACCTATTACCACTGGCTGGAAAACATCGAGCCCTGGTGCATCTCACGCCAGCTATGGTGGGGGCATCAGATTCCGGTTTGGTATGGGCCGGATGGTCTGACGGTCTGTGCGGAAGATCGCATGGAAGCGCTAAGCGCTGCTGCAGACATACTGAAAAAGAAGCATGGAATCGCAGATGGAAAGATCATAGTTGCCGATGTAACTGATCTTGAAAAATACCCCGCAGAGCTTGATGAGAAAGCTTATGATCTGAAGCTGGAGCCCCAGTTAATATTGGATTCCAGCAATGCGCCACAAAAGTTGAACGACGGTGCAGTGTTGTTTGGTTTGCGCCGCGACCCCGATGTCCTCGACACTTGGTTCTCCTCCGGTCTCTGGCCCCTTGGCACACTGGGCTGGCCCGAGCAAACTGAGGAACTGGAACGTTACTTCCCCACAGATGTCCTAATCACCGGCTTCGACATCCTGTTCTTCTGGGTCGCCCGGATGATGATGATGCAACTGGCCGTAGTGAACGAAATCCCGTTCCACACCGTCTATCTGCACCAGCTCGTCCGCGACGAGAAGGGCAAGAAGATGTCCAAAACCACCGGCAACGTCATTGACCCGCTGGAAATCGTGGACGAGTTCGGCGCCGATGCGCTGCGCTTTACCAATGCCTCGATGGCGGCAATTGGTGGCGTGCTGAAACTGTCCAAAGAGCGCATCACCGGCTACCGCAATTTCGGCACCAAGCTGTGGAACGCCGTCCGCTTTGCCGAGATGAATGAGGTCTTTACCGACGCCGTGCCGCAGCTGGACGTGGCCGACCTGAGGCCCAAAGCCGCCGTGAACCGCTGGATCATCGGTGAAACCGCCCGCGTGCGGGAAGAGGTCGACGCGGCACTGGAAAGCTATCGCTTCAATGATGCGGCCAACGGACTCTATGCCTTTGTCTGGGGCAAGGTCTGCGACTGGTACGTAGAGCTATCGAAACCGCTGCTGCAGGGCGACGACGCCGAGGCACAGGCCGAGACCCGCGCCACCATGCGCTGGGTTCTGGATCAGTGCATGGTCCTGCTGCACCCGATCATGCCCTTCATCACCGAAGAGCTGTGGGGCCTGACCGGTAGCCGCGCCAAGATGGTCGTCCACGCCGACTGGCCGACCTACGCCGCTGCTGACCTGATCGACGCGGATGCGGATCGTGAAATGAACTGGGTGATCTCGGTCATCGAAAACACCCGCTCGGCCCGTTCTCAAATGCGGGTTCCTGCTGGCCTCTATGTGCCGATGCTGGTGACTGAGATCGACGCGAATGGCCAAGCCGCATGGGACCGCAACGAAGCGCTGATCAAGCGCCTCGCACGGATCGACAGCCTGACCAAGGCGGATGAACTGCCCAAAGGCACCATCTCGATTGCCGCCCCCGGTGCGTCCTTCGGCCTGCCACTGGCGGATATCATCGATATTGGCGCGGAAAAGGAACGGCTGGAAAAAGCCAAGGGCAAGCTGGCCAAGGAACTGGGCGGTCTGCGCGGGCGCCTGAACAACCCCAAATTCGTTGCCTCGGCTCCGGAAGAGGTGGTTGCGGAAGCCAAAGCCAACCTCGCCGCACGCGAAGAAGAAGAAGCGAAACTGGACGAGGCGCTGGCCCGACTGGCGGAAATCGCCTGACCCTTCTTCAAAATCGAACGCTTTGAACCCCGCTGAGCCAAGCCCAGCGGGGTTTTCATTTACCCAACGGCTTTTCCCCTTGTTCCCAGCGGCTTGTGGTTGTTAGCAATTCCTCAAATGATCTTGAGGCAGTGATGGCACGTCCCCTTCCCCCAGTGCAGACGATTTCAACCGGCCTTGTGGTGGCCGTTGTCGGCTTTTTCAGTTCTTTCCCGATCGTACTGCAAGGCCTCGCTGCCATGGGTGCCTCGGCAGCTGAATCCGCATCCGGGTTAATGATGGCTGCAGTGGCGATGGGGCTGGCGGCGATCTTTCTCAGCCTTTGGTACAAGCAGCCGATCAGCGTGGCCTGGTCCACGCCCGGGGCGGCGTTGCTTGCAGTTTCGGCGACACCTGCCACAGGATTCTCGGGTGCGGTAGGTGCGTTCCTGTGCGCTGGAGCGTTGACCGTTCTGGCAGGCCTTTGGCGACCGCTGGGACGGTTGGCGGCAGCAATACCAACCACACTGGCGCAAGCCATGCTGGGCGGGGTTCTGCTGCCGTTGTGTATCATTCCGTTCAAGGCGGCAGTTGAGCTGCCATGGCAGGCGCTGCCCGTCATCCTGACTTGGTTTGTTGCTGGGCGGATCAACCGGCTGATCGCAGTTCCTGCTGCGGTTATTGCGGCGGCAATCGTCGTTGTTCTGAACGCGGGCGACAGTTCGGTCCGGCCCGAGTATCTGGTGGCTGCCCCTGTCTGGACCATGCCAACCTTCTCGGTCGCTTCGGCCGTGGGGATTGGCATCCCACTGTTCATCGTCACTATGGCAACACAGAACATCCCCGGTATCGCGGTGATGCGCAGCTTTGGCTACTCGCCGCTCGCCGGTAGGCTGTTCTCGGCCGTTGGAGGCGCCAGCATCTTATCCGCGCCGTTCGGAGCACCCGCCACCTGTCTTGCCGCCATCACTGCAGCGATGTGCTCGAACGAAGACAGCCACCCAGACCCGAACCAGCGATATTGGTCGGCGGTCATGGCGGGTGTGTTCTACTGCGTTTTCGGCGTCTTTGCGGTGGCGATTACCGGCTTCGCGGCCCACGCCGATCCGATGTTGATGGGGACATTGACGGGTATTGCCCTGATCGGCGTCATGGCAAACGCGACCTTTGCTGCGCTGGAAGTTCCTGCCGAACGAGAGGCTGCAATCCTGACCTTTGCAATCACCGCCTCGGGCATCACCGTATTTGGCTTGGGCGCGGCGGTCTGGGGCTTGGCGGCAGGCGGTATTGCGTATCTGGTAACCAAGCGGGCGCGGTGAGCGCTTTCGCCTGCACCCGTGGTGGAGTATAGTTCGGCCATGCTTGGATCACTTGGAAAACTGGTAGAGCGTCAGATCAAGAAGGCGCAAGCCGAAGGACAGCTGGAGGGGCTGGATGGTGAAGGCCAACCCTTGCCAGACCGTTCAACCGAGGCGCAGACTGACCCGGCCCTTGCAGCCGGACACCGGATCATGGCGCAAGCCGGTGTTCTGCCCGAGGAGTTCGGGATCAAGAAAGAGCTGGACGCAGCACGAAAGGCCTATCCCTCACTGACAGACCCGGCTGAACGCAAGGCTGCGATGGCGCGCATCGCGGACCTTGAGATGCAGTATAATATGGCCCGCGACGCCCGCAGGGCCTTTATGCGGTGATCACTTGAATTCCGGCTTTCGGCCTTGCATCTGGGCCGCGATGACCTCGATCTGATCCGGTTTGCCAATCAGTTCCACCTGTTCGGCAGATTCTTCCAACAAAACCTCGGCACGGGACTTGCTTTCGGCCACTTCAATCAGCCGTTTGGCTGCACGGATCGCTGATGGACTTTTGCCTGCGATGTCTTCAGCCAGTGCCAATGCTTCGGTCAGAGGATCGTCCGAGAGTTTCGTCACCAGCCCCCAGTCTGCCGCCTGTGGGGCACCAATCGGGCGCGCAGTGTAGGTCAGCAGGCGCAATACATCCGAGCGGACGAGTTGCGGCAGCAGGGCCATGCCCCCCATATCCGGGATGATGCCCCATTTCATTTCCATAACCGCCAGCTTGGCCTCTGGATGTGCGATGCGGACATCTGCACCCAAGGCAATCTGCAGACCGCCGCCATAGGCGACCCCCTGTATGGCGCAGATCACCGGCACCGAAACGCGACGCCAGACCATGGCAAGTTCCTGCATCTCATTGGCATCCTCATGGCAGCGGGTCATAAGCCATTCGGTCGGATCCATATGAGCCATCTTAGCAAAGCTCGCCATGTCGAGACCGGCACAGAAGCTTTTGCCTTCACCTGACAGGACAACGGCGCGGGCATCCGAGGCCGCGACCTCCTGCCCGGCAGACAGGATCGCCTTGACCATCGCATCGTCCAGCGCATTCATCTTGTCGCCACGGGTCAGCGTGACATGAGCAATGTGGTCTTTATATTCGACAGATACGCGCGCCATGCGAGCCTCCCAATCCTGCTTTTCAAGACAATGCCCCGAAAGGCCTGCACAGTTCCACAGCGACGTCAGGGCATCCGTGATACAGGCATCCGACCGAACCATGGTGAATCAAGCGTCATGACGTAAAACTGGTCATCTACGATTTTGCCACCGGTCGTGATCCCCAGTCGGCCATCCGGATCCTGCAGGGTCCGCAAGATGTTTCCCTGCCCATCGAACTGCACGATCATCCCGCGGTGGATTGGGGCCGGTCGCACCATCGGCCCCAGTCGCCAGATCACTTTGCGCAGGAACGGATAGGGCATGAGCGCTTCGGACGGCACACGCGGGCTGGCGAAGGCCACCCAGTAAGTGCCATCCCCCTGTGCCTCGAGATTGTCGGGATAGCCGGGCAGATTATCGAGCAGCACTTCGGTCTCACCCGCCCGGGGGCCTTTCAGCCAGAGCTTGTGGACTCTCGCCCGCCCGGTTTCAGCAATAAGCAGAAAGTCCTCATCCGGCGACAGTGCTACGCCGTTGGTATAGACGAAACCTTCGGCAATTTTCTCGGTCGTACCATTCGGTGCGTGTCTGGCAACATAACCGGTATCAGATTGCTCCCAGATCGTAAGAACCGAGGTCGGTTTGGTTCCGCCCATGGTTTCGGGATCAAAGCGATCCGAGGAATTCGAAAAATAGACCGTACCATCCTGCGCGACGTCCAGTTGGTTGGCGTAGATCACCGGTGCACCGTCAATTTCCGATACGACGGCCTCCAAAGTACCCGGCCCAGTCCAGCGCATCAGGCCTCGGAAACTGTCGGCGATAAAGAGCGCCCCGTCCGGCCCCGCCTTCAGACCTAATGGTCGACCGCCCAACCGGTCGACCTCAACCGGTTTATCCCCGTCGATGCGGTAGAGAATACCGGACAAGCTTGTGGTGTATATCGTGCCATCCGGGAGGACAGCCAGATCTTCGGGGCCGATCTCACCTTCTGGCAGAGTGATGAGTTCAAGCCCGTCCAGATGCCTGTTCTCTTCGAAATCACCTGTGAAACCTAGCGGTTCAGGTGGTTCATACGCAACTGGTGCGACCGGGACAGGCCAGAATATCAGATAGGCAAGCCCGACAAGAACCAGGATCAGAAAATAGCGCATGACACCTCCTGCAACGTTTAGGTGCACCCTGCAGGGGAAGCAGCGCCAGAGCAAGGCTTGCCCCGACCGCAGGCTTACGATTATCTGCGCGCATGACTGGTCCCCGATACACCCCGCTTGCCCAATCCCTGCCCGCGACCGTGCCATTTGTAGGCCCCGAAACGCAGGAGCGTCAGCGCGGCGCGCCCTTTGCTGCACGTCTGGGGGCAAATGAAAGCATATTTGGCCCTTCCCCCCGCGCGATCGAGGCGATGCAGCGGGCAGCGGGTGATCTTTGGATGTATGGCGACCCCGAGAACTATGATCTGCGTCATGCATTGGCGGCTCATCATCGTGTAAACCCCGAGAATATCGTTGTTGGTGAGGGGATTGACGGTCTACTGGGCTATCTTGTGCGCCTGATAGTAGGCCCGGGCGATGCAGTCGTGACCTCGGACGGCGCCTACCCAACCTTCAACTACCACGTGACCGGGTTTGGTGGGGATTTGCACAAGGTGCCCTATACTGGTGATCACGAGGACCCTGCCACCTTGTTCGCCAAGGCGGGTGAGGTGAATGCCAAACTTGTCTATTTGGCCAATCCTGACAATCCGATGGGCAGCTGGCATTCTGGCAAAGAAATCATTGCGGCAATGGAGGCGCTACCCGAAGACTGCCTGCTGGTACTGGACGAAGCCTATGTGGAATGTGCGCCGGAAGGGACAGCCGCGCCTTTGGCGGCAGATGATCCGCGTGTGATCCGGATGCGGACGTTTTCCAAAGGGTATGGCATGGCCGGTGCACGGGTGGGATATGCCATTGGTGCCGCCGAACTGATCGCGTCCTTCAACAAGGTTCGCAACCATTTTGGTATGAACCGCGCGGCACAAGCCGGGGCATTGGCTGCCCTGCAAGACAAAGAGTGGCTGACGCAAGTTCAGGAAAGGATCACTCAGGCACGCGAGACAATTGGGCAGATCGCACGCGATAACGGGCTGGTCCCCCTGCCCTCGGCCACCAACTTTGTTGCGATTGATTGTGGGCGTGACGGAGAATTTGCAAAGGCTGTACTGAATGCACTGGTGGATCAGGGCATTTTCGTTCGTATGCCATTCGCCGCCCCCCAAAACCGCTGTATCAGGGTAAGCTGCGGTGAGGCCGCCGATCTGCAGGCCTTTGCCGCCGCACTGCCCAAGGCATTGGCGACGGCAAACAGCCAACTCTAATCTTTATCGGCCAACGCGGCTGCCGCTGCCTCCAGTGCTCCGGCTCCGCGCGGGATGTTCAGGGCGGCCATCGCCGTTTCGACACCCCCCAGCATACCCATCACCATCTGGCCGTTGAGGTGCCCCATATGACCCAGACGGAAATAGGAATCTTCACACGCCATACCCAGACCAATGCCCAGCGTAAGGCCCAAGTTAGATTCCGTGTAGTCGCGCAGTGGTGTGCCCCGTCCTTCGGTCAGGCGCAGCGCAGTGACCGCGCGGCTGCGATGCGCGCGATCTGAGACGTTGAGATGCAGCGCACCGCCTTCGGCCCATGTTTCACAGGCAGCCCAGACCGCGTCGGCCAGTCGCTCGTGACGAGCCCAGACATGTTCCAACCCTTCGGTATGGATCATGTCCAGCGCGGCGCGCAGACCATAGATATGGTGGGTCGGGGCAGTGCCGCCAAAATACTGATAGAACCAGTCCGGCTCAGCACGCGGTTGCCAATCCCAATAACCTGAGACACGAGGCATCAAGGCGCGTTTGGCCTTTGCCTTATCGTTGAAAAACACAAAAGAAACACCCGCCGGGACCATCAGACCCTTCTGGCAGGCCGCAACCATGACATCCACGCCCCAAGCATCCATTTCGAACCGGTCGCAGCCCAGCGAAGCGATGCAATCCGCCATCAGCAAAGCCGGGTGGTCCAGTTCATCCAGCAAATCGCGCAGAGCCGGAATGTCGTTTCGGATCGAGCTTGAGGTATCGACATGCACTGCCAGAACACCCTTGATCCGATGGTCTTTGTCAGCCTTCAACGACTCGGCAATCCGGTCGAAATCCCAAGGGGACGATGTTCCGAAATCGATGAGTTCAACCTCGGCACCGATCGCACGGGCCATTTCGGCCCAGCCATGGGTAAAGCGGCCTGAGGCCGGAGCAAGAATGGTCTCACCCGGCGCAATGACGTTGGACAGCGCCCCTTCCCACGCACCATGACCGTTGGCAATATAGATCGCCACATCATGACGTGTACCGGCCACCCGGCGCAGGTCTTCGGTCAGGGCGGGCATCATTTCGACCAGTTCACCCGCATAGATATTGGGGGATGGACGATGCATTGCCTGCAACACCGCATCGGGTATGACGGAAGGTCCGGGAATGGCGAGATAATCGCGCCCGTGCGCGAGAGAAATTTTGCTTGTCATGAGATCGACCTGTACGAATTCACGCCTACCCTAGCGTGGGCTTTCGCGACGTCAATCCATCAGAGAGGCAGCCTCGCGCGCAAGTGTTTCGATACCCGACCAATCTCCGCCAGAAACCATCTGTTTGGGCGCAACCCAGCTGCCGCCTGCGCAGACAACATTGGACAGAGACAGGTAATCACGGGCATTTGACGTAGATACGCCACCAGTCGGGCAAAATTTGATCTGCGGCAGCGGTGCGCCGATGGCCTTCAGAGCGGGTGCACCTCCCGAGGCTTCGGCCGGGAAGAACTTGAGCATGTCATAACCCTTTTCGAGCAGCGCCATGGCTTCGCTTGCGGTGGCCGCACCGGGCAGCAGCGGCAAGCCTTCAGCCTCGCAGGCTGCGATCAGGGCATCTGTTGCGCCGGGGGATACGCCAAACTGTGCGCCGGCCTCTTTGGCGGCACGAACGTCTTCGGGTGTGACCAGAGTGCCAGCCCCAACAACCCCACCGGGCACTTCGGCCATGGCGCGGATCGCGTCCAACGCAGCGGGTGTGCGCAACGTGACCTCAAGCGCAGGCAGACCACCCGCGACCAACGCCTCGGCCAGAGGGCGCGCCTGTGCCGCGTCATCGACGACCAGAACCGGAACAATGGGCGCAAGCGCGCAGATTTCGCGGGTACGTTGGGACTTGGATGTCATGGCTCAGGCTCCAAATATGCTTGCGCCGGCATCCGCCGGACCGACAGTGTTGCGGAATGCGGCGAACAACTCACGCCCGACGCCGTGTTGATGAGCAGACAGATCAGCCGTGATGGGTGTCCGGTCCAGAACACCCTCCGTCAGGATCTCCAACTCGCCGGTAACTGCATTGACACGAAGCATGTCACCATCCCGAAGGCAGGCAATCGGGCCACCCTCAAGCGCTTCGGGACAGACATGAATCGCAGCAGGAACTTTGCCCGAAGCGCCAGACATGCGTCCATCGGTGACCAGCGCCACCTTTTGTCCCCTGCCCTGCAAAATCGACAGGATCGGAGTCAGAGAGTGTAGTTCGGGCATCCCGTTGGCCTTTGGCCCCTGAAACCGGACAACAACAATGACGTCATCCGTGAACTCTCCGGCCTTGAATGCTGTCTTGACCTCATCCTGATCGTGAAACACGCGCACGGGGGCCTCGACCACCTGATGTTCCGGGGCCACGGCAGAAACCTTCATTACCGCGGTGCCCAGATTGCCGGTCAGACGCGACAAACCGCCTGTGGGCTGGAAGGGGTCATTGGCGGGGCGAACGATCTTTTCGTTCAGGCTGTGGCCCGCGCCTTCTTGCCAGACCAGTTGCCCATCGATCAGCTTGGGTTCCTGAGTGTAGTGCTGAAGACCACGCCCCGCGACAGTCAGAGTATCGGGGTGCAGCAGACCATCCTCAAGCAACGTTCCGATGCAATATCCAAGGCCACCCGCCGCGTGGAAGTGGTTCACGTCGGCCAGACCATTGGGATAGACCCGCGCCACCAGCGGAACCACAGCCGAGATGTCGGAAAAATCCTGCCAGTCCAGCACGATACCACCCGCGCGGGCCATTGCGATCAGGTGGATCAGCAGATTGGTTGAACCGCCTGTCGCCATCAAACCGACGATCCCATTCACAAAGGCACGTTCATCGAGGATTTGGCAAACCGGGGTATAGTTATTCCCCAGCGCACTGAGGGACAGGGCACGGCGTGCGCCTTCCTCGGTCAGCGCATCACGCAGAGGCGTGTTCGGGTTGATGAAGCTGGATCCCGGCAGGTGCAGCCCCATAAACTCCATCAGCATTTGGTTTGTATTGGCAGTGCCATAAAAGGTGCAGGTCCCGGGGCCGTGGTATGCAGCCATTTCGGCGGCCATCAATTCTTCGCGCCCGACTTCTCCGGCAGCGAATTGCTGGCGAACCTTGGCCTTTTCGTCGTTCGGCAGTCCACTGGTCATCGGACCTGCGGGCAGAAAAACGGAAGGCAGATGCCCAAAGCTTTGTGCCGCGATGATCAGACCGGGAACGATCTTGTCACAGACGCCAAGAAAAACAGCGGCATCATAGGTGTTGTGGCTAAGTGAAACAGCCGCAGCCAGCGCAATCACATCACGCGAAAAGAGCGACAATTCCATGCCTGCTGCACCCTGCGTGACGCCGTCACACATTGCGGGAACTCCGCCCGCTACCTGTGCAGTGCCACCTGCGACACGCGCGGCCTGACGGATCAGTTCGGGGTAGCGTTCAAAGGGCTGATGCGCCGAAAGCATGTCGTTGTAGGCGGTGACAATACCCAGATTTCCGGCGTGGCCCGTGGCCAATGATTGCTGGTCATCGCCTGCGCCTGCATAGGCATGGGCCTGACCGCTGCAGGACAGGTGACCGCGCGCTGGCCCGGCTGAACGCGCCTGCTCCATCCGTTCAAGATGAACCGAGCGCAAGGGCGCGCTGCGATCAACGATCCGTTGTGTGACATCGGTGATGACGTTGTGAACCATCTCAACCTCCGATCTGGCGCCAGCGGCGCCCGTCGCGATGCATCAGCATCAATGCTTCTTCGGGTCCGGAACTACCCTGATCATAGCGCGAAGGGCGATCGCCCCGCTCTTCCCAATCCTGAATGATGGGATCAACCCAGGCCCACGCCGCTTCGGCCTCATCACCGCGCATGAACAGGGTCTGATCACCGCGGATCACGTCCATGACCAGACGCTCATAGGCGTCCGGCGATTTGGACTCGTCACCCAATGCATCAGCAAAGCTCATGTCCAAGGCCACGTCGGACAAGCGGAACCCACCTTGCCCCGGCTCTTTGATGGTTGTGCGCAGGGTGATGCCTTCGTCAGGCTGAAGCCGGATCACCAGCACGTTGCCGTGCAGAGGACCAACATTGGGAAAAATCGTATGTGGCGGATCGCGGAAGAACACCGCGATCTCGGATTCACGGGCGCGTAGGCGTTTGCCGGTACGCAGGTAGAACGGGACACCCGCCCAGCGCCAGTTCCCCAGATGAACCTTGAGCGCGATATAGCTTTCGGTGCGGCTGGCAGGGTTGCCCACGTGGTCCAGATAGCCGTCGCCACCCTTGTCCGTGCGATACTGACCGCGCGCGATATCGGCGGGCGCAACCGGCTCCAACGCCTCGATGACTTTGACCTTTTCATCCCGGACCGCATTTGGTGAGAACTTCGAGGGCGGCTCCATGGCCGTCAGACACAAAAGTTGGACAAGATGGTTCTGGATCATATCCCGCATCGCGCCGGATTGATCGTAATAGGCCCCCCTACCCTCGACGCCCACAGTTTCGGCCACGGTTATCTGGACGTGGTCAATATGGGTGGAATTCCAGAGCGGCTCGAACAGCGAATTGGCAAAACGCAACGCCATCAGGTTCTGAACTGTCTCTTTTCCCAGATAATGGTCGATCCGGTAAATCTGATGTTCATCGAAACACGCGCGCAGACCTTCGTTCAGCGCCTTTGCAGATGCAAGATCATGTCCAAAGGGCTTTTCGACAACGATCCGGCTGTCAGATGTCGCAAGCCCCTCGTCGTGCAAACGTTTCGCTATTCCGGGGAACAGGCTTGGGCCTACGGACAGGTAAAAGGCGCGAACAACATCGGGGCGGAGCGACTTTCCTAGTGCTTTCCATCCGCTATCGCCCAACGCATCGACCGGCACATATTCCACATGGGTCAGAAAGCGATCCAGAACCTCGGGCGAAAACTCGGGCGCGAATTCCTTCATCGAGGCACGAACCTGTTCGCGAAACCCGTCATCATCCATTTCAGACCGCGCTGTCGCGATGATGCGCGCGTCTTCCGGCATCTGCCCGACTTCGAATCGGTGATAGAGGCCTGGCAGGATCTTGCGTTGCGCCAGATCGCCGGTCGCACCGAACAACACAAGGTCGAACGGATGTACCGGAATTACGCGTGAGACCATTGCAAGGTTCCTTTCGAGTTCACCGCAATCAGCTTAACATGGCGTTTGGCGCAGAAGTGAGACGCGCGGATACAGATAATGTTATCGCTAACATTTGTCGTTTCAATAGAAAGACCCGTCCCAAAAATCAAGCATGGATTTGCCGGATGCGCCAGTTTCGGGCTTACAGCGCCTCATCCCTGATTACGGAGCCATTCCATAACAGACGGGCGTACCGATTGTTCTCCGCGATGGCGGGCATCTGCGATGATCTTGCGCACCTCCTGCAAATTCGATCGCAACAGCAGGCTTTTGACCGGGCCAATCGAGGCTGGGCGCATGGACAGGGTCCGGATACCCATCGCCGCAAGGCAGAGTGCCTCAACCGGGCGACCCGCATCCTCGCCGCAGAAACTGAGCGGCGTGTCCGAGATATTGCAGCGTTCGACAATCCGTTCGATGAAGCTGAGGAAGCTGACGTTCAGCGTATCATAGCGACGGCGCACCAGTTCATTCTCACGATCTGCCGCAAAGAAGAACTGTTTCAGGTCGTTGCCGCCGACCGAGATAAAGTCCACCTCATCAAAGAATTTCTGCGGTGCAAAGGCCAAGGACGGGGTTTCCAGCATCGCGCCAACCTCAAGCGCTTCCGGCAGAACATGGCCGAGCCGCTTTTCACGCTCGATGGTCTTGTTCACCTCCCAGCGGGCCTCGCGATATTCCTCGGCCTGCGCGACAAACGGGAACATGATCGTCAGTGGGCGACCATCTGCGGCACGCAACAATGCCTGCAACTGCATCCGCATCACGCCACGCTTGTCCAGACCAACCCGAATGGCGCGCCAGCCCAGCGCAGGGTTCGGTTCCTCCACATGTTTCATGTAGGGCAGAACCTTATCCGAACCGATATCCAAGGTGCGGAATACCACACGCTTGCCGTGGGCGGCATCGAGGACACGCTTGTATTGTGCGACCAGCTCGGACCGTTTCGGCATTTGGTTGCGGATCAGGAATTGCAGTTCCGTTCGAAACAGACCCACCCCTTCGGCACCAGAATTCTCAAGCGACGGCAGGTCGGCCATCAGGCCCGCATTCATCACCAGATTGATCTGGGCACCGTCCTGCGTAACCGTCGGGGTTTCTCGGATCGACGCATAACGTTCCTGTGCCTTCGCCTGCATCGCGATCTTGTCACGGAATGCTCCGACAACGGTTTCCTCGGGACGCAGATGAACAACACCCTGATCCCCGTCGACTAGGATATGGTCGCCATTCAGAGCCTCAGTCGTGATCCGGCCCACATGTACCACCAGAGGGATCGCCAGAGCGCGGGCCACGATAGTGGCGTGGCTGCCAACTGAGCCTTCCTCGAGCACTATACCCTTGAGAGAGCGGCCATATTCCAGCAGATCGCCCGGACCGATATTACGAGCAATCAGGATCGGATCAGGTGGCAGGTCCGCCCCGTTTGTTGCGCCCTGCCCGGTCAGAATGCGCAATAGCCGATTGCTGAGGTCATCCAGATCAGCCAGCCGTTCCCGCAGGTAGGGATCGGTAACCTGGCTCATGCGCGCGCGGGCCTGCGATTGCTCTTTCTCGACGGCCGCCTCGGCGCTCAGACCACGGGCGATGTCTTCTTCCATCCGCCGCATCCAGCCTTTGGAATTGGCAAACATCCGATAGGCTTCGAGAACCTGCAGCTGTTCCTTGTCACCGCCCTGAGAGATTTCGAGCATCTTATCGACGCCCACACGCAATTCATCAACCGCCTCGGTCAGGCGCTCCAGTTCGCGATGCGGATCATCCGCGATGGGATTGGTAACAACCACGCGGGGTTCATGCAGCCAGACATGGCCTTCGGCCGATCCTTCCTGAGCCGGACCACCACGCAGCAGAACCGATTGCTGGTGCAGGGGCGACAGGGCTGCACCTTCACCGACAAAGGCACCCAGCTCCGCCATTTCGGCCAGAACCATAGCGACCACTTCCAGGGCATAGACCTCATCAGCGGAAAATTCGCGCGCTTCACGGGACTGCACAACCAGAACGCCTAGCTTTTCGCCCAGACGCTGCACGGGCACACCGAGGAAAGAAGAAAATCGTTCTTCGCCCGTTTCGGGCATATATCGGAAGCCTTTGGCCGAAGGCGCATCGGCGGTGTTGACCACTTTGCCGCTGTTTGCGACGCGGCCCACCAGCCCCTCACCCATGCGCATACGGGTTTTGTGCACCGCTTCGGGCGACAGACCTTCGGTCGCACAAAGCTCGAGCGTGTCTTCATCGCGGAACAGATATATCGAGCAGACTTCGGCCTGAATGCTGTCGGCAATCAGATGCGTGATCCGGTCAAGACGTTCCTGACCGGCGGCTTCGCTCGCCATCTCTTCGCGCAGCCGCCCCAGCAGCTTGCGGGATTCTGTTTCTGTACCGTCCGCCATCGCCTAATCGCTTTACGGTGTCAGGCGTGACCTTTGGCCGATCAGCTCAGGCCGCCTTGTCCAGTTCAAAGGCATCATGCAGTGCCTGAACAGCAAGTTCCATGTATTTCCGATCCACAAGTACGGAAATTTTTATCTCAGAGGTTGTAATGACCTTGATATTGATCCCCTCATCCGAGAGCACCTTGAACATTTTAGCCGCAACACCCGACTGCGAACGCATGCCGATTCCGACGACCGAGACCTTGCAGACATCCTGATCCGCAACCAGTTCGGCGTAGTTCAGCTCGCCTTTTTCCTTGATCGCCAGCAGGGCCTGTTCGGCACGGGTCACCTGATTGGTGGGGCACGAGAAGGTCATATCGGTGCGACCTTCGTCCGAGATATTCTGGACGATCATGTCGACATTCACGCCCTCATCGCTGAGCGCGGTGAAGATGATCGAGGCGATGCCGGGGCGGTCCGCAACCGAAACAACGGTCATCTTTGCCTCGTCCCGCGAATAGGCCACACCGGCCACTACATTGGATTCCATGATATCCTCCTCGTCGACAACCAGCGTACCGGCTTCGTCGGATTGTTCCTCAAAGCTTGAGAGAACGCGCAGTTTCACCTTGTAGCGCATAGCCAGCTCGACCGAGCGGGTCTGCAGCACCTTGGCCCCCAGCGAGGCCAGTTCGAGCATTTCCTCGAACGAAATTCTGTCAAGCTTGCGCGCCTTTTCACAGATGCGCGGATCGGTGGTGTAAACACCATCGACGTCAGTATAGATGTCGCAACGCTCGGCCTCAAAGGCGGCGGCGAAGGCAACAGCGGTGGTATCAGATCCACCCCGGCCCAGCGTGGTGATACGGCCTTCGGGGCTGATACCCTGGAAGCCAGCAACGACCGCTACGCGCATACCCTCGCCGAACTTCTGGTTGATATTGTCGGTCGGAATTTCTTCGATCCGCGCCGCCGAGTGGGCACCGTTGGTGATCAGAGGCACCTGCCAGCCCTGCCAGCTGCGCGCGGGAATATCCATTTCCTGCAGGGTCAGAGACATCAGACCGGCGGTTACGTTTTCCCCGGACGACACAACCGCATCATATTCGCGGGCATCATAAAGCGGCGAAATCTCGTCAACCCAGCCGACCAGCTCATTCGTTTTGCCGGACATGGCCGATACGATGACAATGACATCATAGCCTTTAGCCACTTCGACACCGATGCGTTTTGCAGCACGGCGGATGCGGTCAAGATTGGCGACTGAAGTGCCGCCGAATTTCATCACGAGTACGGGCATGGGGGCAAGTGTCTCCGCGCCTTGGAATTCCGGTCCCGTGCCTCTTATGCGAGGGGGACCGCAAGAGCAAGTGGGCAAAGAACGCAAGGCTGCGCGAAAGGTGCGCTTTACATTGGAAGGTGGCAATGCCAGCGTGACGTCAACGACTTAGACCAAGAGGTTTCCCATGCTCCGTTTTGCTTTTGCCATTGCTTTAATGTCATCCCCTGCAGTCGCTCAGGTGGCGACCCAGGCCGGGACAGACGGTAAGAATGCATTGGGAACCGTTCCCTGCGCTGCCCTGGCTGGTGAACCACTGCAGAGCTGTAACGCGGAATTGCGTCGCCGCGATGATGGTACAGCAACACTTGCGGTTGCCTTGCCCACGGGTGAAGTCCGCAACATCTACTTTACCAATGGCGAACCGGATTCAAGCAGCTCAACGTCGCAACTCACCTCGGAAACCCGCGGCGATATTCTGGTGATTTTCATTGATCCCGGCGAGGTTTACGAGATCCCCAAAGCGGCGCTGAACACTCAGTAAGCGTGCGCGCGGCCGTCCCAGGTTTCAAAACAGCCCGAGTTATCAAGGCTGAGCGCTTCAAACCGGTCAGTCAGGCCTTCAACGGCCTGATCAGTCGTGATCTCGGCTGCGGGACCACCCATGTCCGTCTGAACCCAGCCGGGATGGTAAATACCAACGGCGATACCATCAGCGCGCAGGTCCGTTGCCAGATTGCGCCCCAGATTGAGTGCAGCCGCTTTTGACGCGCGATAGATGTAGCTGCCACCCGGCGCCCGTGTATGCGATGCCATCTGAGACGACATGATCGCGATCTTGCCCTTGCTGGCCTGCAAATTGGGCAACAGGGCCTGAACCGTCAGAAACACGCCCGTCACATTGGCCGCAAAACTCTGGGCCCACATCTCAGCCGGATATCCGTCGATACCGTGCCCTTTATCCAGATAGACGCCTGCGTTGCAGATCAACAGGTCAATGGGCCGATCTTCAAGCAGCGACGCCACAGTCCGATGCTGCGCGGGGTCCGTTACATCCAACGCCAGATCACTGCTGCCATCCCGCGCGGTTCCGGTGACGTCATGCCCCCGGGCCCGATAGTGATCCGCAAGCGATCGGCCAATTCCGCGATTGGCACCCGTAATCACGATGTGCATGATTCAGTTGGTCTTTCTGCTGGGAACAAAGGGCAGTGGCGCAACAGGGACACCATCTTCGATCAGGGCCTTCGCCTCTTCCGGCTTGGCCTCTCCATAGATCGGACGGTCCGGCGACTCGCCCAGATGCATCTTGCGCGCTTCTTTCGCGAAATTCTTGCCAACGTAGTCAGAGTTTTCTTCGACTTTACGGCGCAGTTCGGTCAGCACCTTCTCGACATCTGCGGCAGTCGGCTCGACACTGATTTCCTTGGTTTCCGGTGGCGCAACCTGTGTTTGAACCTTGGCATTTCGTGCAGGACGCACCCTAGGTGTCATGATTGCCTTTTCCACCTTCGCCGAACCGCAGATGGCACAGGTCACCATCCCGGCTGCCGCCAGCTTGTCAAAGGCTGAGGCAGACTGGAACCAACTGTCAAAGCTGTGGCCTTCACTGCATTTCAAGGCGTATTGAATCATTTTCCATCCAATATGTCGGTTGCCGAATAGATACCGACAGACATGGCAATATCAAGTCTTTCCGGCGGCAGTTCAGTGCGGATGGGGATCAAATCTGCGCAACATTTCTGCGAGATCGTGATCAGCAACCCGAAGCGCTGCTTTTTTAGGCGAAAACCACTTGAGCCGGCGTTCACCACACTCGGGATACGTTGTCTCCAACCGATGCACATGCAGTGAGAAGACATCCACAAGGCACAACACCGACCCTCGATCAGGATGGCGCTTCACATAAGAGAAACGGCCTAGACCTTCAGTGGAACAGGTACCGATAACGCCCGCTTCTTCCCATGCCTCCTGCCCTGCGGTTTCAGATGGGCTGAGGCCATCGATCAGCCACCCCTTGGGGATAATCCAGCGATTGGATCGACGTGTGGTGATCAGCAGGATTTCTGGCCGACCCTTGATGAGCCGGTAACACAACGCGGCAGACTGCGGCACAACGGGAAGTTTCCCGGCCTTGCAGAGTATATCTGGCGATAGCCTTGCGTTCATCACGCTGTCACGCCTTTCAACTGGGTATCTTTGCCTGTCTGCCGGATCGATTTTTACGTTATTTTGCGGTCCGATAGACAACAAATACCATATGAGGCGCTTATTGCCAAGTTACGGAGGATAGGCTGATATCAGTGCAGCATGCGCTGCGACAGGCGCTGAACAAGCTCTGGGTGCGGAATATCTGCGTCAATTGCCAACCGGCGCAGGCCAAAATGAACCCGCGCAACCTGCTGATAATACCGGGTGTAGACGTAGTTGGTGCCACCTCCGGCCAATGCCCCAAGCAAAGGCACAGACTGTGCAGCCAGTTTTTGCCCCAGTACAACCGACAAGCGTGGCGCAACCATCGCGATAAGTTTCTGCATTGCGGGGCCGGTCAGTGTCAGACGCACGGAATAGAACCCCAGATCCGAGCCATCATCCTCGGACATTGGTCCTGCTGCAGACAATACCCGAATGCAATCGAACTTGACGTTTTCCGCTGCAGGATCAAAGCCTTCCCGAGCAGCTGCCCCCTGAATTGAACGCAGCAGCATTGCGGTCGTCGCTGGCAGCTCGACAAGCGCGGTGGTCATGCCACCCAGTCCACCAGCGGCCCCCATAGCGGTTGTGATGGCGGTATTGACCCAGGGCTTTTGGTCCGGAACCGCCCGTCGTGTCCCCTCAGCCGCATGCATAGCGGCCCATAACGCATGTTCTGTTGCGTCGGTCAGACCCGACCGGACTGGCTCGGGGAGTTGATCAAGCAGCGATTCTGCGGATCCGCCAAGCCTGTTAAGCAGTTTAACCCCTGCCCCGCCGGCGGATCTGTAATGTCCGGCAAGCCGGTCAAGTTCAGCCTCTGTATCAATTTTTTCGATCAGAACCACGTCCTGCATATGTGCCCTCCTGTGCATAAGACATTGGCACTTTGATGGGATGATTCAATAGGTCAGCGGCTCCAGCGCGTGACCGAGCCGGTGATTCCAGCCCATGTACCATCGGTCAGTTCCATGCCCAGAATACGCTCGGGGTTGGTTGGCGGCGGCATTTCGACCCCTATTAACCGGGTAAAGCCAAAGCGCGCGTAGTAAGGCGCGTCACCCACCAGCATCACGCGATGCCATCCCATGCGACGGCCCGCTTCGACACCTTCGTGAATGAGATAGCCGCCCAGTCCTTCGCCCTGATGGGTTGGGTGGACTGCGACAGGCCCCAGCAACAGCGCATCGTGATCGCCGACATGAACAGGCCAGAACCGGATTGCACCGGCCAATATCCCCTGACCGTCGCGGGCTACCATGGACAGACCCTGAACCGGGGGGACGTCATCGCGCAAACGATACGAGGAAAGCGCTTCGCGCCCCGGGGCAAAGCACAGGTCATAGAGGGCTTCGACCTCCCACCAATCGTCCGGCTCTTCCGGCCTTATCCCGAACTGCTGCACCCCGGCCCTCTTTTCATCTCTGGCATTCGCCCTAGCACTTCGTTACGCCTTGGGCAAACGCTTGGAGATAAGATGTTCTATCGCCCCGAAGACGGCCATGGTTTGCCGCACAATCCCTTTAACGCCATCATCACCCCTCGCCCCATCGGATGGATATCGACCCGGGATGCGAACGGGATCAATAATCTGGCGCCTTATTCCTTTTTCAACGGCGTCGCCTACACCCCGCCGCAGGTGATGTTTGCAACTACCGGCACCAAACATGATCAGGACGGCGGCAAGGACAGTATCGCCAATATCGAAGCCACGGGCGTGTTCTGCGTGAATGTCGTTGCCCATGCCCATCGTGATGCGATGAACGCAAGCTCAGCAGGATTGCCAAAAGACATCGATGAGTTCGAGCATGCCGGACTGACCCCGATTGAATGTGAGACCATCCCCTGCGCGCGGATCAAAGATGCACCGGCGGCGCTGGAGTGTAAGCTGACCCAAATCGTCACGCTGCCGGGCGAAGCGAACCGTGTTGTTTTCGGCGAAGTGACCGGTGTGCATTTGCACGACGAACATATTCGCGACGGAAAGTTCGACGTCACTTCGTTCAAACCGCTGGCCCGCCTCGGGTATCGGGATTATTCGGTTGTCAGCGACCTGTTTAGTCTTTCAAGGCCGGATGATTGATGCCCCTACCCGATCCGTCACACCGATATCCGATTACCCTGCCCGATGGCTCTGACCATCGGGGAACCGTCTTTCTGTCTCAGGCTATTGATCACCCGCAGTTTCAGGCTGGCGCTTTCAGCTACGCGTCGGATTTTGATGCACCTGACGACTGGGCCTTTAGGCTGGCACCCTACCTGTTTCCCTTTTCCCGAGAGAAACTGGTGCTGGGCAAGTTCTGCCAGATCGCTCATGGCGTACGGTTTATCACCGCGTCCGCCAATCACGCCACAGACGGGCTGACCTGTTTTCCGTTTCCGGTTTTCGATCCGGACCGTATGGCAGGTTATCAACCTGATAGCCGGAACACTGTCATCGGGAACGATGTCTGGATCGGCTATGGCGCGATGATCCTGCCCGGTGCGCGGATCGGAAACGGGGCGATCATCGGCGCCGGGTCGGTCGTTCGCGGCGAAATTCCCCCATACGCCATCGTCACAGGCAATCCGGCAGAGGTCAGACGGTTCCGCTTTGATCCAGAAACTGTCGAAAGACTGCAGGCACTGAACTGGTGGGACTGGCCGGCCGAAAGCGTTGCCCACGCCGAAGAGGCATTGTTGTCCGGTGACATAGATGCGCTGGAACGGATGGCCCCAAAGTAAAAGGGCGGCCTGATCGGCCGCCCTTTTTCATTCAGTGTCCGCCCAGAATGCCGGTGCGGACCGAGTAATCCACGGCCAGACCATAGTCCGGGTCATCGTCACTATCGACCATCAGGTGACCCGCCTTGTTCAGCAGCTTGTGACAATCGCGGCTGAGGTGGCGTAACATGACGCGCTTACCGGCGGCCTCGTATTTGCCAGCAATGTTTTCGATAGCCTGCAGCGCCGATTGATCGACAACCCGACTGTCGGCGAAATCGACAATCACGGTTTCCGGATCATTTGCTACGTCGAACAGTTCTACAAACCCTTCAGACGACCCAAAGAACAACGGGCCCTGAATCTCGTAGACCTTAGCGCCTTTTTCAGTTTCGGACTCGCGCGTCACTGCATGAATACGCTTGGCGTTGTTCCAGGCATAGGCCAGCGCAGACACGATCACACCGACCACAACCGCAACTGCAAGGTCCTCCATCACGGTTACCACGGTCACCAGTACAATGACGAACGCATCCATCAGTGGGACCTTGCGCAGGATGTTGAACGAGTTCCAGGCAAAGGTTCCGATCACGACCATGAACATCACGCCAACCAGTGCGGCCAACGGAATTTGCTCGATCAGGGGGGCAGCGAACAGGATAAAGACCAGCAGGAACAGCGCCGCAGCGATACCTGCAACACGTGTACGGCCGCCCGATTTTACGTTGATCATCGACTGACCGATCATCGCGCAACCGCCCATACCGCCGAAAAAGCCGGTGACAACGTTGGCCGCACCCTGCGCAATACACTCCTGCGAGGCACCGCCGCGCTTGCCCGTGATTTCACCCACAAGGTTCAGGGTAAGCAGGGATTCGATCAACCCGATCGCTGCGAGAATGACGGCGTAGGGCAGGATGATCTCAAACGTTTCCCATGTCAGCGGAACCATCGGGATATGGAAGGACGGCAGCCCACCTTCGATCGAGGCCAGATCGCCGACGCGTGGAACATCCAAACCGAAGCCAATGACCAGTGCGGCAACGACGACGATACCGGCCAACGGTGCAGGCACGATACGTGTGATGCGCGGCATGACCCAGATGACTGCCATGGTCAAAGCAACAAGGCCCAGCATGGTATAGAGCTGCATGCCCGATAGCCATTCGCCGCCACCCATGCCGTGCCCGGTGTTTTCCATGGTCCCCGGCACTTTGAACTGACCCAACTGCGCCAGGAAAATCACAATGGCCAGACCATTCACAAAGCCCAGCATCACCGGATGAGGCACAAGACGTATGAACCGCCCCCAGTGCATCGCGCCTGCAATCACTTGCAGGATGCCCATCAGAACCACTGTCGCGAACAGGTATTCCACGCCGTGCTGTGCAACCAGGGCCACCATTACCACGGCCAGAGCACCGGTCGCACCCGAAATCATACCAGGACGCCCACCAATCAGTGCAGTGATCAGACCCACAAGGAATGCCGCATAAAGGCCAACCAGCGGGTGAACCCCTGCGACAAAGGCAAATGCAACAGCTTCGGGCACAAGAGCCAGAGCAACGGTCAGGCCGGACAGCAATTCGATACGCAGACGCGACATGGTCAGCCCCTCGTCGGGCATCCAGCGCAGGTCAGGTATGGCTAGGCGATTGGCAAAGCTTGCCAGCAAGGCTCGGGGCATTGGACAGTCCTGTGGGTTAATTTGTTCGCGCGAAGGGGGTCTTTTATATGCAATCCCGTGTCAGAGCTACCGCGCTGGGTGGGACACTGCCATGCTTTAGTCGCATACCAACTCTCTCGCAATAACGTGAGTTGAAGATCACAGCAGTCGCAAGCAACTCTGCAACATGCGCTGGATCATTCTACTTTTGCTATATCCGATTTCTGCAATTGCGCAGGACTTACAAGGCAATGACACGGCCGGGAACTGGCGTGTGACCCACTATGAAGCCCACGGGATATGGAATTCCATCTGCGATGAGCGAGAGGAAAACGGTGCGTTGCGGCAACGATGCTATATTCGGCGCGCCGATGTATTTTCGTTGCGTCCGAAGTTTGCCGCCCAGTTCGTATTCATCACACCGACCCCCGAAGGTTATGAAATCGAGTTCGGAATTGAACCCGGCACCCTGTTCAACCCGTCCGGGTTCCGGATCGACCAAGGCGAAGGCGTGATCTGGCGCACGCGCAGACCGGGCTGTCTAACAGGCCTCAGCTGTACCTTTGCCGGAGAAGGCGCGCAGGACATAATCGACGCAATGCTGACCGGTGAGGCCTATCGCTTTGTCTTTCGGGATCGGCACGGCCAATCACAGGATCTGACATGGTCGCTGGACGGTTTTGATGCGGCATGGCTGGACTTTAGGAGCCAATCCGACATTCGCGGATTGATAGCCGCGGAAGAATAGATGCAAACCCTTGTCAAAGCGGGTCGCAAACCGCAGATATCCAAGACAAACAACCTGCGGGGAGAAGATCAGTGACCCAAACCAAAATTGCCGTCATTGGCGGATCAGGCATCTACGAAATCGACGGATTGGAAAATGCGGATTGGGTCAGTGTTGAAACGCCGTGGGGCGATCCATCGGATCAGATCCTGACCGGCTCTCTGGATGGCGTCGACATGGCCTTTCTGCCACGCCACGGGCGCGGGCACGTCCATTCGCCGACCGAAGTCCCCTATCGCGCCAACATCGATGCGCTGAAACGGCTGGGGGTGACAGATGTAATCTCGGTCTCGGCTTGCGGATCATTCCGCGAGCATATGGCACCGGGTGATTTCGTGATCGTCGACCAGTTCATTGATCGGACCTTTGCGCGGGAAAAGAGCTTTTTTGGTACGGGCTGCGTCGCACATGTCAGTGTCGCGCATCCCACCTGCCCGCGCCTGAGCGATGCCTGTGAAACTGCGGGTAAGGCTGCTGGCATCACGATCCACCGCGGCGGGACCTATCTGGCAATGGAAGGGCCGCAATTCTCAACCCTGGCCGAGTCGAAGATGTATCGCGAGCAATGGGGTTGCGATGTGATCGGCATGACCAACATGCCCGAAGCGAAGCTCGCCCGCGAAGCGGAACTTTGCTATGCCTCCGTCGCGATGGTCACGGACTATGACAGCTGGCACCCCGATCACGGTGAAGTGGACGTAACCGCCATCATCGCCACGCTGACCGGGAATGCCGAGAAAGGCCGGGCGCTGGTCAAAGGGCTGCCGAAACTGCTGGGGTCCGAACGCGAACTTTGCCCGCATGGCTGCGACCGCGCGCTGGAATTTGCGATCCTGACCGCACCCGAGAAACGCGACCCAGCCGTTCTGGCCAAGCTGGATGCGGTTGCCGGGCGGATCCTCTGACACCCGACAGGGTTGCCCTTAGTTGGCTGGCAGGTTCTGACGAACCTCCTGCCACAATCCGTGCGACCAGAGGTCGTTATGGGTTCCACCCGGTATCATGAACAGCTGGGCCTTCGCGCCGGAGAGTTCCCCCAGCTTCTTGCTGTGGTGGGGCGGAACCGTTTCATCTTCGGAACCGTGAAAGATCAGGATCGGAACCTCGACATCATCGATAAGGTCGCGGGTGGCGAAGTGGTCTTTCATCAGCGCTGACACCGGCAGCCAAGGGTATCTTTCGGCTGCCACGTCCACTGTCGCTGTAAAGGGTGCTTCGAGTACCAGGAGTTCAGCTTCCGGGCGCTGTTCGGCCACTGCGGTCGCGACGCCCGTGCCAAGGCTTTGTCCGTGCAGGATAACAGTCTCGCCCTGGGTTTCGAGCAGATCAAACAGCTCAACACCATCCGAGATCAGGGCCTGCTCAGACGGTTCACCGGGACTGCCGGGATATCCCCGATAGCTGGGGGCAAGCAGCCCGAACCCACTGTCGACAATCTCTTCAAGCCGTTGAACTCGGTCGCCCAGATTACCGCTTTGACCATGAAAGAACAGGACCGTTGGTGCACCTTCTGCGCTGGCAGGAACGGACCAAGTGGTCAGCTCAACCCCATCAGACATCGGTACTTTTAAGACGGTCGCATCCGCCAAACCAACAGCTTGCGGTTCGGGCAGAACACCTGAGGGTTTGAACAGCAAAGACCGCTGATTGAGATACATGTATCCTGCGGCTGCCACATAAGCGACGCCGCCAACGGCCACCACAGAGATCAACGCACGTTTCAGCCAACTGCGCGATGGTTGGCCGGTTTGGATCTGCTGTTCATTGTCAGTCGTATGCGGTTGTGTCACCCGAACCTCCTGAGGCGAAATGGCCCTCATAGTCTTGTGTCCGCATATGGGCGTTTCAAGACAGGTGTATCAACCTTAATCCGAGCTTTAAGATTATCCGCACAATACGCCACTTCCACTGTGCCGCCCGGAACAGTCCCATTTCTCAAAGGAACACAGAACATCCTTGACCAGGCCACCACATACACAGCAGCGAAGCCATTACAAATCAGCGATCTGCTGACACGAGCCCAGAGTTCGGGTGCCCCCAAACTCCGCTATGCCCCCTCTTATCGCCTGAGTGCGGCTATTCGATACGTACCAGTTGCCATTCAGCCTTGATCCGCGTCAGCCAACCGATCTTGAGAACCTCATGTTTAGGCATCGGCTGCATGCAACTTGCACCACAGTCCATCGGTATGATGCTCGACCGGGATAGCTGAACCAGTTTCGGCATGTCGGGCTCATCCGGCGCATAGTAAACCATATCGACGATAAAGACCGACTGATCAGGCATACGTACGCGTTCGACCACACGCTCAAGGCAGTTCTGCTCAAGCTGGGTACTCAGCTCATCGCTGCGATAGATCTTGTTGAATTCCCACACGACATGCGCGCCTTCGAGGTTCATCTCATGAAGAATCTTCTCTCCGACGAACTGTCCCACCTGCGAGATCGCATCATTGAAGCCCTTTCCCCACTCATTGACGCCGGCAAACCTGACCGGTGCTGCCTGGAACGTATCAGCCATGTGCAAACGGCACAGTTTGATCGCCATGAAATCACCGGCCGAATGATCAAATGCATAGGCATCACCGGGTCGCGGACTATCCAGACGATGGGCTGGGATGCTGTTTCGGTCATAGCGCAAATCGGCCTCATCCGCATCCAGCACCAGCGGTGCCGTGAACGCCAGAACAGCGATAACGATCGCCACCGCAATCAGGTATCCAGAGCGTTTGCGCAACTCGTCAAGTGCGCCTGACCAGGTCATTGCTGCACCTTAGGACAACACAGGTTGCCTCCGCATTCTGTGTACCCTTCTGGGCAGCTATTGGCGTTTCCCGTCTGAGCAACGACAGCAATAAAGAGCACAAACACTGCAGCTAACCACTTCATAACAAATACTCCTTCTTAAAAAATGCGAATATTAACATAAAACATCGCAAAAAGCGACTCGCGGCGGGAGTTTTCACCTTATCCGGAGCTGCTTTGGACGCCTTGTCTGGTTGACTTTCCCGGCCCCGCGAGCCTAGCTGATCCGAGCTATTTTCAATCGCGGAACACGTGCATCATGTCTTTGGAGATCTGGTTGGCTTTTGTTGCGGCTTCTACGGCACTTTTGTTGATACCGGGGCCCACGGTATTGCTTGTTCTCAGCTATGCCCTGTCCAAGGGGCGCAGCGTTGCCGTTGCCTCGGCCTCGGGTGTAGCTGCGGGTGATCTTTTGGCCATGACCGCCTCTCTGCTTGGGTTGGGTGCGCTTGTTCTGGCATCGGCAACCCTGTTCACCGCGCTGAAATGGGTAGGTGCGGCCTATCTGGTCTGGATGGGCGTCAAACTGTTGCGCAGCGCTCCCTCGGGAGGTCTGGAGACCGTTTCGACCGGGCGTGATGTGACGACTCAAAGTGTCTTTGGCCATGCGGCGGCCGTTACGGCGCTGAACCCGAAATCCATCGCCTTCTTTATCGCATTCGTGCCGCAGTTTCTGCGCCCTGCCGATCCGCTAGGGCCGCAGTTCCTTATCCTGATTGCAACGTTTGTGGGTCTGGCCTGGCTGAATGCGCTGGCCTATGCACTGTTGGCGGATCGCCTGCGTCAGATGATTGGGCGTCCGAGCGTGATCACCGGTTTGACGCGATTTGGAGGGTTAACCCTGATCGGAATGGGGCTGGCCACTGCCCTTTTGCGTCGGCCAGCCTGAGTGCCTTCAACTAAAGAACAAGAAATGGCTGTCCGCTGCCAGCCACAACCTGTGCACTAGTTTTCGGCGTTCTCTTTCATGAAACCGCGGATGAAGCGCCGGATTTCCCGGGCTGCAGATGTGTCGAGCTCCTTGCAAAGCTCAACAAATGCGTCGCGTTCGTCCTTATCCAGCCGTAACACCAACTGACTGTTTTTCTTGGTAGATCCCTTACCGTCTTTCTTTCCCACGCGCCCTTACTCCGACGATCCCTTGATTCTTATCGCGATACATTGTATATACATCGCATAGAAGTTGTAGATATCGAGCACCTAACAATAAAAAAGGAATTAGGCAATGAACCTTCATGCTGCTCAGGCATTTCTGCTGCGCGACCAACGCAACTGGCGCAAACCGCACCTGTCGTGGCTGCCAGCTGCGCTGTATCGCTACTACGGTCTGCCAAAGGCGGTACCAGACCGCCACAAATGATCGCAGCTGGGAAACTTTCCTTGCATGACCCCGTCTGATGGGCCAAACACCCGCGCGTAATTTGACGCAAGAGGGTTGGCCCATGTCCAGAAACAAAACGGTCAAGGATTACATTCGGACCATCGTAGATTTCCCGCATGAAGGGATCATGTTCCGGGATGTGACAACCCTGTTCGCCGACCCGCGCGGGTTTCGCATGGCGATCGACCAGATGCTGCACCCTTATGCGGGTGAGCGGATCGACAAGGTGGTCGGTCTTGAGGCGCGCGGGTTTATCCTGGGCGGGGCAATTGCGCATCAGCTAAGCGTCGGGTTTGTGCCTATCCGCAAAAAGGGCAAACTGCCCGGCACAACCATCAGTCAGGACTATAAGCTGGAATACGGCGAGGCGATCGTTGAAATCCACGATGACGCAATTCAACCGGGTGAGAAGATTCTGGTGGTTGACGATCTGTTAGCAACTGGCGGCACGGCTGCTGCGGGCATCAAGCTGATCGAGCGGCTTGGCGGTGAAATCGTTTCCTGTGCCTTCGTGATTGATCTGCCCGAACTAGGTGGTCGCAAAGTGCTGGAAGATATGGGCATGGACGTCCACGTCCTGTGCGAATTTGAAGGCCTTTGACCTACTTACTTTCACGATTTCGTGATTGGAAATCTACGAATTGGCGGGCTTAGCCCGCCATGCCCCGGTTTCAAGCCGGAACATTCTTCACGCAAGGTGATCTTGTCGCGATGCGCCCCCGTACCCCTGATGATGCCACCTGAGGCATTCATTCAACAAGGGATATGAAGTCATGTTTCGCAAAATCGCTGTAGCTGGTGTCGCTAGTATTCTGTTCAGCACGTCTGCAATGGCAGACGGTCATGGAAAAGACATTGTGGACACTGCTGTCTCGGCAGGCAGCTTTACAACTCTCGTAGCTGCCGTTCAGGCCGCTGAACTGGTTGATACTCTGAAAGGTGAGGGTCCATTCACTGTTTTCGCCCCAACAGATGAAGCTTTTGCTGCATTGCCTGAAGGCACGGTAGAAACTCTGCTGAAGCCTGAAAACAAGGATCAATTGGTGGCCATCCTGACCTACCACGTGGTTCCGGGCAAAGTAATGTCGGGCGATCTGTCAGATGACATGACCGCTGCAACCGTGCAGGGCGGTGAGATCACCATCGATCTGGATTCGGGCGTGATGGTCAACGATGCCAACGTTGTTCAAGCCGATATCGAAACCAAGAACGGCGTGATCCATGTGATCGACAAAGTTATCATCCCTGCTTCGTAAGCGGATGTCAGGCACGGCTCGCATTTGTCGGGCCGTGCCTAAGCCTTCAGGATCGCACCGGGGTTCATAATCCCTTTGGGGTCAAGCGCTGCCTTGATCGCGCGCATCGCCTGCAGCTTGGCTGGGTCCCCGTAGCGCTCAAGATCATCGACTTTGAGCCTACCTATCCCATGTTCTGCGCTGACCGACCCACGGAATTCATGGACTAGGTCATGAACCGCGTGTTTGACCGTCGCCCTTTTCTCATCAAACTCTGCTCTGTCATGCCCCTTTGGCGGAAAAACGTTGTAGTGCAGATTTCCATCGCCCAAGTGACCGAAGCAGTTGATGCGATAAGGTCCCAGCGAGGCGACCAGCTCTGCGCCCCGTTCAATGAATTCAGGTATCGAAGAGATCGGGATCGAGATATCATGGCTGGATACTGAGCCGACCAGGCGATTAGCCTCGGGGATACGCTCGCGTACAGCCCAGAGTTCTGCACGTTGACCTTCGCTTTGCGCAATTACACCATCACTGACCAGATCTTGACCCAAAGCCGTCTGGAACAGGCTTTCGAGCGCCTCTGACGGGTCGTGCCCGGAAGCCAGACCCAACTCGATCAACACGCTCCATTCAGGCGGTGCGACAAACGGTTGGCGTACGTCGGGCAGAACCTCGGTCAGGAAGTCCATCCCCTGTCGGTGGATCAGTTCAAAAGTACTGACCCCCTCCCCCACCTGATCCCGCGCAAGGGCCAGCAGATGAATGGCAGCATCAGGAGAGGCCACCTGAAAGATCGCGGTGCCGATTCCGGTTGGTCTGGGAAACAGTTTGAGAGATGCAGCCGTGATGATGCCAAGCGTTCCCTCAGAACCGATCAGCAGATTGCGCAGATCATATCCAGTGTTGTCTTTCCTCAACCGGCTGAGCCCGTGCCAGATGTCCCCGTTTGGCAGTACCGCCTCGAGCCCCAGGCACAGATCGCGGGTATTGCCATATCGCAAAACGTTCACGCCCCCCGCGTTGGTGGCGAGGTTGCCCCCAATCCTGCAAGAACCCTGCGCAGCAAGCGCCAGAGGGAACAGCCGATCTGCAGCCTCAGCTGCCGCCTGCACGTCTGCCAGAATTGCGCCGGCTTCGGCCACCAGAACATTCTCGGTCGGATAGACACCCCGGATCGCTGTCATACGCTCTAGCGAGATCACCAAAGGGGCTGGATCATCCGCCATGACCTGCCCGCCAACCAGCCCGGTGCCGCCGCCATAAGGAACCACGGGCACATTCGCATCGGCTGCCAGCCGAACCAGCGCGGCGACTTCTTCCACATTGCGAGGCAGGCATAGGACGCCAACATGCCCGGCAAATCTGCGACGGGGTTCTTCGAGATATCGCGGCTCAACCGGGCGCAATATGTCGTCACCCAGTTGGGTTCGGATTCGCTGGGCAAAGCACTCATCTGCAGGGTTCAAAGTCATACCCTTTCCATGCCCAAGGCAGAAAGTTTCGGCAAGTCTTATTCCAACTCAATCAGATAGCGCGGCTCAAGAACGACCACCGTGGGTCGATCCGGAAGTGTTCGCAACGATACTTCAATCTCGGATACGCCGTCCCGCTCAACCGGAAAATCGTTTCGTATCCCACTCAGAAATCGTTCGAGTGAGTAATCCGAAAACCAGTGCATCGGAATGATGACCGAGCTTTTCAGGCGCCGCAGCACTGAAATCATTTCAGGCAACGGCATGGTGGTTCCGCCATCTACCGCTGCCATGACAACATCCAGCCGGCCCAGCGCTGCGAATTGCTCATCCGACGGGACGTGATGCAAATGACCCAGATGGCCGATACACAGCCCCTCAACCTCGAAGACAAAGATGGAGTTGCCGCGTTCCTCGACCCCGCCATAGGTTGATCGGATGTCGGTGGAAACGTTCCGGATCAGCATTTCCCCCAGATCAAGATGATGGTCGATGCCTTGCCCGAACTCTCCCCAGCCTTCCAGAACATGAGGGATCGCAGGATCGGGATGCGCGGTCCAGTGGGTGCTGTGTGCGTGGTTCATGGTCACCACATCGGGAATCAGGGCGGCCCCACCGATGAACCCTGTGAAATCGGTGACGGCATTTAGCCCGCCATGTGTCTGAAGCAAAAACGAGGCATGGGCGACATAGCTGATCCGGACGGAGAATGCCGGCACCGGATCCTGCCACGCAGCTTTATGAAGATACTGAATGCCGGGAGTTTCGTTGGCGATGGCAATACAATGGCTGGGCCGCCGCTCCTGCGCTACGGCGCCTTCCGCAATCACCAACAATGCCAGAACAGCCCAGCGCATGAGCAGAGTTTAGCGCAACATCGCCACAAGTCATGCTTCTTGTTTGATAGGGGTCAGTTTCCAGGCGCAGGCGTTAGCCTGCATCCGTCCGACCGCGCCGATCAGACCGCAAACTGGCATACAGAACATGGGTGCGCCAGCGGCCACCGATCTGCAGGTAAGACTGCGCGACGCCCTCGTATTTGAAGCCGGAGCTTTCGAGCAAACCGCGCGACGCTTTGTTTTCCGGAAGGCAGGCGGCTTCGATCCGGCTAAGGTCCAGCCGGGTAAATGCATAATGCACCATCGCGCCAATCGCTTCGCGCATATACCCCTGACGAGCAAAAGACTGCCCGGTCCAATACCCAAGCGTCCCCGCCTGAGCCGGGCCGCGACGTATGTTGTCCAAAGTAATTGCGCCTAACAGCACATTGTCGCTGCGCCTGAACAGAAACAGTGGAACGGCGGTACCGCTGGCCACCGAACGCTGTGCCCAATAGACCCGGTTGGTAAAGGATTTACGGCTCAGGTGATCCTTTGCCCAAACCGGCTCCCACGGGGTCAGGTATTCACGCGACGCTCGCCGTAGAGCAGACCAATCATGAAAATCGGAATGAACGGGTGGTCGCAGACTCAACCGTTCAGTTTCGAGTTTCAGCTTGCGTCTGCCCAACAGCATCAAGCCGCGCGCCTCTCCTGCAATTCAGCCAGTGTCGGTGCGCCTGAGACCGGCCCGTAAAGCGCCAGAGCGGCAGGCGCTTTGATTGCCATCTGCTCAGCGAATACGCGCACATCCTCGGTGCTGACCGCATCAATCTTGGCCACCGTATCCTCAAGCGACGGAACACGGCCCCAGATCTGAACCAGTCGCGCCAACCGTTCGGCTCGGTTCGACGGGCTTTCCAGTCCCATAAGCATTCCGGCCTTCATCTGCGCACGGGCACGGGCAACCTCTTCGGAGGTCATGTCCTCAGCCGCGCGCTTCATCTCGTCAATGGTGATGGTGGCAAGCTCTGCGACCTGATCCGCCGATGTACCGGCGTAGATCGTGGTTGTCCCGGTGTCTGCATAGGCTCCGGTCTGCGCAAAGATCGTATAGCAGAGCCCGCGTGTTTCACGCACCTCCTGAAACAGCCGCGAGGACATGCCGCCACCCAGTGCCGTCGAATATATCTGCGCGGTATAGATCGCATCATCACGGTAACCGGGGCTTTCCAGGGCCAGCGCAAAATGGGCCTGCTCCAACTCTTTCTCCTGCCGCGCTTCACCACCGGTAAAGCGCGCAGGTTCGGCGATCAGCCCTGTACGTGGTTGCAGATGACCGAACATCTCTTCAGCCATTTTCATCAGCTGATCGTGATCCACGGCACCGGCGGCTGACAGGATCATCTGATCGGGGCCATAGTGCTCAGCTACGAAGCCGGAGAGGTCCTCTCGCGAAAACGCACTGACCCGCTCGGTCGGGCCCAGAATCGTCCGGCCCAAGGGCTGGTCGTGATAGCTCTGCTCCTGCAACCAATCAAAGATTACATCGTCCGGCGTGTCATAGGCCTGACCGATCTCCTGCAAGATCACACCGCGTTCGACCTCGATCTCGCGCGGGTCGAAAACCGGATTCAGAACGATGTCGCCGATCACATCCATGGCCAGCGCCACATCGTCTTTCAGGACGCGAGCATAATAGGCCGTCACCTCACGCGAAGTGTAGGCGTTGATATACCCGCCTACATCCTCGATCGCCTCGGCGATTTGCAGCGCAGACCGACGCTCGGTTCCCTTGAACGCCATGTGCTCAAGGAAATGCGCAATACCGTTCTGCTCGATCCGCTCATGCCGCCCACCGGCGGTTACCCAGATGCCGATGGCCGCCGATTGCAGCCCCGGCATGTGTTCACTGACGATACGAAATCCGTTCTTCAGTTGGTCTTGTCTGACAGTCACTCAGCAATATGCCTTTTGATATGATCCTCGAGGGCACCCAGATCATTCGCTATGCGGGTCACCCGTTCTGGACGTTCATACAGATCAGACATGCGGGATGGAAGAGGCGGATGTTCGCCGCTCGCCTTCTCAACCGCCGCTGGGAATTTTGCCGGGTGTGCAGTGGCCAGCGTGATCATCGGAACGTCGGTGTTGCGATGCTCTTCCGCGACCTTGATACCAACGGCTGTATGCGGGCAAACGAGTTCAACGCTATGGGCTAGCGTGTGCTTGATCGTCTCGAGCGTTTCGTCTTCGGACACTCGGCCCGAGTCAAAACTTTCGCGCAACGCTTCCATCGCGCCTTGGCTGACATTGAAGCCACCATTCTTGAGCTCGTCCATCAGCTGCGCAATTGCGCCGCCGTCCTCGCCATAAGCGTAGTAGAGCGCACGCTCAAAGTTCGAGCTAACCTGAATATCCATCGACGGGCTGATCGAGGGGATGGTGTCACCCTTGAAATACCCCTCGCCCGACAGACAGCGGTGCAGGATGTCGTTCTGGTTGGTAGCCACGACCAGACGGTCAATCGGCAAGCCCATGCGCTTGGCCAAGTACCCCGCGAAAATGTCACCGAAATTGCCAGTTGGCACTGTGAAGCTGACCTTGCGATGCGGTGCCCCAAGGCTGACAGCGGCTGAGAAGTAATAAACGATCTGCGCCAGCACACGGGCAAAGTTGATCGAGTTCACCCCTGCCAGCTTCACCCCGTCGCGGAAATCAAAATCGTTGAACATATCCTTCAGCGCAGCCTGACAATCGTCGAAATCGCCATCCAAGGCCAAGGCATGCACGTTGCTGTCCGCTGGCGTTGTCATCTGGCGACGCTGCACTTCCGATACTCGGCCATGCGGATACAAAATGAATACATCCACGGCATCCAGACCCCGGAACGCCTCAATCGCGGCCGAACCGGTATCGCCACTGGTCGCACCCACGATGGTCACGCGGTCGCCGCGGCGCTTGAGGGCCACCTGGAACAGCTGGCCGATCAGCTGCATGGCAAAGTCCTTGAAAGCCAGAGTTGGCCCGTGGAACAGCTCCAGCAGGAAGTGGTTCTCGTTCAACTGCTTCAGCGGTGCACGGGCGTCGTGACCAAAGCCTTCATAAGCACGTGCGATGATGTCCTTGAACTCGTCCTCACCAAACGACCCGCTGACATAAGGCCACATCACCCGAAAGGCGATTTCCTCGTACGGCAATCCGGCCAAAGCCGCGATCTCGTCCTGCGTCATCACCGGGATTTCAGCGGGCAGATACAGGCCACCGTCGCGGGCCAACCCTGTCAGCATCGCCTCTTCAAAAGTCAGTTCGGGCGCCTGCCCACGGGTCGAGATGTATTTCATGGCTCGTCACTCTCAGAAGGGGCGCGGCTGCGCCACAGGAAGTACCCGGTCATCGCGGCCCAAACCAGGGCCAAACCAAACCAGGTGATTGCATATTGCAGATGGTCATTCGGGATGCCGGCCGTATCAACCGGCAAAGGCGTAATTCCGGGATCGGTTTGCGAACGCGCGATCAGCATGATCGGCTCGGCCCCCAAAGCTGCGGCAAGATTGGGCACATCGCGCGCAAACCAGATGTTGTCATCGATATCGGGCTCGGGCGTGTAACCGTCGATCTCATCCGGCCAATGCAGATTACCGGTGACCTCCATCGGACCAGTCCGGCGCTCGATCTGCTTCGCAGTCACAGGCACAAAGCCCCGATCCACTAGGATTGTCCGGTCTTCGGTACTGAAAGACTGGATGATGCGATACCCTGCCCCAACCTGCTTGACCGAGACCAGAACGTGGATCTCACCCGGCTCCATCTCGCCCTTGATCGTAACTGGCAAATACTTGTCGGTATCGGGCGACACACTTACCGGCAAATCAACGGGATTAGCGGATATCCGATTTTCAATCTCGGCCAATACGTCCTGTTTCCACGCCAGACGCTGAACCTGCCAGACCCCCAGCGACACCAGGATCGCCAGACCGGCGATACCAAAAATCAGCAGGAAGAGAATGCGGCGCATGTCGGGTCCAGATTACATCATTTGAAGGCTCTGCATGAGCCGGCGTCTTGTTAAGGGCTACACCTGCGGAAAGGCAACCGTGCAATTGTATGGGGCGCAATATTGCGCCCCGGATAGAGAAAAAGCCGCCCCTAAGGGCGGCTTTTGCAATTGGATCGCCTGTCCGGCGTTACATCAGTGGAGCCTGACCCCAGATGTAGACGGCGAAGAACAGGAACAGCCATACGACGTCAACAAAGTGCCAGTACCATGCAGCCGCTTCGAAACCGACGTGTTTCTCGGGCGTAAAGTCACCGCGTAGCGCACGGATCAAACAGACGCTCAGGAAAATGGTCCCGATGATGACGTGTGCACCGTGGAAACCGGTTGCCATGAAGAAGTTCGAGTAGAACTGATCATCACCGAATTTCCAGCCCTCATGCGCCAGCAGTTCATAGTATTCAAACGCCTGCAGGAAGGTAAACGCGATACCCAGAACGATACCGATCGCCAGACCGTTGATCAGCGCCTTGCGGTCATTGTCGTGAACCAGCGCATGGTGTGCCCATGTAATTGCACAGCCCGACAACAGCAGGACCAGAGTGTTGATCAGCGGCAGGTGGAACGGGTCAACCGCGTGGATGTCCGGCTGGATGTACTCGGTACCGGCATAGTCGTACATCGGATACATGCGGTGTTTGAAGAACGACCAGAACCACGCGAAGAAGAACATCACCTCGGACATCACGAACAGGATGAAGCCATAGCGCAGGCCGATGCGAACCACTGGTGTATGATCACCAGCACGGCTTTCGGCGACAACCTCTGACCACCATGCGAACATGGTATAAAGCACGGCCACCAGACCTGCCCAGAACATGAACGATGTGATACCGTGCATCCAGAGGACAGCTCCGAACAGCATCACAAAGCCGCCAATCGCGCCGATGAATGGCCAGATTGATGGGGCCAGAATGTGGTAGTCGTGGTTTTTAGCGTGTGCCATCAGCGTCCCTCACCTACAGGCGTTAGTTCGTGTTTGTATCTGCCTGCGCTTCAAGGGCGGCATAGCCCTCGGGCAGGTCAATTTCGTAGAATGTATACGACAGTGTGATCGTATGAACATACTGTGCTTCGGGGTCTTCGACGATTTCCGGATCGACGAAGAAGGTGACAGGCATTTCGACCCGCTCACCCGGTTGCAGAACCTGCTCGTCAAAGCAGAAGCAGGCAATTTTCTGGAAATATCCACCGGCCGAATAGGGCGTCACGTTGTAGGACGCCTGCCCCGCGATGGGTTTGTCTGTCGGGTTGTATGCCTCATAAAAGGCCAGCCCGGTTTCACCGATGCGCACTTTCATCTCGCGCTCGACCGGTTTGAACTCCCAGGGCATGTCCTTGGCTTTGGATGCATCAAAGCGAATGGTGACGATCTGGTCCAGAACATCATCCGGAGCCTGCTCGGCGACGCCAGTGGTGCCACCAAAACCTGTTACCCGACAAAACCAGTTGTAGAACGGCACGGACGCCCAAGCGAGGCCGCCCATCAGAACGACAACACCAACCAGCTGCACAACCGTTTTCTGTGGACCCGACATCGCCATCAGTTCTGCACCTCAGAAGTTGGAACCGTAAAGTCGGTACCGGAAACCTTGACGATGGTCAGACCAAAGATGATCACGATGAAGGCCGCCAACGTCAGTCCAACACCAAGATTGCGGCTGAACCGGCGCTGATGCAGTTCGTGGCTCTTGCGCAAGCTCATCACCAGCCTCCCAGACCGTAGTTCTTCAGAAGCGCTTCAACCAGAATAGCGCCAAAATGCAGGAAGAGGTAAAGCAGCGACAGCTTGAAGAAGCTGCGTTCGACTTTGAAGTTGTCGGCTTCCGCGTCCTCTTCTGTGCGCCGAGAGATTTTCCATGCTCCGCGCAGGAACAGCGCATTCAGGACGACAGCAACCACCAGATAAACCGGCCCGCCGATACCCGAGAATGCAGTCCCGATCGCCAGCAATGCCAGCAAAACGGTGTAGACTAGAATATGAGTGCGGGTCGCCTTGCGACCGTGGGTGACGGTCAGCATCGGCACACCGGCATCGTCATAATCCGAGCGCATGAACAGCGCCAGCGCCCAGAAATGCGGCGGTGTCCACATAAAGGTCAGGGCAAACATCAGCCAGGGCTCAATCGACATCGAGCCAGTTGCGGCAACCCATCCGATCACCGGAGGGAATGCACCCGCAGCGCCACCGATCACGATGTTCTGGGGCGTCGAGCGTTTCAGCCACATCGTGTAGATGACGACATAGAAAAAGATCGTGAAGGCGAGGAACGCGCCGGCAAAGATATTTGTTGCCAGCGCCAGCATCATCACGGACATGCCGGAAAGGGCCAGACCCAGGGCCAGCGCTTCGCCTTCCTCAACCTTGCCAGACGGGATCGGCCGACCTTTGGTGCGCTTCATCACCTTGTCGATATCGGCATCCCACCACATGTTGAGCGCGCCCGAGGCACCGCCGCCAATGGCAATGAACAGGATGGCACAGAATCCGACAAAGGGGTGCACCGGAACCGGCGCGGCCAGCAGCCCGACCAGAGCGGTGAACACAACCAGCGACATCACACGCGGCTTCAGCAGGGCGAAATAATCGCCAAAGCTGGCCTCGTCCGCGCGGGTCTGCGCGTTCACGGTGCTGGCATTGATGCTTGCGTCGCTCATTTCCGGTCCTTTTGGGGCGAAAGCTGCGCGTAAGACGCGCAGCCTGCTTTATTTGATGCGCGGGATGGGTACCCGCACGTGCTGTCAGTTCGATGCAACCTGATAGGAAGCCGGCTGACCCGCATATTCTTCAAGTGCGCCTTGCAGCCATTGCTCGTAAGCCTCTTCGCTGACCACTTTGACAGTGATCGGCATGTAGGCGTGGTCCTTACCGCACAGTTCCGAACACTGACCGAAGTAGATGCCTTCCTTGTCGGCCTGGAACCACAGCTCAGCCAAGCGGCCCGGTACACCATCCTGTTTCACGCCGAAGGACGGGATGGTCCACGAGTGGATCACGTCAGACGCGGTAACCTGCATGACGACGATCTTGCCAACAGGCACAACAACTGCGGTGTCGGTGGCCAGCAGCCACTCATCTTCGCTGTAGCCTGCATCTGTCAGTTTGGCGCGCATTGCGTCATCCAGAACGAACGGTGTCACATCTGCGTCCGCAGGGCGTGCGCCTTCGTCCAGAGTTGCGGGGTGACCCAGCAGATAGCTGTCGAAAGCAAAGTCATGATCGACATATTCGTAGGTCCAGTACCACTGGTTGCCGACGACTTTGATCACAACGTCACCTTCCGGGATTTCCTGCTGCTTGAACAGCACTGGCAGTGAGAAGGCACCGATGAAAACCAGAATCAGGATCGGACCCAGAGTCCATGCGATCTCGACCGGAGTGTAGTGCGAGAATGCAGCGGGTTTCGGGTTTGCGCGCTGATTGTAGCGCACGATGCAATAAACCAGCAGTCCAGCAACGAGCACACAGATTGCGGTGATGATCACCAGAATCATATCGTCCAGACGCTGGATCCCATCCGCAAGGCTGGTGGCGGCGGGTTGGAAACCGATGCCGCCGTCGACCGGCTTGCCAATAATCTCAAGCTCCTGAGCCATGGCGGGAAGGCTGGAGAGGGCTGTGGCAAGCCCCGAAAGCATCAAAGCATTCTTCATGTTCTGTCCTGATCGTTTGATCTTTGCTTCTCTCGCGAAAAGGCGTGAATCGGTCACACCTCTCCCGTTGTCTTTGGCCGCGTTAAAAACCATATTCCGTCGGGTAGATAAAGCAAAATGCTTGCGTCAAACAGACGCTATTTTTGATCTGGATCAAACCCGAAAGGCAGCAACCGATGACTCAAGCCCCGTTTCGCCCTTTTGAAACCGCCCTTCCCCACGACGAAGCGCTGGCCGTTCTGCAGTCTGCCACAGCGGGTGCAGAGGACGGAGAGCTTTATGTTGAACGGCGTAAATCCGAGTCTCTGGTCTTCGATGACGGGCGTCTACGCACCGCTTCCTATGACGCTTCTGAGGGATTTGGACTGCGCGCGGTTCAGGGTGATGTGGCAGGGTATGCGCATTCGACCGATGTCTCGATCCCTTCGCTAAAACGCGCGGCCGAAACCGCACGGCTGGCGGTTGGGGACGGCGGTGGAACGCTTGCCGATGCACCGCGCGCCACAAATACACGGCTTTATACAGACGAAGATCCGATCGAATCCGCCAGCTTCCCGGTCAAGATTGATACGCTGCGCGAGATTGATGCATTTGCGCGTAACCTCGATTCCCGAGTTGTTCAGGTCAGCGCAACCATCGCCGCCGCGGTGCAGGAGGTTGAGATCCTGCGCCCCGATGGAGTTCTTGTCCGCGACGTAAGACCGATGACCCGCCTGAATGTCTCGGTGATCGTCGAACAGAATGGTCGCCGTGAAAGCGGTTCCGCTGGCGGCGGTGGACGTGTGGGTCTTGATGGTCTGATTGATCCATCAGACTGGCAGGACAAGGCGCGCGAAGCGTTGCGCATCGCGTTGGTTAATCTGGATGCAATCCCCGCGCCTGCCGGCGTGATGGAAGTGGCGCTTGGCCCTGGTTGGCCTGGCATTCTTCTGCACGAGGCCATCGGTCATGGCCTTGAGGGTGACTTCAATCGCAAAGGAAGCTCAGCCTTCGCTGGCCTGATGGGGCAGCAAATTGCCTCGAAAGGCGTGACAGTAGTTGATGACGGCACGATCCCGGATCGTCGCGGATCGATCACCGTGGATGACGAGGGCACCCCAAGTTCGCGCACTGTGCTGATCGAGGACGGCATCCTGACCGGTTACATGCAGGACCGCCAGAACGCGCGATTGATGGGTGTTTCGCCAACCGGCAATGGGCGGCGGCAGAGCTATGCCCACAAACCCATGCCACGCATGACCAACACTATCATGCTGGGCGGTGATTCCGATCCTGCTGAACTGGTGGCCGAAATCAAGGATGGCATCTGGGCGGTCGGCTTCGGCGGTGGGCAGGTCGACATCACAAATGGCAAGTTCGTGTTTTCATGCACCGAAGCTTACCGGGTCGAGAACGGCAAGATCGGAGCACCCGTCAAGGGCGCGACACTGATTGGCGATGGGCCATCGGCGTTGAAACGTATCCGCGGACTGGGCAATGACATGGCACTGGACCCCGGGATGGGCACTTGTGGCAAAGATGGTCAATGGGTGCCGGTGGGCGTTGGCCAGCCAACCGTTTTGATGGACGGCCTGACCGTCGGTGGATCGGCAGCCTGAGTCGCAGGTCAGATCAGGCATTAACAGCTCGAGGTTAACTCGGGCTGTTGCAGTACCGAATATTGAAATCGCTATGCGATTTTCTCTTAAATATCCGCAGTAGCACTTATAATTAGATATCATATACTTACGAAAGTTCTGCGAAATATCCCAAGACAGACTTCTTAAAATTTTCGTCGATTCACAAGCTGTTAACCCCGCATCTCGTAAACCTGTTTTGCAATCAGGCGGAGCATCGGATGACCGAAGAGCAGCTATCTTCCAATCACCCCACACTCCCACCCACCACGGAAGAAGACCGGTTTTCCTGGCTTCGTCTGATGCGTTCGCGAAAGGTTGGTCCGGCGACATTCCGGCGCCTGCTGCGTGAACATGGCTCGGCGCAGAATGCGCTGGCCGCGCTGCCGGAAATGGCACGCGCTGCCGGAATCGAAGGGTATGAAATCTGCCCACCCGGCGTGATCGAGGCGGAACTCAAGGCTGCAAAGGCTGCGAATGCGCAGCTTTTGTGCCTTGGGGCCACTGACTTTCCAAAGAGTCTGGTCGATCTATCTGATGCTCCACCAATGCTTTGGGCGATTGGGAACCTGTCGGTCCTACAACGCCCGATGATCGCATTGGTTGGGGCACGCAACTGTTCCTCGCTTGGGTCACGCATGGCACGCGCATTGGCATCGGAGTTGGCGGAGCATGGCTATGTAGTGGTTTCCGGCCTAGCGCGCGGAATCGACACCTCGGCTCATCTTGCAACCATGGCAACCGGAACCGTAGCGGTAATGGCTGGCGGTGTCGATGTGATCTACCCGGCCGAAAACGCCAAGTTGGCGGAGGATCTGCTTGAGACCGGATTGCGCCTTTCGGAACAGCCGATGGGTGTAACACCTCAGGCGCGGCATTTCCCACGCCGCAATCGCATCATTTCAGGACTGGCACAGGCGGTGGTCGTAGTGGAAGCCGCAGCAAAATCAGGCAGCCTGATTACTGCCCGGGATGCGTTGGATCAGGGGCGTGAGGTTCTTGCGGTACCCGGCCATCCTTTCGATGCGCGGGCGGCAGGGTGCAATCTGCTGATCCGGGATGGAGCCACATTGGTTCGCTCTGCCCAGGATGTGATTGAGGCCCTTCCACAGCAATCGACTGGTTCCGGCAATGAGCCATCTGTCTCCACACTTTGCCCGGATGTGACCCCCAATACTGCACAGAACGGCAAGGATGGGCAGAGGTTGCATAACGAAATACTGTCTCGACTTGGCCCTTCGCCCATCGCCGAGGATCAATTGATCCGCGATATCGCCGCTACGGCCGGGGAAATCGGCCCTGCGCTGGTCGATCTGGAGCTTGACGGGCGAATCCAAAGGCAGGCTGGTGGATTGCTGTCTCTGGCAAGTTAGGTGCCTGATTTGGGGGGCACCCCAGTCGTTATTGAATACAAACAAGCGATTATCCCCCTGAGATTCCGGTCGAAAACAGTCATTTTAAGGAACGCATTGACAATTCCTCCTTGCCCCACACATTTTGCACGGCCATAGAAGGCGCCAAATCCGTCGAGCGAGGTTTTTCACTAAATGCCTGTAGTTGTTGTAGAATCCCCGGCCAAAGCTAAAACAATCAATAAGTACCTTGGCCCCGACTACACGGTTCTGGCCTCGTATGGTCACGTTCGGGACCTTCCACCGAAGGACGGATCTGTCGATCCAGACCACGAATTTTCGATGAAGTGGGAGGTCGGCAACGACAGCCGCAAACACGTCAAGGCGATCGCCGACGCCCTTAAGGAAGACAACGCCCTCATCCTTGCGACCGACCCCGACCGCGAGGGAGAAGCGATCAGCTGGCACCTGCAGGAAGCGCTGACCAAGCGCCGTTCCATTAAGAAGGATACTCCGGTAAGCCGGGTCACTTTCAACGCCATCACCAAAGAGGCGGTGACGCAGGCCATGCAGAACCCTCGCGAGGTCGATATGCCTCTGGTCGAGGCTTATCTGGCCCGTCGCGCACTGGACTATCTTGTGGGCTTCAACCTGTCTCCGGTTCTGTGGCGCAAGCTGCCGGGCGCAAAATCGGCTGGACGCGTTCAATCGGTCTGTCTGCGCCTGATCGTCGAGCGAGAGATGGAGATCGAAGCCTTCAAACCGGTCGAGTACTGGTCGGTCAAAGCACTGTTCGAAACACCACGCGGTCAGACCTATGAGGCACGCCTGGTCACTCTGGCTGGTAAAAAGCTGGACAAACACGATCTGGCCAATGCCACGCAGGCGGAACTGGCGGTTCAGGCTATCACCAGCCGCGCGCTGAGCGTGACATCGGTTGAGGCGAAACCAGCGGCGCGCAATCCCAGCGCCCCATTCATGACTTCGACTCTGCAGCAAGAGGCCAGCCGCAAGTTCGGCATGGGCGCGCGCCACGCTATGCAGGTGGCACAGCGGCTGTATGAGGCGGGTTACATTACCTATATGCGGACCGACGGTATCGACATGGCACCCGAGGCTGTTGCAGCCACGCGTGACGCCATCGCTGATCGGTATGGCGCGGAATATGTTCCAGACAGCTCGCGTATCTACAAGAACAAGGCCAAGAACGCCCAGGAAGCGCACGAGTGTATCCGCCCAACGGATATGACCCGTGATGCAAAGGCTCTGAAGGTTACGGATGAGGATCAGCGCAAACTGTATGACCTGATCTGGAAACGTACGATTGCTTGCCAGATGGCTGCAGCTCGGCTGGAGCGTACAACGGTCGAAATCGGCAGCGATGATGGTCAGGTTGGTCTGCGTGCCACGGGTCAGGTGGTGCTGTTTGACGGGTTCATGCGCGTTTACGAAGAAGGCCGAGATGACGTGGCCGACGAGGATGAAAAACGCCTGCCACAGATCATGCAAGGCGATACGGCTCGCTTTGCCAAAGCCTCATTGCGGGATCAGTTCGCGAAGGCGACCAGTGAAACTGGCGACAAGGTCGCGAAAGAGGCCGTTCTGTCCGAGAACGAATCCGTTCTGGCGCTGCAGCACCACACACAGCCACCACCGCGTTACACCGAGGCCACACTGGTCAAGCGGATGGAAGAGTTGGGGATCGGTCGCCCCTCGACCTACGCGTCGATCGTAACCACGATTCAAGACCGGGAATATGTGCGGAAGGACAAGAACCGGTTGATCCCTGAGGAGAAGGGCCGGATTGTTACGATCTTCCTGCTGAACTTCTTCCGACAGTATGTTGGCTACGAGTTCACTGCGAACCTCGAAGAACAGCTGGACGATGTCAGCGCAGGCGACCGGGATTACAAGGATCTGCTGGGCAAGTTCTGGCGCGACTTCTCAGCTGCAATTGGTGAGACGTCTGAACTGCGTATCTCGGAAGTGTTGGACAAGCTGGACGAGGCGCTGGCGCCGCAGCTGTATCCGCCAAGAGAAGATGGGTCAGATCCGCGTATCTGCCCGAAGTGTGGTGTGGGTCAGTTGCACCTCAAAACATCCCGGACCGGCGGTTTCGTGGGCTGCGGGAACTATCCCGAATGCACTTACACCCGCCCCATCGCTGGTGAGGGTGCTGAGGGGGATGAACGACTGCTAGGCGAAAACTCAGGGGATGAGATCTGGCTCAAATCCGGGCGTTTTGGTCCCTATGTTCAGCGCGGTGAACCAACACCTGAAAACAAAAAACCACCTCGTGCTTCTCTGCCTCGTGGATGGAGTAAGGACGACATGGATCTGGAGAAGGCGGTGACTCTACTGAGCCTGCCGCGTCAGATTGGTGAACATCCCGAAGGTGGTATGATCAGTTCTAATTTCGGGCGATTTGGGCCTTACCTGATGCATCAGCTGCCGGAAGAGGCAAAGCCGGTCTACGCCAACCTCAAAGACCCCAACGATGTATTTGAGATCGGCATGAACCGGGCTGTGGAATTGCTAGCTGAAAAGCGCGCCAACCCTGGGCGACGCGGTCAGGCGGCTGCGAAACCGCTCAAAGAGCTGGGAGAGCATCCGGATGGCGGCGCCATGCAGGTTCTGGACGGGCGCTATGGACCTTATGTGAAATGGGAAAAGGTCAATGCGACCATTCCCAAGGACATCAAGCCGGAAGATGTGACGCAGGAAATGGCCATCGAACTGGTCAACGAGCGCGCAGCCAAAAAGGGGACCAAGAAAAAAGCGGCCCCCAAGAAAAAGACCGCTGCCAAGAAGACGACCAAAAAGGCGGCCACTTGACGATCGGCTAGGTAGAAATACCACCTACCCCTTGGTTTCATTGACTTCCCCGTGACGCGGCGGCACAACCTGCGCCATCACCATGTCATTGGGGGAGTTTTCCATGAAGAAAGTCTATGCCAATGCCACCGAAGCGCTCGATGGAGTGATCTCGGACGGCATGATGATCGCGGCGGGCGGTTTTGGCCTGTGCGGTATTCCCGAGCTGCTGCTTGAGGCCATCAAGGACTCGGGCGCTCAGAACCTGACCTTTGCCTCGAACAACGCCGGCGTCGACGATTTCGGGATCGGCATTCTGCTGCAGACCAAGCAGGTCAAAAAGATGATCAGCTCTTACGTTGGCGAAAACGCCGAGTTCATGCGTCAGTACCTGAGCGGTGAGCTGGAGCTGGAATTCAACCCCCAAGGCACTCTAGCCGAGCGTATGCGCGCTGGCGGTGCGGGCATCCCCGGTTTCTATACCAAGACCGGCGTGGGCACTGTGATCGCTGAAGGCAAAGAGCACAAAGACTTCAACGGCGAGACTTACATTCTGGAAGAAGGCATCTTTGCCGATCTGGCCATCGTCAAAGCCTGGAAAGCCGACGACACCGGCAACCTGATCTTCCGAAAGACCGCACGCAACTTCAACGTGCCCGCCGCAACCTGCGGCAAGATCTGCATCGCCGAGGTTGAAGAGATCGTACCGCGCGGCTCGCTGGACCCCGATGCAATCCACCTGCCCGGCATCTACGTGCATCGCATCATTCAGGGCCAGCACGAAAAGCGCATCGAACAACGCACCACCCGTAAGAAGGAGGAAGCATAATGCCCTGGGATCGTAATCAGATGGCCGCACGCGCGGCGCAAGAGCTTGAAGACGGCATGTATGTGAACCTCGGCATCGGCATTCCGACGCTGGTGGCGAACTACGTAGGTGACAAGGACATCACCCTTCAGTCCGAAAACGGTATGCTGGGCATGGGTCCCTTCCCTTTCGAGGGCGAAGAGGACGCGGACCTGATCAATGCCGGTAAGCAGACGATCACCGAACTGTCTCGCACGTCTTACTTCGACAGCGCGACCTCATTTGCGATGATCCGGGGCGGTAAGATCGCTGCCGCTGTTCTGGGCGCGATGGAAGTCGATGAAGAGGGCGACCTGGCCAACTGGATGATTCCCGGCGTACTGGTCAAAGGCATGGGCGGCGCGATGGATCTGGTTGCGGGCGTTGGCCGCGTGATCGTTGTGATGGATCACACCAACAAGCACGGCAAATCCAAGCTGCTGAAGAAATGCACCCTGCCGTTGACCGGAAAGAAGGTGGTGAATCGCATCATCACCAATCTGGGCGTTCTGGACGTGGTTGAGGGCGGCCTGAAAATCATCGAGATCGCAGAGGGCGTGACCGAGGACGAGATTCGCGCTGCGACTGAGGCCAATATCGTCAACTGATCCTGTAGATATGGATAGGCCCGCCTGAGAGCGGGCCTTTTTCAATTCAGGGTCTGGAAAACGCACCCGTCAGAGATCAGTTCAGGTGGTGTGGCGCAAAGCGCTCGGGCGACCTGAAATGCCGCCAGAACCTTGGGAACGTAATCGCGGGTTTCGGCATAGGGTGGCACACCGCTGTGTTTGCGCACTGCACCCTCTCCTGCATTATATCCAGCCAGAACCAGGATCGGATCGTTTCCGAATTCCCCCATCAGCCAGTCCAGGTATTTTACACCACCGGCTATATTCTGCTCGGGCTTCAGGCTGTCCTTGACCCCGAAACGTTCGGCAGTCGCTGGCATCAACTGCATCAACCCCTGCGCGCCTGCAGAGCTGACAGCATCCGAGCGCCCCGCAGATTCAACGGAAATCACAGCAAGCACCAGCGCCGGAGAGACCTCCGTGCCTATTGTTGAGCGCAGAATGTCGACCCCTCTTTGCTGTACGATATTTTGAAGGGTCTTCAACCGTGGTGAAGTAACACCCGTCGACGAAAGTGCCTGGAAAGCACTATCGAGTCGGCCAGCACCGGCTTTTGCCAATTCAGGTGAAATCGTTTCCCAGAATGCCTTGTATGACCCGACAGGTTTTTTTGGCGCATCTGGCAAAGGCAGATCGGCCGGCGGTTTTGCACGTGCAATGATTTCTGGCACCACCAACTCAGTTCCCGTGCTGGGAGCTGAAGGCGATGACGCGTGCTCTTCTTCGGTGATCTGAACAGTCACGCGCGGTCGCGCGCCGGGCTTAGGAGCCTTGATTCTTTTGTATACGCCGCGTGGCTCTACATCAGCTGCGGGCACAGGCGCCGCCGTTGCGAATAGCAACGCCAAAACGCCGGCGCATGTAAGTGCGTCCCGGAGATACATTCTGCCTGCCTCATCTTTTCTTTTGGGTTGATTTGATACGCGAATCTTCCCGCAAGGCCAGAAAAACAAAGCGAAATGGGGCGATTTCGCCTCATTTGGCGTAAATTTGCATCGCCCCCCACGGTTCCGTCAAATGGCACAACATTTTTTTCCATTATTTTTCAATTAGTTATAAAATAAATGACTAAAAAGTTAAGCTTGAGGCGAAAAATTCGCTGTTTGGCCCAATTCCTGCCACGCACGAAGAGCAATCATAGTGCCATGCCGAGACGATCGGGGGCTGACTGAGAGAGAAAGCTCTGACAAGACGCCGAGGTTAATTAGAGTTAGATCCTTTAGGAGGGACGAAACATGATCAAGTTCATCAAGAACTTCCGTAAAGACGAAGACGGTGCCGTAACTGTAGACTGGGTCGTTCTGACCGCTGCTGTTGTTGCTCTGGCTGCTGTTGCATACAACCAGGTTCGTACTGGTGCCAGCGATCTGGCAGACAGCGTAGAAAGCGCGCTGACCGGTGTTACCGTAACCACGCCGAACTTCAACTAAGTTAATCTTAGTCACACCAACCTCCAGTACTATTCTATAGGCTGTATGGTTGACCAAGCTATCTGGGGGCCGCGCCTTTCGTCGAAGGCGTGGCCCCTGTTTATAAAATCGCTGCCAATCTGGTGAAACTATGCCGATCAATCTAGCCGAGTTTCTTTCGAACGAAGACGGTGCCGTCACTGTAGACTGGGTTGTCCTGACTGCTGCTGTCGTGGGCCTTGGAGCAATTGCTTATGCGAGTCTCTCGACATCTTTTCAGCACGTGGATTCGCAAACTGGTTCGGCCCTCGCAAATATCGAGATCAGACGGCCTAACTTTTAAAGAAGGGGCGTAAATCGCCCTTTCCCGAGACTATTTCGGTGTTGTAGTCCGTTTAATCGAGAACCCGAAGAAAATCTCCGATTGTCCCCCTTTTCGACACAATTCGTATCTATACCCAATCGAGATGAATCCGCACCTCGTGTGGAGATTTGCCTAGAGTAACAGTAATACAAGGGGACGCGAATGCGTGCTGTATTTGGACTTGTCCTGATCGTTGGGGTCGCATTGGCCGGTGGTGCCGTTTACATGGCCCGCAACTATATTTCTGAGTATCAGGCCCAGCTGGCGCGTGAACGGCAGGCCGCCCAGGAAGCCTTGGCCAATGCCAAGGTTGATGTCGTTCCGACCGTAGAGGTCGTCGTATCGAATCGCACACTTAAATACGGCGAACCGCTGACGAAAGAAGATGTCCGGTTGGTTGAGTGGCCTGAGACCGCTGTTCCCGAAGGCAGCTTTACCGATATGACGATTCTGTTCCCCGAAATCGCAAACGGCGACCGATTCGTCTTACGCACGATGGAGAAAGACGAAGCTTTGATGGAGGTTAAGGTCACCAAACCCGGTGAAGCAGCTGGCCTGACCTCTCGTCTTGAAAAGGGCATGCGCGCATTCGCCATCAGCGTTGACGTCGCATCGGGCGTTTCAGGCTTCCTGCGTCCGGACGATATTGTCGATGTTTACTGGACCGGCTCGCTGCGCGGTGCTGTTCAGGGCGCTGACGGGGAAATAACCCGACTGATTCAAACCAACATTCAGCTGATTGCGGTGGACCAGACCGCCGGTTCCGACGTCACCGGAACAACGATCGCACGTACGGTAACCGTTGCGGCGACGCCCGAACAGATCGCTGCTTTGGCACAAGCCCAAAACACAGGACGTCTTTCTCTGGCGCTGGTTGGCGTGCAGGACGAGACCATCGCATCCGCGATCGAAGTTGACCAAAGAAAGCTGCTGGGAATCGAAGAAGAGGCTCCTAAAGTCCAGCCTGTTCAGGAAAAAGTCTGCACCATCCGCACACGCCGCGGCGGAGAGACAGTCATAACTGAGATTCCCTGCACAAACTGACATCAATTCAGTCTGTTAACAGGTAAAGGCCACACGTATCGTGTGGCCTTATCTATTGGAATGTTGCGCATTATCCACATAAGGAAAATTCCGGAAACCATTGATTATTGCAATAAATCCCGAATTCGCGCAGTGTTTGGCACCATAGGGCGCAAGACCCAAAAAATCGAGTGGTGATCGGAGAGGCAGGTCACATGACAATACGTTCCTGGATTAGTGCATCCCTGTTGGGGATGGCACTTGTTATGAGCCCAGTTGGCAATGCCGCCTGGGCAGAAAACATTCGCGTGGTTAAAAACGGAACAGCTGAAACGCTGGATGTTCCGATGAACCGCGCAATCGTGGTGGAAAGCGAACAGCCGTTCGCGGAACTCAGCATCGCCAACGCAGGCATCGCTGATATCTCCTCGCTTTCAGACCGCACAATCTATGTTCTTGGTAAAGCGCCCGGTCTGACCACGCTGACCCTGTTTGATGGCGCAGGTAACCTAATCACGAACGTCCGGGTGCGCGTTGCACCGGATGTCTCTGAATTTAAAGAGAGACTTCGCCAGATTCTTCCGAATGAGCGAATCGAAGTTCGGACCGCAAATGACGGCATCGTGCTTTCGGGTGTTGTGTCCAGCTCGGCTCGATTGGCACGAGCTCTGGAACTGGCAGAACGGTATGCACCTGAGCGCGTATCGAATCTAATGAGTGTCGGTGGCGTACAGCAGGTAATGATGAAAGTCCGGTTTGCTGAAATGAACCGGTCGGTTGCAAAGAGCTTAACAGCTTCGCTTGGCTTTAGAGGAGGCGACGTAACGGGCGGCTTCAATGGCCTGAACACTAATTTCGCTCTTAACAATGCACTGAACAACAACATTCCTCTGACACAGACGAATACCGGCGCCATTCTCTTTGGTTTCGGTGTAGGTTCGACGCAAGTTCGTTTGTTGCTTGAGGCGCTGGAGGCCAAAGGCTTGGCTCGCAGCCTGGCGGAACCGAATCTGTCAGCCTTGTCTGGGCAGGAAGCGGAGTTCCTTGCAGGTGGCGAGGTGCCAATTCCGGTTCCGCAGGATGACGGTGTTGTTGCCATCGAATACAAGACGTTTGGCGTGCAATTGCTGTTCGTGCCGCGGGTTACTGACAGCGATGTGATCAACCTGGAAATGGGTGCGGTGGTGTCGAGCATCGATCCAAACTCGGAATTCACTATCAACGGTGACCGTGTTCCAAGCTTCATTACTCGCACCACGAGAACAACCGTTGAATTGCGGGATGGTGAGAGTTTTGCTATTGCGGGCTTGATTCAGGACAACTTTACTGACTCGAACAACCAGGTCCCGTGGCTGGGTGACGTTCCGGTTCTTGGGTCGCTGTTCCGCAGCTCTCAATATCAGCGTCAGCAAAGTGAACTCATGATTATCGTAACCGCACATCTGGTATCTCCGACACGTGGCGAAGCGCTGGCGCTACCCACGGATCGGGTAAAACCGCCCAGCGAATTCGATCTGTTCGTGAATGGCAAAGTCTCACGGACGACGCGCGATGGCAGCGGCGCAGCCTCGGAAGTCGCCAAACAAGGCTTTGGCAATTCCTACGGCTACGTGCTGGATTGATTGAGAGGATAGGACCAATGCAGAAGTGGATCTTAACACTGGGTCTTACAGTCGCTGTCGCTGGTTGTACTCGCGAAGCTGGCTATGAAATCGATCAAGGTACTTTCGGTAACGCGGGTCATCACAACACTCTGGTGATGACCGGCCAACTGACATACGGACAGATTCTGGCGCGTCGCTTTGCGGCAGAGGTACCGAGCCAGATCAACTTTGCCTTTGACAGCGCCCAACTGGACGCATCAGCTCAGCGCATTCTGTTGCAGCAGGCGGACTGGATCAAACAGTTCCCCGAGGCGCGGTTCCGCGTATATGGGCATACCGACGCTGTTGGTTCGGCCGGCTACAATAAGAGCCTGGGCATGCGACGCGCCCAGGCGGTTGTATCGTTCTTTGCCCAGCAGGGGATTTCACGATCGCGGCTTGAGGCTGTCGTTTCCTTCGGAAAGACGAGACCTCTTGTTGCAACGCAGGATCGGGATCGCCGGAATCGCCGCACGGTTACCGAAGTCTCAGGCTTCTTCGACAAGCATCCGCTGGTGCTGGACGGCAAGTACGCCGAAGTCATCTATCGCGAGTACGTCGAAAGCGCGACCGCCATCAGCATCATCCAAGCGGATGATGGCGGCGACGGCGGCGGCGGCGGCGGCGGACAATAAGTCCAGATTGGGCGGCATCGTCGCCCAATTCCCTACAATTGGTTCTTTTGCGCCAAATTCTCGCCCAAGTTTCGAGTGAATTTGCGAACAATAGGGTGACCTGCGGCCAGAATTGACCGCTTTAGGGCGACAGCAGACCGAATAGCGATTTTCGACGTTCTCTCGTTTGCTGCGCTCTCACGACGAGGATTGTGTTTATGACGAGCGCCACGCCGCAAGACGAAAATACTGCCATCCTGGCCTGCACGATCAGCCGTGATGTCCAGAATTTTGATCTGTTGATCGAAGACATGGAAGCTGCGCTGGGGGAGCGTTGGGGGGATCTAGGTTTTGCCGAAGCGCTCGCCTTCTTCAGCCAGCCCGAAGCCGAATCGCTTCAGTTCGTTGCCCTCGCGATTGACGGCGAAGACGAAGACAACCTGACCCTGATGGGCGAGATCATCTCGCAGGCCAAGGAAAAGAAGATCAAGGTTGTTCTCATCGCCGAAGATGTGACCCCTGCGTCATTGCATCAATTGCTGCGCAAAGGTGCTGACGAATTCGTCCCCTACCCTCTGCCGGAAAACGAGTTGCAGGAAGCAATAGACCGGATGAACAAGCCGGATCCGGTTCATGTACCGCAAGCTGACGCTGTGCATCTGTCGAATGGGGATTCCAAAGAAGGTGCGCTTTTTGTCGTTCAAGGTCTGGCTGGCGGTGTCGGTTCGACCACATTTGCGGTCAATCTGGCCTGGGAGTTGGCAACGGTGTCCGACAAGGATGCCCCCAAAGTATGCCTTATCGATCTGGACCTGCAATATGGCACCATCTCGACGTATCTTGACCTGCCCCGTCGCGAGACTGTGTTCGAGATGCTGTCTGATACGGCCTCAATGGACGAGGAAGTATTCGGCACCGCATTGCAGACTTACGAAGAAAAGATGGAAGTGCTGACTGCACCGTCGGATATGGTGCCGCTGGATATCATCACTCCTGAAGATGTACAGCGTGTGATCGACACGGCCCGCGCCCACTTTGATTATGTCATCGTGGATATGCCCAAAACGCTGGTCCACTGGTCCGAGACCGTTTTGCAAGCTGCACATGTGTATTTCGCTCTTATCGAGCTGGATATGCGCTCTGCTCAGAACGCATTGCGCCTGAAACGCGCATTGCAAGCCGAAGAGCTGCCGTTCAACAAGCTTCGCTTTGCTTTGAACCGGGCCCCCAAATTCACCGACCTGAATGGTAAAAGTCGGGTCAAACGCATGGGCGAAAGCCTGGGCATTTCAATCGATCTGCAACTGCCTGATGGCGGAAAGCCAGTCATGCAAAGTGGCGATCACGGTCTGCCCCTGTCCAGTTCAGCGGCCAAAAACCCGTTACGTCGGGAAATCGCAAAACTTGCGAAATCGCTGCATAGCCTGGGCACAAGTGACGCCGAAGCAGCCTAACATCAGCCCGAGGGGGAGCCGCAGTGTTTTCACGATATAAGAAACAGCCCGCCGGACAGCCGGTTGAAACGGCGACCAACGCTCCGGCGCCAACCCCTGATGCCGCAGCTGCGCCAGCGGCAGCAAAATCGAACGCAATCGCTCGCAAGCCGCTGCAAAAGAAGGCTGCCGAGGTGACGGGATCTGATCGGGAACGCAAACGCAAAGAGCGTTTGGGTGAGATCAAGATCGAGCTGCACCGAGAGCTTTTGGAAAACCTGAACCTCGCGGCTCTGGAAAATGCTGCTGAGGCGGAACTGCGGACCGAGATCAGCGCAATTGCCAGCGAAGTTCTCGAAACACGCAATATCGTTCTCAATCGCGAGGACCGGACGCAGCTCAACAAGGAACTCTATGACGAGGTGACCGGCCTTGGTCCGCTGGAGACATTGCTGCGCGACGACACGGTCAACGATATTCTTGTCAATGGTCCGCAACAGATCTTTGTCGAACGATTCGGCAAGCTGGAAGTCAGCGACATTACCTTTAAAGACGAAAAGCACCTGATGCGGATCATCGACAAGATCGTATCCGCTGTGGGTCGTCGCGTCGATGAATCAAATCCTTATGTTGACGCCCGTCTTGCTGATGGCTCGCGTTTCAACGCGATGGTGCCGCCGATTGCGGTTGATGGCTCACTGGTTTCCATTCGTAAGTTCAAAAAAGACAAGCTTGGCATCGACGATCTGGTCAATTTTGGTGCGTTTACGGAAGAAATGGCAGCTTATTTGCAGGCAGCCGTCTCGACCCGTCTGAACGTTATCGTTTCGGGCGGTACGGGTTCTGGTAAAACAACCACTCTCAACGCTTTGTCCAGCTTCATCGATGATGCTGAACGTATCCTGACGATTGAGGATACGGCGGAACTTCAGCTGCAGCAGACCCATGTGGGCCGAATGGAAAGCCGCCCGCCCAACGTCGAGGGCAAAGGTGAAGTCAGCCCGCGCGACTGTCTGAAAAACGCCCTGCGTATGCGTCCTGACCGCATTATCGTGGGCGAGACGCGTGGCGCTGAGGTTATCGACATGTTGCAGGCCATGAACACCGGCCACGACGGATCAATGACCACAATTCACGCCAACTCGGCCCGCGACGGTATCTCACGTCTGGAGAACATGATCGCGATGGCCGGTATCGAGATGCCGATCAAAGCGGTCCGCAGCCAGATCTCATCGGCTGTGAACTTGATCGTACAGGCCAGCCGTTTGCAGGACGGCTCGCGTCGGATGACCTCGATCACCGAGATCACCGGTATGGAAGGCGATGTGATTTCCATGCAGGAAATCTTTCGTTTTCAACGCGTTGGCTTGACTCCAGACAACAAGATCATCGGTCACTTTACCGCGACAGGTGTACGCAGCCACTATTCCGAGCGGTTCCGGCTGTGGGGCTTTGATCTGCCCTCGTCGATCTACGAACCCACCACAGTGTAGGAGATCCGGATATGCAACTGCCCGTAGAGGCGCTTATCTATGTCGTGATCTTCGTCGGAGTTTTGCTCCTGGTCGAAGGTATCTACCTTGTGGCGTTTGGCAAATCGATCAGCTTGAACAGCCGGGTCAACCGGCGGCTGGATATGCTCGACAAGGGCGTCGGGCGTGAGCAGGTGCTGGAACAGCTGCGCAAGGAAATGCAGCAGCACATGAAGTCGCAGAGCATCCCGCTCTACTCGTTGCTGGCTGACAAAGCCCAGAAAGCGGCTATCGCCTTCAGTCCCCGCCAACTGATCATGATCATGGCTTTGCTGTCTGGTCTGGCCTTCATGGGGCTGAGCATTGGCACCACCGCCGATACTGTCTTGCGGGCGGCTATCTCGGTCGCGATCGGCATCGGCGCTGTATATGCCTGGGTGAACAGCAAAGCCAAAAAGCGTATGGCGCTTATGGAAGAGCAATTGCCCGATGCCGTGGAACTCATGGTTCGGTCGTTGCGCGTTGGTAACCCGTTCATATCTTCGGTTCAGATTGTTGCCAACGAAGTACAGGATCCCTTGGGCACGGAATTCGGCGTCATTGCAGATGAATGTGCATATGGCCGGAGCGTGGGTGAAGCTCTCAAGGATATGGCCGAACGTCTGGGCATGCAGGATTTGCGATTTTTGGCCGTTGCCGTCGCGATCCAACAACAGTCCGGTGGTAACCTAGCCGATATTCTGGCCGGGCTTGCTCAGGTTATTCGTGCGCGCTTTCGTCTGTTCAGACGCGTCAAAGCGATCACCGCCGAGGCCCAATGGTCCGGTAAGTTTCTGTCCGGTTTCCCGCTGGTCTGTCTGGTATTCATCCTGGTGAAGGATCCGAACTACTATGACACGGTCATAGATGAACCATACTTCATTCCGGCCTGCTTCTTCGTTGGCATCATGCTGACGCTGAACGTGATCGTTATGAAAATTCTGACCAACATTAAGGTCTGAGGAGTCACCGATGGAATTCTTGACCTATGTAAACGACATGTTGACAGATCAGCTGGGTGAATTCGGACCCCTTATCGTTGTCGGGGTTTTAGGTCTGTTCATGATCCTGGTGACTGTTCCGCTGATGCTGAATCAGCCCGAAGACCCGCTGAAAAAGCTTCAGCGCTCGAATACAGCGCCGAAAAAAGAAAAAAAGAGTAAAAAGGACCAGCTCAGAAACTCTGGGCGGAACGAAAATCTCGAAAAATTCTCGAGTTTTCTTGAGCCGCAGAACGAAGACGATCTGTCTGCTATGCAACTCAAGCTGCGTCAGGCTGGCTATCAGTCCAAAGACGCGGTGCGGTTCTTCCACTTTGCCCAGTTCGCCCTGGCCATTGCAGGTCTGTTGATCGGCGTGCTGCTGATAACAGTGTTCTCCAGCGGAGAAGAAGAGCTTACTGGTCAACAGATGGCGATGCGCGTTCTGATCCCGGGCGGTATCGGCTACTTCATCCCGAAATACTGGATTACCCGACGTGTCGCGGAGCGCCAGGAGGCGATTACGGCGGGCTTCCCGGATGCACTTGACCTGATGCTTGTCTGTGTCGAAGCGGGTCAGTCGATGGATCAGGCGATCGTTCGAGTGGCGGCGGAAATGCAAAGTTCTTACCCTGACATCGCGCAGGAGTTCGAAGTGGTCGCATACGAAATGAAGGCCGGTAAGGACAAAGATACGGTTCTGCGTGATTTCGGAACCCGCTGCGGGGTGCAGGATGTCAGTGCATTTGTAACCGTGATGATCCAATCGGCAGCATTTGGTACATCGATTGCCGAAGCCCTGCGGGTCTATGCTGGCGAAATGCGTGACAAACGCGTGATGCGCGCCGAAGAAGCCGCGAACAAGTTGCCAACCAAAATGACACTTGCCACAATGATGCTGACGGTCCCCCCGCTTCTGATCATTCTGGTCGGTCCATCGGCAAAAGGCATCATGGAGTTCGGAAAAGGCGGCGGGGTGGACTCGGGACTCTAATCCCTTCGTTAGGCCTGCTACAGGAGTCTTTATCAGGGTGTTTCGCAACTTTCCAATCTTGGCCACCGTGGTTCTTACCATGGTGGCTTCTTGCACTGACACCGGTCTGAACAACGGCCCTTTCCCTCCCGGAGTCGACCCAAAGGGCGAAGCCGCGGACGAGCTAACCGTCGGAAACAGGCTGATGGCCGCAGGGGAATATGAGCTGGCGCTCGAGTCCTTTACCCGCGCTGCTTTGGATGAGGGGATGACCCCTCAAATCCTGACTTCGCTTGGGACAGCGAATCTGGGCCTCAGGCGTCTGGGCCAGGCGGAAACGCTTTTACGTCGCGCCGTGGAAGACGAGCCTGACTGGCCTGTTGCATGGAACAATCTGGGCGTGTTGTTGATGGAAACCGGTCAGTATCCCGAGGCGTCGCAGGTCTTTCAAAGGGCCTACGCCCTGGACAATGGCGAAAGTGACGCAATCCGTGACAATCTGCGGTTAGCACTCGCAAAAATGGAAAATCCTGTTAATAATACCCCTCAAGAACAAGAATATACGCTGGAACAGCGGGGCAACGGTGCGTTCGTGCTTCGCAAAACCCAGTAACAGAGGCGAGAGCAGTAAAAGGACGCAAAAAATGCGCCAACTATTCCTGATTCCGACAGCAGTCGCGTGTGGGCTGGTTCTTTCCGCCTGCGCGAAAGAAACCGAAGAAGAAAAAGTTGAACGCACTTTCCAAGAAGTGAACGTCATCGACGAAACCAACCTGAACGATGTTATGCTGAGCGCAGCCGACCCCAACGAGGCGGTCACCTATTTTCTTGGCGCTGCCAGTAAAAACCCGGACCGTATCGACCTTCAGCGTGGTCTGGCCATTTCGTTGACACGTGCCAAGCGCAACACCGAAGCGGCGGTTGCGTGGAAACGTGTTCTGGATATGAAGGGTGCGACAAACGCCGACAAAGTCGAATACGCAGATGCGTTGGTTCGCGGCGGCGAGTGGAAGCGCGCCAAGGCCGCTCTGGATGCGGTCCCCCCCACTTATGAGACGTTCCAGCGCTACCGACTGGAGGCACTGGTTGCGGACTCCAGCAAAGACTGGAAACGCGCCGATCACTTCTATGAAACGGCCGTCGGCCTGACAACGCGCCCGGCGGGCGTTATGAACAACTGGGGCTATTCAAAGCTGAGCCGCGGCCAGTATGCCGAAGCCGAGCGTCTGTTCACCGAAGCAATCCGCCAGGACAAGTCGCTGTTCACGGCCAAGAACAATCTGGTTCTGGCCCGCAGCGCGCAGGGCAACTATTCAATGCCTGTGGTTCCGATGTCGCAAGCCGAACGCGCACAGCTGTTGAATACAATGGGAATTTCGGCCGTAAAGCAGGGCGACCTGACGACCGCCAAAAACCTGTTCCGCGAAGCAATTGCAACTCATCCACAGCATTTCGACGAAGCTGTTCGCTCGCTCCGCGCGCTCGAGGAAGCATAAATCATGCAAATACCCGCAACGGCCGCGATGTGGTTTTTGCCGTTTGTTCTGCCGATCTGCTTTTACGTGATATTCACGGATATGCGGGAGATGCGGATTAAAAACCATGCGGTCAAAGCGCTGACCTTGGTATTTGTCATTGTTGGTTTGTTTGCACTTCCTCCATGGTCAGGACCGTGGCTTGAGGGAGAGATTGGTCCATTGTCCTTTTCGCTGCCCATCTATCTGTGGCAGCTATTCCATCTGGCCGTGGTTATGTTCTTTGCCATTCTCCTGACTGCTGCGGGAGCGATGGGAGCCGGTGACGCAAAATTCTGTGCATCAGCTGCGCCCTTTATCTGGCTGGGAGATCTGATGGTTCTGATGGCCATCGTTACGGCGTCAATTCTTGGCGCTGTGACCACCCATCGGCTGGTAAAATACACCGCTTTGCGCCGTATCGCGCCGGATTGGAAAAGCTGGGACACGGGTAATCGCTTCCCAATGGGGTTTGTCCTGGCCGGAAGCCTGTCCATCTATTTGATTTTAGGTATATTTTACGGCTCCTAAACCATCATCAGTACGCCTTGCCCGCGCCTTGGTCCTGCCACAAAGCTGCGCCAAATTTTCCGCAAGCGACCCCTGTTCGGGGCATTTGACGTGACAACCTGATAGACGAGCAACGCTCATGAACATGCAGACGACCTCCGTTGTAGCCCCCCCTGCCCCCAAGGGCTTGGGTGAAATGCGGCTTCCACTGGTGATGATGCGGGACATTCTTCTGAAAACAATCTTTCGTAAGAATGTGGATACTGTATCTGACATCGCCTCAGCCATTTGCTTGCCGGGCGCAGTTACCCAGGAACTGGTCGACATGGCGCGCGAACAGAAACTCCTGCAGGCGACGGGTACGCTGAATGCCAACAGCGGTAATGAGATGGGCTATCAACTCACCGACGCTGGAAAAGCGCGTGCCTTGGACGCGCTCAGCCAGTCCGAATATTTCGGCGCAATGCCGGTACCGCTGGATGTCTATCGCGAACAGGTCAAACGCCAATCGATCCGCAACATTCAGGTCACGCGTGACCAGTTAACTGGCGCGATGGGGCATCTGGTTTTGCCCGACAGTCTGCTGGACCATCTGGGCCCCGCGGTCAGCGCGGGCCGTTCGATCCTGATGTATGGCCCTCCGGGCAACGGTAAGTCCTCGATTTCAAACGGTATTCGGGATGCGCTGGGAGATAACGTTTATGTCCCTCGCGCCATCGAATATGCCGGTCAGGTGATTACGGTCTACGACCCGATCGTTCACACCGCGATTGAGCAGGAAGCGGATGACCCTAACAGCATTCGACGCCGCAAACGCTTTGACACGCGCTATGTACAATGTGAGCGCCCCACGGTGGTCACCGGTGGTGAACTGTCGCTCAGCATGCTGGATCTGGTCTACAACCCTACAGCGCGTACCTATCAGGCGCCACTACAGCTGAAATCCACCGGCGGCATCTTTATCGTGGACGACCTTGGTCGTCAGGCAGAACCGCCGCAGGCACTGATCAACCGTTGGATTGTTCCGCTTGAGGAAAGCAAAGATATTCTTGGCCTGCAGTCGGGTGAAAAGTTCGAAGTTCCGTTCGATACGCTGGTTATCTTTTCGACCAACTTCCACCCGAATGAGATTTTCGACCAAGCGGCTCTGCGCCGGATCTTCTTCAAGATCAAGATCGATGGCCCGAATCAAGAAAACTTCCTGAAGATCTTTGCCATGGTTGCTCGTAAACGCGGCATGCCACTGGATGAGTCGGCGCTGGTTCATCTGCTCAAGGTCAAATACCCGACAATCAACAACATCTATGCGAACTATCAGCCGATCTTCCTGATCGATCAGATGATCTCGATCTGCGAGTTCGAGGGCATCCCCTATCAGATGAACCCGGACCTGATCGATCGCGCATGGGCCAACATGTTCGTCAAAGAAGAACATATCGTCCACTAGGAACACCTTCCCCCCTGCCATTCTGATCACGGGCGGGTAATCTGCAGTCATGACGCAGATTCCCGCCCGGATTGACAATTGGTTTGCCGCCAAAGGCTGGTCCGTTCACCCCCATCAGCTAGACATGTTCGACCGGGCACAGAATCCGGCGACGGTGCTGATCGCCCCTACTGGCGGGGGCAAAACCATGGCCGGGTTCCTCCCGTCACTCGCCGAACTGGCTGATGGCAGACACAATGGTCTGCATACGATCTATGTCTCTCCCCTAAAGGCGCTGGCTGCAGATATCCGGCGAAATCTGCGCGTACCGGTAGAAGAGATTGGCTTACCCATTCGCATCGAGGATCGAACAGGCGATACCTCGGCCACCCAAAAGAAACGCCAGCGCGCCGACCCACCGCATATCCTGCTGACCACGCCCGAGAGTCTGGCACTGCTGACCTCATACGAGGATGCGGCCCGTATGTTCAGCGGCGTTGAAAGGGTGATCGTGGATGAAATCCACGCTCTGGCCGAAAGCAAACGTGGTGATCAGCTGATGTTGGCGTTGGCAAGGTTACAATCACTTAACCCTGCGCTACGACGCGTAGGACTGTCGGCAACAGTAGAGGATCCAGATGCAATCGCGCGCTTTCTGGCACGCCATCCTGACCCTTGTGAAATTGTGCAAGCAGACCCCGGCCCGGACCCAGATATCTCAATGCTGGAAACCGAGGAGATGCCACCATGGTCAGGTGGTGGCGCTGCCTATTCGATCCCCGCAGTGTTGGACCAAATCAAGAAACACAAGACGACACTGATCTTTCACAACACCCGCGCACAGGCCGAAATTTTCTTTCACAATCTCTGGCTGGCCAACGACGATGCCCTGCCTATTGGCATCCACCACGGCAGTCTTGACCGGCAACAGCGCGAGCGCGTCGAAGCCGCTATGGTTCGCGGAGACTTGCGCGCCATCGTTTGCACCGGCAGCCTGGACCTGGGGATCGATTGGGGCGACGTGGATCTGGTGATCCAGATTGGAGCACCAAAGAATGTCAAACGGCTGGTTCAACGCATTGGACGTGCCAACCATCGTTACAATGCGCCATCCAAAGCCTTGCTGGTCCCAGCCAACCGTTTCGAAGTGGTGGAATGTATCGCGGCGCTAGAGGCTGCAAAGGCGCATGAACTGGATGGAGAACCGCGCGGCCGCGGCCCGCGCGATGTCCTGTGCCAACACATCCTGATCGCTGCAGCCTCGGGGCCATTTGATGCGGATACTCTGTTTTCCGAGATGACGTCCGCGGGACCCTATGCGCAACTGGATCGCCTCCAGTTTGATGCCTGTCTCGATTTCTGTGCGACCGGCGGCTACGCGCTGCGTGCCTATGATCGCTGGCAGCGCCTACTAAAACGTCCGGATGGGCTGTGGCAACTTCGCGACCCCAGAGCTGCGCAGCGTATCCGAATGAATATGGGCACCATTCAGGACACTGACACGCTGAAAGTGCGCCTGAAAAGAAATCGCGGGGGCAAACCGCTGGGTGAAGTTGAAGAAGCCTTTGCCGCGTCTCTGACGCCCGGAGATACGTTTTTGATCGGAGGGCAAATCGTACGATACGAAGGGTTGCGCGAAATGACGGTCGAAGTCAGCCGTCGCGCTGACCGGAAACCCAAGATCGCCACCTTTTCGGGTACGAAATTTGCCACCTCTACGCAATTGAGCGATCGCATTCTTCGTATGTTCGCACAGTCAGACTGGCCTCAACTGCCACCACATACAGCGCAATGGCTGTCCTTGCAGCGTGACCTCTCACAGCTGCCGCAGCGTGACAGGCTGCTGATCGAGAGCTTTCCCAGCGATGGGCGAGAACATTTGTGTGTCTACGGTTTCGCAGGTCGCAATGCCCAGCAGACACTTGGCTTGCTGGTCACCAAACGGATGGAAGAAACAGGATTGGCCCCATTGGGCTTTGTGGCAACTGATTATGCCACTCTGATCTGGGGGCTGGATGCTGTGACCGACCTGCGCCCGCTGTTTCAGATTGATGCCCTTCGCGATGGTCTGGAGAACTGGCTCGCAGGAAATGCGGTGATGAAACGTACCTTTCGCGCCTCGGCCACGATTGCAGGTCTGATCGAGCGAAACACGGGCGGACAACGCAAAAGCGGGCGGCAAGCAACGTTTTCCTCAGACATCCTGTACGACACTTTGCTCAAATACGATCCGGATCACCTGCTGATGCAAATCACCCGTGAAGAGGCGATGCGCGGGCTGGTCGATTTCGGGCGGATTGAGGCCATGATCGACCGTATCGGTGATCGGATCGATCTGTTGCGCCTGGATCGTGTTTCACCGCTGGCCGCACCTCTGTTCCTTGAAGTCGGTAAAGTCCCCGTCAAAGGCGCCGCCGAGGAACGCCTATTGGCAGAAGAGAGCGCTCGTCTGTTGCAAACTGCCGGATTGGCGGAAGTGTAACGCTGCCTCTTGCAAACATTGCTCAAACGAGCAAAGAACGGATCATGAACAGTCTAGAGTTTTCCTTTGCAGGTCAGCGCCTGCGCGCGCTGGGTTCAGGGGCTTTGTGGTGGCCGGAACAGGATTTGCTCTGTGTGTCAGACCTGCATCTTGGAAAATCCGAAAGGGTGGTCCGGCGCGGAGGCCCCGCCCTGCCCCCTTACGATAACCGCGAGACACTTGCGCGGCTGGCGACAGATCTTGAGTACACCGCAGCAGGAACAATGATTTGTCTTGGCGACAGCTTTGACGATCTGGATGCGTCTCTTTCGCTGACTGATGACGAACGGCTACAGATTTCAACGCTTCAGGCTGGGCGTCTTTGGATATGGATCGAGGGCAACCATGATCCTGGGCCAGTGGAGCTGGGTGGAATGCATCTGTCCGAATGGTCCTGCGATTCTCTGGTGTTCCGGCATATCACGCAATCCCACGATCGCGGTGAGGTTTCCGGTCACTACCACCCCAAAGCGCGCATTCTTGTCAAAGGACGCTCGATCACGCGCCCTGCCTTCCTGCTGGACAGCGATCGCATGATCTTACCCGCCTATGGGACATATACAGGTGGGTTGCGCAGCTCTGAAAAGGTTCTGAGCGAGATCATGGCACCCGACGCCAAAGCGATACTGACAGGACCGCAGCCTCTGATCGTGCCAATGCCGCGATAACAGCTCAGAGCAAACCATCCTCAACCAATTTCGGTTTGTACTTTCTGCTCACGGGGACCAGATCACCGTTCTGAAGTCGCAAGAAAATCTTCCCGTCCATCCGCTCGGTGCCGGTGATAGAAGCATCCGTCACCCAATGTGATCGATGCGTACAATGCCCCGGGACAGGCTCCATCTCATTGATGGCGTCAGTAAATCGAGACCTGATGGTGAATGTCCCATCCGAAGTCACAACATCCACATTGTGGTCACGCACGGTCAGCCGATAGATCTGGCCGGAAAATCCACTTGGCAAACGGTTCGTCAGTCGCGGTTTGATCGATTCTTCCGGCTGAGATGTCGAGTCGGCGACATCGCTACTGCTCACCAGGACCAATCCAGCGCTAAACAATATCCCATAGGTACCGACCGACAACAGGTCCGGCGCATCTTGACCGCTGAACGTATATAGCATCCAAGCAAGCAGCCAAAGCGACGGTGTGAAGAGTGCCAAAATCAGGAGCGTGAAGGTCACGTTCGGCATGGATCGGCCTAACTGATCAAAGTGGCCATTCACCAGTGTTTTTGAGGTCCAAGTAGCTGCCACCGCCAGCATCATCACGCCGATCCAAAAAACGAGGCGTTGGGAAAATGGCAGATCCATTTCGCGGAAGGGTGGAAAAGAGTAGGCAAGCAGAGGAATAAATACGAGACCGGCGATCACCCTCTGAGGGCTACACGCGGCAAGTATCTTGCGTAGCTTTGACGTCATACCAAACTAACAAGCGGTCTTCCGAAACCCAGCCCAGATGCCTCGGGCGACCTGCACTTATACTTCGTAACTGGCTGGAATGACGTATTTATCACGATATGTCAGACATTCAAACCCGTTTATGGGATAAAGTCACATTCGTGATCAACCGCAACAAATTTGGATAATTTTGGTAACAATCAGCCAAATTTAACGGGGGCCGGGCAGAATTACTCTGCCCGGCGAAATGTCTTAGGCAGTCAGGCCTTCGGGCTCTGGCAGGCTATTTGCACGGCAGCATGCGGTCAGAGTATTTGCCAGAAGGCAGGCAATGGTCATTGGGCCAACACCGCCGGGTACAGGTGTAATGGCGCCTGCACGCTCAGCCGCGCTGGCATAGTCCACATCACCGACCAGCTTGTTCTTACCATCACGCTCAATGCGATTGATGCCCACGTCGATGACAGTGGCGCCTTCTTTGATCCAGTCACCAGGCACCATTTCCGGGCGGCCAACTGCAGCGACGACAATGTCGGCGCGGCGTACAACGTCCGGCAGGTCCTTGGTGCGCGAATGCGCGATGGTCACGGTGCAGCTGTCACCCAGCAGCAGTTGCGCCATCGGCTTGCCCACAATGTTCGAACGGCCGATCACAACTGCGTCCATGCCGGACAGCGAGCCGTGGTGGTCACGCAGCATCATTAGGCAGCCCAGTGGGGTACAAGGCACCATCGACTTCTGCCCGGTGCCCAACAGGCCAACGTTCGAGATGTGGAAGCCATCAACATCCTTGGAGGGGTCGATCGAGTTAATGACCAGATCTTCGTTCAGGTGCTTGGGCAGCGGCAACTGCACCAGAATGCCATGCACAGCCGGATCGTTGTTCAGCTTGTCGATCAGGGCCAGCAGATCTTCCTCGGATGTATCGACGTTCAGCTTGTGCTCGTACGAATTCATGCCGACTTCGACGGTCATCTTGCCTTTCGAGCGGACATAAACCTGGCTGGCTGGGTCTTCACCCACCAGAACCACGGCGAGACCGGGGGTGATGCCATTTTCTTCTTTCAGCTTTGCGACCTGATCGGCCACCTGAGCGCGAACCTTGGCCGCAAAGGCCTTACCGTCGATAACCTGCGCTACCATCCTTTGATCCCTTCTTTCAAAAAACGGATCGGGCGCGGAAAGCGCCCGGTTCTTCAGTCGGGGCCGAGCACGCGTTCTTCGCGGGCAATCGACCAGTCAATCAGTATACGCCAGAGCTTTTCGGCAAGATCGGGGTCCATGCCCAACTCATCCGAGCTCTTGCGCACACGCTGCACCACTTCTTCGACACGATCCGGGATGCGGGCTGGAAGCCCCTCGCCGGGTTTCAGCTGAGACGCGCGGTCAATGTAGCCTGCGCGCGTTACCAACAATTCGATCAATTGGCGGTCCAGCTTGTCGATCTGAGGCCGCAATTCCTGCATCGAGTGACAGTCTTGCGGTGGTACCAGAGTGGGCATGTCATTCTCCTCACGGCCCGGGGATATCCCCGGACCACGAGATGTCTTATTCGGGCGCTTAGAACAAGCCCTCGATCTCACCTGCGTCATTGAGGCAGATGGTTTCCGCAGCCGGTTTGCGGGGCAGACCGGGCATGGTCATGATCTCGCCGCAGACAACCACGATGAAGCCGGCACCTGCGGACAGACGCACTTCGCGAACCGGAACCGAGTGGCCGGTCGGCGCACCGCGCAGGGTTGGATCGGTTGAGAACGAGTACTGGGTTTTTGCCATGCAGACCGGCAGGTTGCCATAGCCAGCTTCTTCCCACTCACGCAGTTGGTTACGGATCTTGTTGTCAGCCAACACCTCGTCAGCGCGGTAGATGCGCTTGGCGATGGTTTCGATTTTCTCGAACAGCGGCATGTCGTCGGGGTAGATCGGCGAGAAGTTCGCGCTGCCACCTTCGACAATTTCGACGACTTTCTCAGCCAGCGGTGCGGACCCTTCCGAGCCCAGCTCCCAGTGACGCGACAGAATTGCCTCAACGCCATGCTCACCGCAATAGTCGCTGACCGCCTGCACTTCGGCATCGGTGTCGGTGACAAAGTGGTTGATGGCGACAACAACTGGCACACCGAACGATTTCACGTTCTCGATGTGGCGGCCCAGGTTGGCGCAACCATTAACAACCGCTTCCACGTTCTCCGCACCCAGATCGGCTTTGGCAACGCCGCCGTTCATCTTCATCGCGCGCACGGTTGCAACCAGCACCACTGCAGACGGAGCAATGCCCGCCTTACGGCACTTGATGTTCATGAACTTCTCGGCACCCAGGTCAGCACCGAAACCGGCTTCGGTCACGACATAGTCAGCAACTTTCAGTGCGGTCTTGGTCGCGATGACCGAGTTACAGCCATGTGCGATGTTCGCGAACGGGCCGCCGTGGACGAATGCCGGGTTGTTTTCCAGCGTCTGCACCAGGTTCGGTTGCATCGCGTCCTTCAGCAGAACGGTCATCGCGCCTTCGGCCTTGATGTCCCGGCAGTAAACCGGTGTCTTGTCGCGGCGGTAAGCAACGATGATGTCGCCCAAACGCTTTTCCAGGTCTTTCAGGTCGTTTGCCAGGCAAAGGATCGCCATGACTTCGGACGCCACAGTGATGTCAAAACCTGCCTCACGCGGGAAGCCGTTCGATACACCACCCAGAGAAGCTGTGATCTGACGTAGGGCGCGGTCGTTCATGTCGACCACACGACGCCATGCGACGCGGCGGGTGTCGATCTCGCACTCATTGCCCCAGTAGATGTGGTTGTCGATCATTGCCGACAGCAGCGAGTGAGCTGAGGTGATGGCGTGGAAGTCACCGGTGAAATGCAGGTTCATCTCTTCCATCGGAACAACCTGCGCGTAACCGCCACCTGCAGCGCCGCCCTTCATGCCGAAATTCGGACCCAGCGATGCTTCGCGGATACAGATCATCGCGTTTTTACCGATGCGGTTCAGGCCGTCACCCAGACCAACGGTGGTGGTGGTCTTACCTTCACCCGCCGGGGTCGGGTTGATCGCGGTCACGAGGATCAGCTTGCCGTCTTCGCGGTCCTGAACCGAGTTGATGAAGTCCTGGCTGACCTTCGCCTTGTCGTGGCCATAGGGCAGCAGGTCTGCAGAATCGATGCCGATTTTTGCGCCGATTTCCTGGATCGGCTTTTTGTTCGCCTCACGGGCGATTTCGATGTCGGATTTGTAGCTCATTGGGCAGGGTCCCTGATTGAATGCCGTGCGAAACCGACGCTGAACGTCGGCGCTGGACAACCCATACCGTTGTGTACAATTGCGATGGATAGAGATTCCGACATAATCATGCCGTGAAACGTCGTAGACGCCATTCAGCAGTTTCAAATCGGAAACGACGGCGCCTTATGGTGCCCAGCTACGCTGATCCGGCACAAACAGGGACAATGTATCACCAACCCGCAGATTTCCGGGACATTCAACCCATGCGGTGACGCCACGACGGCCCTGTGCAGCAGGCTTGAATGCTGCGCCATGCCCCGGTGCTTCGTTTTCGATTTCACGGCCGGGTATAACGCAAGGGCGGTTTTCCATATCAATTGTGACAGTAAGTCCCCCCGAAGCCTGCAGCCGCGACGACGGAGGCACATAGGTAAAATCAGGTATCCCTCTTACGACGATGCTCACACCCAGCAATGCAGGATCAAGCGTTTCAAGCCCCATGTCAGCTGCGATTGCATCCATTTCTTCCGCGGACAGAATCGATAATTGGCGCACATTGCGGATTTCGGTTCCCTGCGGGTAGAGGTTCTTTACCCGAACGCATGAGGCACGGTTGATCCCTTCGTGGCGCGCACCCTGTTCTCCGGCAAATCCGAGCTGCAATTCTTCGACGGATCTGGCGCGAATGTTACTGCCCGATGGAACGTGACCAAGCCAGACGACTTCGCCTGAAAACTCCGTTTTTCGCAAAACCGGCATGCTGCTCCCTCGCTTTCTTATTGCTCAAGGTCGCACCCTAAACTCATCCATTGCAAATTGAAGAGCCAAACAAAAAAAGACCCGGGTCCAGGCCCGGGTCTTTTCGAATTATGTGGTTGGTTCAGGCTCCATCCCACCGTCCGGCGGCGATTTCTTAGCCTTGGTTTTGGGAATCGCCGTGACACTTGGTGCGCTGCCCTCATCCGAGCTGTCGCTTTCATCATCGCCTTCGTTTGGCGAGTCACCGTTCATCACGCGCTTGATCTCATCACCGGTCAGAGTCTCATATTCCAAAAGGCCCTGAGCCAGACGTTCCCACTCTTCATTGTGGTCGGTCAGGATTTTGTGCGCTTGCTCATACCCTTGCTGGATCAGGCGTTTCACCTCTTCCTCAATCAGCTCTTTGGTATGTGCTGAGACCGAGAAACCAGCAGTGTTACCCGAGTAGCCTTCATGGGCTTCGGCATAGTCGATGTTACCGACCTTGTCGGACATGCCCCAGCGCATCACCATGGCGCGCGCCAGTTGGCTGGCCTGCATGATGTCACCCGCCGGACCGTTCGACACATGGTCTTCACCGTATTTGATCACCTCAGCCGCCTTGCCTGCCATGGTCATGGCCAGCTTCTGCTCGCACTCGTCACGGTGATAGTTCAACTGATCCATCTCAGGCAGGCTGACAACCATACCCAATGCACCACCGCGCGGAATGATCGTCGCTTTGTAGACCGGATCACACAGCGGCAGCGTCATACCAACAACGGCGTGGCCAGATTCGTGATAGGCTGTCTTTTCCTTCTGATCCTGCGTCAGCACCATCGAGCGGCGCTCGGCCCCCATCATCACCTTGTCTTTCGCGTTTTCGAAATCTTCCATGGTGACAAAGCGGCGTCCCACACGGGCGGCCATCAGCGCCGCCTCGTTCACGAGGTTGGCCAGATCGGCACCCGAGAAGCCCGGAGTACCGCGTGCAATGATGCGCAGGTCGACATCGGGGCCCAGAGGCGTCTTACGCGCATGCACGCCCAGAATCTTCTCACGACCTTTGATGTCGGGGTTACCAACGGTCACGTTGCGGTCAAAACGGCCCGGACGCAGCAGCGCGGGGTCCAGAACGTCTTTACGGTTGGTGGCCGCCAGTATGATCACGCCTTCGTTGGCCTCAAACCCGTCCATCTCGACCAGCAACTGGTTGAGGGTCTGTTCGCGTTCATCGTTACCGCCGCCGTAACCGGCACCACGATGGCGACCCACGGCGTCAATCTCGTCGATGAAAACGATACAAGGCGCGTTCTTTTTGGCCTGTTCGAACATGTCACGCACACGCGATGCACCAACACCCACAAACATCTCGACGAAGTCCGAACCCGAGATGGTGAAAAACGGCACACCAGCCTCACCCGCAATTGCGCGAGCCAATAGCGTTTTACCTGTACCCGGAGGGCCAACCAGCAGCGCACCTTTGGGAATCTTGCCACCGAGGCGCGAGAATTTCTGCGGGTTGCGCAGGAATTCCACGATCTCTTCCAGCTCTTCCTTGGCTTCATCAATGCCAGCAACGTCATCAAAGGTCACGCGGCCATGTTTTTCAGTCAGCATCTTGGCTTTGGATTTGCCAAAGCCCATCGCGCCGCCTTTGCCACCACCCTGCATCCGGTTCATGAAGTAGACCCAGACGCCGATCAGCAGCAGGAAAGGCAACAGAGTGATCAGGAACGACTGGAAACCCGATTGCTGCTGTTTTTCAGCGCGTACGGGGATGTTCTTGTCGATCAGCAGCTTGGTCACTTCTGCATCCGTAGGTTTGATCGTGACATAGTTGCCGCCGGTATCAGTGGAGTAGCGAATTTGTTCACCGTCGAGTGTGACGTTTTTGACGTCACCGGCCTCGACCGAGCTGACAAACTCGGAATAAGTTTTTTCATTGCTCTGGAGCGTTCCACCCGGTCCACTGAACAGATTGAACAGTGCAAGGATCAGCAGGAACAGAACAACCCAGAAGGCGATGTTACGAGCGTTGCCCAAGGAAAATCTCCCAACAGATTTCGGCAGATGGGGATCTGCCGGGTTGCTCCTTAAAATAGAGATGATTGTGGCAGGTTCAATGCGATAAAAACGATGCGTGAAAGTCTGGCACATGCGGGGCCAGTTCAACGCTCCAGCCATTGGCATATCCGGCAAGCGGTGCAGACAGCAGCTCATCCCCTCGCCAAACGGCAGGTGAGGATAGAATCGCCGCTCGGGGGCGCCCCAGCAAACGCCAGTCATCAAGGCGTGAGATTCCGCACTCGCCAAGCGGCCGCACCCTTGTTTCAGCTGCGCTCGGCCCGTTGAGAACCCAGCGCCTATCCCACGGGGTTCCCGGATGCGCTGTCTGATCCTTCACCGCGTTTAGTTCCCTGCAAATCCAAGCATTATTGCCTTTGGGGATCACCAGGCACCCCCCGACAGACACTGTCTGCCTTGTCCAAAGCGTATCAACTACTTGATCAACCGCGCTCTGACGTGGGGGATATCCGCCCTGTGCAATCCAGCCGATGGCTCCCACCATAATCCTGCGCTGGATTTCTTGAGGCAGTGCTTCAAACCCATTCAGGTCGATACACACATCACCGGATTCAACCACGGCGATCTTGCGGGCGGATTCCTGCGCAAACAGCTCCAACGCATCACGCGCTTGTGCAAGGTTGCCAGCCACCCTGGATAAGGTTTCAGCAGTAATTCCGATGTTGCCAAGACCTGTCAGAGCCCCACGGGTCTTGATCCGGTCAAAGCGTGTGTCCCGATTCGATGGGTCCTCGATCCATGTCACACCAGCCGCGTTCAGATAGTCGCGCAGCCGGGCGCGGGTGATCGAGAGCAGCGGACGCAGCAGGTCGATGCCGTCTTGTCGACGAACCGTGGCCATGGCCGACAAGCCAGTGACCCCGGCAGAACGCGCCAGGCGCATCAGAAGGGTTTCAGCCTGATCATCCGCTGTGTGGCCCAATGCAACAGCCGCGATACCATGACTTTGCGCCCATTCGGCGAGCAATCTGTATCGAGCGCGCCGGGCTTGATCCTGAAGGTTGCCGGAACCGTCCCAACCTTCCCATTTCAAGGTCTCGTGAGGCACGCCCAAATCTGCTGATCGCCTTGAAACAGCGACGGCCTCATCCGCAGCTTCAGCACGTAAACCGTGATCGACTGTTGCGGCATAAAGTTCGAAACCTTCCGTTCGGGCGATCCCAGCAAGCAGATGCAACAGCGCGGTGGAATCACTCCCGCCGGAAACCGCCACGCCGATGCGACGCGGCAGCGGTTCCGGCAGATGTCGCAGGATTTCGGCCCTCAGCGTGTCGGTGTCAGAGGTCAAGAACAGCCCAGCGACGCCATTTCCTGAGTGGCAGACGCAACCGATGGAGAAGCGGGGAAGCGCACACCGACCTCACCCAGCGTAATACAGGCTTGATCGGTTTGCCCCAGACGACCCAGCGCTGCGCCAAGCTCATAAAGCGCTTCGGGTGCGACAGGTCCTTCGGAATCCCCGGTAAAGCTTGCCAGAAACGCCTTGGCTGCTTCGCGTGTGTCACCCAGACCTTCCAGTGCCTGTCCTCGCTTCAGATTGGCCTGAGGTGCAAGCGGGCTGCCCGGATAGGATGTGTCGAACTGTGCAAACATATTGGCAGCAGTTTGGAAATCACCATCCGACAGTGCCTGAGAGGCGGTATCAAAGTCAGCCTGTTCACCAACCGCAAGCTCGGTCTGGCTAACCTCAGAAGTTTCGGATGCCGTTGGCGCAACAACAGTCGTAGTCTGTTCTTCACCACCCAATGTCGAAGTTTCACCCAAGGTGCTCAGATCGCCGCCTTCCAACTCGACCAAACGAAACTCCAGATCACCAATCCGGTTGGTTCCGTCGGTGACAACATTCTGAATACGTTGATTCAGTTGCTCAGTCTGCCGGGTCAGGCGCTGCAACTCGGCCTCAATGGCGTCAACCCGTTCCAGCACTGAACTGCCGGACAGGTTTGGGGCGGGAGAACCGGTCGTCGAAAACTCGCGCTTTAGGCGTTGGATTTCAACGTGCAGCACCGTCAGTTCCTGCCGGATGTCCGCTAAAGTTTGCTGGTCCTGCGCCTGCGCTACACCTGCGGCGGTTACCACCGCCGCCAGAACCCATCCTGCAAGTCTCATTATCTTACCCCAAGGTTGATCCGGTCAGCACCGTCACCGCACGACGGTTCTTGGAATAGCATTCCTCGGTGCTGCAAATTTCAATCGGACGCTCTTTGCCATAGCTGATTGTCTGAATGCGATTGCCCGCAACGCCACGCGAAATCAGGTACTCCCTTGCCGCATTCGCGCGGCGAGCGCCCAATGCAAGGTTGTACTCGCGGGTGCCCTGCTCGTCCGCGTGGCCCTCGATCGTCGCGGTGTAATCGGTGTTGGCAAGCAGCCACTCGGCTTGACCCTGCAGAATTGTCTGCGCCTGAGGCGACAGTGTGGACTGATCGACCGCAAACAACACGCGATCACCGACAGTCTGCTGGAAATATGCAGGTGAACGCGGGTCACTTGGTGAACCCGGTTGGATTGCACCGCTGCCACCAGCACCACCGCCCAGAGCCGAAGGATCATTGTTGCTACAGGCGGCGATCAACATCAGCGCGCCCAACGCCGCGAATTTGCTCAATACGTTCATTACAATTGCCTCTTGTCCCGTTTGTTTATTGACGACTGTCTACCATAGCGCGGTTGCATTGTGAACTTTGCCTGTCTGCCGGTTCGATCAATTCTGCAATGGTCCCCATGCCGGATCGCTGCCCCCGTCGGGTGTGCGAACCGGGCGAAGATTTCGCCCCGAGATATCCACGGAATAAAGCGAAGACCGTCCGCTTGCCCCCTGCGTTTCCCGCGAGAACATGATGACCCGGCCATTGGGCGACCAGGTTGGGCCTTCGTCCAGGAATGAGGCGGTCAACAGGCGTTCCTCACTGCCATCTATGCGCATCACACCAATATGGAAACGACCCTTGTTCTGTTTGGTAAACGCAATCAGGTCACCGCGCGGAGACCAGACCGGCGTACCATAGCGCCCCTGACCAAAACTTATGCGTGTAGCCTCACCGCCATTGGCGGGCATGATGTAAAGTTGTGGGGTGCCGGACCGATCGCTTTCGAACACGATCTGAGTACCGTCCGGTGAATAGCTGGGTGCTGTCTCAATCGCAGGCGTGTTGGTCAGACGTACGCTCTGACCCGAAGCCAGATCCATCTTCCAGAGGTCGGTATTGCCCCCTTGGATCAACGAATAGACGATCGATCTGCCATCAGGCGAGAAGCGCGGTGAAAAGCTCATTGTGCCGTCCTGCGTCTTCAATTCCTGCCGTTTCACACGACCGACATCCAATACGTAGATACGCGGCCTGCCGCTTTCATAACTGGTGTAAAGCAGCCGATCACCCGTGGGTGAAAACCGTGGCGCAAGAACGATTGCGGCGCTGTCGGTCAGGTACTGAACATTGGCGCCATCGTAGTCCATGATCGCCAATCGCTTGCGCCGCTGGTCTTTGGGTCCGCTTTCCGAAACAAAGGCAACCCGGCTGTCGAAATATCCACCCTCACCCGTGATACGGCTATAGACCTGATCGGCCACCTTATGCGCCATGCGACGCCAGCCATCAGTGGTGCCAGCGAACTGTAGGCCATTGCCCAGCTCTTGCCCCGAAAACACATCCCAAATCCGGAACCGCACCGTAAGACGTTTGCCCGAAACATTGACCGCACCAGTAACCAGCGCCTGCGCATTGATCGCCTTCCAATCGGCGAATTGAACAGGGGCTTCGAAACTGCTGACCCGACTGATGAAAGCATCGGATGAGATTTCACGGAACAACCCCGTGCCGGTTAGGTCGGCGGCAACCACACGCGAGATATCGGCCGCATACTGCGCGGCTGCAGGACTGTCCGGCACGAAACTGGGCACCGCAAAGGGCATGGGTTCGATAATGCCCTCAGTGAGCTCAAGGCGTAGCGGTCCGCTTTGCGCATATACCGGCGCCGACAACAGAGTCAGACCGACAAAGAGGCTGGTCAGAAGTTTCATCATTTGATCCGCATCCTCTCGGGATTGAATGTAATCTCAATATCCTGCCAATGTTCATATTTGTCAGCAGGCAGGTCATAACCTCTGGCACCACAGCGCAGGATCGCGCGGCGCGCCGCATCAAAGGCTTGTTTTTCCGCACCGGCGGAACCGCCGGAACTGTCCAGCAGGCGCAAACTGCCGCCCACGACCGTTCCGTCACGGTTCAGCGAAAAGCCGACAACCACCACAGTACTCAATGCGTCGGTCGACAGCGATCCGACATTCCAGCATCGCGATACGGCCAGACGCATCGCGTCCTTTTCGCCACTGGTCAACGGTGGACCGGAAGGTTCCGAATCGCGCAGAGCCTCGGAAAGCGCATCCTCAATCGCGTCCTGTTCACTGGACGACGGCGCCTCTGCCGGGGCGGCAGGCTCAGATGTTTCCGCAACTTCAGGCTCAGCGGGCGGTGCAGGACGGTTGGGTCGAACGCGCGGTCGGGGAGAGGTTGTCGGCGCCGTCTCATCGGATTCCTCAGCCTCGGTCACGATCTGATCAGTGGCTTCCTCGGGTGCGGTCTGGTCCTGTTGTTCTTGCTGCGTCTCAGCGCCTTCGTCCAGAGAAACCGGTGGCGATTCCACGTCATCAATCTGGGCCTCGGGTGGTGGTGGGGCTATTGGTTCGGGTGCTACGCGATCAGCTGGCCTGGGCTGGGCCTCGGGTCCGGGAGGTGTGGGAAGGACTACCGCTTCTGGCTCTGGCTGTTCCAGAACCGGCGGCTCTTCAACCACTTCTGGCTCGGGTGGCACTTCGACTGTTTCCGGCACCGGTTCCGGTTCGGGTTCAGATGGTGTCACCGGCTCGGGGCGCGGTTGTTCTTCCTGAGTGGGCTCAGGCGCGTTCACCTCTTCAACGGGTTCAGGGGGCTGCTCCAGTGATTCAGGTGTCGAAGGAACCTCAGGCGCTTCGCGCTGCGCGGTCATTGCCGCGAATTGCTCAGCAGAGATCACGGACACATCCTGCACAGCCATAGGCAGCGGTTCCGACCGGAACGTACCGCCGAACAACGCCCATCCGATCAGACTCACATGGGCAATCGCTGAGATCTTGGTGCCGGTTTCCACCCCGCGGCCTCACTCTCCACCTTCGTCCAGCGTTGGCCCGCCCGTATCGGTAACAAGGCCCACATTCGAAAATCCGCCCGCATTCAGGGCGCCCATGATCTGCATCACCTGCGCATAAGGAATAGCGCCGTCCGCCCGCAGGAATACACGGTCACTGCTGCGCTCAGCAGCGATGGCGCGCAGCTTGCCAATCAGTTCTTCGCGCAGAACATCTGTCGTCTGGATCTGAACCCGACCATCCGCAGTGAGGGTTACAGTCAAGGGTTCTTCATTGTCCCCGGGCAATGCACTGGCGGCGGTTTTGGGCAAGTCAACCGGAACACCCACAGTCAGCAAGGGGGCCGCCACCATGAAAATGATCAGCAACACCAACATGACATCAACAAATGGCGTAACGTTGATTTCCGCCATCGGCTGTGCGCGACCGCGACGTCGACCGCGCCTGCGCCCGTTTCCGTTTGACGATTGCTGAACCGCAGCGCCCATATCAGCTGTCCAACTGACGAGAAAGGATGGTGGCGAACTCGTCGGCAAAAGCTTCATAGCCACCGACGATCCGATCACTGTCGGCGCTCAGCTTGTTGTAGAAGATCACGGCCGGGATCGCGGCCAACAGGCCAAGGCCGGTTGCCAGCAACGCCTCGGCGATGCCAGGCGCCACAACTGCAAGGTTCGTGTTCTGCTGCTCGGCAATCTCGATGAACGCATTCATGATGCCCCAGACAGTACCAAACAGGCCGATAAACGGCGCGGTCGAGCCGACGGTCGCCAGAATGGGCAGACCTTTTTGCAGGGTTTCAGCCTCTTTCGCGATGGCCACATCCATTGATCTGTCGATCCGGGCGGTTGCGCCTGCGATCAGTCCGCCATCAGTTCGATGGGACCTTCGCCACTCGATCATTCCGGCCGCAAAGATCTTTTCCGAACTTCCATCCGGGCGTGAACCAATCTCTTCGAACAGCTCATCCAGAGGATTGCCCGACCAGAAGGATTCATCAAAAACCTGTGCTTCACGGCGTGCCGCGCGATAGTTGATGAGTTTCTGTATGATGATCGCCCAGGACCAGAATGATGCGATCACTAGGATCAGCATGACCACCTTGACGATGAATGTCGCGCGGGCGAACAGCCCCCACATGGAGAAATCGATCTCCTGCGCCAGCACCAGCGTTTCAGCTTCCATGAACCTGCTCTTTGTTTTGCCTGACGGCCGTTCGTTTGGCCTTGTTTTGCCAGACGCTAACGCAGATCGGTATGAAATGCCAACATAACCACCCCTGGGCTACGTTTTGTTACATCAATGCGCGAATCTCTGCCGGAAGGCGGATTGGCTTGCCTTCGCTGTTGATGCAGACAGCCGTGACTGTGGCGCGGAATATTTCCGTCTCCCCCCGCAAAACCAACTGTGCCATCGTCAGTCGAACACCCGAGATTGCGACAACTTCGGTCTCAACAGTCAATTCGTCATCAAATTTGGCAGAGGCAAGATAGTCCGCTTCCAGCTTGCGCACGACCCAGACGACACCGTCATCCCGCATCGCGTTCTGATCATTCCCCAGCTTACGAACCCAGTCAGACCGGGCGCGTTCGATGTAGCGCAAGTAATTTGCGTGATAAACGACACCACCCATGTCGGTGTCTTCGTAATAGACCCGGATCGGAAAGATATGTTTCTGTTTCACTAGTGACTTATCTTGCGACATCGCAAATCCGGCTATCCAGTTTCATCAATCTGTCCTTTGGGGCCTAAACCTCGCCCCCACAGACATGCCCGCGCAGTGGCAATCCCGCAATCCCTGATTGATCAGAAAATTCACTGAGGCCGTACTCAGTATCGAAATCTGCGCATTTGCATTCTAGTGTTCCAAGTTATGCAGAGGCATTGAACAGGGAACCCAATGACTAAAGCGACAAGAAATGGGATCACATTTCCGCTTCCTGTTCTGCAGGGCATCTTACCTTTCGATCGATCTAAGCTGCCGACCGAGATCCTTGCGGGCCTCACCTTCGCCTGCCTCGCGATCCCCGAAGTCATGGGTTACACGAAAATTGCCGGAACCCCGGTAATTACCGGCCTCTACACAATCCTCATACCGATGGCATTGTTCGCCATCTTTGGATCTTCCCGTCATCTGGTTGTCGGAGCGGATTCCGCGACTGCGGCCATAACAGCCTCAGCCTTGGCGGGCATGGCGGTATCGGGTTCATCCGAATATCTCGCGCTGGCTTCACTTCTGGCACTGATGGCTGCGATACTCCTGATCGCCGCTCGGATCATTGGTCTAGGGTTTTTGGCCGATTTTCTGTCCAGAACTGTCCTGGTCGGCTTTTTGACAGGCGTTGGTATACAGGTCGCCAGTGGAGAGATCCCCGGAATGCTGGGCATTGAAGTCTCAGCGCACGGAACCATTGCCAAACTGAAGGGCGTCGCCGAACATTTCGAACAATTCAGTTGGCCAACATTGGCTGTCGCAGTGGCCGTGCTGACCGTGGTGACCGGCTGCAGACGCTTGTCCCGCAAAATTCCTGGCCCACTGATCGCAATACTGGGCGTGATCCTGTGCAGCTGGGCCTTTCAATTCAGCGGAGCAGGTATAGCAGTTCTGGGGGCTGTTCCCAGCGGCCTGCCCTCGCTTTCTATCCCTGCTGTGGACTGGAGTTGGTCTCTGTTCAAACAACTGCTGCCCACCGCACTGTCGATCTTTGTGGTGATCCTTGCACAAAGCGCCGCGACATCCCGCGCCTATGCGGCACACTACGAAGAGAAATTTGATGAGAACTCGGACCTCGTCGGGCTTGGTCTTGCAAACCTTGGCGCTGCATTTACCGGAACCTTCGTCGTCAATGGCAGCCCTACCAAAACCGAAATGGTGGCAAGCGCAGGTGGGCGCAGCCAGATCGCTCAACTTACCACAGTCGCGATCGTTCTGGTCGTGATCCTGTTTCTGACCGGTCCGCTTGCTTATCTGCCAAACGCAGCACTGTCTGCCATCGTGTTTTTGATAGGCGTGAAGCTGATCGATGTACGGGGGCTGGCCAATATTTACAGGCAGGCCCGATCCGAATTCTGGATCGCCATCGCAACTGCTGCCGTTGTCGTCTTCGTTGGCGTTGAACAGGGTATCATTTTTGCGATGGTGCTATCGCTCATTGATCACACGCGCCGGGGGTATCACCCCAAGAACTCTGTCATCGTGGAGAATAAGGTCACTGGATGGCACTCAAAATCGATTGACCACCCCAACCAGTTTGAACCGGGTCTGGTCATCTATCGTTTTTCCCACAGTCTATACTACGCAAATACTCAGCGCCTGTCTGACGAAGTTGCCACTATTACCCAAGGTGCTGACCACAAGCTGTCTTGGTTTTGCATCGAGGCTTCGGCAGTAGATGATGTGGATTTCACTGCAGGCTACACCTTGCGCAACGTTCACCAATACCTGCAGTCAAAGGGCATCAAACTGGTCTTTTTACTTGTCGAACCCGATGTCCGAGCGGAACTGGACAGATATGGCGTCACCGATCTTGTCGGAAAAGACGCCTATTTTGAATCCGGCAGCGAATTGCTTGAGGCCTTTCACCATCGCACAGGCCGCGAACACGGCACCCAAAGTGCGTCGGGAAAACCATAAACGAGACTGTCGCTTACTGCGGCTGCTGCAAGCGTGCGAACAACCGCAGCGCATGGGATGCATCATGTGCCACACCGGGCAGAACCGGATCATAGGCCGCACGGATCAATGCAGCGATGTCCGGGCGCAGTATGGTCGCCTCGCCTGCCACCGCCAGTGGTGATTGCGTTCTGAACGCAGAGTCCGACCACAGCAATACGGTCTGAACCACCTGACTTAGCGCCAGTGTCTCTGCCGGGACCTTGGACAGTTCCTTGTCCATCCTCAGAAAGACAAAAGCTGCGCGGATGGCACCGTCTTCTTCGAACCGGAAAATGCGATATTGATTGGCGTCTGCAGCTTCAAGGCGGTCAACCAACGGGGCTATATCCGGGATCAGGCGATCAAGATCGGGAACTTCAAGCAACTCCTGCCAGTCCCGGAAAAAGAAGACCATACAGTTGGCGCCCAGCTCCGGGTCCGTCTCGGCCATTTTGTGATCGGCCAAGGTAACTACTGCTTCAAAGGCCCCTTTGACGGTTGCCAGAGTCTCATCCTCGACGCCAAAAACGATTGGCACGAGTGGCCGACCCCAGCGCGCGAACAGGAATTCTCCGTTTTCGCGGGTGAACAGCGCTTCGATCTCTTCTGGTGTCACGCTCAAACCTTCATCTGCATTAGATCACTATCGCTGAACGCATAGTTTCTCTGGCTGTGGTCTTCAACCAAACAGATCGCTTTGCCGCTTGGGCGCGGTCATGCCCAAATGCGTCCAGGCCTTCTGCGCCAGCATCCGTCCGCGCGGAGTGCGTTGTATGAGGCCTTGTTGCAGCAAATAGGGTTCGATGACTTCTTCCAGCGAGTCTCGGCTTTCCGACAACGCAGCCGATAGAGTTTCAATCCCAACAGGGCCGCCCGAGTAGTTTTCAGCAATCAGCGTCAGGTAACGGCGGTCCGCGCCATCCAACCCAAGATTATCCACACCCAGCCGTGTCAAAGCACCATCTGCCAGTTCGCGCGTAATCCGCCCATCACCTTCGACGATAGCGAAATCCACAACACGCCGCAGCAGCCGCCCGGCAATTCGGGGCGTGCCACGAGACCGGCGGGCGATTTCACGCGCCCCGTCGTTGTCCGCAGGCGCGCCCAACTTACGTGCATTGCGCGTGACGATCTCGTGCAGCTCGTCGACCGTATAGAACTGAAGCCGGGTCGGAATACCAAATCGGTCACGCAAGGGTGTGGTCAGCAAGCCCATTCGCGTCGTTGCTCCGACAAGCGTGAAGGGTTGCAACTCGATCCGTACGGTCCGCGCAGCAGGTCCCTCACCAATCACCAGATCGAGCTCGAAATCTTCCATCGCGGGGTAAAGCACCTCTTCCACTGCCGGGTTCAGACGGTGGATTTCGTCGATAAATAGGACATCACGTGCTTCGAGATTGGTCAGGATCGCAGCCAGATCACCTGCTTTCGCCAGAACCGGCCCGGATGTCATGCGAAAATTCACCCCCAGTTCGCGCGCCATGATCTGCGCCAATGTGGTTTTACCCAATCCAGGCGGGCCATGAAACAACGTGTGATCCATTGCTTCGCCCCGTTGGCGTGCGGATTGGATAAAGATGCGCAGATTGGCGCGGGCTTCGGCCTGACCGATAAATTCATCCAACCCCTGAGGGCGCAATGCGCGGTCGTTGTCTTCCGGCAGCGGCTCGGGGCGCAGGGCGGGATCAGCGTCTACCATTTATTCACCCTTTCGGCGCCAGCAGTTGCAGGGCGGCACGGATCAAACCTGCTTCGTCTGCATCCGGGTTGTTGGCGGCAGCCTCGGCAACCGCAGCTGCTGCGTCCGACGGACCATAACCGAGATTGGACAGGGCAGACAGCGCACCCGCTGATGCGGCAGCAGCCCCGGAGGCTGGTTTGGGCGTTCGCTTCGGTACAGGCGCTGCCTCGACAGGCTCTACAACTTCGATCGCGGGGCCATCCATCGCATCCGTTACGGTGCCACCCATGGCCATTACGCCTGGCGCTTTGTCTTTGAGATCAAGCACGATCCGCTGCGCAGTTTTAGGTCCGACGCCTTTCGCCGCCTTCACCGAGCCCCAGTCGCCCAGTGCGATGGCGCGACTGACACCATCCGGACCCAAAGCGCTCAGGATCGCCAGAGAGACCTTGGCTCCGACGCCCTGCACGGAGCACAGCAACCGATGCCATTCCTTTTCGACCAGCGACAGAAAACCGTAAAGCTGCATCAGATCTTCGCGCACGACCATATCTGTGTAGAGCGAAATGCCTTCCCCCGCACCCGGCAGTGCCGCCATTGTCCGGTCAGAGCAATAGACGATGTATCCCACACCCCGGACATCAATCAGCACGTGATCTGCTGCGCGATAGTCCAGCCTTCCGGTGAGTTTTCCGATCATGCCCGTACCTCTTTCAAACGCGTCTGTTGCGTCTTTCCGTAATAGGCGTGACAGATCGCAATCGCCAGAGCATCTGCGGCATCCGCCCCTTTGGGCTGACATCCGGGCAATTGCAGTTTGACCATGTGTAGAACCTGCTCCTTTTCCGCGTGCCCGACACCCACGACCGTTTTCTTGACTCGGTTCGGAGCATATTCCCCCACCGGCAATCCGGCCTGTGCCAACGTCAGCAACGCCACGCCACGCGCCTGACCCAGTTTGAGCGTTCCCGCCCCATCCTTGTTCACGAAAGTCTGTTCGATGGCTGCCTGATCGGGTGAATGTTCGGCAATAACCTCGACGATCTGATTGTGCAGCGACAATAACCTCTCGCCCAAATCATCCCCGTCCGATTTGCACAAACCGTTTGAGACGTGGCTCAGACGGCTGCCATTCGATTCGATGACGCCCCATCCCAGGGTTCTCAACCCCGGATCAATGCCCAGAATCCGCATGTTTTGCCTCGGCCTGCTCGGGTTTTCTTGATCTTTTTCACCGATTAGCACGAAACATGAACATTTTCCAAGCGAATTGACCTCACGCTCAAAAACGACACAACTATCCCAAGCGCGACAGAGTGGCCTGTTTTCGACCCCGAATAGTCAGGAATCGACCTGTTTCATGAACGTATTTTCACCAATTATTTAAGGGGATTACAGGCCCATAGAGCATTGCAGAAACTGCATAGGACACTTGCAAAAACTGCTCTTGTGCGGGAAATCCGACATCACTAGATGCCCGGCAGATCACAAGATCAGAAGTTAACACAAACCAGAAGGAAACAGGATATGGCTGCACTGGACACCACCCGCACCACCACTGGCTCATTCGGCCTCGTTGGCCGTATCGGCGCAACGTTCGCATCGGTAGTAAACGCCGTAGTAGAATGGAATGACGCTCGCGTAACTCGCAACGCGCTGAACGGTCTGACCGACCGCGAGCTGGAAGATATCGGCCTGAGCCGCGGCGACATTGAGATCGTTGCTGAGGGTCGTCGCTAAGACTACCACTCACTCGCCCCGTTATCCCTCGGGGGCAAATAAGAACACCGCGCGCCATGGGCCGCGGTGTTTTTTGTTTAACTGCTGTGATGACAATGCGGTTAGAAGCCCCTGATCGCAGGCCTCTTGGATAGCAGAGGCGTCAGCGTTTTCAGGTCGCTTTAGTACATCACCTTGCTCAACTGAGCTGAAACAGCTTCGGTCACCGGATCGATTTGCATGATCCAGGCCCCGGCCTGTTCAACCGACGTTCCCTCGTTCAGGCTGTTCACCCGAAACTGATAGGCAGATGGCCCCAAGCTTGATAGGAGAAACGCCTTGAAAGCGAAAAACCCAACCAGGCACAGCAAAAGAACCTTTGCCGGAACCGCGGATCTTACGCGTTGTGGCTTCATCACGACCAAGCCGTCTTTGCGCATCGACGCACGATACCCACGGCTCATCTTTTGATGCTTCTTGCTCAGGCGATGAACGCGCTGATCAAATTCCAGTTGTTTACCCGTCATGGCAGCCTCCGAAAACCGCCCCCCTCGACTTCATCAGGTGACGGTAGATAGAGAATGCGTCAAAAGAGTGGCAAAAATCCACAAAACTCCTGCAAATGGTCTAAGTAACGCCCTGTTTCGTTAAGATTAGCGTCGTCCACTCACCAATCTCACCTCTGTCAGCAAGATTGAACCCGTTTTGAGAATAAACAGACACGACTTCGTCAGCCTGCTCGTTAAGGATTCCCGACAGGATCGCATGCCCGCCATCCCGCAGATTCTCTGCTATTTCGGGTGACAGAGCCACCAAGGGGCCCTTCAGGATATTAGCAAAAATCAGGTCGTACGGCGCTGATGACTGCAACTCCCGGTGATCAAACCCTGCTGCTTCGACACACCGAACTGCGCCAGACATTCCGTTGGCCTTCAGGTTTGCCTCAGCCACATCAACGGCAACTTCGTCAATATCGCTGGCCAGTATCTCGCCATCCCAAACCCGTGCAGCCGCCATGGCCAGCACAGCAGTCCCGCAACCGATGTCCGCGACTTTGTCCGCGCTAAACCCATCCTCGATCAGCCTGTCCAGCGCCTTGAGACAGCCTAGCGTCGTGCCGTGATGCCCCGTGCCAAAGGCCATCGCTGCCTCGATGAGCAATGGAATGCGATCTTCGGGGATCTTGTCGGCGTCATGGCTGCCATACACAAAAAAACGGCCGGCTTCGACCGGAGCCAACTCTCGACGAACATGTGCGACCCAGTCGGTTTCGGGCAGTTCGGAAACCACAAATGGCTTGGCCTCAAAAGCCACAGCCAAGACAGCCAGCGCAGTCTCATCAGGCGCCTCAGTAAAATAGCCGCCGACTTCCCAGAGGCCGGATCCGTCCTCGACCTCGAAAACACCTACACCGGTTGGTTCCGGCTCCAGACGCTCCATCGCTTCGCCCAGGCCTTCGGCTGCGGCTTTCCCGTTCAGAGTGGTGAGCGCTGTGAATGTCGGCATGGATGCCTCCTGTTTAAGTTGTCACAGCGCCTATGGCGACAGGCGGCCAAGGTCAAGCACCGGCGCCTATTCTGCAGGCGCAGGCGCGTATTTCGACAGGATAGTTTCGTTGCCGGGTTCAGGGTGGCGTGGGATCAGCAGCGACAACGCCAGAGACACCAGAGCCATTGCAGCAGCCAATGCGAACACCGCACCGGGTGATACGACCCACAGCAACCCCAAAAGCGCAGGCAGGAATACCGCCGCGATGTGATTGATGGTGAAGGCCACAGCTGCCGTCGGCGCGATATCCGCCGGATCAGCGATCTTTTGGAAGTAGGTTTTCAGCGCCAGCGCCAGCGCAAACAGAACATGGTCAATCACATAGAGGATAGCCGCCAGCAGCACGCCCCAGCCAAACCAGTAGATACCGCCATAGGCTGCGAACACGATAGCCAGACCGGTATATTCGAAGATCAGTGTCCGGCGTTCGCCAAAGACGGAAACTGCCTTACCCAGCATCGGCGCTACCGCCATGTTGATCACCAGATTGATCAGGTAGAGGCTGGTCAGTTCATGGACTTCGAAACCAAACTTCTCGACCATCATGAAACCGGCAAAGACAACGAATATCTGTCGCCGGGCTCCGGCCATGAACTGCAGTGCGTAATACAACCAGTAACGTTTACGCAGGACCAGTTTCTTGGTCTGCGGCGTCGGTGAATCGAATTGCGGGTAAGCGAGCAGACAGAACAGTGCCAGCAGGGCTGTCACTCCGCCCGCCGCCATGAAGACCGTATTATAGGACAGATCAAACCGGTCCCAGGTCAGCACGATCAGACCGTAGACCACAGCTGTCGCTGCCGATCCCATGGCGACCAGCCAGCCCAGCACCTGGGGCGCGCGGTCCTTGGGCAACCACTGCAGCTGAAGCGACTGGTTCACCGTCTCATAATAGTGAAAACCGATCGAGCTGAAGAGGGTCACAAACAACAGGCCACCAAGGCTTGGAAACCACGCAGTTACTGCTGTGGCCACGCCGAGCATCATCAGCGAGATCATCGCCAGCACCTGCTCGCGCACAAATATGATGACTGCGATCACACCAACGGCCAGGAAACCGGGGATTTCCCGCACTGTGTGCAAGAGGCCGATATCCGCGCCATCGAAGTTTGCCACTTCGATTACGAAATTGTTCAGCAACGCGCTCCATCCGTTGAACGCAATCGGCATAGTCAGCGCCATCATGAACAGGAGCGTGACGGGTCGGCGCCAGAACGGAAGGCTCTGCGCCTCGGATAGGGGCATTGGTTTCAGCATGAGAGTCCTCTACGCCCATTTCTGTAATTTGGCGAGAGGAAAGCAGTCGCCGCACATTGCCTCTGCACTGATGCAGAAGTCAGTAGAAACTTTGTGGATCGATATCGACGGTCAGACGAATATCACCCTTCAGCCGCAATGGCGCGATCCAGCGCGCGATAGCATCCTGAATGGGCGCGCCTTTCGGGGCTTTGACCAGCAGACGCACCCGATGCCGCCCGCGAATTCGGGCAATCGGTGCGGGCGCCGGGCCAAAGACCTGCGCACCGATATCGCGCAACGGGCCATCATTGCGCGCCATGGCGTTTCCGATGTCGAACACAGGGCCAACCTCTGGCCCCGAGAGCACTATCCCGGCCATACGACCATAAGGGGGAACGCCTGCAGCCTGTCGCCCGGCAGCTTCTGCCTTCCAGAACCCTTCTTCGTCCCCGGACAAAATCGCCCGGATCACGGGATGTTCAGGCTGGAATGTCTGTAGCAGCGCCTGACCCGGTTTATCCGCCCGCCCAGCGCGGCCAGCAACCTGGCGCATCAATTGGAATGTCCTCTCAGCCGCACGCAAATCGGCACCATGCAGGCTGAGATCGGCGTCGATCACGCCAACCAGTGTCAGTTTCGGAAAGTTGTGCCCTTTGGCCACCAGCTGCGTACCGATGATTATATCTGCTTCACCTTCGGCGATCTCTTCAATCTTGGCTTTCAGGGCCCGGGCAGATCCGAACAGATCAGAGCTGAGCATCGCAATATTGGCTTCAGGAAAGGTCGCCTCAGCCTCTTCGGCCAAACGTTCAATCCCCGGCCCGACCGGAGCCAGCTTGCCCTCGACCCCGCAGGATGGGCACACCTCGGGCATCGGCTTCGTCTCACCGCATTGGTGGCACATCAAGCGTTTCAAAAACCGGTGTTCGACCATCCGCGCATCACAGTGATCACAGGCAATCTGCTCACCACAAGCCCGACATAAGGTAACGGGCGCATAGCCACGGCGATTGATAAACAGCAGCGACTGCTCGCCTTTTTCAATCCGCTGCCGCACTGCCTGACGCAGAGACGGGGAAATCCATGTTCCCGGCTGCATCTGTTCCGCCCGCATGTCGATTGGCTTCATCTCGGGCAGAACGGCGGCCCCAAACCGCGACGTCAGATCGATCCGGTCATACTTTCCCGCCTCGGCATTGGCCCAGCTTTCTAGCGAAGGCGTGGCACTGGCCAGTACCACCCGCCCCCCACAGATGGCTGAACGCAACACGGCCATGTCGCGCGCGCTGTACTGGACACCATCCTCTTGCTTGTAAGAAGTGTCGTGCTCCTCATCGACCACGACCAAGCCCAGATTGCGAAACGGAAGGAACAGGGCCGATCTTGCTCCGACGACCAGTTGCGCATCCCCCTGCCCGACCATTCGCCAGACCCGGCGGCGTTCAGTCATCGTCGCGCCCGAGTGCCATTCAGCCGGGCGCGCGCCAAACCGCGCCTCGACGCGGGTAAGGAATTCCGCGGTCAGCGCGATCTCAGGCAACAGAACCAGCGCCTGTCGTCCCATGCGCAGCGCCTCGGCCACGGCCTCCAGATAAACTTCGGTCTTACCTGAGCCTGTCACGCCCTTGAGGAGCGTGGTTCCGTAACTCCCTGACTGCTGACCTTCCTGCAGCTTTGCAACTGCGGCCGCCTGATCTTCGGTCAGCTCTTTTCCTGGCAGATCCGGGTCCAGATGCGGATACGGCAGATCACGGGGACTGTCTTCCTCCCGCACTGCACCCAGCTTGACCAGCCCTTTGACGACAGATGAGGTCACGCCGGCCTGCTCGGCCAGTTCCTTCAGCGTAAAGGCAAGACCGCCATAATCACGCAGAACCTCGAGCACGCGGGTGCGCGCGTCGGTCATACGGTCCGGTTCAGTATTGCCAAGGCGATAGATCTTACGCATCGACGGCGGATCACCCAATCCGGGTGCACGTGTTGCCAGCCGCAGCATCGCGGGCATCGGCGTCAGCGTGTAATCTGCCACTTTACCCAGAAACACGCGCATCTCTTCGCGCATCGGTGCAACTTCCAACACTCGGATCACTGATCGCGCCTTGTTAAGATCAAATCCCCCTTGCCCCGGTCCCCAGACAACACCCAGAACCTTACGCGGCCCCAACGGGACCTCAACGAATGCACCCAGAAAACACCCACCCTCGGGCGCTTTGTAATCCAGCGTCCGGTCCAGAGGCTGTGTGGTCAGAACCGCCACCAGTTCGCCTTCGTCAAAATACTCCTGAGTGCTCAACGCATATCCTCGGGCCGGGGGGTTTCAGCAAGTCTCTCTTTGGGGTAAAGCCATCCGCGACCAAGGCCAACCCATCAAAGGACTGCCCTCATGAAATTCTTCGTAGACACAGCCGAGATCGATGCCATCACCGAACTTAACGATTTGGGCATGGTAGACGGTGTGACCACCAACCCTTCGCTGATCCTGAAATCGGGTCGCGACATTCTGGAAGTGACCAAAGAGATCTGTGATCTGGTCGATGGCCCCGTATCCGCCGAAGTTGTCGCCACCGAAGCCGACGACATGATCGCCGAAGGCCGCAAGCTGGCCAAGATCGCTCCGAACATCGCCGTGAAGGTGCCGCTGACCTGGGCCGGTCTTAAAACCTGCAAGACGCTTTCGGACGAAGGTCAGATGGTCAACGTAACTCTGTGCTTTTCGACTAATCAGGCCATTTTGGCGGCAAAGGCAGGCGCGACTTTCATCTCACCCTTCATCGGACGTCTCGACGACATCAACCTCGATGGCATGGACCTGATCGCCGATATCCGTCAGGTCTATGACAATTACGGGTTTGAAACCGAAATCCTGGCGGCCTCGATCCGCACCGTGAACCACGTGACCGACAGCGCCCGTATCGGCGCCGACGTGATCACCGCACCGCCCGCTGTCATCAAGAAGCTGGCCGATCACCCCTTGACTGACAAGGGTCTGGAAACCTTCCTGGCCGACTGGGCCAAGACCGGTCAGAAAATTCTCTGATCCCGACAGTTTCTGCGAAACCGCGTGGCGCCCTCGGCGCCGCGCTAGGCCCAACTGCAAAATCTGATCTCTGATCAGAGAGTTGCGGGTTGGAGCACCTTACCACCACATTGCTGCACTAATTCGAGCTTCAGGTGCATTTTTTCCAAGTCAAATCCGGTGTCCCATGCTATAAACCGCGCAACAAAAAAAGACCGGACAGGAAATGAGCAGCAACCCGAAACTCGAGGATAATCTCCGCGCCGCGATTCTGGCTGAGCCTGACGCAGTGCTGGATGACAAGGACCTGATGCAGGCGCTTGTAACTGCGAATGAGCGCGCACGTGGTGACAACATCATCGATCTGCGCGGGATCGCCATGCAGCGGCTCGAAGCCCGGCTGGATCGGCTGGAGGATACCCATCGTTCGGTGATCGCAGCTGCCTACGAAAATCTGGCAGGCACCAATCAGGTTCATCGCGCCATTCTTCGTCTGCTTGAACCCGTCGAGTTCGAAGATTTCCTTCGCACGCTGGGTAATGACGTCGCCGAAATACTGCGCGTCGATAAAGTCACTCTGGTTCTGGAAACCACACTTATTCAGGACGACCCCGCAGTCGACAAACTGGGCGGTGTTCTTACAGTCGCAGAGCCCGGCTTCATCGACAGCTATCTGACCTATGATCGCAGCGGGCAACCCCGGGATGTCACCTTGCGCGAAATACACCACTCCAATCGCAGAATCTATGGCGACAAGGCCGACCAGCTGCGCTCCGAGGCGTGCCTGAAGCTTGATCTTGGCGAAGGTCGCCTGCCCGGCATGATCGTCATGGGCGCCAAGGATCCCAGACATTTCTCACCCCAGCTGGGAACCGATCTTCTGGCCTTTTTTGCTGGCGTGTTCGAACGCTCGATGCGCCACTGGCTGTCGTGAGCCTGATCTCTCCGGCGTGCCGCGATGCACTCCAGCACTGGCTAGATAGTCTGGGGGCGCTTTCGGGGCGATCGGAAAACACGTTGACGGCCTATCGTGGTGATGTCAGCGAATTCCTGTCGTTCATGACACTTCACAACAGTGCCCGGCAGGGGCTGGCTGCGCTGGAGCGGATCACAGTCTCAGACATGCGGGCCTGGATGGCGCAACAGCGCGAAACAGGTGTAGGCGCGCGTTCGCTGGCACGCAAACTCTCCGCTGTCAAAACATTCTACCGCTGGCTGGCAGAGCGAGAGGGTTTTGAACCAACAGCCGTTCTGTCAACGCGCGCACCGAAATACACCAAGAAACTCCCGCGCCCTCTGGCCGAAGATGCCGCCCGCGCGATGATCGAAACAGTCGAATTGCAATCGACTTCTGACTGGGTCGCTGCACGTGACGTCGCCGTTGTGACATTGCTGTACGGATGTGGCCTTCGCATTTCCGAAGCCCTATCCCTAAAGGGAGCAGACGCACCACTGCCATCCACCTTGCGCATTCTTGGAAAAGGCGGGAAGGAACGGATTGTCCCGGTAATCCAAGCCGCGAAAGACAGTGTCGAGCATTACCTGCAACTGTGCCCTCATTCACAATCACCGGATGCGCCATTGTTTCGGGGCGTGCGCGGTGGACAGTTAAACCCCCGAGCCATTCAGGGCGTCATGGCCAAGGCACGCATGCAACTGGGTCTGCCGTCAACGGCAACGCCTCATGCAATGCGCCACAGCTTTGCCACGCATCTCCTGTCGGCTGGTGGGGATCTACGGGCGATCCAAGAGCTGCTGGGCCACGCATCGCTGTCAACTACGCAAACCTATACAGCAGTCGATACCGCGCGGCTGATGGAAGTCTACAACCGCGCGCATCCGAAGGCCTGATTTAGTCGGCTTTCAGGGTGATCGGCTTATAACTGTAAGCGTCGCCTTCTTTTTCTCCACTGACTGCGCCGGCCACGGCCCCACCAAGAACGCCGGCAAATAGAACGCCGGCCCCAACTGCATTGGCCCTGCGATTTTCAGCCGAGATATTCTTGGGCGCGACCATTTCAGAGTGCGTTTCTCCATCTAACTCGCAGTTGACCTGAATGGGCTTTGTTTGCTTTCCATAGCTTGGCAAGTTTACAATTGCAGGCGTTTTGAATTTTGCCTTAAATCCATCGCCCACAATATTGCACGACGCTGGAATGCTTGAATTTCCGTTTTGAGAGACACGTACGCTGGTTGCGCGGAAACCAACCACCGATTGTTGCGCATCTGAGGAATCAAACTCAACACTTTGGGCACTGCCCTTTTCTTTGAGAATACTCTCTTGTTTGGTGGCGCACGCTGCGCAAACCAATGACAAAATAACAAGAGAAGGAAGAGTGAATTTCATTGCGGGCCCGTTCCAGATTAGGTTGTTTTTGTTGAGTAAATCAGGCTGATAGATTTTCAACCCAAGCCCATCAAGATCATCTGTGTTTTCCCGTTAGAGAATAGTACTTGCTATGCGGCAAGATTGTCACAACACTCGCTCGGGCTGCAATTAAAGCCGGCTTATTTCAGTTTAAACGTGACCAAAAACCAAACAGGACCGACACAGTCTGACACAGACGGTCTTTTTGCTTTGCATCCGCGGCTTGCATCGTTCATGACACCTGCATGACACTCAGATTTAAAGCTCTTTCCGTTCATCTGTTCACCGCAACCGGCGCTGTTTTTGCAATGTTGGCCATGCTGGCTGCCGTCGAAGAAAAATGGAGCCTGATGTATCTCTGGCTCGTAGTATCTTTCATCGTAGACGGGATCGATGGCCCCCTGGCCCGGCATTATGACGTCAAGAAGAACGCGCCTGAATTTGACGGGGTGCTCATGGATCTGATCATCGACTATCTGACCTATGTGTTCATCCCGGCCTATGCATTGTTCAAATCCGGGTTGATGGACGGCTGGACTGGCTGGTTCGCAATCATAGTCATCACTTTTGCAAGCGCGATGTATTTTGCCGACACACGGATGAAGACCAAGGATAACTCTTTCTCAGGCTTCCCCGGATGCTGGAACATGTTTGTCGTTGTGATCTTTGCACTTGAGCCAAACTTCGGGTTCATCCTCATTCTGGTCACCTTACTGGCAATCGCTATGTTCCTGCCGCTCAAGTTCATTCATCCGGTGCGCACCGAGCGTTGGCGCACCCTGTCACTGCCAATGGCACTGGCATGGACATTCTTTGCGGGTTGGGCGGCCTGGGTCGATTTCCATCCGGAAAGCTGGGCACATTGGGGTCTGGTAATCACTAGCTTGTATCTGGTGTCTGCGGGTATTGCTCAGCAACTGATCCCGCAGCGAAACGGGTGACAAATCTCAATGGGCGCTGGACCATGACAGCGACCGAGAGCCTTTCTACAGGACTTCTTCGACTTCGAATTCAGTCCCGTTATGCGTAAAGTAGTCACCTTCTTTCAAACCAACCATAGCCAGATAAATCGGGCTTTGGGTTGAAATTCCCATATAGGTTTTGCCATCCACCTCAAACCGGGTAGTCGATACGCATACCACAAAACGCCGGTTGTTGAATTTGATAACCGCACCGGGCTGCACCGTGTCGGTCACGCTGAAATCCGTGTTTTCAATCACGTCGATCTTGGCGTGATGGGCGTGAACCGGCGCATCAAAAGCTGCGGCTAGATCCGCATTCTCGCGTGACGCAGCTATGTCGTCCTTGTCATGCCCTTCCCGGTCATCAAGCTGCGCATCTTTCAGGAATGCATCATAATGCGCCTGAGCAGTTGCCAGTTCTTGCTCTTCAAGCGACATAAGCCGGTCAATGATCGCCTTTTTCCGGGCGGCACGGTCTGTCTGGGCAGTCATACAATGCGGTCCTTTAAATTCAGCATCTGATATAAGTTGGGCCGCAAACAAGTGGATTGCAACAGGATTCAATCGATCAGATCAACAGGCCCGCCGCGCGTTCGTGCCGTAAAAGAGCTACTTTGGTTTCAATACCGCCCTGCCCTGAAAAGCCGCCAAGACTGTTCGCAGCCAGAATCCGATGGCATGGAATGATGACCGGGATCGGGTTGGCACCACACGCCTGCCCCACAGGCTGGGCAGGCTGGCCTAGCTCTTTCGCAATATCGCCATAGGTTCGGGTCTCTCCGAACGGGATCGCGAACATAAGATCGCAAACCTGGCGCTGAAATTCGGAGCCATCGACGTGATACGGCAGATCGAACTGCTCCAGCCGGCCTTCGTCATATGCCGTCAGCTGCGCAGCAGCCTCTTTCAACAAAGGGGTGTCCGGGTCTTTGTTCGTACCGTTCCAAATCAAACGCGTGATTGCGCCGTCTGTTTCTTCGACCCCAAGACATCCAAACTGTGTTTCAACCGCGATCATTGGCATGAGCGCAGGCTCGCAGATTGACAGAATTGACGCAACCAAGGAAAAGCCCCGCCCATTGGTAAAAGGGCGGGGCTTGTTTGCTTTAGCTCAGCGCTTCGTCACAACGGCCACAGACGCCTTCGTGCGAATGTCGTCCGACATCGGGCAGGATCTTCCAGCACCGCTGGCATTTCGCACCTTCGGCCTTTTCGAACACGACGCCGACGCCTTCGATTTCAGGCACGCGGAAAGCCTCAGCCGGGGCAGGATCGCCTGTAACGGTCAGACCCGAAGTGATGCACATGTCATCCACATCGAATGTAGCCAGCAGGTCGCGGGTTTCCGCGTCCTCGATATGCACAATCGGTGCCGCCTCGAGGCTGGAGCCGATGACCTTGTCCTGACGCTGTACTTCGAGCGCAGCAGTCACAGCACGACGGACACGGCGCACCTTGGCCATGTTGGCTTCCAGTTCAGCGTCGCGCCAATCGGTAGGCGTATCGGGGAAGTCGACCAGATGGACCGAGCTGTCATCCCCCGGGAACCGCTCTAGCCAGACCTCTTCCATGGTGAAGACCAGAACCGGCGCCAGCCAAGTGGTCAGGCGATGGAACAGAATGTCCAACACGGTGCGCGCAGAACGGCGACGCAGGTTGTCGCCATCGCAGTACAGCGCATCCTTGCGGACGTCGAAATAGAAAGAAGACAGGTCAACTGTCGCAAAGTTGAACACTGCGCTGAATACACCCTGGAAGTCGAACGCGGCATAGCCTTTGCGCACCTGCTCATCGAGCTCGGCCAAACGGCTGAGCACCCAGCGTTCCAGACGCGGCATATCCTCGGGCGCGACGCGGTCGGCCTCGGTGAAATCAGCCAATGATCCCAGCATGAACCGCATTGTGTTGCGCAGACGGCGATAACTGTCAGCGGTGCCTTTCAGAATCTCCGGCCCGATCCGCTGATCGGCGGTGTAGTCGGTCTGAGCAACCCACAGACGCAGGATATCAGCGCCGTATTGCTTGACGACCTCTTCCGGTACGATGGTATTGCCCAGAGACTTGGACATCTTGTTGCCCTTGGCATCCAATGTGAAGCCATGTGTCACAACGTTCCGGTACGGCGCACGGCCTTTGGTGCCACAGGCTTGCAGCATCGACGAGTGGAACCACCCGCGGTGCTGGTCGGTGCCTTCCATATAGACGTCGGCGATGCCGTCTTCGGTACCGTCTTCGCGGTCACGCAGTACGAAAGCGTGTGTCGAACCCGAGTCAAACCACACGTCCAACACGTCGAAGACCTGATCGTAATCCTCGGGGTTGGCGATGCCATCAAGGATCTTCTCTTTGAAGCCGTCGGTGTACCAAACATCCGCGCCGTCTTTCTCGAACGCCGCCTTGATGCGTGCGTTGAGGTCTTCGTTGCGCAGTAGGTAGTCTGCGTCGGTGGGCAGAGCACCCTTTTTGGTGAAGCAGGTCAGCGGCACGCCCCAGGCGCGCTGGCGGGACAGAACCCAATCCGGGCGCGCCTCGATCATGGAATACAGGCGGTTACGACCGGTCTGCGGCGTCCACTTCACCAGCTCATCAATCGAGCGCAGCGCGCGTTCGCGGATGCTGTCACCCATCTCGCCCATGCCATCGTCCAGCTTGCGGTCAACGGACGCAAACCACTGCGGCGTGTTGCGGTAGATGATCGGAGCTTTCGAGCGCCACGAATGCGGATAGCTGTGCTTGATCTTGCCACGCGCCAGCAGCCCGCCAACCTCGACCAGCTTGTCGATGACGGCTTTGTTCGCATCACCCTCACCGCCTTTGCGGGACAGGATGTACTTGCCGCCAAAGAAAGGAAGATCGGCACGGAACGAGCCGTCGTCCATCACGTTGTAGGTGATGACCTGTTCCAGCATACCCAGATCACGGTACAGCTCGAATTCCTCCATACCATGCGAAGGCGCACAGTGGACGAAACCGGTACCTTCGGTATCGGTCACGAACTCAGCGGCGCGGAAGTCGCGAATGTCGTCCCATTCGCCATTTCCGCCCTCGGCACCAGCCAGTGGGTGGGTCAGTTGGACACCTTCCAGTTCATCGGCTGTCACATCGCGGACACGAGTCCACTGGTCGTCGTTCAGACGGGCGCGGCCTAGCACGTCGGCGGCCAGATTGTCCGCCAGCAGGAACTTGTCTCCGACACTGGCCCAGCATTCCTCAGGTGCGCCGGTGACTTCGTACAGGCCGTAGGAGATATCCTTGCCGTACACGACCGCTTTGTTCGACGGCATGGTCCATGGAGTCGTCGTCCAGATCACGACAAAAGCGTCATCAAGATCGCCCGCATTCACGACTTTGAACTTCACCCAGATGGTGAAGCTTTCCTTGTCGTGATATTCGACCTCGGCCTCAGCCAGAGCTGTCTTTTCAATCGGCGACCACATCACGGGTTTTGAGCCCTGATAGAGCGTGCCGTTCATCAGGAACTTCATGAACTCGTCGGCGATCACGGCCTCGGCGTGATAGTCCATGGTGATATAGGGATCGGGCCAGTTGCCGGTGATGCCCAGACGCTTGAACTCGTCCCGCTGGATGTCGATCCAGCCCTCGGCGAACTTGCGGCATTCCTGCCGGAAGTCGACGATGTTCACCTCATCCTTGTTCTTGCCCTTCTTGCGGTACTGCTCTTCGATCTTCCATTCGATCGGCAGGCCGTGGCAGTCCCAGCCGGGTACATAACGCGAGTCAAAGCCCATCATCTGATGGGACCGCACGATCATGTCTTTGATGGTTTTGTTCAGTGCGTGGCCGATATGCAGGTGACCGTTTGCATATGGAGGGCCATCATGCAGGGTAAAGGGCGCTCGGCCCTCTTTCTCGCGCAGGCGGTCGTAGACGCCGATCTTCTCCCAGCGTTCCAACCAAGCAGGCTCGCGCTTGGGCAGGCCAGCGCGCATTGGGAATTCGGTTTTGGGCAGGTTCAGCGTGTCTTTGTAGTCAGGTGTTTGGGTCGTGTCGGCGCACATGGGGGGCGTCCTCAGAGTGATCTTGTCGTGAATGGATCGAAGCGGTCAGTGCGAATTCTCAAGCACCTTTGCCCGGCGTCTCGCGATATCAGAGCGCCGGGGATATAATTCGAATAATGATGGCCAGACGGTCATACATGGCCGCGCTTATAGGACGCCCTTGCCTAATGGTCCAGAGGTTCTGCCTCCTGCGGCGAATGGCGCAGCTTGGCCCAACGATTGAGCCATGCCAAACCCGCCAGAGCCAACCCAAGCGCCAGCAACGAGAACACCCGGATCAGCCCGCCCAGACCCGCGATATCGATCAGGAACACCTTGGCCACGGCGAAGCCGATCACCACCAATCCTGCCTTGCGCATCAGATCGGACTGACGGGCGAGCGACTGGTAGAACAAGATTGCGCCAATTAGCAACAGCGTCAGAGTGTAGGTGTACAACTCGGGCTGCTTGACACCATTGCCCTCGTACATACCCTCGGCCCCTTGCCAAAAGTGGCGGATCGCAAGCCCCAGCCAAAATGCTGCAAGCGCGCCTGCAGCAACGTAGCTGATCTGTTTCAGCCTCAAGGGCATCGACGGAATCCGCCACGCTGAAAGCCCGATGACCAGCGCGGGTAACAGATAGGCCACCGCAAGCGTGTTCAGGATCGGGGGGCCAAGCACCGGATCGACGTAGAGATGGAGCAGCGGGTTTTGTTCGATCAGCGCCTCTACCAGACGTACCACACCATGTGCCGCAAAAAAGCCCGCAAGCAGATAGCGTGCGTAGTTCAGCTTACCGCCCAGCTCGAACCTCTGAACCTGAGCATAGGCCAGCAGCAGCCAGATCACGGCAAGCAACCCAAGTCCCCACGGGCTGCTCTGAGCCCCGCCTTCGCCGAACCCCTCGAGCCAGCGCATTAGCAGCAGAGACAGCAATATGCCACCGGTCGCCCATGCGGCGCTTTCCAGCAACAGCACAGCCACCGGCCGCGTGAGTGGCCTCAGCAGCCACCATGCGATCAGAAAACCAATAACTGCCGCGCCATAGACGAATGTCATTTCGAGCAACGGCGCTGTATCCGCCCACTCAAGACCCGGGTTGAGGACCAGCCTTACCGTGATTGAAAACACTCCGGCCCAAATAAACCAACTCATCGGCGGCAGTGTGAATTTTCGGTCCAAAGCAGCGGCGATCACCACCGTTACGACAAGCGCAACTGTCAGCGCGGCCGAACTGAGGACAATCACACAGGCGAAGGTCAGACAGGACAGGGCTGAAAGAGTGACCAAGGCTGTGCGCATGCGGTATTCACCGTCAATTCGCGCAAACCGCTCGGCCAGAGCCACCATCAAAGCGCCCAGCGCAATGGCATGCAGAGCCCATGGGTAGGCCCCGATCACCTGCGCAGGGTTCCAGCCGATTTCCAGCGCGATTGCCATCACTGGCGCGAACACCGCAGTGCCCCCTGCCCAGACAACAGCATAACGCCCGCCCATGAAGGAACGCCATGCGGCAAGCAATGTGATCACTGCACCCAACGCGACCAGGATAGTGACGACCATCGGATAGTCGGCCTCGGCGGTTTCCGCATAGGTCGCCGCAAACGCCCGTTCAACAGAACCTCCGTCCATCCCGTGTGAAAAAACCGACCACACAAGACCCGCAGCAGGGAACACAACCAGGTCCTGCAGGGCACGCGCATCCTTTGCCCAGATGATCAGCGCCAGCAGCAATGCAACGAACAAGACTATGCCAAGCCAGAACTCCGACGACGAGTCTGCCCAGTGAAGCGAGAGGATCACGGAACTGGCAACCACTGCCCCAAAGGCCAGCCGGGTTGGGAATTCAGGCCAAGGCCCCCCTTTCTTGCGCCGGATGGTCTCCAAAACCATCAGTCCCGAGTGATCGGGGATCAACCGCCTGACCGGAATTGCGATCGTAATCAGCGCAAGAACTGTGGCAAATGTCAGATATGCTGGTTCAGTTGATGGCGACGACAAGACCAGCAGCAAGGCCGTTGCGTAAGACCCAACCAGCGTAAGCACCGAAATCCAGGCCCATCGCCGGACGGTATCGATGCCCAGCCCCAGCACGGCGATCACGAAAAAATATCCGTAAAGCCATGAAGGATCATTCGATGAGCCGCCAACCATGAAAGGTGCTGCGAAAGCTCCGATCAGACCAACGGCGGCCAATAGCGGGCCATGAAACCAACCCAGCACCAGCCCCGTCAGTGCAATCACGACCATTCCAAGCAATGCGGTTTCGGGACCGATCAGATCATATAGCTGTCGTGCGGACAGTACGCCCCCAAACAGCGTCACAAGCCCTGCGCCCGAGAATACCGACGGCAAATAGGCGGTAGCCGAGTCCTCATCGTCGCCGAACCGGCGGCGTACCACTTCACCTGCTACGATCAGAGCGGCACCAAAGGCCAGCGCGGCCAGAACACGGGCAGTGGGCGGCAGCAGGCCATTTTCAACGCCATATTGGACAAGAAATATACCTGCGAGAGCCAACGAAAGAGCAGAGACCGCATAAAACCAATTCTCGCGCAGCCAAGCGCCCAGCGCCGCAATACGATCCCCGCGAAAGACAATCGCTCCACTGTCTTCTTCTTCGGCTTCAATGACGGTCGTGTCGGTTTGCTCACTCTCAACTGCCGCAGGCATCTCTTCCGCTCTTGGCGCAGACCATGGCGCAGGTTTCGACTGTTCTTTTTCCTCCTCGGAAAGTTCCTGCTCAGCGGCTGACATGGGTGATGTAGTAGGCGCTCGCTCAATCGCGCCCGCAGACATCTCCGTAATCTGGTTTTCGAGTTGTTCGACCCGTTTACGCAAACGGGATTGACCGACCAACAACACAATGATCGAAATGGGTATGGCCAGAACAATCAGGCCAATGAGGACGAGAAGGGACTCCAAAAAAATACCTCCGGAGAAATTCGGCCTGAACCTACATTGAACGGGCACCGGGTAATAGTCTGGAAATCCAGATAGATTTGTTTTGTTGCAGGCTGGCCGGTATCAGAACAAGGCTATGTCGGGACGTTCCAGCATTAGCCAAATTATAGCCAGCACTGCCACAAACGCGGGAAATCCGCAGGCAAACCAGATGCGAAACAATCGATGATAGGCATCTGGCAGTTCTTCGCCATTTCCCGCTGCACGCCGGGCATAGTCACGTAAACGGAGCTGTATCCAGACCACCGGAAGCCAGAACAAACCTGTAAAAACATAAAGCAGCAGCGACAGAGCGATCCATCCCTCGGACAATGACCATCCCAACCTCCACGCCAGTAGAAATCCGGTAATCGGCTGCAGAATGACGGCTGACGTCGTGAACAACAGATCAGCCAGAACCACGATACCGGCTGTATGCGCAATGATACGCGGATCCCGGCTGCGATGCGCCATCAGCATAAAGAACGCGATGCCCGCACCCGTTCCCAGCAAGACACAAGCACCAATGACATGCAGCCAGCGCAGGATCAGATCGGGGTCCATTACCTGCTCTCCAACATCGGCCACGCAATCAAAGACAGCATCATCGCTGGCAAGATTTTGACCAGAGGTCCAAGAGGGTCACCCCAAAGCGCCGGAACGGCAACGGTTGCGGCCACCAGATAGAACAATGCAACAGCGAACTGCAAAAGGCATACCCGTCCCGCCCATGGACGCCACAACAACGCCAGACCCAGAGCGATGTCGACAAGCGACCAGAACACGACGCTGACTGCTGCGGACGGGGCAGACCAACCTGCATCCAGAAGAACCGATTTGGCCTGCGATAATCCGGTCAGCCCAAGGACACCGGACAACACCCAGAACAGGCTCAGCACCGCGATTACCAGTGGCATCAACAGGGACATACGCGCCGTCAAGCGATGTTCGCGCGCGCAGGTCAGGCGGCTAAAGACCTCATCCATTGAAGCCAGCGATGCACCCGCAGCCTTACGATATGGTTCCGGGTCGCCCGTGACCCCATCCGCCATGACCGTCATGGCAGTACTGCGCAAGGGCGAACGCCATCCCAGTTTTCCCAGAAAATCCGCCAAGGATGCGACCAAGTGGGTCGTCCACACCGGCACTCCAACCGTCAGCCGAGCTGCCGGAAAACCCAGCCACCGACGCGTCGCCGCGAGCACGTCAGACAGCGGATGTTCAGCATCTTCAACGAGATCATAGGCTCCCTGAGGCAACTCACCTGCAACAGTCGCAGTGATAGCACCGCACAGATCGTCCATGCCAACACACTGAACCGGCGTTGCCGGGTAAGCGATCGGCTGCACCAGCGGGATTGCCGCCAGCATCCTTAAGAGCGCAGTCCCGCCATAGTCGCTCTGCCCTATTACCAAACCCGGTTTGAGTATCCATGCAGTAGCTCCACAGATACGGAGTGCTGCATCGCCTGCGGCCTTGGTTCGCATGAAATCAGTCGTTGCATCAGGCTCGGCCCCGATGGCTGAAATCTGGACAATTGAAATGCCCAACTCGGCACAAGCCTGTCCCAAAGCAGCGATGGCTTTGTGATGCACAATCTCAAGATCATCGACCCCGCCGTCTTGCAGCGCACCTGCGCAATTCACCACCGCATCAACGTTGTTCAGACGGGATCGCCAATCCTCAGGATCCAGAAAATCCCTCAGATCACCTTTCACAAGCGTGACGCCCGGCAAGACTTTTGTCCCTGTTCGTGCATCGCGCACCATGCCTGTTACGCTTGCGCCTTCAGACTGAAGCGCCCTTGTGACTGCAGCTCCGATAAACCCGTAAGCCCCCAAAACCAGAACGCGTTTTCCGTGTAATTTCTTTTGCGGCATGACCACTCAAATCCGTTTTCACAACAGTATCTGATTGATCCGCGCGCACCAGAACCACCGCGCAAACTGCGACATCAACTGCCCTCATGGATGGAACAGCGATCCAACCAAATAGGCGATCGAAGCTGCCGCACCACCAATCAAAAAAGTTTCCAGCCCTGAGCGCCACCAAGGAGACAGCGACCACCGGCTTTTCAAAGCCCCGATCGCAAAGAAAACACCCATCGTGAGCCAGGCCGAGATAACAAAGGCACCATCCAGAGAAAGCAGGAATGGCAGGAGCGGGATCATGCCTGCCGCTAGAAAGGCAAAAAATGTCGCCGTCGCGGCTTTGATTGGATGGGGATCAACGCTACCCAATCCGTATTCGCCCTCAAGCATCAGGCTAATCCAATTTTCCCGGCTAGCAGTGATTGCCTCGGTCGCTTCATTGAGCACCTCGCCAGAAAGCCCTTTTTGCGCGAGTATTTCCTTCACTTCTGCCCGCTCGCCTTCGGGATAAAGCTCGATATGCCTTTCCTCAATGGCGCGGATGCGTCGGATGTTGTCCAGTTCAGCCTTGGTGCCTGAGTAATTGCCTGCAGCCATCGAAAACCCGTCCGCCAGCACATTGGCCAGACCAAGAGCAACGATTACGAATGGCGACAACCCTGCCCCGGCAACACCCGCGACGATCGCAAAGGTGGTCACAGATCCATCGATCCCGCCATACACAACATCGCGCAACACACCCCGCCCGGGCGGTGCATTTATCCGCGCCGTGATTTCCTGCTGGCTGTGTCCGTGATCGGTCATGGCTGGCTCCTCCCCCATTTTGCGGGGTTTGGCAGGCCAGGACCTTGCGACAGATCAACCCTTTGAAAACAACCCGCTCAAGGCACGTTTAACCATACCACGGGTCGATGGTTTGTGCCGTTCGGAAAATGGTAACGGGCGACAAACCTCCATCGCGGCAACTCCGACACGGGCAGACAGGGCGCCGTTTACAAGGCCCTCGCCAAAACGCCGGGACAGTTTGCTAAGGACTGAACCACCAAGAACCGGCTCGAGCAGATCATCACCAACGGCCACAGCCCCGGTCGCAACGAGGTGAACAAACACTGCCCGAGTCAAACGCCAGCTACCCAGAAAACCGGCGCGACCGCCATAGATTTCCGCAATCCGGCGGATCATACGCAGCGAAGATGCCAGGGCCGTCACGACATCCGCCAACGCAAGGGGCACCAGCGCAGTAACCGTGGCCACCTGCCGTGCTGCCGCCTCAACCTCTCGGCTGGCTGCAGCGTCCAATGGTGCCAGTAGCTCATCTTCGGCCAATACCAGCAGCCCGGAGGCATCGAACTGCTCCTCCATCCGCTCAGACAGGCGTTCCCGCCCCCAGCGAGTTTCCTCACGCCCCTTGTAGAACGAGATCAGGCGGTTCGTGACTGCGCGCGCTTGCCCCAGATCGGCATCTGCCAGCGCAGTATCAGCGGCGCGGCGCATTTCATCCACACGGGACAGGCGGCCAATTGCAGCCAACTCGCGCAAAGCAATGATCAGCCCGACAAGCACCAGGGCGCCAATCAATACTGTGACGATCCATCCCAAAACTGGTGCACGCGCAACCAGAGACGTGGCGAAATCCCACGCCGCCACCGAAATCGCCGCTCCGACCACAGCCAGTGCCAGCCCCCAAAACCACCGCGACAAGACCGAGGGCTTACTAGCTGCCAAACGCGCTGCAGCCTGCATAGCCTGCCCTTGCGGCTGCGCTATGTCAGGGACCGGAGGCGCATCAGATACATCCGTTGCTGGCCCGGCATCATCTTCGAGATCAATCAGAACCGGACCTTTAGCCATCGTTCAAACCCTCTTTTCGCCAGGCAAATTTGATGTCGGGCAGGTTTTCATCATTGTCTGTTCCATCGCTGCGCGCAATTTCAACAAAACCATTCTGCCTGTAGAAACGAAGGGCTGGTTCATTTGCCTGAAAAGCGAACAATGACAATTCAGAATTCTGAGACTTTGCAAGATTCAGTAATTGTCGCCCTATCCCCTTTCGACGCGCGGCGGATGTCAGGTACAACGAGTGGATTTCCGAACCCTTCAGCGACAGAAACCCTACGACATCACCACCATCATCAGCGACTGTTACCCAGCCCTGATCGATCATGTAGCCACAAAACGCTATCGTTTCGGCACAGGTATGGAGATTTGGCATCCAATCGTTTTCCTGCGCAAACCCATGCAGGATCGTGCCTGTCGTACCTGCATCCGTGCTGCGCGCGGGTCTTAGGGTAACGGTCACAGGCGATCTCCGATCAGAAACTGCGCAGCGCGGTCCAGACGGATATGTGGCGGGCCATCCCCAGGTCGAAGGGTCAGCTTTGCCGGAGCGAAGGCCATAAACCCATAATCTTCCCCCAGCCAGCCTTCGGCACCGTTGCGCGCTGGCGTCAGCAGATGGGCGGGATCTTCCGGTAAATCCCCCGGGTAAAAAGCTGCCTTCTTTCCGCTTTCCAGCAAAGTGCCACGAACGCAGGGCAATTCTACCCCATCGTGACTGCGCATTTCTTCCGTGGTCGCACGAAGGGCTGCCAACGACAGCGCAGCGGTTTCAGCCCCAGCAAACTTGGCGCGATCACGGGCCACTCGCGTCAACGCCTCCATAATCGCGGTCAGACGTGGGTGCTGAAGATGATGAAGGTGATCAGCTTTAGTGGCCGCAAAAAGGATGCGCTCAACCCGTTTGCCAAGCAGCATTTGGCTCAGCCAGGCATTCCGCCCCGGTCGGAAGGCAGACAGAATATCAGCCATGGCGCGACGCATGTCTTCCACGGCCTGTGGTCCCTTGTGGATCGCGCCCAGCGCATCAACCAGAACGACCTGCCGATCGATCCGGGCAAAATGATCGCGAAAGAACGGTTTGACCACCTGCGATTTGTAGGCTTCGTAGCGCCGTTCCATTTCACGCTGAAGCGTTCGCCGACGCGACGGTCCAGAAACAGGCAGAGGAGCAAATGTCAAAACCGGGGATCCGGCCAAATCGCCCGGCAAGATGAACCGACCCGGCGTGCAGTCATAGAACCCTGCTTCCCGGGCTGCGTTCAGATAGGTGGTGAACAAACCAGCCAACGCCTGAGCTGCGGGCTCTTCATGAGGACCTGCAAGGTCGACTGCCTTTGCCTGCGCCAGAAACTCAGCAGCCTGCGGGCGTTTCTCAATCCTCTCAAGCGTCTCGTGCGACCATTCTTCGTAAGACTTCTCGAGCAATGCCAGATCAAGCAACCATTCGCCGGGATAATCGACGATGTCCAGATGGATCTTCCGCGGCCCCTGCAGTCCTGACAGCAAACCCGCAGGGCGCGCCTTGAAGGATAAACGCAACTCTGACACAGCGCGCGTACTGTCCGGCCAGTGCGGCTCCGGTCCGGTCAGGTCTGAGAGATGGGATTCGAAATCGAACCGTGGAACTGTATCGTCTGGCTGTGGCTGCAGATAGGCAGCGTTAATCCGCCTCTCCTGCTGCGCGACCAGTCCGGTCATACGTCCGCGGTCCAGCAGGTTGGCGACCAATGATGTGATGAAAACCGTCTTTCCCGATCGCGCCAATCCGGTGACGCCCAGACGGATAACAGGCTCGAACAGGGTCTCAGATACCCGGTCGCCCACGGTTTCGACGCCGCGCACAAGACTGTCTGCCAGTGATGAGATGACCAATCTGTCGCCCCGCAATTATCGTTTTTTCCAAGATAGGTAGAGGTCGCAGGACTTGCCAGAGCTTTTGTCCATCCAGCCCTTGCCCGAACCCGCGCGTCGCGATACCAGCGCCTCATGCCCAGATACGCGTTGAAAGTCGAATACCAAGGGGAACCGTTTGCCGGATGGCAACGGCAAAAAGAGCTGCCGTCTGTACAGGGCGCTATCGAACAGGCCCTGTCACGCATTCAACCCGGCGAGCATACCATCGCGGCTGCCGGTCGTACCGATGCGGGCGTTCATGCGTTGGGACAAGTGGCTCATTGCGATCTTGAAAAAGAGTGGGATCCGTTCCGCCTGTCCGAGGCGCTGAACTATCACCTCAAGCCGCAGCCTGTCGCCATCGTGAAGGCAGCGCGCGTGGATGACGACTGGCATGCACGCTTTTCTGCGCTCGAGCGGCAATACCTGTTCCGCATCCTGATGCGTCGCGCACCTGCAACCCATGACAAGGGTCAAGTCTGGCAGATCAATCATCGGCTGGATGTGGATGCTATGCAGGCCGGGGCTGACATGCTGATCGGACAGCATGATTTCACAACCTTCCGTTCATCCATCTGCCAGGCTGCGAGCCCGGTCAAAACACTGGATGAATTGCGTGTCGAGCAGGTTCAGGGCTTTTCCGGTCCCGAAGTACATTTTCACGTCCGCGCGCGGTCATTCCTGCACAATCAGGTGCGCAGCTTTGTCGGCACGCTCGAGCGGGTTGGTGCAGGTGCATGGAGCCCGGAAGATGTACACCATGCGCTGGAAGCAACTGATCGAGCAGCTTGTGGCCCGGTCTGCCCTCCGCAAGGCCTCTACCTCGCGCGGGTTGGGTATCCCGAGGCTGTTTTTGACTGAATCAAATCGCGCGCAGCAAAAGGCCGCCCGCGATCACTGCAATGATCAGTCCTGCGACCAATTCGATGGTCGGCGCCAGCACGGATGCGAAACGGGTCGCCGAAGCTGATGCCAAAAGCCCTCCGCGCAATCCAAATGACGTCCACCCCACCAAGGTCGTGACCAATGCTGTGCCCAGCGCCATAGAAAAGGCACCTGCAATTCCCACCATCGCGATACCCATTTGCCATGTCAGGATGAGGACAAACAAAGCTCCGGTACAAGGGCGGGCGGCAATACCTGCGATCAAGACCATTGCCTCGCGCAGGCTCCCGACCTGAGCCACTTCTTCGGCGGTTGGACCATGGCGATGACCGCAATCTGAACAGACCTCATGTTCCTGGTCTTGGTCGTGGTGATGATGAACGTGGTGATTATGTTCATGATGGTGATGATGGTTGTGTGAGTTCGCATTGCGCTGCCGTCTTGCAAAGCTGCGCAATGCGCGAAAGACCAGCCACAGACCAATAGCTGCGATTGCGCCGTAGCTGATTGGTGCCATCACCTGTTCCGTCGTTCCGACAAGGCTTTCCCGGGACATCTGGAAAACCAACACCCCGGCATAGACCAAAACGATGGCCGTCACCGCCTGCCCCAGACTGGACAATAAGCTGATGGCAGACAGACGCCAGAACGCGACCCGGCGACCCAAACCATAGCCGCCGATCAACACCTTACCGTGGCCCGGTCCTATTGCGTGGAAAAACCCGTAGGCAAAGCAGACCGTCAATAAGGTTGCAACAGCTTCGGGCTGTTCCGCCCGCGCAGCACGTAGGGATCGTGCGATCTGGTTCTGGAATTCACGCTGTTCGCCCGCTGCCCATGCGGCAAGGTGATCAAACCCGCCACTGCCCCAGAACCACAGCAGCAATCCACACGCCAGGGCTACCGGTACAATCAGGTATTTGGACATGAAACACGAATCTCGGTCGCAAAGTTCTCGCCGACAAGCGGAATGTCATTTTCTTCGAGGTCGTAGTCGGCATCCAACGTCAACAAAAAGGCCTGCATCTGGGCGAGTTGCCCGTCGATATCCGGATCAAAGCGTTCGACCTTACAGGTGTCAGGTCCTGAAACCGTGACAGGGCGCGTGACCTCGTAAGCAGTGTAATACGTTTCGTCGAAAGGTTTGGCTGACAATGCGGTGGCCGGGACAAACCCATCTTCGACCGCGCGCAGATGTGTGGTTACAATCCGCCCGTCTTCGGTGGTTGCACGAGGCTCCATTGGGCCAGAAAGTGGCACATTGGTTCCATCTGCCTGAACTACCAGATCGCCGTTATATCCTTCGACCCATTGCGCATCAAAACCGGCCAGCACCTGTTCCTCGGCATCAGTCAGGACACCATCAGCATCCTGATCCAGTTTCATATCTTCCAGAACCAGCAACGAATAGAATTCGTCATATACCCAGGTTACGCGCACATGGGTCAACTGACCGGCGTCGTCAACAATGAACTCAAGCCCAGTGTCGATAAAGACGTGCGGGTGTGCGGTTGCCGAAATCGGCAGACAGCAGGTCAGGAATGTGATCAGCCAACGCATGACGGGAAGATAGGGTGCACAGGGGATGGCGGCAACGTGTTTCACTGCAATGGCGCAAAAACCAGCCAACGGCCTACCCCGGCGGGAACAGAACCAGAGTTTGCAGCGCCGTCCCAACCGGCCCTTCGGTGTCATAGAGCACTGATTGTGACATTCCGATCCCCGACGAATGCCAGTGGGATACTGAGTCAGAGGCCAACCATTCCGAGACGGGCTCTCGGTGAATATGTACCGTCAGATCGGTGTTCATGAACCCCATCTCAGTCGGTGGTGCATTCCATGAGATACCATTGCCGCAATCCGCCAGGGGGCACAGTGCCTGAATCGGGGATGGCGTCTCTCCTTCAAGCAAGGCAGGTGTGCGCATCCAGATCGCCTTGGGGCCCGGCCCCTGATTGCCGCCCGCGGGGTATGCAACTTCGGTGAAATGCGCAAAGCCGGGCAGATCATGACGCATCTGACGAATTGGGAAAGGCCCATCAACGACATTGTTAAGGTCCAGCGAGTTGATGCTTGCATTCGGAACGCTGCCCAGTTCCTTTCGAACCAGATGCATGGTTGTCGCCGTCGCACATAACGTGTCATCCAGATCATGCACCGTCACCCGTGTCGTGGCGAGCGTCCGGGTGTGCCGCGTGGTTTCAGCCGCAACCCTCAATCCGGCTAGCGGCAAGGGGCGTAGCAAATCCACCGTCAGCCGGGTCAACATTTTCTCTGGGCCGACTTCGGTTTCGGCTGCACGCGCAATCAGACCCGTTACCGGCCCGGCGTGACAATGATCTGCCGACCATGGGCCACGCACCGGATCGTTGCCGACAAAGGCACCGTCAGTGCTGGTGTGAAAATAGGCCTGCTCTTTCAGGTCTGGTTGCATCATTTGTCTCTAAACCTCAGATCTTTTCCTGAGTGTATTTCTTCAGTTCTGCCCGTGCCACCTGACGACGGTGAACAGCATCCGGCCCGTCGGCCAACCGCAATGTCCGGACGTGAGTCCATGCCGACGCGAGCGGTGTATCCTGACTGATACCCTGAGCTCCGAACATCTGAACGGATTCGTCGATAACCTTGAGTGCAACGCGCGGGGCAACAACTTTGATCTGGCTGATCCACGGCGCTGCCGCTCGCGCATCTCCCTGATCCATGTACCAGGCGGCCTTGAGGCACAAAAGCCTGGCCATCTCAATCTCCATCCGGCACTCAGCGATGATGTCGAAATTGGCGCCCAACTGAGCAAGTTTCTTCCCGAAAGCTTCTCTCTGCAGTGAGCGTTTGCACATCTGCTCCAGCGCGATTTCGGACTGACCGATTGCGCGCATGCAGTGATGAATGCGGCCCGGCCCCAAACGACCCTGCGCAATCTCGAAACCTCGGCCTTCACCCAGCAGAATATTCTCGGCCGGAACCCGAACGTTGGTAAATCGAATATGCATATGTCCGTGCGGCGCATCATCGTGGCCGTAGACCTCCATAGGCCGCAGAATCTCGATCCCCGGGGTATCTGCGGGCACAACAATCATCGATTGCCGTTTGTGTACTGGCAAATCGTCTCCACCAGTTTTGACCATCACGATGTAAACTTTGCATCGCGGATCACCCGCACCGGATGACCACCATTTCTCACCGTTCAGAACATAATTATCGCCATCTCGCACACAGGACATTGAGATATTGGTCGCGTCAGATGAGGCAACATCCGGCTCAGTCATCAGATAGGCCGATCGGATCTGGCCATCGAGCAGTGGCTTGAGCCATTGCTCTTTCATATTCTCAGTACCGTAGCGTTCGAACACTTCCATGTTGCCGGTGTCCGGAGCCGAGCAGTTGAACACTTCGGCCCCAAGTGGCGTTTTGCCCATTTCCTCTGCAAAATAGGCGTATTCCACCGTTGTCAGGCCAAACCCTTTGTCACTGTCGGTTAGCCAGAAGTTCCACAAACCCGCTGCCTTGGCCTTGGCTTTCAGCCCTTCGAGAATTTCGGCCTGCCGTTTCGTGTACTGCCAGCGGTCACCTTTATTGATTTCCGCGTGGTATTCTTCCTCAAGCGGCATGATCTCATCGCGGATCATCTCAGTCACGCGTTGCAACAGCGCGCGATTTTCCTCACGCAGTCCAAATGACATCATTCCCAAATTCCTCCCTGCCCCCACGAACCGAGGCTAACGTTTAACAAGAGGATGTCTTAGCTGCACTAATCCTGTCTAGTTGGGTGACGGGACGTCACTAAGATCAATTTTGAATGAAAGACACGCAAGTGTCCGTTCAGGCTTTTGGCATCTCGGTATTTCAAGGGACAGCAAGAGTATTTTCCGATCAGCATAGTGTGAGTTTAGCTCAACGATTGCAGGTCACGACACGTATGATTCCAGGCCGACCATGTTCCATTCACAAATCGCGTATCCAGAACTGTAGAGGTTTAAGCGTTTCGTCCTTGTCACCCAGATCTTTCCACGAGAACTGGGCCACCGCACCCGTCAGCTTTTCATATCCCCGTGCGCGCCAGAATTCATCCAGCGGGCGATAGCTGGCGGGGCGCATCGGGTGATCTTGCGGCCTCTGAACAGCACAGAAAGCGCATTTCCCGAACCCCAAGCTCCGCGCATGCGCTTCTCTCAGATCAAAGAACCTGTGGCCGACACCCTGCCCCCGATACTCGGGCAGCAGCACGGATTCAGCACAATAGAATATCTCGGCCAAATCCAGCCCCGAGCCTTCGAAAGCGGCGGCGAAATCGACGGCGTGGTCTGTCAGGGGCGCGCCTGTCGACGTACCGATCAGACGATCGCCATCAAAGGCGCCAACCACGATAGCTTTGTCGCTGTCACGATAGGATTGCAGGTACTTACGTTCGTATTCCAGATCACCATCATAGAGATAGGGCCATGCGCGGAACACCGCGATCCGCAGACGTGCCACGTCGTCCAGTGCCCCTGCCAGCGTGGAACCGGTCAGGGCGCGGACGTCGGTGACCTCAGCCATTGGAGACCTGCTTTACCCAATCCGCCAGATTGTAGAAGGTCGTCACCCGTGTGATCTTGCCGTCCTTCAGGTTAAAGAACGATCCCGCTGGCAGACGGTATGTCTGTCCATGCGCCTCAGGCAATCCTGCATCCGTTTCCAGATAGGTGCCGTTCACGATGAACTCTGCCGCCGCGCGGGTGCCGTTTTCAGCCTCGAACACCACAATATCCGTAAGGTTTTCTTTGTAGCACCGGTTCATGTGGGCACAGAACTCCGCGAACTTGTCCTTACCGGTCCGAATTTGGCCCTCGTTCACGTGATGGGCTATGTCATCAGACAAGCATTCCAGCATGCCTTCAACATCACCGGCATTGAAGGCATCGAAATAGGTTTTGACAGTCTGGTTCATGCGATCTCCGTAGGTTCACCCCAGCGATCCTTGAGATGTTTGATGATCTGATCGCGGGTCTGACGGTAGTGGTGTAGCTTCTGATCCCGTGTCTCGCCCAGTCCTGTAGGGTCCATTATTGGCCAATAATCGACATCCAGATGAAAAAACCGGGTCAGTTCCAGCGCTTTTCTCTGGCTCGCCGGCGAAAGCGCGACGATCAGATCAAAAGAACTCAGATCGTCGCCCCATTCCTCCATCTCATCGAAGGAGCGAGAGCGGTGACGGGACAACTCAACATCAATTTCCTGACAGGCAGCGATACTAAAGCCATCTATTTCGAGATCATTGTGCACACCAGCAGATTGAACATAGGTGCCCGTGCCATAGAATTTCTTCATGATCCCTTCGGCCATAGGTGACCGAACCGCGTTATGGTCACAACAAAACAGGACCGATTGCGGCAAAGGCTTCACGCGTCACCCTCCAAAGTGCAAAACGCAGATCAGGGTGAAAAGACGACGCGCAGTATCAGTGTCGATTTCGGCCTTGCCGTCCAGACGCTCCTGCAACACACGACTGCCTTCGTTGTGAATGCCCCGGCGCGCCATGTCGATGGTTTCGATCTGGCTGGGCGGCAGAGTTTTCACCGCGTTGAAATAGCTTTCGCAGATTTGAAAGTAGTCTTTGACCACCTGCCTGAACGGCCCAAGCGACAAGTGAAACTCGGCCGCCTTTTCGCTTTCTTCAGTCGCGATATCAAAAACCAGCCGCTTGTCGCGGATCGACAGCTGTACGTGATAGGGACCCTCAGGCACAACGCGATCATCCCGTTTCGGCAACGCGAACGAATTCTCTTCGAGCAGATCATAGATCGCAACCTTGCGCTCCTGCTCGATCTCCGGTGTCGGAGGTGGCAGATTTCGGTCGTCCAGTTCGATGTGCGAAATTCGGGTCATGTTTCCAAGGGTCCGATCAGGTCATGACAGACCTATATCAACGTTTTCAGATGGGCAACGCGCAGATGCACCTGCGCGCCTCACTGTTGCGTTGGGTCAACCGTTCAGGCGTTTCAGCCGTGCCGTCACAGACAGCCCGTGCGCCTCAAGGCTTTCGGATTGCGCAAGCTTTTCGGCCGCAGGACCAATGGCGCGCAGGGCTTCAGGTGTCATGTGACTGAGCGTGGTACGCTTCAGGAAATCCATAACGCTGAGGCCGGATGAGAACCGGGCCGAACGCGCGGTGGGCAGCACATGGTTGGGGCCGCCGACATAGTCACCGATAGCTTCGGGTGTGTACTGGCCCAGGAAGATCGCGCCAGCATGCACGGTCTTTTTGCTCAGCGCGACAGGTTCTGCAACGCAAAGTTCCAGATGTTCGGGTGCAATTCTATTGGATAGTGCTGCCGCTTCATCCAGGTCGCGCACAGTGATGACCGCTCCGAAATCACGCCAGCTGGCCCCGGCGATATCCCGGCGCCGCAGCGTTTCCAGTCGCTTCTCGACCGCTTCGCTGACGGCCACACCAAAAGCGGCGTCATCGGTGACCAGGATGGATTGCGCGCTTTCGTCGTGCTCGGCCTGACTCATCAAATCCAGTGCGATCCAATCCGGATCATTGTCCTTGTCAGCGATCACCAGAATTTCCGAAGGCCCCGCAATCATATCGATGCCGACCTTGCCGAAAACCCGACGCTTGGCCGCAGCAACAAAAGCGTTGCCCGGACCGGTGATTTTATCGACCGGAGCGATGGTTTCAGTGCCATACGCCAGCGCCGCAATCGCTTGCGCACCGCCAATCCGATAGATTTCATCCACACCAGAAAGCTGAGCCGCCAACAGGACAAGCGGATTGATCTGATCATCCGGCGTGGGAACTGCAATCGCCAGACGCTCAACTCCCGCAACCTTGGCCGGGATCGCGTTCATCAATACGGATGAGGGGTAGGACGCCAGACCACCCGGCACATAAAGGCCCGCTGCAGAAACTGCCGACCAACGCCAGCCCAACGTCGCACCAGTTGCATCCGTCCATTCGTGATCCAAAGGCAGTTGCTTTTCGTGGTAAGCGCGGATGCGTTCTGCTGCCAGTTCCAGCGCGGCGCGATCTTCATCCGAAACCTGTCTGACCGCATCAGAGATTTCTTCTGCGCTGAAGGCCATCGTTCCCGGTGTCAGCTCCAGCCGGTCAAATTTCGCCGTCAACTCAACGACCGCAGCATCACCCCGGCTGCGCACATCATCAATGATCCCGGCAACCACTGCATCGACATCGGGGCTGTCTTCGCGCTTGGCTGACAAGAGCGTCTGGAAGGCGATTTCGAAATCAGAGGAAGTCGTGTCAAGGAAAACGGGCATGATTTGCAACTCCGGGCGTTTGAACGGGTCATATCGCCGGGACGCTGGCGCCTCAACCCTCAGTCCGTCAGGTGCAGCGATTTGCGCATTGGGAACTGTGGAATACCGTTCCAGTCTTGGCTCTGGCCAGAGTCCTGCCAGCCTCGGGTCAGATAAAACTTTCTCGCCGTTCGCGTGGCCTCCAACTGTGCTTCTTTGCAACCACCAGATGCCAATTCGTGCTCGAGTCGGTTCAGCAAAGCAGAACCGATGCCCTGCCCCGTATGTGCAGGATCAACGTACAGCAAAGAAATCTTGCCTGTTTCGAACAATCCACCAACAGCGGCAACACGTCCGCCGTTTTCTGCCAGCCATATCTGCGAGCCTGCCTCTATCCACACGCGGATCGTGGCAGGATCTTTATTGGCTGTCCAAAGGGAGATTTTCTCCGGATCGCCCTGATGGTCGACCGTACAAAGTTGCGTAATCGAACGGATCAGGACCCGGCTCAGATCGAATACATCAAAAACGGATGCACGACGCAGCACCAAAGCCTTGGGCACTTCAGAAAATGCCTGCGATATGCCACGTTTGTTTTGCATTTACTCCGGGTGGTGCGGAGCCTGCCCGGACGGAGCCTGATACGGGCGCGTGACGTCCTTGAGCGTGACTTCAATGGCTTCTACCGACAAACGGATCGCACCATCACCGGCCAATGTCAGCAGAACCTCTCCAGCGCCATCTTCTCCGGCCTCGAAGTCAACGGACATCAACGACAGTATGGTGTCTTTGTCGCCGCGATCGATACCCTGACTCGCAACAGACAAGACAGAATCAAACACCAGCAACGACTGCACGCGTTCAAAGGCCCGACCGCGACGCGCGGCGGCATCTTTGTCTTCCCAGCGGAAGCGGTTCAGCAACAGCCCGAAACGACGTTCTGAGGCACGCCATGTCATCTCGGTGACCGGGAACACAGCATCCTGCGTCAGGGTCGAGATCACCTCAAGGTCATCTGCATCCTCGGCTCCAAGGTTCAGGGGGGCTTCGCGCCCTTCTTCAAAGGTTGCGTCTGTCATCAGCCCTTAATCCGTTCAATTTTTGCACCCACGCCTTCCAGCTTGCGCACCACATGTTCATATCCGCGGTCCAGATGATAGACCCGGCTGATTGTTGTCTCGCCTTCCGCTGCCAATCCGGCCAGGATCAGCGAGACCGAAGCACGCAGGTCCGTTGCCATAACGGGGGCGCCCTTCAGGTTCTCGACACCGGTCACAGTCGCGGTCCCTCCGTGCACTTCGATATTCGCGCCCATGCGCACCAATTCGGGGGCGTGCATGAAGCGGTTTTCAAAGATGCGCTCCTCCAGAACCGAAGTACCCTCAGCCGTGCACATCAGTGCCATCATTTGCGCCTGCAGATCTGTCGGGAATCCGGGGAACGGTTCGGTGACAACATCGACTGAGTTCACACGACCATTCTTACGGGACACTTTCAGCCCCTTTTCAGTCTCCACAACACTCACACCGGCAGCATCCAGTTTGGCCGCAAAGGATTCAATGAGCCCTAATCGACCGCCCAGCAACTCAACCTCACCACCGCAGATCGCGGGGGCCAGCATATAGGTGCCCAGCTCAATCCGATCGGTCACAACCTGATGCGTCGCGCCATGCAGACGGTCCACGCCCTGAATTTCGATAGTCGGAGTTCCCTCGCCCGAAATCTGCGCACCCATCTTGCGCAGACACTCCACCAGGTCGACAATCTCAGGCTCACGCGCGGCGTTCTTCAGAACCGTAGTTCCCTTTGCCAAAGTTGCGGCCATAACGATGTTCTCGGTCGCACCAACAGAGGCAAAACGCATCTCATGCACTGCACCTTTAAGCCCACCCGGCGCCTTGGCGTGCAGATAACCATCCTTTAGCTCGATCTCTGCCCCCAAAGCCTCGAGCCCTTCGACGTGTAGGTCCATCGGCCGCGCGCCAATGGCACATCCGCCCGGCAGCGAAACCACGGCCTGTCCCAGCCGCGCCAGCATCGGGCCCAGCACAAGATTGGACGCCCGCATCTTCCGCACAATTTCGTAGTCTGCCGTGTGGCTCGTCAGGTCATGACTGGACATGGCCAACACCTGCCCGTCCTGCAGCGCAGAAACCTCGGCCCCCAGCGATTGCAGCAACAGCGACATAGTCTTGATGTCACTCAGCCGCGGCGCATTGGTCAGCGTCAGCGGTTCTTCGCTCAACAAAGTTGCCGGCATCAGCGTCAGGCAAGCGTTTTTAGCGCCTGCAATCGGAATCTGGCCATTCAGCGGGCCGTTGCCCGTAACTAGAATCGAATCCATCTGCTCTTATCCCTCGTCCTGATCCGGCTTGGTATCAGAAGTCGCTCGCGCCTTCGCCTGCGCCTTACGCCGTGCAAGGTTAGCCTTCAATGCGGCCTTTAGCCGATCTTCGCGCGCGTCCCCGGATTTGCCGTGTTTTTTAGGTGAATTTTTATCTGCCATGATCTTTCTCTACAGGAGGCGAAAAAAACCGTCCAGACACCCTTGCACCCTGTTTCGTTTGAGTCTAATCACCCGCCACAGCGCTGCTGTAGCTCAGAGGTAGAGCACTCCCTTGGTAAGGGAGAGGTCGAGAGTTCAATTCTCTCCAGCAGCACCATTCAACCGATATATTTCACTCACTTGCTGTAGCTCCTACAGAGCTCTGGGCAAAAGTCGTAAAGCTGGGCAGATCCGGCACCTTTGTATGGCAGGGATTTCACGCAGTTCCGGCGCAGGCTTGCACAGAAGGGAAATGCGGGTTCAATGAAGTCGCATGCGATCAAAGCCAGAGACCTACCAAGTCGCAGAATTCATCAGATGAACGCTTGATATGTCGTGCCCGACGACAATGCACTAGAGATCAGAGCGAACATTTCTCAACTCAATTAATCCACTTGCTTCATCAAAGTATCGAGACAGTCTTTCGCGGAAGAACGAGGGCACCAACACACGCCCACGGATAAGACTCGCACTCCTTTTTTGATCTACATGATGAAGCGCCACGTGGCGTGGGATCGCCGAACTCTGAGCACATTCGATGTTAGGCGGGAAGTAGATTAGATGCAGCCCCGAGGGTCAACCAACGAGGCACTATTGCAGCAACGCCACCAACTTATTAATTTTATTTGATAAATGGTGCCCGGGGGCGGAATCGAACCACCGACACGAGGATTTTCAATCCACTGCTCTACCCCTGAGCTACCCGGGCACGGGAACGACTTTCGTCGTTGGGTGGAGGCCTTCTATGACTTGCACCAGGCAGTGTCCAGAGGCTTTTTTACATTTTTTCAATGCGGGCGCTGTAAGCTCTTTTCACCCAGAGATTCTTCGCTTTCAACGTCCTCCTCACGCTGTGATGGCACAGCGTAGGAGCCATTCAGCCATTTGGCCAAATCGATATCGGCACAGCGTTTCGAGCAGAACGGGCGGAACTTTGTCACGGTGTCCTCGCCGCAGATCGGACAACTCACTTCAACACCTCCGACAATGGAATTCGACCGCGTTTACGCTGAAGCTCGAAGTGGCCAAGAGGTGTCCAGCCGGCCAGGGTCGTTTCCATCGGGTCCGCTTTGAATGCGGCCCGCAGCGATGATTCAAAACCGCGTCGGTCTTTTTTGGGCATCGGCGCAAGATCCAAGGTAATCTGGCCACCCAATCCTCGCACACGCAGTGCCCGGGCCAACAGCTTGGCGCAGGCAAAGTTTGCTTTTGTTCCGGCAGCCAGTGAAGTGTCTGCGCCTGTGTTCACATCAACGGCAACCAGAGCACGGGTGGGTTGTATGTAAAAATGCCCTCCACCGGGAAGAGGTTCCGAGATTCCACGAGCGGTATCGAGCGCATCAAGGACGCCATGGTCCTCAAATCCACCGGATTGCGTCACAACGTCAGCGGGTTCTGTCCATTCGCGCCAAGCAAGCACATGCGGGCCATCGCCCTCGAGCATCACTTCAGGCTCAGCGCTTTCGTCAGCAAGAACCTGATCCGCCTGTACCAGCATAGCGCTGATATCTTCGGCAATCTCTTCAGCATCCTCTCCGGCACAGCATGAGCGCAGGATCAGGCCATATTTGCTGTCGCCCATCTGCTCGTGTGCGATTTCCAGCAGTCTGTCCCGCTCATCTTCGTCACGAATGCTGCGTGAGATATTCAGACCCGGCGCATCGGGCGTCACGATCGCAAATCGGCTTTTGAACAGGACGCGGTCGGTTACCGGCAGCGCCTTTCCCGATTCAGCATACCCTGTCACCTGAACCAGAAGCATAGCGCCCGGAGCCAACCCTTTTACCTGCCGCAAAAAGGCCGGGCCATCCGGTGTTGTCAGAAACATCCCGCCTTGTCCTTTGACAGGGCGGTCGGCCCGGGCGCGATAGATCGTCCCCAGTCGCGGGGCGTCTCCGTCAATCAGGAAATCATCCAGCTTGCCATCAACCATCAGAGCTGCGGCTTCGCGATTGTCGATGTGATCAAGAACGATGGTGCGACCCTTCATGGTGCCTCACGATACAGGGGGTAGCCGATACCTTGCAAAAGGGCGGCGGTTTCAGACAGGGGCAGTCCTACGATGCCCGTAAACGAACCCGAAATCCACGGAATGAAAGCTCCGGCCGGCCCTTGAATGGCATAAGCGCCTGCTTTGCCTTGCCAATCCCCGGTTGCCAGATAAGCGTTGATCTCAACATCTGACAGCCGTTTGACCTTGACCTGAGAAACAACGTCGCGCTGCAGTATTTTGTCGCCACGCCGCACAGCGACCGAAGTAATTACGCGGTGTCGCCGACCTGACAAGGCATGCAGGAATTCGGCTGCTTGGCCCACGCCTTTAGGCTTGCCCAAAATGCGGCGACCCAACGCGACTGTGGTATCTGCGCACAGAGTGACGTCATCGCTATCCGCCTGAATTGCCTGCACTTTTGCACGCGTAATGCGGCTGCAATAGGGAACCGGCAGCTCACCTTTCAGCGGGGTTTCGTCGATGTCAGGCGCACGAATTGCATCGGGCTGCACGCCAAGCTGGGCCAACAGGTCCAGCCGCCTTGGGCTGCCCGATCCTAAGATAAACGCCATTGCGGCAGCGGTTACTTGAAGCGGTAGTTGATCCGACCTTTGGTCAGATCATAAGGGGTCATTTCGACCTGAACTTTGTCGCCGGCCAGAACACGGATGCGGTTTTTGCGCATCTTGCCTGCCGTATGTGCGATGATCTCATGGCCGTTTTCCAGCTCGACCCGAAACGTCGCATTATGCAGGAGTTCCTTCACGACACCGGGAAATTCGAGCGTATCTTCCTTGGCCATGTTGTCTCCATCATTACGTTGCACCTGCAGAATCTGCAGTGTGTGCGCTTAAATGAGCCTATTTCGGCCTTATTTCAAGGGTGGAATCACCTAAAGGCGACACAATGTGACCGAATCGACTCGGCTGTCCTGCTCAACCCAGTGCGACCGGTTCAGCACACGGCCATCTGCGCGGACATGAGCAATCGCCGACAAGTCGACCTCGGCATAGGTCCAGCCCGGTTTGTTCAGCTGACCTTCGGCCAGGACGCCGGTTTCAGGAAAGCCGGTATCCGGTGGGCCGAATATACCACCTGTTCCGGTGTTCATATCCACCGCTTCGGACCATTCATTACTGCCCACTAGTGATGACATGACCGTAACACATTGATTTTCAAGGGCGCGTGACATTGCGCCGATGCGCACACGCCAATACCCTGACAGCGCTTCGGTGCAGGATGGCACCAGGATCAAATCGGCCTCCTGAAGGGCGCGGCCCAGCAAGGGAAACTCACTGTCATAGCAGATCAGCACACCGATTTTGCCGAGTGCGGTGTCGAACAATTTCAACGGACCGCCGGGAGCGACGTCCCAGTCCTCTCGTTCGAAACGCGTCATGATCTGCTTGTCCTGATGGTCGAGGCCGCCCTCTGGCGTGTAGAGCTTGGCCCGGTTTACGGGACGGCCGGGACCTTCAAGAACCGGGGCGGATGCACCCAGAATGTGTGTTTTGTACTCTTTCGCGAGGCGGGTATGCAGGTTTTGTACATCCCCCATCCGATCTGAAACCGAACGGATCGAACGCTCCAGATCTCCGGCAACTTCGGCACCATCCAGTGTCGACAATTCCATTGCGCCGTATTCAGGGAAGACCAGCAACTCGGCCCCCTGCCCCGCCGCCTCTGAAACCCAACGGTCAAGCTTGTCCTCATACTGTGCCCAACTGTCGAGCCAATCGAGATCGTAGGCGGCTGTGGCGACTTTCATTACTGAGTTCCCTGAAGCGGATTTGGCGAGACACTAGAAGAGGACAGGACGGAGTGTACAGACCATTTGTGCGATCGGATGGAAATGACCAACAGAATCGCTGCGCAGCGAAATGCGGCTTATTCAGATTGAAAGTCTCACCCCGAGCAGCCTTACACTCGCAGCTCAATTTCCGTTGCAAACTTTGAAAACTGCTGTGTGCTCATACAGTTCTTGCAAGCATCAGCAGGACAGCGCTTTTGAATCGCACACAGCTGTCCGGGTATTGCTGAAAATTGCGCAACGCTCTGCACGTCGGCCGTGGTGACACCAAAATAGTCCTCGACAAAAGCACAGGGTGCTATGTTGCCCTTTTCATCTATGAACAAGAAGTTGCGGGCGACCTGACAATCGTCGATTTTCAGCGCCACGTTTTTGGCAGAGTCAGCTATCCGCCCGACATACGGATCACCACCAAGCAGCTCTACCCCCCGGCTCTTCAGCCTTGATCTGAGACCTGGGAGGACCCTCTTTAACTTGGTAACGTCATCAGCGGTCAAGCGATTTTTGGGAAAGAACTCTGGCCTGTCACGACCCCCAAGCTGGTTGAACGTGATTTGGGAAACACCCCAATCCGCCAGCACGGCACACAGGTTTTCGAATTCGCCAAGCGTGTCATGCATCAGCACGACATTTGCCCGTACGCGCAACGCACTGTTCTTTGCCAAAGCATCCTCTACCAGCTTCGGAACCCAGCGCTCCAGCTTTGTGAACCCTCCGCACCAGCCGCGCAGGTCCTCGTGGCGCTGACCGATTGCATCGACGCTAAGTGTCACTTCATCGAACTGATCCACCAATCTCGCGCGCAAGCTGCTTGAGCCGAGCGTTGTGCCGTTGGTGGTCAGGCTTTGCGTCAGCCCTGCCTTCGCCGCCTGGCCAGCCATCCTTCCGAAATCCTGCCAGAGGGTCGGCTCACCGCCAAGCCAGCTCAGCATGACTTTGCGACCTTCGGCTTGTTGTAGACCAGCCAACAGCCCGATCACCCGGCTAACTTCTGCGGGGGAGGCCGCAGAGCGCGGAAACGCCAACCGTTTATCATACGCGCAGAACGGACAAGCGAGGTTACATGTGTCCATCACGCGCCACAGAACAACTAAGGGCGGAGTGTCCAACTGATCCAACATAGTAGATTCCCCATACAAGTTGCAAAATGCAAGTTGCATCTTGCTGACATATGAGTCAAGTATTTTGGATGACAATCTACCCTGCCCCCATTCTGACTGTTGATGTTGTGCTTCTGGAGCTGCGGGAAGAAACGCTTTGGGTCGGAATCCTTCAGCGAGGAGATGCCCCCTATTCCGGAAGCAATGCCCTACCGGGCGGCTTCGTTTACACGGATGAAGATGCCAATACAGAAGCTACTGCATTGCGCATCATCCGGGAAAAGACAGGTCTAAATGGTGTGTTCTGTGAACAGTTGGGCACGTTCTCCAGCCCTGACCGGGACCCGCGCGGTTGGTCAGCGACCGTCGTTTATTACGCGTTGGTCCGCGGCGAGAGGCCAACTGAAACCGCGCTGAAGTGGGTGCCTGTCGACGAACCCGGAGATTTGGCCTTTGATCACAATGCCATTGTTGCGGCAGCTACTGACAGGCTTCGGGCCAAGGGGAGCTGGTCTAATCTTCCGGCGTTCCTTTTGCCGCCGACGTTCACCTATTCTGAACTACGCCGAACATACGAGCTTGTTCTCGGGACGAACCTGAACGACAGCGCCTTCCGCCGAAAGATGGACGAAATGAACCTGATCGAGCCCGTTGTCGGACAAAAGAGCAAAGCGACTGCGCGCCCCGCTCAATTGTTCAAGCTTAAAAGCGAGGCCATTTGCTCGCTGAATCGTCGCATCTGACCAACGAAGCGGACGCCAGTATCCTTACCTCCGCCCCTTCTTTCGGTTCTTCCAGAACGGCGGAACGTCGCCGGCCATGATGCAGCCGTAGGGATCGATATAGTCTTCGATCTCGGCCAGATCATACGACTTTATCTGCGCTACGACGCTATCGGCACTTTTGTAACTGGATGGCAGTTCCGACGCATCGACCGCACCGGCGTGGAACCGGATATCCAGCCCGTCGGTTTCGGCCCGCAGCATCTGTTCGGACGTGACCGACCCCATGCGCCGCTTGTGCTCCGAGCGCGAGAAGTTGCGCCCCGCGCCATGCGGACTGAACCCCAACCCGTGATCCGCGTCCTTACCACGCACAACCAGTACGGGCTCGGACATGTTCAGCGGGATCAGCGTCAGCCCCGTGGCATCAGCGGCGTAATCACCCCAGGCGGGGGTCGCGCCCTTGCCATGGAAGAACAGCTCACCACGCTTGAACACAAAGTTATGCTCGTTCCAGAACCTTTCACCAACTTCCCCAACGCGTGCCGCCTCGACCGTGGCCTGATGGATCGCGTTATGGTTGGCTTTGGTCCACTTGCGGATCAGCTGCAGTGCTTCCCAGTAATCCCGTCCTTCTTCGGTGTCCGCAGGAATCCAGGCGTTCTGCTTGGCAGTCTTTGGCGACAGCTCTTTCCGGAACCGCTCGGCCACAACCATGCCGTTCTTGTACAGAACCGCCCCCGGACCACGCGATCCGTGATGGGTTACGATCGCAGTCCGTCCGGTTTTGCGGGACCGACCGACGAACAGAAAATGGTTTCCATCACCCTGGGTACCCATATGTTCCTGCGCCATGCGCAGAGATTTCGGGTTGTCCAGAAACGGGTTCTCACGGAATGCATCCAGCAGCTTGAGCGATGTTGTAAACCGCTTGCCCTGCGGGCGCCCGCCGGGTCCGAAATGGGTCACCGATTGCGCTGCATCCAGAACCGTCTTGGGATCAGCATCGCCCAGATCCGTGATCATCACCGAACAACAGATATCCGCCGAATGCATCCCCGGATGGATCGCATTGCGAGCGGCGGCCACACCCCCCACAGGGATCGTTCCAACCGGCCCCGCCGGACAGGCATCGGGCATGATCGCACCGGCTTCGATCGTCGGCGTCCGCATCAGGGCGGTCATCGTCTCACGCACTTTCGCGACGTTGCCCTCTTCATCGGGATCAGTGGCCTCGATGTTTTCGTGAAAGGTGACTTCGCCCGGCAGGCGCGGATCCATCGTGACCGGTGCCGGTGGGATTTCGCCCTCCAGCTCCTGCCGGATCCGCACCAGCCCGAACCCTTCGGCCCGCATCTCATTCGCGCGCGCCAGCAGGACTGGGAATTGCTTGCCGGGGCGATGTCCCCAGTCTTTCAGATGTTCCCCGGTTACAGGGTCGAATGTGGTTTCTTGCTTCATAATATTCACTCACTCAAACTCAGGCCCCGGCGACAAGGGATGAAGAAACAATTGGGAGGCCCGCCCCGCATCTGAATGGGCAGATGCGTTTACCGTCTGGGCGCCGGCACGGAGGGGAGTTGAACCCGCTCGGCCTGTCCCCGTTGCGCCATGTAGTTCCTTCGGCATTCGCCGGGGTTTTCCTTTCATTTCGGGTCAGGCAGACAAGAGTTGGTGAGACAGCGCCCTTTACGGGCGCGGATCGTAAACAGCGATGTAGTCCCACCGGCATTCTGCCTGATGTTGTCAGGTCCCGGCGACAAATCGTAATGAGCAAATCTCTCCACCCGCTCTCTCCACTGAGCTCGCCGCAAGGAGCAACGTTGGGGCGTGAACCCAATTTGGCAGACCCTGTAGGCCCATCGGCATTCGCCGGGAATTATCTGTCGGGTCAGGCGGACAAGTGATTTGTGAGACATCTAACAGAGTTCAAGGCTGTAGTCCCACAGGCATTCCGCCTGACCCGTTTTTATAGTTCGATCTTTTCGATCTCGCCGACCCAGTGATCGGGGCCGGTTCGACCGGTGGCAAAGGCAGCGATCTGGTCAAAGACCGCATCCGAGAACCCGCCGACATTCAACACGTCGGACCGTGTCTGTGCCTGTGTGGTCCCGTATGGGGCGATGTCGATGCAGACCAGTTTGGCCTTCGGGTTGCGACGTTTGATCACTTCCCACTCGGTCAACATCGCGGTCCCCTGCCCGCCGCCCCGGGCATCAACCCAGGATTGGTTGTCGGACACGAACACCACCAGATCCGGCACGCGACCATGCTCGTTCAGCCACTTCAGCGGCGCGGAACAGTTTGTCCCACCACCGGCCAGAGCGGCCAAACGCTCGGCATAGGTCAGGATCGTGTCGCGCGGCTGCAGACGTACATTGCGCACATCGAAGTCGAACGGCAGCACCTGAGATCCGCGGTTCACGCGCTGGAAGGACGCCGCCACCAGTGCCGCCACATCCACGTGGCGCACGGCAGAGGTTGCCCCGGCACGATACCCGGTTACGGCCCATGTCATCGAGCCCGACACATCCGGACACACGACGACCTGACCCGCGACCTTTGGCACGTTCTGCACCGCGATTTCCATCGCATCATGCAGCGCGTCCACGATCTCGCGTGGCATATCCGCCATCACGTTTTGCGCCGCCACCATCAACTGGTACGGAAAAGCACGTGCCTTGGCGATGGCCTGCGGGTCTCGCAGCAATGAGGCGATGTGATCAACGTTCTTTGCCACATCGAAAACGCCGTGACGCTGAAACGTGTTCAGGTTCTGCCGCACCATTTGCCACGAGCCTTTGCGCGCGATCTGCGCCCAGTGCTGTGGCGTCAGATTCAGCTGCGTCAGCATCTGAAACGGAACATCCGGCATCTGACCTTTCCCGGTTTCCCGGAACGCGATCCAGTCCTGCAGGGCCTGTGGCAGCCGCGCCAGATTGCACGGCCGCCCGACGATCCAGGCAAACAGCGCCTCCCGTTCGGCCGAGGCCGGTTTCGGGTGCACCATCTTGATCACGTCGGCCAGTGACGGGTCATTCCCGATATTGGCGTTCAGCAACGCCCGGTCAGGCGCGGCGTTCAGCCAGTTCTGCACCATGGCTTTCGGTGCTGACCCCAGAGACTTACGCCCCGTCTGACCCGACCGGATCACCTGCACAAAAGTGCGCAGCATCTTGCCGTTGTCCACTACCCGGCCAAACGCCGAACGGAACAGCACCGGGTCACGCCGGGCCAGAATGGCCAGCAGAACCGCTGGCATATCCTTCATGTAGCCCGACTGGCGGGCATAGATCGCCGTCTGCGCAAGAAACCTCGGCTCAACGGCCTCGGCCACATCCAGAACGTATTCCAGCTCTTCCTGCGGCGTTTGATAGAACATGCCCCCGAAAGTGCCGGTCACGGCGACCTGTGCCAGAGCATGGGCATCGGAATAAGCATATGCCGGTGCGCCATGCGCGTTCTTTGCAGTTGCCTTTGGCAGCAACCGGCCCTTGATCGATGCAAACACGGATTTGTTCGCCATTTTCTTGTCCTCATTTTGTATGAGGAGGTTTTGCCATGGCGCGGGCATTGTGCGGAGAAAAACCCAATACAGACACAAAGCCTTGTTTTTAAAGGATTAATTACAAATTTGAGCTTTATGGGTTGTTGTTTTAATATCCAGAATTATCGCTTCTTATAGAAAATGATAGCAATGAAGAACGTCATCATCGGATTCCTCGGCACCCAACTGGATATGGGCAAGAAACGCCGCTGGAAGCCGACGCCCAGCCTCGTCTCGCATGATCATTTTGACGTCGACCGACTTGAACTTCTGTATGACCGGAAATTCAATCGCCTCGCTCATCAGGTCAAACAAGAGATCGCAGAGCTGTCTCCTGAAACCGAAGTTCTGCTGCAGCAAATGGACCTGGCTGATCCATGGGACTTTCAGGAGGTCTATGGCAAACTGTTCGACTTTGCCCGAAGCTATGGGTTTGACGAAGATCGTGAGCAATATCACGTCCACCTGACCACCGGCACCCACGTGGCACAGATCTGCTGGTTTTTGTTGACGGAAAGCCGCCACATCCCTGCACGACTGATCCAGACCGGTCCGCCCGGACCGGACGATGACACACCCAAATTCGATATCATTGATCTGGATCTCAGCCGTTACAACGCGCTGCAGCAGCGGTTCGATCAGCTATCACGCGAATACAGTGACCAGTTGAAAGGTGGAATCGAGACGCGCAACAGGCAGTACAATGCCCTTATCGATCGGATCGAAGTGGTCGCCAGCAACTCGGACGAGCCGATCCTGTTGCTGGGCGAAACCGGTACCGGAAAAACGGAACTCGCTGAACGGATTTACAACCTCAAGCTTGATCGGCGCCGTATCAAGGGGCGGCTGGTTCACGTGAATTGTGCCACACTGAATGGGCCCGATGCGCAGGCGACGCTGTTCGGGCAGCGGCGCAGTTATCTGGGGCAGGCCGGATCCGAACGCGGCGGATTGCTGCGAGAGGCGGATGGCGGTGTGCTTTTTCTGGATGAGATCGACGAGTTGGGCTGGAACGAACAATCCGTCCTGCTGCATGCCATTGAAACCGGGCGCTTCTACCCCCTGGGTTCGGACCACGAAATCACCAGCCGGTTCCAGATCATTGCTGGCGCCAATCGCGATTTGCATATGCTGGCCGCTGCCGGACAGTTTCGTCAGGACCTGCTGGCGCGGCTGAACATGTGGCACTTCAGGCTCCCTGCCCTGCGCGAGCGCCGCGAAGATATCGAAGCCAATCTGATGTTCGAACTCGCCCGATCAGAACGCGCCCTGGGCACGCGGGTCGGCTTTAACGCCGATGCGCATGATGCCTATCTGAAATTCGCAAATAACCCCGCCACTTTGTGGCCCGGCAATTTTAGGGACTTTAGCGGATCGGTTAAACGCCTGTGCACCCTTGCACCCCGCGGACGGATCACCCGGGCTATGGTCGAGGATGAGATCTTGAACCTGCAAACCGGCTGGTCTGCAGCTGCTACAGACACCGATTTCTCGTTGGTGCGGAAGGTACTTGGCGAAGCCGCCAGCGATATCGACCCCTTTGACATGGTGCAATTGGCCAAGGTCATACACACCTGTCAGAACGCGCCCAGCATCAGTGCCGCAGGCCGGATGCTGTTTGCGGTGTCACGACAAAAGCGCAAAACTCAGAATGATGCGGATCGATTACGAAAGTACCTGCAGAAGTTCGGACTGGATTGGGACACTTTGACCATCGGAACATCTGGCTGAACTGTTCATCGTAGCCTGAGTTTGCCGGAGGCCTAACGCGAGTCTGCAGATACAGGTATCAGGAACCCTGCCACGCAGAAAAGCTCCGAGCGGAGAGCTGCCGCAAACAACCAAAAGATAACACAGACGTATTCCGGAACGAATCTGCATGAAACTTCGGGTGCCTATTTTCTGTCATGCGAGCCGAGAACCTCGCTGACAAAAAGGAAACACCATGAACTCCTCTATCCTAAAGAAAATGACGATTGCCGCTGCATCTGGCCTGTCTCTTCTGGCGCTATCCACGTTCGTTTCGGCCGAACCAGCCGGGACAGAAAAAGTGATCTCGCCCTCCGTCCCGTTTGCCAAGGCAATGGAAATCGCAACCGGTGCTGCAGAAGGTAATCTGGTGGCGCTTGAAGTGGATCACTACGGCAACAGCCCTGTCTATGTTGCCGAACTCGAGAGCAACACAACTCACACGATGCTTCAGATCGACGGCGTGTCCGGCGAAGTGCTCGCCAACAATACGATCTCAGCAGCCTCCCCCGAAGCACTGCACGCGATGCTGGAGGAACTGGATCATGACGACGATGATGATGGTGATGATCATGACTTCGAACATGATGACCACGATGATGATCATTAAGTTCTAAACTTTTCAGGAGGTGATATACATTGCCTCCTGAACTTAGTTTTGGGTGCGATCAGGGTGAAACTGCTACTACTCGAAGACAATTTGGAAATTACCCAGCGGGTTGAGAAAGGCCTCGAAGAGGCCGGGCATTCCGTGGATTGCTTCGAAAACGGGCCTGATGCCCTTTTCGCAGCGACAACTCGTAGTTATGACGTGCTTATCCTTGACCGGATGGTTCCAGAACTTGACGGATTATCGGTTCTCAAAGCATTGCGTGCTGCCAAGAACACAACACCTGTTCTGATGCTTACGGCATTGAACGAGGTAACCGATCGCGTTGAAGGGCTAGAAGCTGGTGCAGATGACTATCTTGCAAAACCATTCGCAATCAGCGAGTTAACAGCACGGATAGTCGCGATTTGCCGCCGGTCCCAAGCCATACAGGCGAACGAAGAAACCACGCTGAAATACGAAGACCTTGAACTGGACCTGCTCGCGCGGACCTGCCGCCGGGGTGATCAGATCATCGAGCTTCATGCCAAGGAAATCCGGTTGCTCGAGGTCTTTATGCGTAACAGAGGCCGGGTTTTAACGCGCTCCATGCTTTTGGAGAAAGTTTGGGATATCAACTTTGATCCCGAAACAAATGTTGTGAACACAAACGTAAGTCGACTGCGCAACAAGATAGACAAGCCCTTCAATACGGCATTGCTCAGAACGGTTCGCGGGGCAGGCTATGTATTCGGTACTTAGAAAGCTCCTGCGCATGAGTGCGCTGCGAAACACCCTGCTTCTTGCGGCGGTGTTCCTTGCGATCATCCTGATTGCAGGCAGCATTTTGCGGTTCGAGCTTACGCGCCAGGTCTTTGATGCGATTGATGATGATCTGGCTTTGAATGCGCAGAGGTTCGAGAGTGCGGCAACGGCATCCGGACCGGGCGATTCAATATTCAACAATCTGATTACTGCTCATTCCGGAGTATCCTTTGGGTATCTGTCTGCCCTGGGTGAGAATTTTGGCCCCGTCAGAAGCGTCGTCTTTGAGACACTGGGATTTCAAAATCTAACCCGGGCCGAACTGTTTCACGATCGTCGCTTCGCACCCGTGGATTCTGACAACTTCGAAGATCACGATGCCTATCATGAGTGGGAAGATGATCCGGATCTGTGGAGAGTTCTGGTCACGGACATAGGCCCGGATCGATTGGCGGTGTTCACACCCATTCATGAAATTGAGGATGCATTGGATCTGTTGCCCAAGATTATGTGGCCGATCACCATTGCGACTGTGATGGCGACGCTGGTTGTTGGGGTGTTTCTCGGGCTTGTTCAGCAGCGACGTATCAACAAAGTCCAAAGCGCATTCGAGCAAATAGCAATTGGCAATCTAGGCCATCGGATCCAACCTCAGTCATCACGAGATGACATGGACGACCTGATGCACGGCTTTGATACCGCCGCGACCCGGTTGGAAACTTCTGTCCAACAGATGAGAGATTTTTCCCGCAATGTGGCACATGAGCTTCGGACGCCTCTAAGTGAACTGCACCTCGCACTGGACAACATTGAGAACGGCCCGGAGCAGGAAAAAGCGATTGCAAAGGCTGATAAAGTCATGCGTACGTTCGATGCCATCCTGCGCATATCGCGATTGTCGGCAGGTACCGACCAATCACATATGTCGCCGATAGACCTCAATGCGATAGCGCAGCAGCTATATGATCTCTACACGGACAGTGTGGAAGAAGCGGGGCAATCCCTCACGCTGAACCTTGGAAATTGCAGAACCGTGACCGGCGACCGCCAGTTGTTGCTGCAACTCGGGTCAAACCTTATCGAGAATTCAATAAGATACGCAGGCGATGGCGCTCTGGTTTCAATCCAGACCGAAGGCAACAGGTTGACTATTGCAGACACAGGACCGGGTATCCCTGCGAGAGATCGGGTGAATGTTCTACAGCCATTGTTCACATTGGATGGATCTCGTTCGAGGCAAGGAAATGGCCTGGGATTGGCGTTCGTGAAAGCGATTGCCGATCATCACGGAGCGATTTTGGAGCTGTCTGAAGGGAAAGAAGGTGGGTTGACTGTTTCGGTTTGCCTGAAGGAAGGCAGTTTAGCGCCCCGAAACGGGTAACTGAGGCCTCTGCCGCTTCGTTTAAGCGATCGTCTAGCTCCAGTCGATAGCCCGATACCCCACATAACCTCATTTCATTTGGTATAGAGTTCCCCAGCTTTTAGAAGGTGGCAGCCAAGCTGGCTGAGACAGAACAGCCTGACCAGTGATGGATGTTACATGGGCTGATACGCAGCCCCAGCTGCTGTCTCTACAACGATAGTCTTTGCCTCTAATATTAGGCCACTGTTTTGACCGCAAAAGCAGCCAGTCATCCTCTTCCACTAGATAAGCGGCGATGTCCAAAAATTTGGGCGTCTAGCGCCACTACAAGACTCTGTTTTCGAAACATTTAGAATGTCACCTTGCGGTCAGATGCAACGCTTACTGAAAGATCTCAATCAGGGGTTACAGGTAACGTTTACCGTTCACTATAGAAGGTGAATACGTTCCTTTATTCCTTCCACAGTGCTTGCAGCGGCGATGGTGTGAACGCAAAAAACCTCGCGTTGTGCGAGGTTAAGTGTTTGATATCCGGCTTTAAAGTTTGGTTTCGGGAGTATGATTTGAACCTGTGCGCTTCAGGTTATGAGCCTGACGATGTGAAGCCGTCAAGCAATTGATCCAGTGGATCAATTGTAGTCTGAACGGGCTGTACGGAGATTTTCTG